>NZ_MSJP01000039.1 GCF_014596525.1 Streptomyces sp. CBMA291
CGAACGGGCTGCCCCCGCCCTGCGAGGCGTCGTGGCCGTACGGCGACTGCTGGGCGCCCGGGTAGCCGTAGCCGCCGGGGACGCCCTGCTGACCGGGCTGGCCGGGCTGCATGCCGTACGGCTGCGCGGCCGAAGGCGCGGGCGCGGGCACGAGCGGCGCCTTGAGGGCGGGGACCAGCGGACCGGCGACGGCGGCACCGGCCAGGACGAGGGTGGCGATCAGGCCGAGGACCAGACCGGTGCCCGCGTTGTCGGTCTCGAAGACCCACATGAGCACGGTCCAGGCGGAGGCGACGGTGAAGGCGGCGCCGACCTGGCCGAGGTCGAGACCGGCCACCTTGCGGGGCTGCGGCAGGCTCCGGGAGAAGACGACGAGCGCGGCGCCCGCGATGGCGAGGAAGAACGAGCCCCAGCCGAGCGGCGAAACCTCCCAGGAGTTGGGGATGTCGAGCCGGTCGCAGAGGGCGGCGGGGCCGTCGCAGCTGGAGACGTCCAGGAACGAGGCGATGAACAGCACCACCGCGGCACCGAGCAGCACGCCATCGCCTCGGGTGAGGGAGCGGATATTCACGTAAGAATCCTTCGTAGGGTCGTCGTCGCGTCGAAGTGGCGCTCAAGGTCAGGCACGGGGGCGGCCCCATGGTACGGAGCGAATCTATCGCCCGCCGGTCCTACCCCTTGAGGTAGGTGGTGATGCCCTCGGCCAGCCCCAGCGCGGCTTTCTGTCGCCACGAGGCCGAGGTGAGCAGCCGCGCGTCGGCGGGGTCGCGCATGTTGCCGCACTCGACGAAGACCTTGGGGACGGTCGAGAGGTTGAGCCCGCCGAGGTCGCCGCGGACGTCCAATCCGGTACCGCCGCCGATGTAGTTGGCGGGGGAGGTTCCGGTGGCGCGGGCGAATCGGTCGCGGATCTTCTCGCCGAGTACGCGGGAGGGCGCGACGATCCGCGAGGTGTCGGCGCCTCCGGCGTGGACCCGGGCGGGCAGGATCACGTGGAAGCCCCGGTGTCCGGCGGCCGATCCGTCGGCGTGGACGGAGACGACCGCGTCGGCGCGGGCGTTGTTGCCGATCCGGGCGCGCTCGTCGATGCAGGGTCCCCACGGGCGGTCGCCGTCGTGGGTGAGGACCACCTTGGCACCGCGTGCGGTGAGGAGGTCGCGCAGGCGCCGGGAGACGTCGAGGGTGAACGACGCCTCGGAGTACCCCGCGTTGGTGGCGGTCCCCGTGGTGTCGCATTCCTTGCGCGTCGTCCCGATGTTCACCTTGCGGTTGATCTCGGCGGTGTGGCGGGCGTTGCCGGTGTTGTGGCCGGGGTCGATGACGATCGTGCGTCCGGCGAGGAGACGGTGGCCCTGGGAGGCGGGCAGCGAGGGGTGGGCGGGGGCGAGGGTGACGGCCGGCGGGCGGGGTGCGGTGACGCTCTCCTGCCGGGTCTCCTGGGCCGCCTCGCTCAGTGGCGCTGCCTGCGAGGTCGCACCGCATCCGGCGAGCACGGCTCCGCTCCCCGCGACGGCGAGGGCGAGAGCCAGTGCGCGGGCGGGGCGACGGCGGATGGTCTTCCGATGGTCATACGGCACCTGGGCGACTCTAGGCCCTGTGGGTGGCGAAATCGCGTAGCGGTCAGGTCGCAGCTTGGTTACTGCGGCCCCGGAGCGGTGGACGCGTGTGTGGGGGAGCGGGAAGGGTAGAGGACGAAAGGCGACGGTGGGGTGCCACCGCGCGAAGACCCACAAGGGGGAACGACGGTGGGCGAAGACCCGAACCAATTACGTCCCGAACCGTCCGGCGACGATGCTTCAGGAAACCACCCGGGGGCCCAGGGCCCCCCTCCCCGAGGCCCTCAGGGCCCCGACCCCAGAGCCCCCCGGGGCTCCGATCCCAGAGTTTCGCAAGGCCCCGCGTCCGCCACCCCGGCGGACCGGTCACCGGCTGACCGGCCCCCGGCCGACGCGCCTCCTTGGCAGGCGCCCTCCGGCCCCACCGGCCCCTCCGGCCCGACAGGCCCCTCCGGCCACACCAGCGCGACCGGCCCCACTGGTCCCACCGGCCCCGCCAGCACACCCGGCCAAACGAACACCCCCAGCCAAACGAACAACCCCGGCCCCTCCCGCACACCCGGCGCACCCGGTACAACCGGCTCCGCATCCGGTTTCGGTCCGCCGGTTCCGTCCCACGACGACTCCGTTCCCGCCGGGGCGTCGGCCGCGTACTCCGGGGGAGCCGTCCCCGCCGGAGCCGTGCCCGCCATGGCCGGGGGCGGAGCCCCGCCGCCGTTCCCGCCCGCCCCGCCCGGCTACGGCCCCCCGTCCGGCGGCGGCGGGCCCGGAGGCTTCGGGGGTTCCCAGGGCGCGGGCTCGCGCGGCGGGTGGGCCCCCGCCAATCCCGCGCAGGCCCTCGCGATCGGCCTTCTCAACCTCTCCGGTCTGGGAATCGGCTACGTCCTCCTGCGCAACTGGATCGGCGCCGCCCTCTGCTGGATAGCCACCGCCGTGCTCCTGGTGGCAGCCCTCCCCGCCGACGTCGACGGCGTCCCTGGCGGCTTCCTCATCGGGTACGGCGTCTTCCTGCTCGCCGTCGCCCTCGACGGCGCCCGGCGCGGGCTGCACGCGGTCCTCTCCGTCGGCGAGTCCTTCCGCAGGCTGGTGTTCCCGCTCGCCCTGGTGCTGCTCGTGGTCCCCGTCGGGAGCACCCTGGCGTACGGGGCGGCCCGGGACGAGGCCCGCGAGGAGGTGCTGCTCGCCCGGCTCGCCTCCGCCGACGTCCGGGTGAAGTCGGCGGACGGCCTCTCCTTCAGCATGGCCGAGCCGGTCTACCGCATGGCGCTCGACGAGTACCAGGACCTGGGGCTGCGGCACGCGGGCTCCCGGGCGGGCAAGCTGGTCCCCGCCCGCCTCGACGCCTTCTACACGAGGGTCTCCGCGCCGTACGGAAAGGAGTCGTACTGCGAGGCGGTCGACCCGCTGACGTATCTGCGGGGGCTGCCGAACACCTTCGACAAGGATCTCCTCGGCACCCGCCCCGCCCGCATGGACGACCCGCTCGCCAAGTCGCTCTACGAGTGCGGGACCAGCGCGTTCGGGGAGGGCGGGCAGTCCCCGACGGCGGACGAGAGCCTGAACACCCTGTACATGACCTTCCCGAAGTCGCCGTACGCGCTCAAGGTCGAGCCCGCGGTGAAGGAGACGGTCAAGAAGTGGACGGACTCGATCAACAGTGGTTCCGTCACCTGTGACACGGCGAACCAGTTGCGCGTCCTGCGCGCCTCACTCATCCGGATGAACGATCCGGCCGTCGCCCCCCATGTGGGCACCGCCGCCGCCGGGGTCCAGAAGGGCACGTTCGCCTGCGGGACCTCGCAGTTCAAGGACAAGAAGTTCGGGGACGCCATCACGACGATGGAGGGCTTCGCCAAGGACTATCCGAGCAGCCCGCAGGCCGGTCACGCCCGTGCGATCGCCATCGCCGCCGAGATCGCGGAGAAGGAGCCGGAGGCGGGGAAGAAGCTCCCGCCCGCCGAAGAGCCCGGTGGCTCCCGCATGGTGATGGTGGTCAGCAACGACGGTCCCGGCTCCGTCGACCTCCTCTACACCGGCCCCGTCAGCGGCAAGGTCACCCTCGACCCGTGCAAGACCTGCACCAAGTACCGCACGGGCTTCCTCGTGCCCCGAGGCGGCAAGAACGAGGTCAAGGCCTGCACCGGCCCCTCCTCGAAGTACCCCAAGGCGACCCTGCTGCTCCCGGCGGGCACGTACCACTTCCTCCAGAAGCGGGCTGCCTCGGCCGGTTCCACCGGGGACACCAAGGCGAGCAAGACGAAGATCGAGCCCGGCTACAGCTACACCAACTGCCTGTACGTGACCTCGGTGTTCTGAGCCGGGCCAGGGTCCGGGGCGTCGGTCAGACCCGGCGCAGCACCCGCAGGGAGCCGGTGACGGAGACCTCGTCGAAGTCACCGGACTCCAGGGCGCGCAGATAGATCCGGTACGGCGCCTGACCGCCGTCCGCCGGGTCGGGGAAGACGTCGTGGATGACGAGCAGGCCCCCGGGGGCGACCTTGGGGGCCCAGCCCTCGTAGTCGTTCCCGGCGTGCTCGTCGGTGTGCCCGCCGTCGACGAAGACCAGACCGAGCTGCCCGGCCCACACCCCGGCGACCTGCGGCGACCTTCCGACCACCGCGATGACGTGCTCTTCGAGCCCCGCCGTGCGCAGGGTCCGCCGGAAGGTCGGCAGCGTGTCCATGACCCCCACCTCGGGGTCCACCACGGTCTCGTCGTGGTACTCCCAGCCCGGCTGCTGCTCCTCGCTGCCCCGGTGGTGGTCCACGGTGACGGCGACCGTGCCCGCCCGCCGCGCCGCGTCCGCGAGCAGGATCGTGGAGCGCCCGCAGTACGTGCCGACCTCCAGGAGCGGCAGCCCGAGCTTCGCCGCCTCCACCGCCGCCCCGTACAGGGCGAGCCCCTCGCCGACGGGCATGAACCCCTTCGCGGCTTCGAAGGCGGCGAGGATCTCGGGCTCGGGCACGGACATGTCTGACTCCTACTGGCGGGTACGGGGGTACGGGCGCCCATCGTGCCCTACCCGTCGCACTCGAACCACACCGTCTTCCCGCCCGCCTGCTCCTGTGCTCCCCACCGGTCCGTCACCGCCTCCACCAGGAACAGTCCCCGCCCGCCGTCGTCCAGCGGGTCCGCCGCCTTCGCCGGTACGGGGCCGGGCACCGTGTCCGCGACCTCGACCCGCAGCCCGTACGGCTCGCGCAGGATCAGGATCGAGCACCGCCGGTCCGGCACGTGCCGGACGACATTGGAGACGAGTTCGGTGAGCGCGAGCGCGGCGGATTCGTACACCGGATCCAGTTCCCAACGCGTGAGGAACAAGCGAAGGATGCGACGCATGTGACGAGCGGAGTGGTCACCCACGGTGAAACCCATGCGGTAACTCGTACCAAGTTCCGCAGGGTAGAGGTCTGTTGCGTGATTCATGCCACCAGAGTGGACCTATATCGTTACGCTCGGCTACGGCACGAACACAACGCTTCATCGCGTCAGCTTGGGGGTGACCTCGGCATGGTCAACGTCCGCGAACTCGATCCCAACGCTTCGCCGCTGGACTACTTCGGGGCGGAGCTACGTCGTCTGAGAGAGGAGGCCGGTCTCACTCAGCAGCAGTTAGGGAACATCATCTACTGCACGGGTTCGCTGATCGGTCAGATCGAGACGGCGAAGAAGGTCCCGACGAGGCGCTTCGCGGAGCAGTTGGACGCGGCGCTGATGACGGCGGGGCACTTCTCGCGCCTGATCGGACTGGTCCTGAAGAGCCAGCTGCCCGCGTGGTTCCAGCCGTACGCGGACCTGGAAGCGAAGGCGACGTACATCTCGACGTACCAGTCGCAGTTGGTCTACGGGTTGCTCCAGACGCCGGAGTACGCGCGGGCGGTTCTGAGCATCGACCACTCGGATCGGTTGGACGAGTTGGTGGCGGCTCGAATGGAACGTCAACGAGTCTTGGACCGAGAGCACCCGCCGGTCGTTTGTGTGGTCTTGGACGAGGCCGTACTGCACCGCCAGATCGGTGGTGCCGAGGTGATGAAGAAGCAGCTGGAGTATCTGTTGACCTTCCGGGATCACCCATGGGTTCAGGTTCAGGTCCTTCCCTTTGGGGCCGGTCAACACTCCGCGATGATGGGTTCGTTCAACCTGCTGCGCTTCGATGGCGACCCGGACATTTTCTACTCTCCGGGGTACGGCGGGGGGCATATGACCGCCGATCCGCAAGTCATAAGGGAGCGGTCGGTGAGCTACGCTCGATTGCAGGCCACGGCCCTCTCTCGGGAGGAGTCGGCCGTACTGATCGAACGTGTGATGAAGGAGCGGTATGGGCACCAGCCAGGACCTGCGGTGGCGTAAATCGTCGTACAGCGGCTCCGATGGCGGCGACTGCATCGAGTGCGCGCCGATCGGTGACGCATCCTGGAACAAGTCGTCGTACAGCGGTCCTACCGGCGGCGAGTGCATCGAGGTCGCCGACCTCGCCGCGCACATCGCGGTGCGGGACTCGAAGGACCCGCAGGGTCCGGCGTTCCTGGCTTCCCCGGCGGCGTTCACGGCGTTCGTGAGCGCGGCTTCCGCAGGTCGTATCGGCCACTGACGCACCCGGCGCGTCCCGCGATCCCCGTCCCCGCCACGATGGCGGGGGCGGGGATCGTTCGTTGGGTCAGGCGGGGTCGGCACCGACGTTGGCGAGCATGCGCCGCAGCACCTTGAGGGTGGCCACGTACTCCTCGTCGCCGATGCCCTCGTGGACCTCGGCGCGCAACGCGGTGGCCAGATCGCGCAGTCGGACGCGGGCGGCTTCGCCCTCGTCGGTGAGGCTCAGCAGCCGTTCGCCGTCGAGCCGCAGCCAGGCGCGGTGCAGCAACTGGTCGACGACCCGGGGTATTTCCTGCGGTCCGTCCGCCAGATGGGTGAGTTCGGCGACGACGTCCTGACGGGTCGGCGGGGCGGGGCGATAGTTCACATGGTTGAGCACCCAGTACTGGGGCTGGGTGGCGTCGATCCTGGCCATGGCGTCCCGGAGCCGCCGGGTGACGGCGGCGTGCACCAGACCGCTCCAGTAGCCCACGGGCTGGGTGGCGAGCATCTCGTCGACGGCGGCGGGATCGGCCAGCGCCTGGTCGGTGAGGTGAGTCTCCAGAGGCTTCATGATCACGACGCTAGCGGCGGGCGGAGCGGCGTACGGCGACTACACGCCACCACGGATGGCGGAGCCCTATCGCAACTCCCTTGCATCTGCGAGTAATAAGCGCAAAGCTTGAGCAGTCCTTACCGAACCTTGCTCGCCCTTGCTCGTCTTCGCTCGCCCTTGCTCTTCCTGGCTCGTCCCTACTCGTCACGTCACGGTGGACGCGGAGCTTTCCATGCCCTTACTGCCTGCATCCGGGCCCCAACGCACCCTCGCCGTCTCGAACTTCGTCTACACGACCGGATCCGGGCTCTATATGACCGCCGGGGTCCTCTACTTCACCGAAGCCGTCCACCTCCCGGCCGCGCAGGTGGGCCTCGGGCTGGCCTTCGCGGGCGGTCTCGCGCTGGCCGTGGGGATCGGCGTCGGGCACCTCGCGGACCGGCACGGGGCGCGCGGGGTCTTCGCGGTCACCCTCGTCGTGCAGGCGCTGGCCACGGCGGGGTTCCTGCTCGCGGACGACTTCCGGCTGTTCGCCCTCTCGGTCGGCGCGGCCATGGGCGCCAAGGCGGCGGGGCTGGCCGCGCGTTCGCCGCTGATCAGGCACTACGGCGGGGAACGGCCGCAGGAGTTCCGGGCGTATCTGCGCGCGGTGACCAACGTGGGCGTCTCGCTCGGCGCGCTGCTCGCGGGGTGGGTGGTCCAGGTGGGGACCCTTCCGGCGTACCGGCTCCTCGTCGTCGGCAACGCGCTGGCCTTCGCCGCTTCGGCGGCGGTCCTGGTCCGGCTGCCCCCGGTGAAGCCGGTCCCGGTGGCGGGCGGTCCCCGCTGGATCGCGCTGAGGGACGGGCCGTATCTGCTGCTCACGGCGCTGGACGGGGTGATGGCCGTGCAGTTCAAGGTGCTCACGGTCGCCGTACCGCTGTGGCTGGTCACGGCGACGACCGCGCCCCGCTGGCTCATCTCGGGAATCATGCTGGTCAACACCGTCCTGATCGTCGCGTTCCAGGTGCGGGCCAGCAAAGGGGTGGACTCGCCGGTGGCCGGGGGCTCGGCCTACCGGAAGGCGGGCGTGGCCTTCCTCGGCTCCTGCGCGCTGATCTCCCTGGCGGCGGGGGCTCCGGCATGGGCCGCGACCGCCCTGTTCCTGGGGGCGGTGGTCGTCCACACGGTCGGCGAGCTGTGGCACTCGGCGGCGGGCTTCGAGGTCTCCTTCGCCCTCGCCCCGCCGCACGCCACCGGCCAGTACCTCGGCGTGTTCGGCCTCGGCGCGGGGCTCTCCGAAGCGCTCGGTCCGGCGCTGCTGATCGGCCTCTGCATCACCTGGGGTCGGCCCGGGTGGTACGTGACGGGCGCGCTGTTCGCCCTGGCGGGCGCCGTGGCACCGCTCGCGGTCCGCTGGGCGGGGAGACGGGAGGAGGGGGCGGAGGAGTTGCGGGTGGGGGTGGCGTGAGTGCGCTTGGGGGGTGCCGTGCCCCGGCCCGGGGGTTTTCGGGGGCCGCCGCGCCCCGGCCCCCTTCCGGGACCGGGGCGGCGGGGCGCCCTTCGTGACGTCCGGGGTCAGTGCGCCCAGACCGTCGGCACGAAACGGAAGGCGCTGCCGTCCTCCGCGACGTGACAGACGGAGGGGAACGACAGGTGGGAGGCGAGCAACAGACCACCACTGGAAGCGAGTTCGGTGAGAAGCCGGCGGCGGACCCGGATCGACTCCTCCGGGTCGTGGTCGAAACCGTTGTGCCACTCGGGCTTGGCGGGCCCGGTCTGGAACACGGCGTCACCCGCGAAGGTCAGCAGATCGCCACCGGATTCGAGGCGGATGACACTGTGGCCGGGCGTGTGGCCGCCGGTCCGCTGGATGAGGACGCCGGGAGCCACCTCGTACTCCTTCTCGAACGGACGCAGCTGCCCCCGGTAGAGGTCGAGGAACTGCGCGGCCGTCCGGCGCAGCACCTCGGGGACGGGGCCCGGCATGACCGTACGGGTGAAGTCGGGCGCGTCCCAGAACTCGGCCTCGGCGGCGGCGAGATGGACCCGAAGGTCCTTCCGGAGCCGCCCCCGGAGCCCCTCGACGAGCAGCCCGCCGACGTGGTCCATGTGCAGATGGGTGAGGACGACGTCGGTCACGGACGCGGGATCGATCCCGGCGGCGTCGAGCCGCGCCGCCAGCTGCCCGGCGCGGGGGAAGCCGGGGAACTCCGTACCGAGCCCGGAATCGACGAGGATGGTCCGGTCGCCACTGCGGACGACGGCCACGTTCAACGGCCAGTCGCACACCTCCGGCGGCAGGAACATCTCCCCGAGCCAGGAGGCCAGTTCCTCCTTGGCGGCGTTGGTGGCGAGCGTGGACGTGGTGATGGGCAGCACGCCGTCGCTGATGACGGTGACCTCGATGTCCCCGACCTTGAGCGCGTACCGCGAGGGCACGGCTTCGTCGTACCCGGGAGTGTGGGCGTGGGGGTGGTCGAGACGGGGGCGGTCGAGATGGGTGTGGCTCATGGTCTTCCCCTCCTGAACGAGCGGACCGGGGGACGGCCTGCTCTGCGGACCGACGGCCTGCTGTGGGGACCGGCGGTCTGCTCTATGGACCGGGTAGGGGCGGGATGTGTGACGGGTTGAGGCGGATACCTGGAAAAATTCGCAGGCATACGGCAACAGAAGGGAACTATTCTGCCGATCATGATCAACTGGACGAGTGTCGAGGCCGCCGACTGCGCCGTGCCCGTCGGCCACCCCATGGACGACCTCGTCCGCGAGCTGTCCGATGCGCTGGCGGATCCCGATCCACTGGTCCGGGACGGCGCGCCCTACGCCGTCCTCGCCACCTGGATCGAGCGCGGGACGATCGAGAGGTCCCGGCGGCTGGAGCTGGGGGACGAGATGGCCACCCGGTTCACCCACCCTCGGACAGAGGCCCGCACCTTCGCGCCCCTCGTACTCGACATGCTGGTGACCGCAGGGGACTTCGAGCCCCGCTGGGTCGACGCGTTCGAGCGCTGGTACCCGGCGGAGCGGGATCTGCGCGGCCGTGACGAGACGCTCGGCTGGCTCCACGCGGTGGCGCACGGCGCGGACCTGCTGGCCTGCTTCGGTCTCCACCCCGAGGTGGCGCCGACGCGGATGCTGGACCTCGCCGCCGCGCGGCTGACGGCGCCCACCGACCACGTCTGGGACCAGTTGGAGGACGACCGTCTGGCGCGGGCGATCGGCCGGGTCCTCACCCGAACCGACATGAGCGAACGTGACGCCGTCGACTGGCTGGAGCCGATCGCCGACCGCTTCGGGGCCGACCGCATCAGCACCCCCGTCCCCGCTCACCTCGGCAACTGCCTGCGCACCCTGCGCCTGCTCTACATCCTCGCCGACCGGGGCGTGCGCCCCACCAGCGAACTGCCCGCAGAAACCCTCCACCACCGCGACGCGGTCAAGTCCGCCGTCGCCACCGTCCTCGACCGGATCGTCAGACGCTGACCCAGGGCACTTCCCTGCCGGGGCCCCGGCAGAGGCTCGCCGGGCGAGAAGAGACTGCCGGTGAGGGCGGGCCGCTGGTCCGCGCCGGACTCCGTGCCAGTCCGTACCGCTCTGGCCTTGGCCCGCCCGTCAACTCGGCGGCAGCCAGTAACACGATCCGGTGAAGTGGAGGCTGTGGAGGCGTAACGACGCGATCCACCGTTCCTACGATGCCGCATGACACAACACTCACGTACTTCCGACACGGGTGAGGGCACGGGTGCGGGCGCGGACACGGCCACGAGTGCGGCCGAACCCGGCAGGGCGCGCGAGCTGTACGCGGACGTGCTGACCCATCGGCTCCCCGAGGAACCGGCCCGTCTCGACGCCCTGACCCACGCCTTCGACCCGCAGACCCGGCGACGACTGGACGCCGTGGGGGTCGCGCCCGACTGGTCCTGTCTGGAGATCGGCGCGGGTACCGGGACCATCGCCCACTGGCTGGCCGAGCGATGTCGCCGGGGGCGGGTCACCGCGACCGATCTGGACGTGAGCCTGGTCCACGAACCGGTGCCGGACAACCTCGGGGTGCTGGTCCACGACGTCACGAAGGACACCTTCCCGGAAGGGTCCTTCCAGCTGATCCACGCCCGCGCCGTACTGATGCACCTGCCTCAGCGCGAGCAGGTCGTCACCCGGATGCTGCCCTGGCTGGCCCCGGGCGGCGTCCTCCTGGTGGAGGAACTGGTCGACTTCCCCCGCCACGGACTGCCCGAATCCTCCCCGCTCAGGAAGGTCATCGACGCCTGGTGGTCCTCCCTCGCCGCGTCCTACGGCATGGACGGCGGCTGGGGCGTGCGGGTGGCGGCGGCCATGCGCGACAGCGGCTACGAGAACGTACGGGCCGAGGCGGACCTCCTCGCCCTCCACGCCGGATCACCGATCGCCGAGTTCTCCCGGCTGACCATCCAGACGATCGCCCCCCGGCTCATCGGCTCCGGACTGCTCGGCGAAGCCGACGTGAAAGCGGGCCTGGAGGAATTCGCCGACCCCGGCCACCTCTCCTTCCCGATCGCGGTCATCGCCACCACCGGCCGACGCCCGAGGAACTGAACGGACGCCGCCGGAGCCCCGGCGCACGGCCGACGGCCCCCGAGGGGGCGTCCCTCCCTCACGACCAGACGAGTCGCCCGTCGACGATCGTGCAGGTCGGGTTGCCGCCCTCGGCGATCCGGGTCAGCCGCTCCGCCTGGAAGTCGAAATAGTGCGCCAGCGACTCGTACTCGCCCGTGATCGTGATCTCACCCACGAACCATCTGCCGACGCGCCCGTCCCGGACGTCGACGAACTTTCCCGTCCAGCCGTCCCGATCCGACAGGAAGGGAATCCACTCGTTGCGCCAGAACGGAATCTCCGTCTCCCCCGGGGGATTGAACCCGCTGGGCGTGGAG
Source organism: Streptomyces sp. CBMA291 (assembly GCF_014596525.1). Lineage (GTDB taxonomy): Bacteria > Actinomycetota > Actinomycetes > Streptomycetales > Streptomycetaceae > Streptomyces. The sequence goes on from NZ_MSJP01000039.1 coordinate 11,580, forward strand.
TGGTTCGCGTAGAGCTTCTCCATCGACCGGATGCCCAGGAAGAAGATCCCCTCGTCCGGGAACCGGTCGAAGCCGCAGCAGGCCGCATCGTCGTCGAACTCCTCCTCGGAGGGGTCCAGGTTGTTCTGGAGCAGCCACGCCCGCAGATCGGGAGGAAGGGGCAGCCCCATCCGTTCCTCGGCGGCGGCGAGCCGCTCTTCCGTGGCGGGCCCAGGCAGATCGGCGTGATCGGCCGGGGCGTACTGCCGAAGAACCCCCATCACACCCGACCAGCTCTCCGTCACGCTCATATCTCGCTGTCCTCTCCACGCGGAATGCCGGAAACCTCGCAGGATGCTACGCGGAGACACCGAGTCCCCGGGACACCGAGGCTCGGGGACGCCGAGGCCCCGGGACACTGAGGCCCCGGGACACACTGAGGCTCTGGCGGCTTCGATCAGGTGACGGTCCGACCCGGCGAAGGGAACTCCCCGAGGCGATCGCGCACCCACCGCGCGAACGAGCCGGGCGGTCGGCCCGTGAGGAGTTCGACGTCACCGGTGACGAGGGCGGAGGCGGGGCGTCGTAGGGAAGCCTCGGCCAAGGCCTCGACGAGGGCCTCGGGGCGCCCGTCCGCCCGCATACGGGCCCGTGCGAGAGCGGCGGGCACCGCCTCGAAACGCAGGTCCCGGCCGAGAGCGGCGCCGAGGAGACCGACCTGCTCGGCCCGGCGCAGCAGGGCGGGGCCGGTCAGCGCGTAGGTGTCCCGCGCGAAGGCGCCGGGCCCCCCGAGCAGGACCGCCGTGACGGCGGCGGCCACATCCCGCTCGTCGACGACGGCCGTCGCAGGCATGTCCGGCCCGCTCACCACGTCTCCGGCGCACAACTGATGTGCCCAGCCAAGGGTGTTCGACGCCAAGGTGTCACTGCGCAGTACGGTGAGACGAAGCCCCGCGCCACGGAGCAGGGCCTCCATGTCCGCGTGCACCTGGACGATGGGATCGCTCTGACGGCGGGCGGCGCCGTCGATGGCGGTGGAGGAGAGATAGACGACGTGCGGGGAGACGGCGGCGAGTTCGGCGACCAACGGCCCGGCGGGGGCGGAGTCGAGCAACGGCCAGACGAGGAAGACGGCGTCGACACCGCGAAGCGCGGCCCGGACGGAGGGGCCGTCGGTCAGATCGCCGACGACCACCCCCGTACCGCCCCCTGAAGGCCCGGCCGGCCGCCGCACGAACCGGCGCACCGAGGGCCCGCGCCCCGCCAACCGCGCGACGACCTCCCGGCCGACATGCCCGGTCGCGCCGGTGACCAGTACCGACGAAGAGGAAGAGAGTGCGTTCATGCGGGGGACGCTAGGCCTTCAGGCCGACCTGAAGGCAAGGGGACGAGCCCGATGAGAATCGGCGAGGCCGCCACCGAACTCGGCGTGGAAACCCACGTCCTACGCCACTGGGAACAGGTCGGCGCCCTCACCGTCCCCAGAGACACCCAAGGCCACCGCACCTACGACACCACCACCCTCGACCAGGCCCGAACCGTGGCGAAACTCCGCCGAGTAGGCCTCTCCCTGCCGGAAGTCATCGCCGCCATGACACCGGGAAAGACAGCGGCCCAGAACGTCATTCGAGCCAAAATCGAAGCCCTGGAAGCAGAAATCCACACCAGACGCCAGGCGATCACTTTCCTCCAGCACACGGTCGAATGCAGGCACAGATATCTCGACGAGTGCGAGGAGTGCGCGGGGTTCGTGAGGGAGGAGTGAGGGGGCCCGCGAGACCGGCCTTCGACCGATCCAGCTCTCGTGGGTCAAACGTCAAGGCCCTTCACGTACTCCTCGAAGGGCACCGACTCGGCCAACGCGATCCGTTGGTATTCCAGGTAGGTATTCACATCGCCGTCGAAGACCTCCCGGCCTTGAAGGCACGGATATCCTCAGGCCTCCTGAGGGACGCTGTAGGCAGGCAGGGTCTCCAGTCGCCATGCCTCGCTCCGGAACCCGCGAAACTTGGCGGTCCAGGCTTCACCATCCAAGAGCATCGAAAGCCTCCCTGAGAACATGCTCCGGAATCTCCACCAATTCCTCGCCACCGGGCGGGGTGAAAGCGTCGGACCTGACTCCCTGGACGACGATGGAACCGCGTTCGGTCCGGTACAGATTGGGGCAGTCGTTCTGGCTGCATTCGGGATCGTCGACGTTCCCGATGCGGGGGAGGGGCTCATGCGGTGTCCCTCCCCGTGGGCAGCGTCGTCACCTCGTGGGCCGTCGCTCCGTGGGAGCGGAGCCAGGTGGGGAGGGAGCCGTGGTGGCTGCGGATCCACAGGAGGGCGCGGTGGAGGTGGCGGGGTTCCACCGGGCGGGTGTTGTGGGCGCGGGGAGACGGTGACGCCGAGTCCGTCGTCAGGCCCAGCTCCGTGTTGGAGCGTACGAAGTCCGCCGTCACCTCCGCCTCCGACGCCCCGAGCAGGGATTGCAGGACCGCGACCACCACCCCCGTCCGGTCCTTCCCCGAAGCGCAGTGGACCAGGACCGGCGCGGGCTCCTCCGCCGTCAGCCGCCGCAACACCGTCAGGGCGGCGCGCCCCGCGTGCTCCGCCATCGCCGGGTACAACTCCATCTGCTCGTCCGGCCACCGCTGCTCGGCGAAGACCGGAACGTGCAGATGCCCGATCCCCGACCCGTGCAGGACGTCCGGCCGCGCGGCGACCTCGGGCAGACTCCGCAGGTCCACCACGGTCCGTATCCCGAGCCCCGTCAGACCTCGGGCGCCCTCCGCCGTCAGGCCGTCCAGCGCGCCGGACCGGAACAGCAGCCCCTTCGGCAGCCCGCCGACCCCGCCCGCGTCCCGCAGATTCCGCACTCCGTCGATCTTCATCGAAGCACTCTAGTGCCGCAGGTCTCGAACCCGCCGTCCTCGGCGATCCGGACCCGACGCCGTCAGCCGCCCGACGCCCGCGACGGGGGCAGGGGCACGCTCGCGCTCTGCGACGGCACCGCCGAGCTGGTCCAGGCGCCCTCCGGCGACTGGAGCCGAGCCCGGTCGCACGGACACCACCACTGACGCGGTGTGTCACCTCAGTGGTGGTGTCATTCCGAGCGACCTGCGGAACCGGCCCGGGGGCGGGAGCGGTGGAGGGGCCGGGCTCAGGCCCTCGCGGGCTCCAGCGCGGCCGTACGCGCGGCCAGTTCCCGTACCGCGCGGACCAGGGCCGCGTTGTCCGGGGTGTCCGTTCCGTCCGGCAGGGTGGTGCCGTCCTCGAAACCGATCCGGGCCTCGTGGCCGTCCTCGATCGCCGCCCGCACCAGCGGCCAGACCGTGGGACCCTCGCCGTGGTACAGGATCGGGCAGGTCACCCCGGCCGCGAGGATCCGCCCGGCCATCGCCCGCGCCGACGCCACCGCCTCCTCCGGGTCCTCCTCCAGCGGCTCGATCAGGATGCGCACATTGCGGTGCAGGGTCGGGGAGGCGAGGAGCGCCGGGACGTCGTCCATCGTCCACACCGCGCTCTCCAGCACCATGCCCCGCTCCACCACCAGTTCGGCGGTCTCGGCGGCGCCCTCCTCGCAGAAGGCGACCGACGCGAAGTCGGGCAGCACGTCCCACGCCTTGACCAGCTCGTACCGCTCCTCGGGACCGTCGCAGGTCCACAGGCCGGTGGTGGTGCCGACCACCGCGCCGGGCGCGGTGGCCCGGATGGCGTTCAGCACCTCGGCGAGCGCGTCGGGGCGGATGGTCTGCCCGCCGTCCGGGGTGCGGACGTGGAAGTGGACGACGTCCGCACCGGCGGCGAGCACCGCCAGGGTGTCGGCGGCGATCTCCTCGGCGGTGACCGGAACGGTGGGGTGCTCGGCCTGGGAGCGCCCGCCGTTGACGGCGGCTTTCAGAAACACGGTGGTCCTTTCGGAAGGGGGATGGCGGGGAAGCGGGCCGGTTCAGGCGGAGGCGTTCAACCGACGGAGCGTCTCGGTGGCGCCGGTGAGCGAGCCAAGCGGCTTGCCCTCCCACAGCTCGGCCACCAGCGCGGGCTCCTGCGCGTCGTCCTCGATCGCCTCGTCCAGGACGGCGGCGAGCCGTCCGGCCGGGGCGATGATCAGTCCGTTGGCATCGCCAAGGACCAGGTCACCGGCGTGCACCGGGACCCCGCCGCAGACGACGGGGGCGCAGAGCGCGCCGTCCGCAAGACCGTGCAGCTTGGTGGTGAGCGGGGTGCGGCCGTACGCGTACACCGGCAGGCCGAGCTTGCGCAGGGCGTCGATGTCGGTGCAGAGGCCGTCCACCACCGCGCCGGCCGCGCCGCGCGAGGCGAGCGCGTTCACCAGCACCTCCCCGAGCGGGGCGTGGCGCCGGTCGCCGCCGGTGTCGACGACGAGCACATCGCCCGGTCCGACGAGCCCGGCCGCGTGGTGGAGCACGGTGGAGTCGGTGGCGGTGGTCCGTACCGTCACGGCCCGGCCGACCAGCTTTCCCTCCCCCGCCTGACGCTGGAGCGCGGGGGCGCAGAAACCTTCCTCCAGGTAGTGGCCGAGGGTGGGGAAGTCCACCGTCCGCAGCCGTTCGGCGAGGGCGGTGTCGAGCGGGGCGGGCAGTTCACGAAGATCGAGCGGCATGGGAGCGGGTCACCTCGGTCCGATGATGATGCGGCGGTTGCGGAGCACGGGAAGCACCGTGCGGGCCCGGTCGATGCGGTCCTTGCCCGCGTCGGTGACGAGCAGCGAGCGCTCCTCCTCGCCGAGCGCGGCACGCACGACGCCCAGCGGGTCCACCGCCATCGACATGCCGATGCAGTCGGGGGTGGTCAGCGAGGCGGCCACCACCCAGCAGGTGTTCTCGATCGCCCGGGTGCGCAGCAGGGTCTGCCAGTGGTCCTCCTTCAGCGGCCCCTTCACCCAGGCCGCGGAGACCGCGAGGAGGTCCGCGCCCATCTCCACCAGGGAGCGGGTGAACTCGGGGAAGCGGATGTCGTAGCAGTTGACCAGGCCGACGTTGAAGTCGCCGATGCGGACCACGACCGGACCGGTGTCACCGCGCTGGATGCGCCGCGACTCCTTGTAGCTGAAGGCGTCGTAGAGGTGCATCTTGCGGTAGAGCCCGAGGATCTCGCCGCTCGCGTCCACGGCGGCCATGGTGTTGTACGGCAGCGCCGTGCTGCTGTCCTCGTATCCCGCCGCGATGATCGCGATGCCATGGGTACGGGCGATCCGGGAGAGTCCTTCGAGGAAGTCGTCCCAGTGGGCGAGGGCGAGTCGAGCGAGCGGCGCGTCCGTCTCGTCGGAGAAGTCCGAGGGGACCATGGCCTCCTCGGGGAAGACGACGAGTTCGGCGCCCGCCTCGGCCGCCTCGGCGGTCATCTCCTCGATGACCACGAGGTTGGCCGCCGCGTCTGCGGTGGGGGCGAACTGTGCTGCGGCGACCTTCACGGCCGTATCTCCTTGGTGCGAGGGGTCGGGGAGCCACTGGGGCGGGCCGGGGTGCGGGGCGCACCGCGGCGCGGGGTGCGCGGCCGGTCCGGGCCGGTGCCCGTGGACCGGCCGGGCGGGGCGGCGGTCATTCGGCGAGCAGCCGGGACCGGTCGGGGTCCCAGCCCGCCCGGACCGGCGATCCGGCGGTGAGCCCGCTGCGGTCGGTGCCTCGGGACTCGGCGATCAGCTCCGTACCGTCGGCGAGGGTGAGGTGGTAGCGGGTGGCGCTGCCCAGGTAGACGATCTGCTGGAGGACGCCTTCGAGGAGGGCCCCGCCGGGGACGGGCTCGCCGGAGGCGTCCGAGAGGCGGATGTTCTCCGGGCGTACCGCGAGATGGACCTCGGCGCCGTCGGCGAGGGAGTGGTCCCGGGGTACGGGAACCGCGCCCAGACCGGGCACGGCCAGCGTCCCGCCGTCGAGCCGTCCGGTGAGGAAGTTGGAGGTGCCGATGAAGTCGGCCACGAACCGGGTCGCGGGCCGCTCGTAGATCGCCTCCGGGGTGTCCACCTGGAGCACCCGGCCGCCGTCCATGACCGCGATGCGGTCGGACATGGTCAGCGCCTCCTCCTGGTCGTGGGTGACGGTCACGAAGGTCACCCCGACCTCCCGCTGGATCTTCTTCAGCTCCAGCTGCATCTCGGCCCGCAGCTTCTGGTCGAGTGCGCCGAGCGGCTCGTCGAGCAGGAGCAGCGAGGGACGGCCGATCAGCGCTCGGGCGATGGCGACCCGCTGCCGCTGGCCGCCGGAGAGCTGGGCGATCGACCGCTCGCCGTAACCCTCCAGACGGACCAGGGCGAGTGCTTCGGCCACCGCCTGTCCGATCTCCGCCTTGGGGCGCAGCTTGCGCACCTTCAGTTCGAAGGCGACGTTCTGCGCCACCGTCAGGTGGGGGAAGAGGGCGTAGCTCTGGAAGAGCATGTTCAGGTCGCGCTTGTGCGGCGGCACACTGTTGGCGGGGACGCCGCCCAGCTCCACGCTGCCCTCGGTGGGCGTCTCGAAGCCGGTGATCATCCGCATCAGGGTCGTCTTGCCGCAGCCGGAGGGCCCGAGGATGGAGAAGAACTCGTTGCGCCGGATGTCGAGGGTGACGTCCCCCACCGCCCGGGTGCCGCCGAAGGACTTGCCGACTCCGGTGAGGCGTACGGCGGGTGCCCCGGTTCCGGCGGGTGCCGCCGCGGGGGCGGTCTTCGTGTCAGTGCTCATGTCGTCAGGACGCCTTCACCTTGGTCCAGCCCTGCTGGAAGTGCCTCATCGCGGTGCCCGGGTCGAGCAGGAACTCCGCCTTCTCGACCGCCGCGTCGGAGGCGTAGACGGCCGGGTTCTCCAGCGCCTTCTTGTCCTTGACGTGCTGCCGCGCCTGGGCGTTGGTGCTGGCGCTGCCGCCGTCGTCGGTGGCCATGGCCGCGATCTCGGGGCGCAGCAGGAAGTTGATGAAGGCGTAGGCGGAGTCGGTGTTCCTGGCGCCCTTGGGGATGGCGAGGCCGTCGGTCCAGATCGAGCCGCCCTCCTCGGGGAGCACGTAGTGGACGTTCGGGTTGGCGGCGACGACCTTGGCCATCGCGGTGCCGCTCCACGCCTGGGCGGCGCACGCCTGGCCGGTGGACAGCAGCTGCGGGTAGTTGGTGGAGTTGTAGCCCGCGAGCATCTTCTTCTGCTTCGTCAGTGCCTCGGTGGCGGCCCCGATCTTGCCCTCGTCGGTGCTGGTGGCCGGGGAGCCGGTCACCTGGAGACCGGCGATGTACGCCGCCAGCATGTTGTCCAGCATGTAGACCTTGCCCTTGTACTTCTCGTCGAAGAGCGTCTTCCAGCTCGTCGCCTCCGGGACGCACGTGTCGTTGTACGCGAAGCCGGTGGTGCCCCAGATCCACGGCACGGAGAACTTGTTGCCCGGGTCGTACGACGGGTCGCGGAACTTGTCCGCCAGGTTGTCCAGACCCGTGATGCGCGCGTGGTCGAGCGGCTGGATCAGCTTCTGTCCGATGAGCTGCTGCACGCTGTACTGGCTGGGCTCCACGAGGTCGTAACCGGCCGAGCCCGAGCCGAGCTTGGAGGTCATGGTCTCGTTGCTGTCGAAGGTGTCGAGGGTGACCTTGATCCCGGTCTCCTGCTCGAACTTCTTCACCACGCTCTCGGGGATCTCCCCGGCCCAGGCGTAGATGTTCAGCTTCTTGCCGCCGCCCCCGGACGCCGGGTCCGAGGCGGAGCCGCCGCAGCCGGTGGCGAGGAGGGCGGTGACGGCCGCGACGGAGACGGCCAGCGATGCTCTGGAGACACTTCTGGTGCGCATGGGGGTGGCGCCTTTCGTACGTGACGGAAGAACCGGGGGAGGGAGGGGAGGGCCGTACGGGGGAGCGGGGCGGGCTTTACGGGGGAGCGCGGGGCTTACGGGGGAGCGGGGCGGGGCGTACCGGCTGGTTTCGGAGCGGTCGCCGCCCGGCCGGCGGGGGTCAGGAGCGGTCGCCGCCCAGCAGGACCCGGCGCATCTGCCGCAGCCCCACGCCGAGGATGATCAGCAGGGTGAAGAGCACGAGGAGGGTGCCCAGCGCGTTGATCTCGGGGGTCAGTCCGCCCTTGAGCATCGAGTACACCCGCAGGGGGAGCGTGGTGCTGCCGATGCCGTTGGTGAAGGTCGACATCACGATGTTGCCGAAGGAGATGGTGAAGCTCAGCAGCCACGCGGCGAGCAGCGGCTGCCGAAGGAGCGGGAGCGTCACCCGGCGGAACGCCTGCCAGGGGTTGCAGCCGAGGTCGGTCGCCGCCTCCCCCAGCGAGGAGTCGAGCGCGTTGTAGGCGCCCAGCACGATCAGCGCCGCGTAGGGCAGGGTCACCACCAGGTGCCCCAGGACCAGGGTCGTCATCCCGAGGTCCGCGTTCATCGCGCCGAAGACCGACAGCAGCGCCACGCCCAGCACGATCTCCGGGACGATCAGCGGCAGGAACAGCCCGCCGGAGAAGAGCGCCTTGCCCCGCGAACCCAGCCGGGCCATGCCCATCGCGGCGAGCAGGCCGCAGAGCGTGGCGAGGGTGGCCGAGATCAGGGCGGTCTCGGCGCTCACCCGCAGCGCGGCGAGGAGTTCGGTGTTCTCCGCCAGCGTCCCGTACCAGCGGGTGCTGAACCCGCCCCATTTGTAGGTGACCTCGGAGTCGTTGAAGGAGAGCACCACGACGACGATGATCGGGATGTAGAGGAAGGCGATGACCCCCCGGGCGAGCCAGGCGGTGACGGTGTCGAGTGCGTGCTTCATGCCGACTTCCTCCTCAGCCGCCGGGCGGCCAGTCCGAACACCGCCATCGAGGCGACCATCAGGAGCAGCAGCAGCACGGAGGCCGCCGCGCCCATCGGCTGGTTGCGGAACTCGGTGTAGAGGGTCACGATCAGGTTGCCGACGAGCTGGTCCCGTCCGCCGCCGAGCAGCACCGGGATCACGAACACGCCGAGGGTGGGGATGAAGGTGAGCAGCGCCGCGGCGAGCATCCCGGGCCGGGCGATCGGCAGCAGCACCCGGGTGTGCACCCGCCACCAGCCGCAGCCCAGGTCCCGGGCGGCCTCGCCGAGCGAGCCGTCCACCCCGCGCAGCGAGGCGTAGATCGGGAAGATCGCGGTCGGCAGGAAGGCGTAGACCAGGCCGATGAACGAGGCTCCCTGGCTCGGTATCCACTGGGTGGCGCCGTCGGTGAGCCCGATCGCGTCGGTGAGGCTGTTCACCGGGCCGCCGGGGCTCAGCAGGTTGATCCAGGCGAAGGTGCGGACCAGGAAGTCGGTCCAGAACGGCACGATGATCAGCAGGAGCAGCAGCATCTGCCGCTGCGGGGGGCGTCCGGCCAGGTAGTACGAGACCACATAGCCGAGCAGCAGGCAGACGGCGGTGTTGAGCGCCGCCATGCCGAGGCTGTAGCCGAAGACCTTGAGATAGACCGGGTCCATCAGGTCCTGGTAGTTGGCGAGGGTGAAGCCGCCCTGGATGCCGCCGTAGGCGTCCGCGGAGGCGAAGCTGTTCCGCACCACCAGGAGCAGCGGCACCAGCACCAGGCCGAGGACGGTGATCCCGGCCGGGGCCAGGAGCAGGGTCGTCGTCGCGGCCCGCCGGGCGCGCGGCTCCTTGCCGGGAGCGGCCCGGCCCGCACCCGGCCGCGCGGGGGGTGCGGCGGTGGCGGCCGTGACCGTCACCGGGCGGTCCGTCGGCGCATCAGGCCGGCGGGAGGGGTGGTGTGCATGCGCTGCTCTCCTTGTCCAGGGGCGGGTTCCGCTCCGGCCCGGCCGAGGGCGGGTGCCGGGATCCGTCCGGGGCTGCGGGGCGCCGCCGGAGGGAACGGGGTTGCGGATGGACAAATAGTCGGCGAACGGGCGGGGCCCCGGAAGACGGAACCGGAACGAATACCGTGGAAAGAGCGGCCTATTTCCACGCATCTCGCGGCCGTGGCCCGGCGTGACGAACCGCGGTGACTGTCGGGCATGATGGTGTTGACATGCGGAAACGTCCACGCGTACGCGGGCGGGGCCGCCGCCCGCGCGGAACGTTCCGGAAGGAGCCCCGGTGATCGACGACCTCGACCGGCAGATCATCGACCAGCTCAGGGTCGACGGCCGCCGTTCCTTCGCGGAGATCGGCCGTACGGTCGGCCTCTCCGAAGCCTCCGTACGCGCCCGCTACCAGCGGCTCCAGCGCAAGGGCGTGCTCCAGGTCGTCGGCATGACCGACGCGGTGCGGATGGGCGAGATGGAGGTCCACCTTGCGGTACGGGTCCACCACATCCCGGTCTCCCTGGTCGCCCGGGAACTCTCCCGGATGCCCGAGGTGCGGTACGTCGCCTCCTGCGTCGGCCCCTACGACCTGATCGTGGACGTGCGCTGCCGGAACCTCGAACACCTCGCGGAACTGCTCACCGAACGCGTCCGCCGGGTCAACGGCGTCGCCCACGCGGAGGCCCTGACCGTACTGGAGGTCATCAAGGACTCCTACCTCTGGGCAGGCTTCCGGGAGGTCCCGGTGCGGCCGGGGGAACGGATCATCCCGGGCTGACGGCGGGGTGGATGAGGCAGGGCTGACGGGTGGGGTGGATGCGCAGGGCTGACGGGTGGTGCGGATGAGCCAGGGCTGATCGGTGGCGCGCGCCGCTCCGCAGCTCCTCTGCTCCGTAGCTCCTCTGCTTCGCTACGCCTCTGCTTCGCTACGCCTCTGCTCCGTTACTCCTCCGCGACGCCCTGGCCCACCGAACTCGCCAGCCCGCTCCAGGTGTAGTCCTTGAACAGCTCAAGGAGCAGGAGCACCTGCACCCGGGAGACCCCGGGCAGCATCCGGATGTCGTCCAGCAGCTGGACGAGCTGTGCCTGATCCCGGCAGGTGCCCTCCAGGAAGATGTCCTGGCTGCCAGCGCAGAGCGCCACATGGTTGATCATCGGCATGCCGGAGAGCGTCTTGGCCACGGCCTTCGGGGTCAGATCCCGGACCCGGATCATCAGCCGCACCGACTGGTGCCCCAGCCGCAGCGGGTCGCAGAGCGCCACGATCCGCAGGACCCCGCTCTCCTGGAGCCTGGCCACCCGCTGCCGCACGGTCGCCTCGGAAACCCCCAGGTCACGGGCGAGAGCGGTATAGGGGGTCCGCCCGTCGCGGGTGAGCGCACGCATGATCTTGCGGTCCGTGTCGTCCAGCACGCCCCCACCATGTCACTCATATGGCGGCATCACGTCCCCATGTGCTATCCGTCACAAATCGGATGGAACGATGTCGTCCGGGATCCGGGATCCGGGACCCCGTACGACGTCGGCGCCTATCACCCGGTGGTGATCGTCGGCGAGAACGGCGACGACGCCGACTGCGACGACGCCATCCTTGAATTCGGCTGGCGCACCCTCAAGCCGCCGTAGCCCCGGGCGCACCGACGCCCACCCCCGAACCGGGGCCCCTGCAGCGCACCCCGGGGGGCTCCCCTCCCGCTTCCCGGGGTGCGCGCGGGACCGGTCCCGCCGGGATGGGCTCCCGCGCCGGGACCCCTCTGGCCCACGGCGTCGGCGCCCCCGCCCGTACGGTCGGCCAGGGTCAGGCTCCGGCCAGGACTCCCCGCAGTCCGAGCACCCCCGCCTTCCACTCCTCGCCGTCCGACTCCTCCCAGAGTTCGAGCAGCTCGGACTCCTTGCCGAGGGTCCGGTCGAGCGCCGCCACCGCGAGCGGTCGCAGCTCCGACGGGAGTATGGGCAGCGGCTTCTTCGGGCCGTACGACGTGGTCACCGCGGCACCTCCCGGGCACTGCGCCGCGATCAGCGCCGCCGAGGCGATGGCCTCCATCGACACGTCCGCGTCCAGGTAGTCGTCGTCCGCCGTCGCGGCGACCTCCCGGAGCACCGCCCGCAGCACCTCCGCCTTCCCCTCGTCCGACGCCTCGTCCACGCGGTAGGAGAAATCCGCTGCGGTGTCGTTGTCGAAGGGGCCGATGTCCCACGTACCCATGGCGCGTCCACACTTTCCTCGTTGCCGAACCTGTCCCTCGTATCGTGGCAGCCCCCACTGACAACGGCCTGTCAGAGCCGTGTGCTTGGATCGCCGACATGACGACGGACGACGACAACCGGCACTTCCCGGAGGGCTCCGCCGAGCTGTGGATCGGATCCGTGCCCTCTCTCGGGCCCGGCGGCCGTGACGTGTTCCTCGGGCTCGGTCCGGGCGCCGACGAGCCCGGCGCCCGGCTGGCGCGGCTGCTGCTCGATCGGGGGCACGAGGGCGAGGAAGGCGTGTTCTACCTGCTGCCGGAGGACCTGGCCGCCCGCTGTGAGCGCACCGGCGACCGACTCGCCGTCACGCTTCTCGCCCGCCGGGACGTCCTCGCGCACAGCCTCCGCGAGCGCCCGGAGGAGGAGCGGGCGCTGCCCGGCGCACTGCCCGCCGACCCGCTCGACGCGGACCGGGTCGTCCTGCTCCGCCGCGAACTGACCACCGGTTTCGACCCCGTCGAGGAGGACGGGGAGTGCCGCCCGGTCCTCCTCGTCGACCACGCCGCCGGTCCGGACGCCGGGCCCGAGGAACTGACAGCCCTCTTCGAGGAGGGCGAGGCGGGTATCGCCGTACTCAACGCGGAGTGGATACCGGGCCGGGGGTGACGCCTTGCTGCGGTGCGGGGTGGTGGGGGGTGGGTGGTGCGGTGCCGTGAGGGTGGTGCGGTGAGGGTGGGTGCGGTTCGGCCCCGCCCCCTCGGCCCCGCCTTGCAGAGACCTGCCCGTCAGCCCCCGCTCACCGCAGTGGCCCCGCGATCGCCGTCAGCGCCGTCAAGTGGCGTCGGTACGCGGCCATCCCCTGCTCCGTCAGGCGCAGCCAGGTGCGCGGGCGGCGGCCCACCTGCCCCTTCTCGACCGTCACCCAGCCCGCTTCCTCCAGCCGCGAGACCTGTTTCGACAGGGCGGAGTCGGTGATCTCCACCAGGTCCCGTACGTACCCGAACTCGGCCTTCTCCACGGCGGCGAGTGCCGCGACGACCGACAGGCGCACGGCCGAGGCCAGCAGCGGGGCGAGGCCGTGCCTCGGGTGAGGGGCCCGGTCCGCGTCCATGGGCGCTTCCTGCGTCATGCGGCCCGCGCTTCCCGTACGGCGGCCACGGCGCCCGGCAGGGCGCAGACCAGGGCGGCGACCACCGCGAAGACGACGCTGCCCGTGAAGAGCGTGAGCCCGAGGACGAGGGCCGCCGCGTAGGCGACACCCCAGGCGCCGAACACCTTGGCGTGCCGACCGCCGTAGCCGCGCGGTGTCACCGGCTGACGCGTGGCGAACAGGCTCAGCCCCAGGACCACCACACCGTTCGCGGCCGTCCCCGCCATCACTCCCGCCGGGCCGCGCCACAGCAGCAACGTGGGCACCAGGACGAGCTGCCAGGCGGCGAACATCCACAAGTACCGCACGTACCAGCGGCTTTTCCCTCGCGCGGTCGCCTCGATCCGCGCGATCCCGCTCAACGCGGCCACCGCTTCGGTCCGCTCCTGCATGACGTGCCCCTCCCGGTCGTCCCTCGTGATCCATGTCATTTTCATGATCTTCGGGATGTCCAGATTGGCATCTACTTTCCAAAGTGGCAAGTAGATGCCGGAGTGGCGAGTCGTCCGGTCGGCGGTCGTAATCCGAGCCGTATCCGACCTTCCTTCGGAATGGAACGTGTTCTAATCTGCGCCGCATGGGCATCGCCATCACGCACGAACAGCGGGAGCTGGCCCGATCCGTCCGGGGCTGGCTCGGTCGCGTCGTACCCCCCGAGGTGGTCCGCAAGCACCTCGACGTCCCCGGCACCGCCACCGGCCGCCCCGCCCACTGGGACGCCGCCGCCGGACAAGGTCTCCTCGGACTCCATCTCCCCGAGGCCGTCGGCGGAGGCGGTGGCGACCTCGTCGACCTCGCCGTCGTCGTCGAGGAAACCGCGCGGGCCCTGCTGCCGGGCCCGTACCTGCCCACCGTCCTCGCCGCCGAACTCCTCCACCGCGCCGGCCACGCCGACCTCGCCGCCGCCCTCGCAAAGGGGGAACGGATCGGGGCGGTCGGCTTCACGGGGACGGGACGGGGGGAGGGGGGAGGGCCTGGGCCGGACCTGCATCCGGACGCGGGCCCGGACCCGCACCCGCATCCGGCCCAGGGCGCGGACCCGCACCCGCACCCGCATCCGGCCCAGGGCGCGGGCCGGGACCCGCACCCGGCCCAGCACGGCGCGTCCCCCGCCCCGTACCCCCGCCCGACCCCCCGTACCCCCGCCCCCCTCACCGCCCTCCGTACCCCCCACGGCTACCTTCTCGACGGCGCCGCGCCCCCCGTCCTCGGCGGTGGCCACGCCGATCTCGTCCTTCTGCGGGCCGCCACCGCCGACGGTGACGTCTGGCTCGCCGTCGACGTCGACGGGCTCTCCGTCCGGCTCCACGAGAGCGCCGACCCCACCCGGCCCACCGCCGAGATCACCGCCCACGCCCTGCACGTCCCCGCCGAACGCGCACTCGCCCTCGACACCCCCCTCGTCCACGATCTGACCGCCGTCCTCCTCGCCGCCGACGCCTGCGGCACCGCCGCCCGTGCGGTCGAGACCGCCGCCGACCACGCCCGTACGCGCGTACAGTTCGGCCACCCCATCGGCCGGTTCCAGGGCGTCAAACACCTCTGCGCCGACATGCTCGTCCGGC
>NZ_MSJP01000004.1 GCF_014596525.1 Streptomyces sp. CBMA291
GCGGGGCCCTGGGGCACCTCGCGCCACCAGCGGATCTCGTCGCTGGGCACAGCGAGGCCGGTGAGGACCTCGCGGGCGGAGGGCGCGGCGCTGCGGGCGAGGGCGTCGAGCGCCTCGCCGAGCAGGTCGTCGCAGTCCGGGAAGGCGCGGTTCTCGGGGACCAGGAGGCTGGTGCCGGGGGCGTCGCCGGGCGGGGTCCAGCGGCCGAAGCGGCCGGGTGCGCCGCCGCGCCGCCGCCAGCCGTGGCGGGCGAGGAGCGCGCCGAGGACGCACGGGTCGACCCTGCCGGGGTCGGGGGTGTCCCGGAGAGCGGCCCAGGGTTCGCCGGGCGGGGCGGGGGCCCTGGTCCTGGGCCCGGGGAAGACGCCGGGCAGCGGATGGGGCCGATGGGACGGGGGCACGGGTCCGCGCCCGGTCCCGTACGGGCTCCGCTCCTGCCCCGGTTCTGTCCCGTACGGGTCCCGTCCGGGTTCCGAGCGGGTGCCGTAGGGGTCCCGTCCGGAGGCCCGGTCGCTCCCGTACGGGTCCCGTCCGGGGTCCGGGTTGGTCGCGCGGGGGTCGGGTCCGGGCTCCCGGTCGGTCCCGTACGGGTCCTGTCCGGGGTCCGGGTCGTCGATCGGCCGGTGCATCAAGGTCTCCCTCCCCCGCCGACCCGGGTCATGATCCCGCAGAGTGCCCGGTCGTCGAAGATCCGTGTCGTGGGGACGCGGACGGTGGTCCTGCGCCGTCCCGTGACCGGGTGTCCGGCCAGATTGGTCCAGTAACAGCAGTGCCGCAGGTCGAGCCGGTCGTGGTCCGCCCTGAGCCAGTCCTCGGGGTTCCGGGGGACGAGCATCACGACCAGGATCTTGTGGACGGCCACCGGGGTCCTGGCGAGCTTCACCAGGTGGTCGTTGTCGAGGGTGAACGAGAACGCCCCGGACGCGTTCCCCGGGGTGCGCGGCGGTATCTGGTAGGTGCACTTGAGCTGCACCTTGATGGTCACTTCGTCGTCGACGGTGTGGCCGGGAGCGCTGTGGCTCACATGCCAGTCGATGCCGTTGTCCGGAAAGGGCTGGGAGAGCGAGCAGCCGGCCGCGGCGGCGACGGCGTGCAGGTATCCCACTTGGAGGGTCTCCATGCAGGCGGTGGTGGCGAGTGAGCCGCGCGTCGGAGTGGTCCGCTGGGACGGCAGCCCTCCCGACTCGGGCTGGGCGAGCGCCATGTGTTCTTCCTTCCCCGTCCCTTCTGTTGTGACCGGTCCGCGTACGGCGCAAACGGTCCGGGTATCACCCTTTCGGGCAGGGGGTTGGCCATCTGCCGCACGTGTGCAGGGAGTTCAGGGATGACGTTGCACTGGTTCGAGGGGCCCCTGGCCGCTTTCGACACGGAGACCACGGGAGTCGACGTCGAGGGCGACCGGATCGTGTCGGCCGCTCTCGTCGTGCAGGACACGGCGGGGGCGCGGCCGAGGGTGACGCGCTGGCTGGTCAATCCGGGCATACCGGTACCCGAGGGAGCCACGGCCGTCCACGGTCTGACGGACGATCACCTCCAGCGGAACGGGCGCTGGCCGTCCCCGGTGATGGAGGAGCTGGGCCGGGCGCTGGCCGAGCAGTCGGCGGCGGGTCGGCCGCTGGTGGTGATGAACGCGCCGTTCGATCTGACGATCCTCGACCGCGAGCTGCGCAGGCACCGGGCGTCCTCGCTCGGCGCCTATCTGGGGGGCGCCCCGCTGTGCGTGCTGGACCCGAGGGTCCTGGACAAGCATCTGGACCGGTACCGCAAGGGCCGTCGGACGCTGACCGACCTGTGCGACCACTACGAGGTGGAGCTGGCGGGCGCCCACGACGCGGCGGCGGACGCCACGGCGGCGCTCGATGTCGTACGGGCGGTGGCGCGGCGTTTCTCCTCCCGTCTGGAGCGGCTGACTCCGCCGGAGCTGCACACCCTTCAGGCGGTGTGGCACGCGGCGCAGGCACGCGGGCTCCAGGCGTGGTTCACGCGCCAGGGGACGCCGGAGACGGTGGACCCGTCGTGGCCGCTGCGGCCGGAGCTGGGGACGGCGGCGTGAGGGGCCGAGGGGGCCGTCGCGGCGGCACGGCCCGGCGCCGTGACGGCCTGGCGGCACGATGATCTGACGACATGACAGAGGCCGGTCCGTCTTTCGACGGACCGGCCTCTCCCGGTGGGCGATACTGGGATCGAACCAGTGACCCCTTCGGTGTGAACGAAGTGCTCTCCCGCTGAGCTAATCGCCCGGGAACGGGTTGAACCATACAGGCCCGCGCGCCCTCCGTTCAAACCGATGACAGCCGGGCGGCGAGTCCCCGTCGCCCGCGGCGCATCATCCAGGCGTGGTTGGCGCGGAAGAAGGGCCTGCCGGGGAAGGCGAGGGCCCGCAGGAGGCGCGCGCGGACCTCCACCTCCTGCTCGTAGAGCGCCCGGGTGCCGGTCCCCTCCGGGGCGAGGGTCCAGCGGGCCCAGCCCTCCAGGTCTCCGCCGAGGGCGGCTTCCAGGACCCGCGCCCCGGGGTCGCGGCGCACGGCGCGGACGGTGACGTGGAGGTCGTAGGGAAGCAGGGAGCGGAAGCGGGCGGCGCCGGTGGTGTCGTCGAGGGGGACGACCTCGCGGACCTGGGGCCACCAACGGGGGTACTCCTCGGCGTGGTCGAGGACGGCCCAGACCGCCTCGGGCGGGGCGGCGAGCCGCCAGACGCTGCGGAAGCGGTACCGGCACCAGTCCATGCCCCCAGTGTGGACGTACTCAGATGGCGCGGGCCGGGGAAATGAGTACCGGGACGCATTCCCCTCTTCTATGGCGGGGGCCACACTCCGACGCATGGACACTTCCCTGCCGCCCGCGGACGAACTGGTGCTCGTCGATCGCGAGCTGGCCCGACTCGACGCGCGCCGCTCCCAGTTGCTGGCCCGGCGCGCCTGGCTCCTCCAGGTCCTCCGCCCGCCGGTCGCGTCGGCGGCGCCTCTCCCGTTCGCGCCGGTGGCGGATTCCACTCCGCGCGGTACGCAGAACGTGCTGCTGACCCTCGGCGGCACGCTGCTGACCATCGCCGCGGTCGCCTTCACCCTGGTGAGCTGGGGTTCGATGGGGATCGGCGGCCGGGCGACGGTGCTCGCCGCGGTGACCGCGGCGGCCTTGGCGGCGCCGGTGGTGCTGTCGCGCAAGGGGCTCGGGTCGACGGCCGAGTCGGTGGCGGCCCTCGGGCTCGCCCTGACGGTGCTCGACGCGTACGCCCTGCACCGGGTGGCGCTGCCCGGCGCGGACGGTCTCGGGTACGCGGCGGCGGCCTCGGCCGTCCTCGCGGGCGCCTGGGCTGCGTACGGGATGGGGCTCCCCCGGCTGCGGGGGCCGTTGCCCGCAGCGATGGCCGCCGGGCAGCTGCCACTGCCGCTCGGGGTGCTGGCGGCGGGCGGCGGGCCGACGGCCTTCGCGTGGGCGGCCCTGGTCACGGCGGCGGCGGACGGCGCGGTGGCGTCGTGGAACCGTCCGGCGGACTCGGTACGGATCACGGCCGTGTCCGGGGCGACGGTGCTGGGCGGCTGGGCGCTGCTCATGGGCGGCTCGCTGTCGCTCACGGCTCCGTGGAGCGGCGCGGCGCTGCTCCTCGCCTGTACGGCGGTGGCGCTTCGCGCGGTCCTGCGGACGCCCTCGCTGACCCTGGCGGGCGGTCTTGTCGCGGGAGTGGCGGTGGCGGCGGCCTTCGGCGGGCTGCTGCGTGCCGGGCTCCCCTCCGACTGGACGGTGCCGGGGTACGTGCTGTGCGGTCTCGCGCTGGCGTCGGTGTGGCGCGCGGGCGTCTTCGGTGCCCGGCTGCCGGACGGGATACGCGAGGGGCTCGCGTACGCGGGAGGCACCGTGGGCGCGCTCGGGCTGCTGTGGGCGCTGCCGCCGGTCGTGACGGGGGCGCTGGGGCCGCTGGGGCGGCGGACGGAGGTCTGGTCGGGCGAGCACTCCGCCCCGCTCCTCCCCGCGCACCCGGGAACGGCCCTCCTGGTCCTGGCGGTGAGCGCGGCGGCCCTGATGTGGGTCCCCCGGGTCTGGGCCCGGCGCGGCGGCCTCGTCCTGACCTGGGGCCTGCTGACGGCCGTCCCGGTCACCCTGGGGTGGGGGTACGCGCCGACGCTCGTCCTGCTGCTCCTGACGGCGGCGGGCTCCCTGTGCGGCGCCGTGTGGCCGGAGGCGCTGACCCGGGGGCTCACGCGACCGGACGACGGGACGGCGCCGGAGGTGGCCACCAACGGTGCGGCGCCGGACGGGACGGTTGGGGACGGTGCGTCGCCGGGTACGACGGCGGCGGACGTACGGACCGCGGGGGCGGCGGCTCAGGACGGGATCGCGGGGGTCACGGCTCCGGGCACGGCGGCTCACGGCGGGGCTCCGATGGGGGCGGCCCCGGGCGCCGGGGCCCCGGCGGCGGACGTGGTTCTCGGGTGGACGGCGTTCGCCGGGGGGCTGGTGTCCGCCGTGGGGGCGATGGCGCTCTCGCTGGACGTCCGGGGGGGGCCGCGGGCCGGGGGGGGGGGGGGGGGGATCGGGAGGGGGGGGGGGGGGGGGGGGGGGGGGGGCGGGGGGGGGGGGGGGGGGGGGGGGGGGGGGGGGGGGGGGGGGGGGGGGGGGGGGTGGGGGGGGGGGGGGGGGGGGGGCGGGGGGGCGAGGGACGGGGCTGGGGTCCGTAGGGGCTCCTCCCGTAGGGGCTGTTCCCGTACGGGCTCCTCCCGTACGGGGTCACGTAAAGGATCCGGCACGGACACAGACGCAGACACAGACGCAGGC
>NZ_MSJP01000040.1 GCF_014596525.1 Streptomyces sp. CBMA291
CCGGCGCCGGATCCCCCGCCGCCCCGCTCTCCCGCGTCGAGGCCCGGCGCGCCGCCCGCGCCGCCAAGGAGAGCGTCGGCGTCGTCGCCAGCCGGGTCGTCGGCGAACTCTTCATCACCTTCGGCGTCGTCATGCTCCTCTTCGTCACCTACCAGCTCTGGTGGACGAACGTGCTGGCCGGTCAGGAGACCGACCGGGCCAAGGCGCAGATCGAGGACACCTGGGCCAAGGGCGAGCAGGGCGGGGCCGAACCCGACGCCTTCGAACCCGGCCAGGGCTTCGCCATCATGTACATCCCCAAGCTGGACGTCGTCGTCCCCATCGCCGAGGGCACCAACAAGACCAAGGTCCTCGACAAGGGCATGGTCGGCCACTACGGCGAGGGCGGCCTCAAGACGGCCATGCCCTCCGACAAGCAGGGCAACTTCGCCGTCGCAGGCCACCGCAACACGCACGGCGAGCCCTTCCGGTACGTCAACCGGCTGAAGCCCGGCGACCCGATCGTCGTCGAGACCCGCAACACCTACTACACCTACGAGATGGCGAGCATCCTCCCGCAGACCTCGCCCTCGAACGTCTCCGTCATCGACCCGGTGCCGAAGGCCTCGGGCTTCACGAAACCCGGCCGGTACATCACGCTGACCACCTGCACCCCCGAATTCACCAGCACCTACCGCATGATCGTGTGGGGAAAGCTGGTCGACGAGCGCCCGCGGAGCAAGGGAAAGCCCCCGGCGCTCGTAGGCTGAGTCCGCACATTTCCGGAACATCTCCGGACAGGACGACGGGACGACCTCGTGGCACGCGCGCGCAACCGGATCGCCGGGTTCATCAGCTTCCTCGGCGAACTCCTCATCACGGCGGGCCTGGTGCTCGGCCTCTTCGTCGCCTACTCCCTGTGGTGGACGAACGTGCTCGCCGACCGCGCCGCCGACAAGGACGGCGCCCAGGTCCGCGGCCACTGGGCCGAGGAGAGCCCCGGAGCGCTCGACACCAAGGACGGCATCGGCTTCCTCCACGTACCGGCGATGAAGAACGGCGAGGTCCTCGTCAAACAGGGCGTCGGCACGGACGTCCTCAACCACGGCGTCGCCGGGGTCTACGACGACCCGATCAAGGCGGCCCTCCCGCAGGAGAAGCAGGGCAACTTCACGCTCGCCGCCCACCGGGACGGACACGGCGCCAAATTCCACAACATCCACAAGTTGAGGATCGGCGATCCGATCGTCTTCGAGACCAAGGACACCTGGTACGTCTACAAGGTCTACGAGACCCTGCCGGAGACCACCAAGTACAACGTGGACGTCCTCCAGCCGGTCCCGCTGGAATCCGGCAAGACCAAGCCCGGCCGGTACATCACGCTGACCACCTGCACCCCGATGTACACCTCCGACTACCGCTACATCGTCTGGGGCGAGCTGGAGCGCACCGAGAAGGTCGACGCCGCGCGCACGCCCCCGGCCGAACTCCGCTGACCGCTCCGCCGGGGAACCGGACGGACAAGAGGGCCCCGGCATCCTGTGCGGATGCCGGGGCCCTCCCCGTCCCACCGGATCCGGTGGGACGGGCTCAGTCGAAGAGACCGGCGCCCGGGAAGCCGGGGTTGCCGCCAGGGTTGCCCCCGTCGCCGTTGCCCCCGCCGTTGTCGCCGCCGTTGTTTCCGGGACCACCGTTGCCGGGGCCGTTGCCGCCGAGGGTGTACACGACCACCGTGTCCCCGGTGTTGACCATCTGACCGGCCCCCGGGTTCGCGCCGATCACCCGGTCGTCCTCGCCGCCCGAACCCTGCTGCTGGACGACCAGGCCCATGGCCTCAAGCTGCTGCTTGACGTCCTTGAACTTCTTGCCGCCGATGTCGGTGGGGATCTGGACCTGCGTCTGCTGCGGGCCCTTGGAGACGCGCAGCTTCACCGTGGTGTCCTGCGGCGCCGACGCGTTCCCCTCCGGGGTCTGCGCCAGGACCTGGTCCTTGGGCTGCTCGCTGTCGACGTACTCCGTCGTCACGTTGAAGCCCAGCTGCTTGAGCTGCTGCTCCGCCTGCGACACCGGGTTGCCGACCACGACCGGCACCGTCTTCAGCTTCTGCTTCGAAACGGTGATCGTCACCTCGGAGTTCTTCTCCGCCTTGGTGCCGCCGTCCGGGTTCTGGCGCAGGACCGAACCGGGATCCTTGTCGGACTCCTCCTGCTCGACCTTCACCTTGAAGCCCTTGGACTTCAGGGAGTCCTCGGCGCGCTCCTGCGACTGCTCGACGACATCCGGGACCTCAAGGAGGGGCGCGCCCTCGGAGACGTACACCTGGACCGTGCCGTCGGTGTCCATCTTCGCGATGTTGTCGGCGACCGGGGTCTGACGGCAGATCGAGCCCTTGGGCTGGTCGCAGCGCTCGGTTCCGGCCTGGAGGACCTTCACCGACGCGTTGGCCGCGAGGCCCTGCGCCCCCTCCATGGTCTGGCCGACCAGTTGCGGGACGACGACCTGCGGGTTCTTGTCCTTCTTGTCGAAGAGGGAGACGACGATGAAGACCGCGCCGACCAGCAGTATGACGGCCGCCACGACCAGCATGATGGTCGAGGTGTTGGACTTCTTCTGGCCGCCCCTGCCGCGCCGGTCCGGGCGGTCGTCGTAACCGCCGTAGCCCCCGTAACCGCCGTCGTTCGGGTTGACCGGCGGCATCATCGAGGTCTGGCCGGCCGGGTCGCTCTGGTGCAGCGCCGTCGTCGGCTGGTCCTCCGGCGGATAGCCGCCGTAGCCGCCGCCGTACACGGGCGCGCCCGCCATGCCCATCCCGATGCCCATCGCGGCGGCTGCCGCGACCGGCTGCCCGTCGAGGCACGCCTCGATGTCCGCGCGCATCTCGTCGGCGGACTGGTAGCGGTAGTCGGGGTCCTTGACCAGGGCCTTGAGGACGATGGCGTCCATCTCGGGCGTGATCTCGGGGTCGAAGTTGCTCGGCGGCTGCGGTTCCTCGCGTACGTGCTGGTACGCGACGGCGACCGGGGAGTCGCCGATGAAGGGCGGCCGGACGGTGAGCAGTTCGTAGAGCAGACAGCCGGTGGAGTACAGGTCGGAGCGGGCGTCGACCTGCTCGCCCTTGGCCTGCTCGGGGGAGAGGTACTGGGCCGTGCCGATCACCGCGGACGTCTGCGTCATGGTCATGCCCGAGTCGCCCATGGCGCGCGCGATGCCGAAGTCCATGACCTTGACCTGGCCGGTGCGGGTCAGCATGACGTTGGCGGGCTTGATGTCGCGGTGCACGATGCCGGCGCGGTGCGAGTACTCCAGTGCCTGGAGGATGCCGACCGTCATCTCCAGGGTGCGCTCGGGCAGCAGCTTGCGCCCGGAGTGCAGCAGCTCGCGCAGGGTCGACCCGTCGACGTACTCCATCACGATGTACGGGATGGAGACCCCGTCGACGTAGTCCTCGCCGGTGTCGTAGACCGCGACGATCGCCGGATGGTTCAGCGAGGCGGCGGATTGTGCCTCACGGCGGAACCGGGCCTGGAAGGACGGATCGCGGGCCAGGTCGGCCCGCAGCGTCTTCACGGCGACGGTGCGGCCGAGCCGGGTGTCCTGCCCGAGGTACACCTCGGCCATGCCACCGCGGCCGAGCACCGAGCCCAGCTCGTACCGGCCGCCGAGGCGACGCGGCTCTTCCATAGCTAATCCAGCCCTCTCCGTCTGTCCCGACCGCACCCATGGGTGGTCCGGCGGTGTGTGCTGTTCGCGCATACGGTACCGGCCCGGGGCATGCCGTCCGCCAGGGACCGGTGCCCGATACCCGACCGGTACACGAGTGGGATCAGCCCTTGGTCTTCATGACCGCCTTCATGACGGCCTTCGCGATCGGGGCGGCGAGACCGCCACCGCTGATGTCCTCGCGGTCGGTGCCCTGGGAGTCCTCGACGACGACGGCGACCGCGACCGGGGAGCCCTCGGCGGTCTTCGCGTACGAGATGAACCAGGCGTACGGGCGCTTGGCGTTCTTCTCGCCGTGCTGGGCCGTACCCGTCTTGCCGCCGACCCTGACGCCGTCCATGTGCAGATCGGCGTTGCCGCCGGTGCCCTTGGTGACGACGCTCTCCATCATCTGCTGGAGGAGCTGGGCGTTCTTCGGCGAGACCGGGCGGCTCATCTCCTTGGGCTCGTTCTGCTTGACGAGGTCGACGTTCGGGGCGCGCAGCTGGTCGATCATGTACGGCTGCATCAGCTTGCCGTCGTTGGCGATCGCCGCCGTGACCATCGCCATCTGGAGCGGGGTGGTCGCGGTGTTGAACTGGCCGATCGAGGAGAGCGCGTTGCCGCCGCGGTCGGCCTTCTTGTCGTAGACCGAGGCGGAGGAGCGGACCGGGGTGAACTGCTCGGCGTTGAAACCGAACTTCTCGGCCATCTCGACCATCTTGTCGCGGCCCACGTCGTCGCCGAGCTTGGCGAAGACCGAGTTGCAGGAGACTTCCAGGGCGCGGGTGAGGGTGGCGTTGGCGCAGCCCTGGGCGTGGTTGATCATCTCCCGGTTGGAGAGGGGGATCTTCCAGCCCTCGGGGGTGTCGGTCGCCGCGTTGATGTCGGTGACCTTGCCGTTCTCCAGTGCGGCGGCGGCGGTGACGACCTTGAAGACGGAGCCGGGGGGGTAGGTCTCGCGCAGGGCGCGGTTCAGCTTCGGCTTGTTCTTGTCCTTCTCCAGGGCCACCCAGGCCTTCTCGTCCTCGCCGGAGTATCCGGCGAAGGAGGAGGGGTCGTACGAGGGGGTGGAGGCCAGCGCGAGGATCTTGCCGGTCGTCGGTTCGATGGCGACGACGGCGCCGGTCTTCTTGCCGAGCCCCTCGAAAGCGGCCTTCTGCGCGGCGCCGTTGAGGGTGGTGACGACGTCGCCGCCCTTCTTCTGCTCGCCGGTGAACATGGCGAGCGTGCGGTCGAAGAAGAGCCGGTCGTCGTTGCCGGTGAGGATGCCGTCCTCGATCTTCTCGATCTGGTTGGCGTCGTACGCCTGCGAGGCGTAGCCGGTCACCGGGGCCCACATGGGGCCGTCGATGTAGGTGCGCTTGAACTTGTAGAACGTGTCCTTGGAGTCGACGGAGCCGGTGATGGGCTTGCCGTCGACGATGATGTTGCCGCGCTCGTTCGCGTACCGCTCGATCTGCACCCGGCGGTTCTTGGGGTGGGAGGTCAGCTCGTCGGCGCGGACGAACTGGAGCCAGTTGTCGCGCAGGAGCAGGGCGAGGACGAGCAGGCCACAGAAGATCGCGACCCGCCGCAGCGGCTTGTTCACGGACGGACCACCTGGGTCATCTCGGCGTCGGGGGACGGGGCGGGCGCGGGCGCGGGGCGGCGCGCGGTGTCGCTGATCCGGATCAGGATGCCGATCAGGGCCCAGTTCGCGATCACGGAGGAACCGCCGTACGCGAGGAACGGCATGGTCATACCGGTGAGCGGGATGAGGCCCATGACACCGCCGGCGACGACGAAGATCTGGAGGGCGAAGGCGCCGGAGAGGCCCATCGCGAGCAGCTTGCCGAAGGGGTCGCGGGCGGCGAGGGCGGTGCGGACACCGCGCTCGACGATCAGACCGTAGAGCAGCAGGAAGACCATCACACCGGCGAGGCCGAGTTCCTCGCCGACGGTGGCGAAGATGAAGTCGGAGTTCGCGGCGAAGCCGATGAGGTCGGAGTTGCCCTGGCCGAGACCGGTGCCGAGGATGCCGCCGGAGCCGAACGACATCAGGACCTGGGTCATCTGGTCGCAGGCGTACGCCATGTTGGTGCCGGGAGGAGCCGTCTTCAGACACTCGAAGGGGTCGATCCAGGCCGCCACGCGGGACTGGACGTGGCTGGCGAAGGAGCTGACGGCGACCGCGCCGCCCGACGCCATCAGCAGACCCATGACGATCCAGCTGGTCCGCTCGGTGGCCACGTACAGCATGATCACGAACATGCCGAAGAACAGCAGCGAGGTGCCGAGGTCGTTCTCGAAGACCAGGATGAGGAGGCTGACCGCCCAGATCGTGAGGATCGGGCCGAGGTCGCGGCCACGCGGCAGGTAGAGCCCCATGAACCGGCGGCTGGCCAGTGCCAGCGCGTCCCGCTTCACCATCAGATAACCGGAGAAGAACACGGCGAGGACCAGCTTGGCGAACTCGCCGGGCTGGATGGAGAAGCCGCCGACGTTGATCCAGATCTTGGCGCCGAAGACGTCCGTGCCCAGACCGGGGACGAGCGGCAGCAGCAGCAGGACGAGCGCGACCGCCATCGAGATGTACGTGTAGCGCTGGAGGATCCGGTGGTCCTTCAGGACCAGCAGCACGCCGATGAGCATGGCGACGCCGATCGCCGAGTACATCATCTGACTGGGGGCGTCGGGGCTGAAACTGCCGTGCTCCCGGATGGACTTGGCGATCAGCCGGGGCGACTGGTCGAGCCGCCAGATCAGCACCAGGCCGAGCCCGTTGAGCAGGGTCGCGAGGGGCAGCAGCAGCGGGTCCGCGTACGGTGCCCACTTCCGCACCACCAGGTGCGCGACACCCGCGAGCAGGGTCAGGCCGAGGCCGTAACCGAGCATGCCTGCCGGGACCTTGCCGTCGATGGCCAGGCCCACGTTGAGGTACGCGAACACCGGGATGACGACGGCGAACGCGAGCAGCGCCAGCTCCGTGTTGCGGCGGCTCGGTGCCTCGATCGCGCCGATCGTGGTCGTGTTGGTGACAACGCTCATGGTGGTGAAAGGCCCCCTACGGGTGCTTACTGCTTGCCGCAGTTCGAGGCCAGCCGCTGCTCCTCCGCGGTAAGGGCGGGACCCGGCGACGGAGCGGCTGTGGTGGGCTTGGATTCGGGTGCGGCGGCGCCGTCCGCGTTCTCGGGCGTCTCGGCCGGCTTGGTCGGCTGGGCGGCGGCCTTCTCGGAGGCGGCCCGGCGCTGCTCGGTCTTCTTGCAGGCGGAGACCTGGAGAGCCAGCTCGGAGATCTTCGTACGGGCCTTGTCGAGGCTGCCGCCCGCGATCGTGTCCTCGACCTGCTTCCGCTGGTACGCGGGAAGGTACTTGAGCTCGATCTCGGGGTGGTCCTGCTCGACCTTCGACATCGAGATCCACGCCAGGTCCTGGCTGATGCCCTGGTAGAGCGCCACGTGCTGGTCCTTGGCCCCGACGAAGTACTGCTTCTGCGTCCAGCGCCAGCCGCCGTAGAGACCGCCGCCGACGAGGGCCAGGACGAGGACGAGGAAGAAGAGGCGCTTGAGCCACTTGAGGCCCGTCCGCGGCTTCACGAAGTCGTCGTCCGTGTACTCCTCGTAGGAGCCTTGCGGGGCCATGCCGTAGCCGTGGTCGTCGCCGCTGCCGGGCGGGCCGAACCCACCGGCGGGCGGCTGCTGGTGCGAGGCCGGGCGGCCGAGACCGGAGGCACGGCCGGCCGGGGTCTGCATCGCCCCGCCGTCGTTCAGCTGCGCCTGGTTCTCCGCGACCGCGCCCACGATGACCGGGGTGTCGCTGAGGTGACCGGCGAGGGTGTCGCCGCCGTCGACGTCCAGGACGTCGGCGACGATCACCGTGATGTTGTCGGGGCCACCGCCGCGCAGCGCGAGCTGGATCAGCTCCTGCACGGTCTCCTGCGGGCCCTGGTAGCTGGCGAGGGTGTCTTCGAGGGTCTGGTGCGAGACCACGCCGGACAGGCCGTCCGAGCAGATCAGATAGCGGTCTCCGGCCCGGACCTCACGGATCGACAGATCCGGCTCGACGTGGTCGCCGCTGCCGAGCGCCCGCATGAGAAGCGAGCGCTGCGGGTGGGTCGTCGCCTCCTCCTCGGTGATCCGGCCCTCGTCGACGAGCCGCTGCACCCAGGTGTGGTCCTGTGTGATCTGGGTCAGCACCCCGTCGCGGAGCAGATAGGCGCGGGAGTCGCCGACGTGCACCAGACCGAGCCGCTGGCCGGTCCAGAGCAGGGCGGTGAGCGTGGTGCCCATGCCTTCGAGCTGCGGGTCCTCCTCGACCATCATCCGCAGCTGGTCGTTGGCGCGCTGCACCGCCGTGCCCAGCGAGGTGAGGATGTCGGAGCCCGGGACGTCGTCGTCGAGGGTGACGAGGGTGGAGATCACCTCGGAGGAGGCGACCTCCCCGGCCGCCTGGCCGCCCATGCCGTCGGCGATCGCGAGAAGGCGCGGACCGGCGTATCCCGAGTCCTCGTTCCCCTCGCGGATCATGCCCTTGTGCGAGCCCGCGGCGAATCGCAAGGACAGTGTCATGCGCACCTGCCCTGTCGACGCCTCATCGGGGTACAGCCGGTCTCGACCCACACTGCCCACCCTCCGGTCGATCCGGTCACACCGGTCGCTTCGATCGCTCCGGTCGGGAGCGTGGCACGGACGCTGGAGGGGCCCGTCCCGACTCGCTCGCTCCGCTCGCGCCTATTCATGATGTAGCACTACTTCCGCAGCTCGATGACGGTCTTGCCGATGCGGATCGGCGCGCCCAGCGGAATCGGGGTCGCGGTGGTGAGGCGGGTCCGGTCGAGGTACGTGCCGTTGGTGGACCCGAGGTCCTCGACGATCCACTGCCCGTCCCGGTCCGGGTAGATCCGGGCGTGGCGGCTGGAGGCGTAGTCGTCGTCGAGGACGATCGTCGAGTCGTGCGCCCGGCCCAGCGTGATCGTCTGGCCCTGGAGGGCGACGGTCGTGCCGGTGAGGGTGCCCTCGGAGACGACGAGTTTGGTCGGGGCGCCCCGGCGCTGCCGCCCGCCGCCCGCGCTCTGCTGGCCGCGCTGCTGCGGTGGCGCGGCGGTCTGCCGCGCCTGCTGCTGTTGTTGGGGTCGCGCCTCCTGGCGCCGTGAACCGCGCTGGGTGACCCGCGTACCGAAAAGGTCACTGCGGATGACCTGGACGGCCACGATGACGAACAGCCACAGAACGGCCAGGAAACCCAACCGCATGACCGTCAGGGTCAGCTCTGACATTGCCCCCGCTTCACCCTTCGGCTTGCCGGTAAACGATGGTGGTGCTGCCCACGACGATCCGCGAGCCGTCGCGGAGCGTAGCGCGGGTGGTGTGCTGCCCGTCCACCACGATGCCGTTGGTGGATCCCAGATCCTGGATCGTCGAGGGCGTTCCGGTCCGGATCTCGCAGTGCCGGCGGGACACGCCGGGATCGTCGATCCTCACGTCCGCGTCGGTGCTGCGGCCGAGGACCAGGGTCGAGCGCGAGATCTGGTGGCGGGTGCCGTTGATCTCGATCCAGCGGCGCGTCTGGGCGCCTGCCCCGCCGGTGCCGCCGGGGCCGGGGGCCCCTGCCGCGGGCCGGTGACCGGGCGTGCCGGGAGGCGGGGACGCGGGCATGGGCGGGGCGCCGGCCGGGGGATACCCGTAGCCGCCGCGGCCCTGCGCCTGGCCCTGCTGCTGGTGGGGCTGGTGTCCGCCTGCGGGCGGCTGCGGCTGCGGCTGGGACGTGCTTGACGCCAGCGTGCGGCTGCGGACGCGGTACAGACCGGTGTCGAGGTCCTCGGCCTTCTCCAGATGGACCTTGATCGGGCCCATGAAGGTGTACCGCTGCTGCTTCGCGTAGTCCCGGACCAG
The DNA here is from genome assembly GCF_014596525.1 of Streptomyces sp. CBMA291. Classification (GTDB taxonomy): domain Bacteria; phylum Actinomycetota; class Actinomycetes; order Streptomycetales; family Streptomycetaceae; genus Streptomyces. The sequence continues at coordinate 9,552 of NZ_MSJP01000040.1, forward strand.
GCCCGCGAGCTCGTCGCCGAGCTGACCCGAGTAGGGGCTGAGACGCTCGTAGTCCGGCGTGCTCAGCTCCACGATGAAGTCGTTGGGGACGACGGTCCGTTCGCGGTTCCAGATCTGCGCGTTGTTGTCGCACTCGCGCTGGAGCGCGCCCGCGATCTCGACAGGCTGGACCTCGGACTTGAAGACCTTGGCGAAGGTGCCGTTGACCAGACCTTCGAGACGCTGCTCGAAACGCTTCATGACTCCCATGGGGCACCTCCTCCGTCGTTGTCGTCCTGGTACTGCTTACAGATCGTATCCACGCGTCGGGAAATCGGCTGGTTCCCCTTCCCCGCCCTGTGGACGAGTGTCACCTCTCACAGGCTTTCCCCACGGATCGTAGAGGCGCCCTGTGGACAGTGTCCCGCACCTGGCTGTGGGGAGAGGGCGAGAGGGTTCCCGTACGGAGGCCCGGAGCGGGTGTCCCGGACGGTTCCGGGGCGGTCCGTACCGTTCCTCCGCCGATGCTCCTCCCCCGCGCCGTCGCCCCCTCCCCTCACCTTGTTCTGCCCGAGCGCGGCCGAAACAACGGATGTGAATCCACGGCCTGCGACGTGCTAATCTTCAGATGTCGCCAGGCGCTCACACCGAAAGGTGAGGGAGCCCGGAGCACACCCAATGCGCGGGTGGCGGAATAGGCAGACGCGCTGGATTCAGGTTCCAGTGCCCGAAAGGGCGTGGGGGTTCAACTCCCCCCTCGCGCACCAGAGGATATCCGTAGGGATGTCCTGGTAGGAACGACGAAACGGTCGGCATCGCAATGATGCCGACCGTTTTGTTTGCGTTCTGGGGATGCTGGGGATGGGGCGGGGCGGGGCGGGGGCGGGGGTGGGTGCGGGTGTGGGTGGTACGGGGGTACGTGGACTGCCGGTGGCCTTCGGACCGTCAGCGGCCTTCGGGGGCCCGGCGGCCTCCGAGGGTGTCGGCGGTGTGACTTCCGTCGGGTCGGGCGGTGACCTGCCGACGCATTGCGGGATGTGATCTGTCTTACTCGATCGGTTCTGCGGGGTGGCTTTCAGGGAGCCGGAAGCCGGAAGACGGAGGCCGGGCGGCGTCGTCTTGTGGAAGCGGGGGTGTCGTCGCGAGGCGACGGGTGGGGTGTCTGGGGTGTCCGGAGTGTCGGTCGACGGGGTTGACCGTCGTCGGCTGTCGGCGCGACCGTCGTACTGCCCGGAGAACCCGGTAAGGCCCAGGCCGCCGTTTCACGAAGCCGAGCCGCTGCCGACCGTGCCGACCGTGACGACGGGAGGCGCGTACAGCTTGTCCGTGTCCCAGACGGTGTCGGTCTGGTGCCCCCCCCCGGCTCTGAGCGCGTGGGGTCGTTGGGCCTTTAGTCCGCTGGGCCGCTGGGCCGTTGGTTTCCGGTGGGTGAAGTCTCTTTCGTGCCGCGACTTTTGTCGTTGCCGGGCGAGACGAAAGAGAGAAGCCGTGGGCCGAGGGCGCTGCCTAGGGTGCGAGCGTGAAAGCGATGTCGAAGTCGGAGAAGCCGGGCGCGCGGGGGTCGGTGCCCGAGGGCGGGCGGGGGGCCCGTGCGGGTGCCTGGGGCGTTCTCGGTGCCGCGTGGGCCTGGTTCGCGGTGCCGGGGCAGTGGTCGGGGCGCAGGACCACCGGTGAGCTGGCGTTCGCCGCCGTCCTCGCACTGCTGAGCGCCGGAACGGAGGAGCTTCTCGGCGGCGAGGGTCTGCGGCTGGCCGGGGTCGCCGTCGGCTCCGCCCTGCTCTTCCTGGTGCGCCGCAGACTGCCCGCGAGCGTCCTCGTGGTGACCGCGGGGCTCGCGCCCTTCCTGCCGGGCATGGGGCTGCCGCTGCTCGTCGCGGGCTGGTCGGCGGGCCGGTACGTCGTCGGGGTGGGACGGGCCCTCGCCGCGTTCATCGTGGCCTTCGTGCTGAACGTCGGCGGCACGGTCCTGGACGTCCTGGACTCGCGGCAGCTGCTCACCGTCGCCCTCATGACGACCCTCTACTACCTGGGAGCCGTCCTGGCGCCGGGGCTCGCGCACCGCTACTGGGGACAGCGGCGGACCCTGCTGCACGCCCTCCAGGAGCGCAACGCGCAGCTGTTGAGGGAGCGTTCCATGGTCGTCTGGCAGGCGCGGCAGCGGGAGCGGCAGCGGATCGCTCAGGACATGCACGACAGCCTCGGGCACCAACTGGCCCTGATCGCCGTGCACACGGGCGCCCTGGAGGTCGACCGGGAGCTGGGCGACCGGCAGCGCGAGGTGGTCGGCGTCCTGCGGAACGCGTCGGTGACGGCGATGCACGAGCTGCGGGAGGTCGTCGGGATACTCAGGGACGGCGTCGAGGCCTCGGGCGGCGAGACGGCCGGCTCCGCGCGGACCGGGGACGAGACGGGCAGGGCGGCGCGCGGGATAGCGGGCATCGAGGGACTCGTGGAGTCGGCACGGGCCGCCGGGACCGAGGTCGGGCTGCGCAGCGCGGGGGAGGAACGGCCACTGGCGCCGGCCGCCGACCACGCCGTGTACAGGATCGTCCAGGAGGCCCTGACGAACGCCTACAAGTACGCCCCCGGCTCCCCGATCGGAGTCGAACTGCGCTACGAGCCCGACACGTTCGTCGTCGAGGTCGTCAACGCCCGGCCCACGTCGGGCCCCGCGAAGGACGTCGTCAGCGGAGGACAGGGGCTGACCGGCCTCGCGGAGCGGGCGCGGCTCGTCGGCGGCATGTGCCACGCGGGCCCGGCCGACGGAGGCGGCTTCCGCGTCGCGGGAATGCTGCCGTACGGGGCCGCGCCCGTGGCGGAGGCGGCTCCTTTGGTCGATGCGGCCGACGACTTCCGGCAGCAGACCACCAGGCCCCTGGCGGGAGATGGTCGTCCGGTCGAGGTCGGACCGGCCGACTGGACGTTCACGGAGCGGGAGCTGGCCATGGCGGTTCGCGGGGGCAGGGGCAGAAGCACGGGCGGTTCGATCGCGCTGGGCTGCGGCATAGCGTTCGCCGCGCTGGTGCTGCTCGTGGTCGCGGGGGGATTCGGCCTCTACTTCCTGATGGGATCGGTGAAGGACGGCCTGATCACGGCCGACCAGTACGAGATGATCGAGGTCGGGATGACCGAGGCGGACGTACGGGATCTGCTGCCCTCGGGCGACACGATCGCCACCGCGGGCATCGAGGGCAAGGGCCCTGCCGAGCCGGAGGGTTCGGAGTGCCTGACGCTGATGTCCTACGAGTTCGGTGCCGACTCCGAGAAGGAGCCCGTCTACCGGTTCTGCTTCAAGGACGGCAAGCTGATCGAGAAGAAGTCGTACGAGATCGACGCGCGGTAGCGCGCAGGGGACCGCTCGTACCGGAGCACGGGGGAAACAGCTGTGGCAGGGCAGCCCATCAGGGTCGTGATCGCCGATGACGAGCCTCTGATCAGGGCCGGGATTCGGATGATCCTCAACTCGGATCAGGGGATCGCGGTCGTCGGAGAGGCCGCCGACGGGCGGCAGGCGGTCGAGGCGGCCCGAGCGCACGCGGCGGACGTGGTGTTGCTCGACATCCAGATGCCGGTGCTCGACGGGCTCTCCGCCCTCCCGGAGCTGCGCAGGGCGGCCCCGGCGGCCCGAGTGATCATCCTGACGACATTCGGCGAGCGGGACAACGTGCTGCGGGCACTGGAGTACGGCGGGGCAGGGTTCCTGCTCAAGGACACGGCCCCGGCCGAGCTGATCGGCGCGGTCAGAGCGGCAGCGGCGGGAGACGCCTATCTGTCGCCCGCGGCGACCCGGCACGTGGTGGAACGGCTCGCCTCGGGCCGGGAAGCAGCCCGTGCCGAGGAGGCACGAGGCCGGGTGGCGGCCCTCAGCGAGAAGGAATGCGGGGTCCTCGCCCTGCTCGGAGAAGGCCTCTCCAACGCGGACGCGGGACGCCGACTGCATATGAGCGAGGCGACGGTGAAGACATATGTGAGCCGCATCCTGTCCAAACTGGGCTGCGAGAACCGCGTCCAGGCAGCCTTGCTGGCCAGAGACGCGGGGCTGTAGGGGGACTTGGGGGCGGACGGGGGACGGGGGACGGCGGACGGACGCGGGTGGGGGCGGACGGGAGTGGGCACGGACGCGGACGCTGACGGGGGCTTGGGGACGGGGGCTTGGGGACGGGGGCTTTGGGACGGGGGCTTTGGGACGGGGGCTTTGGGACGGGGAACGGGAACAGGGCGGGAGGGGAGGGGGGGGGGGGGGAGGGCCCCAGAAGTCCGGACAGTGCGACCGCCGGGCCGCCTCAGGAGTTATCCACAGGGGAAGACGATCACCGAGGTGCGGCGGTAACGTCGGCGCCGGATGATGTTGAAAAGTCGCATCGGGGGAGGAAGTGCCATGGACGAGATCCAGGCCGTGGTGCCGGGGCAGCGCGGTTCGGGCGGGGAGCGGGACGGCGGGCGTGTGCCGTATGTGCCGGGTTTCGCGCGTCGGGCCGTCGTCGGTACCGGCGTCTCCCCCAAGGTCCGGGGCAAGGAACTGCGTGACCGCGTCCCCCGCTCCGTGCACAGCGCGCCCGCCCTCGCCGCCGACCGGCCGGACGCAGTCCGGGCCGTCGAGGAGTCGAACCGGGGCCGTGTGCCCGAGCTTGCCCCGCTGCGGGTCGGCCGGATGGCGGCGGGCCCCTTCGCGTTCCTGCGGGGTTCCGCCGGGCTCATGGCCCACGACCTCGCCGGCACCCCCGTCACCGGCATCGCCGCCCAGCTCTGCGGCGATGCCCACGCCGCCAACTTCGGTCTCTACGGAGACGCCCGGGGTCGGCTCGTGATGGACCTCAACGACTTCGACGAGACCATCGTCGGGCCCTGGGAGTGGGACCTCAAGCGGCTCGCCACCTCCCTCGTCCTCGCGGGCCGGGAGGTCGGCGCCGACGAGGACGTCTGTCGTGCCGCCGCCTTCGACACCGTCGGCGCCTACCGCCGGACCATGCGGCTGCTCGCCCGGCTCCCCGCGCTCGACGCCTGGAACGCGATAGCGGACGAGGAACTGGTCTCCCACACCGACGCCCGTGATCTCCTCGGCACCCTGGAACGGGTCTCGGCCAAGGCGCGGAACAACACCAGCGCCCGTTTCGCCTCCCGTTCCACCGAGGCCGTGACCGAGGCCGAGGGCGGCGGCCGCCGGTTCGTCGAGGCGCTCCCGGTGCTCCGCCGGGTGCCCGACGCGGAGGCCGCGGCCGTCGCCGCCGCCCTCGGCCCGTATCTGGAGACCGTGTCCGAGGACCGGCTGCCGCTCCTCGCGCGGTACGCGGTGCACGACGTCGCGTTCCGGGTCGTCGGCACCGGCAGTGTCGGCACCCGTTCCTATGTCGTGCTTCTGCTGGACCACCGGGGCGAGCCCCTGGTTCTCCAGGTGAAGGAGGCCAGGGCCTCCGCGCTGCTTCCCCACCTCCCGGCCGCCGGTTTCCTCGCGCCGGACGCCGGGCACGAGGGGCGACGGGTGGTCCTCGGCCAGAAGCGGATGCAGGTCGTCAGCGACATCCTGCTGGGCTGGACGACGGTGCGGGGGCGTCCGTTCCAGGTGCGCCAGTTCCGCAACCGCAAGGGGAGCGTCGACCCGCTCGCGCTCACCCCCGCGCAGGTCGACGACTACGGCCGGATGACCGGCGCGCTGCTTGCCCGCGCGCACGCCCACAGCGCCGATCCGCGTCTGATAGCCGGGTACTGCGGGAAGGGCGAGGAGTTCGACGAGGCCGTCGCCGCCTTCGCCGTCTCGTACGCGGACCGCACCACGGCCGACCACGCGGACCTGCTCGATGCCATCCGAACGGGCCGTATAGCTGCGGACCCGGGCGTCTGACCCCGGGGGCGGACCGTAGGCTGGGCGGGACGAGCCGGATCGAGTACGTAGGCGGGCGTGGACGTGAGCGGGCACCAGGGTGCGAACGAGGGCTCCGAGGCCGGGTCGGTGCGGGACGAGCAGACCGAGCAGGCCGGACCGGACGGTCGGGCCGGGCAGGAAGGTCCGGCCGGGCAGGACGGGCAGGACGGGCGGTCCGGGGACGGTTCGGGGCAGGACGAGCGGCCCGAGGCGCGGCTTGAGCGGGCCGTGCGGGTCGCCGAGCAGGCGCTGATCGAGTTCGAGATCGCCGTCGAGACCTTCCGGGTCGAGGTGGACAACTTCTCGCGGCTGCACCACCAGAAGCTCGGTCCGATGTACGCGCGGCTCGACGAGCTGGACGCCCGGATCGCCGAGGCCCGTGCGGCGCGTACCGGCGACCCGGAGGATCTGCGGAAGGCCCGGGAGGCGCGGGCCGCAGTGCTGCCGATGCCCGGGGTGGACGAGCTGTTCCACGACTGGCTCGACTCCGACGGCCTGTCCCCCGAGGCGGCGGCGATGCTCACCGACAGCCCGGTGCAGCCGCCCAAGCGGGTCCGTCCCGGCGACGAGGCCCGCCGGCTCTACCGGGAGCTGGCGCGCAAGGCCCACCCCGATCTGGCCCGCGAGGAGGACGAGCGCAAGCGCCGCGAGGAGTTCATCACCCGGGTGAACGCCGCCTACGCCCGCGGTGACGAGGGCCTGCTGCGCGAGCTGCTCGCCGAGTGGGAGGCGGGCCCGGTGATCGCCGAGCGGCTCAGCGAGAGCGAGGAGCTGTACGCCCGTCTCGAATGGCTGGCCGAGCGCAAGGACATGCTGTCAGTGCTGGCGCGTGAGCTGGAGGAGAGCGCGATCGGCGCGATGCTGCGGATGGCGCCGGACGATCCGGACCGTCTCCTTGAGGAGATCGCCGAGCAGCTGCTCGGGCAGGTCGCCGAGCGGGAGAACGAGCTTGCGGAGCTGGTGCAGTAGGTTTTCCGTGCGCCCGAATCCTTCGGGTCGTACGCCGTGTGAGACCCACGAGAGAAGGCCCCTCCCATGAATTTCTCCCCGCTGCCCTCGGTGGACGCGGCTTCCGTGCCGGCCGATGCCCTGGTGCTGGACGTCAGGGAGGACGACGAGTGGGCGGCCGGGCACGTCGAGGGCGCGCTGCATGTGCCGATGAGCGACTTCGTGGCCCGCTTCGGCGAGGTCACGGAGGCCGTCGCCGAGCGGGGCCGTGCGTATGTGATGTGCCGGGTGGGCGGCCGGTCGGCGCAGGTCACGCAGTACCTGGTGCAGCAGGGCTTCGACGCGGTGAACGTCGAGGGCGGAATGCTCGCCTGGGACGGCGCCGGACGGCCGATGGTCAGCGGGAGCGGCAGCCCGGCCTTCGTCCTCTGACGCACGCCCGGCCTTCGTCGGCTGACGTACGGGCCTGACGGCCCCGAGGCTGACGTTCGGCTCCGACGGCCCCGAGCCTGACGTACGGGCCTGACGGGTGGGGCCGACGCCCGCCCGAGTCCGGCGTACGGGTCCGACGGCCTCCGGGGCGCCGGAACCGGGGGCCGTCAGCCGAGCAGGTGGGCGGCCAGCAGGTCGCCCAGTGCTTCCTCGTGGGCCGGAGCGGGGCCGAGGCACAGTTCCAGGTACTTGGCCCAGGCGTGGTAGCGGTGCAGCGGGTAGTCGGTGTCGGCGCCGACTCCGCCGTGCAGATGCTGTGCGGTCTGCACCACGCGCCGGACCCCTTCGGAGGCCCAGATCTTCGCGACGGCGATGTCCCCCGCGACGGGCAGCGGGGCCTCGGCGTCGGTGCCGAGGCGCCAGGCGGCCTGCCAGAGGGTGACTTCCATGGCCCGCAGGTCGATGTAGCGGTCGGCGGCCTGGACGGCGACGGCCTGGAAGGTGGCCACGGGGTGGCCGAACTGTTCGCGTGTGCCGGTGTACCGGCTCGTCATGGTGAGGACGGCTTCGCCGAGGCCGAGGGCGAGCGCGCAGGTGCCGGTGGTGAGGAGTCCGCGCAGGCGTTCCCAGGCACCCTCGGCGTCGATGACGTCGGCGGCGTCGAGCCGGACGGAGTCCAGGCTCAGCTCGGCGAGGAGTTCGCCGTGGGTGGAGTACTGCGCGGCGAGGCCGAGGCCAGGGTGGGCGCGGGGCGACAGGGCGAGGACGGTGTGGCCGTCGGCGGTGTGCGCGGGTACGGCGATCAGGTCGGCGCGGTGGGCCCAGGGAACGCCGGTCTGGCGTCCGTCGAGGATCCAGCCGTCGCCGTCACGGCGTGCGGTGACGGCGGACTCGGCGGGTTCGTGGCCGGTGCGCCCCTGGGAGGCGGCGGTGAGGACGAGTTCGCCCCGGCCGACGCGGGGGAGGAGTCGGGCGGCGGTCGCGCGGGGCGCGTACCGCTCGATGGTCATGGCGACGGCGCTGGTCTCCAGGAGGGGGACGCGGGCGAGGACCCGGGCCGATTCGCGCAGGACGAGGCAGAGGGCGACGGGGTCGAGCCCCGCGCCCCCGTGGTCCGGGGAGACGGTGAGGGCGAGGAGCCCGGTGGCCGAGAGGTGGGACCAGAGCGGCCGGTCGAAGTCCTCGGCCACCGCTCCCCGGGTGAGGGCGGGACTGGGGACGGAGTCGGGTGCGACATCCGCGAAGACGGCCCTGGCCGCCTCGACGGCCGCCTGCTGCTCTTCGGTGAAGGTGAAGTCCACTGCCCTGACCTCCAGTTGGAGCCCACACGCATCTGACGGATCGTCAAAATAGGGCAGTGGTGAGGGGAAAGGAAGGGGTGACGCACCCCAGGCCCCGCCAGAGGCGGCCGTACGGCGCTTCGGGCGAGGCGGGCCCGAGGACATTCCGAGGCGCGTCCGAGGGTGATCGAGACGCGTCCGAGGGGGCGTCTCAGCGGTCGAAGTCCAGTTCCACATCCGGGGTCACGGGGTGGGACTGGCAGGCCAGGACGTATCCGGCGGCCGTCTCCTCCGGTTCTAGGGCGAAGTTGCGGTCCATCCGCACTTCCCCGCCGACGAGGAAGGCACGGCAGGTGCCGCACACCCCGCCCTTGCAGGCGTACGGGGCGTCGGCGCGGGCGCGGAGCACCGTGTCGAGCAGGCTCTCCCCCCGCTCCACCGGCCAGTTGCCGGACCGGCCGTGCAGGGTCGCCGTCAGGGTGGCGTGCGCGGGGGTGTCTCCGGCCGGGACCTTGGCCGGGGCGGAGCCGTCGTCGACGTGGAAGATCTCCTGATGGACGCGGGCGCGGTCGACGCCGAGCGTGCGCAGGGCCCGCTCGGCGCCCTGGACCAGGCCGAAGGGACCGCAGAGGAACCAGCCGTCGATGCTGGCGACGGGCAGCAGCGCGGGCAGCAGCGCCGTGAGCCGCTCGTGGTCGAGGCGGCCCGACGGCAGCCCGGACTGCTGCTCCTCCCGGGAGAGGACGGTGACCAGCTGGAAGCGGTCGGGGTAGCGGTCCTTGAGGTCGGCGACCTCGTCGAGGAACATCGTGGAGGCGGCCGTACGGTCGCTCCGGATCAGGCAGAACCGGGCCTGGGGCTCGCGGGCGAGCAGGGTGGCCGCGATCGAGAGGACCGGGGTGATGCCGCTGCCGCCGACGACGGCGGCGAAGTGGCCGGGGCGCGGGGAGAGCGTGAAGCGGCCCCGGGGTTCCATGACGTCGACGAGGTCGCCGACGGCCAGTTCCTTGAGGGCGTACGTGGAGAACGAGCCGCCGTCGACGAGCCGGATGCCGACCCGGAGGACGGGGGGCTCGCCGATTGGGGCGGCGGGGGTGCAGATCGAGTAGGTGCGCCGGACGTCCTGTCCGTCTCCGCCGGTGCGGCGCAGGGCGAGATGCTGGCCGGGCAGGTGTCGGTAGGCCTCGTGGAGTTCGGGCGGGACGGTGAAGGTGACGGCGACGGAGTCGTCGGTGAGCTGTTCGACCCCGCTCACCCTGAGCGGGTGGAACCCGGCCCGCTCGGCGCCTGAGGAGGCCATCTACAGCTCCTTGAAGTGGTCGAACGGTTCACGGCAGGCGGTGCAGCGGCGCAGGGCCTTGCACGCGGTCGAGGAGAAGCGGCTGAGGAGTTCGGTGTCGGTGGAGCCGCAGTGGGGGCAGCGGATGGCGAGGGTGAGCGGGACGGGGCCGTCCGCCGGGCCCTGGGGGCGGGGCGGGGCGACGCCGAACTCGGCGAGTTTGCGGCGTCCTTCCTCGCTGATGTCGTCGGTGGACCAGGCGGGGGCGAGGACGGTGACGACGGAGACCTCGGGGACGCCGTGCTCGTGGAGGGCGCGCTCGATGTCCGAGGACATGGCCTCGACGGCGGGGCAGCCGGTGTAGGTGGGGGTGAGGGAGACCTCGACGCTGCCGGGTCCGGTGACCTGGACTCCGCGCAGGACGCCGAGGTCGGCCAGGGTGAGGACGGGCAGCTCGGGGTCGGGGACGGCGCCGGCGATCCGGGCCAGCTCCTCTTCCAGGGCCGTCATGGTCACCATGTCGCCCCCGGGTGGCTGCGGTGCAGATGCTGCATCTCGGCGAGCATCCGCCCGAAGGGTTCGGTGTGCAGGCCCTGGCGGCCCGCCCCGGCGGACCAGGCGCCGGTGCGGGGGCCGGTGGGCGTGGCGAGGCCGGCCTTGCCGAGGACGTCGGTGACGGCGGCGAGCCAGTCGCCCTCCAGGGCCTCGTGGTCCACGTCGAGGCCGTCGACGGGCTGGAAGAGTTCGCCGGTGTACCGCCACAGGGCGTCGCAGGCGCGCCGCATGCGGTGGTGGCTCTCCTCGGTGCCGTCGCCGAGGCGCAGGGTCCAGTGCTCGGCGTGGTCCCGGTGGTAGGCGACCTCCTTGACGGCCTTGGCGGCGAGTGCGGCGAAGGGCCCGCTGCCGTCGGCCAGTCGCCCGTACAGAAGGTGCTGGTAAGTGGAGAAGTAGAGCTGCCGGGCGATGGTGTGGGCGAAGTCGCCGTTGGGCTGTTCGACGAGCTGCGCGTTCCGGAAGGAGCGCTCCTCACGGAGGTAGGCCAGTTCGTCCTCGTCGCCGACGAGCGAGAGCAGGACTCGGGCCTGGCCGAGGAGGTCGAGCGCGATGTTGGCGAGGGCGACCTCCTCCTCCAGGACGGGGGCGGAGCCGGCCCATTCCCCCAGCCGGTGGGAGAGGACGAGGGCGTCGTCGCCGAGGGCGAGCGCGGCCACCCGGGGGACGGACGCGTGGGGAACGGCCTCCCGGGGAGCGGACGCGGCGGAAACGGAACCGTGGGGAGCGGACGCGGGGGCGGTGGACACACCGGCGGCGGGCGCATCGGCAGGGGACGCACCGGCAGCGGGCGCACCGGCGGCGGGCGCGAGGGCGGTGGTGTCGGTCTCGGCGGTGCTCACAGGTGCTTCACCCCCTCCGGGATCTCGTAGAACGTCGGGTGGCGGTAGGGCTTGTCCGCCGCCGGTTCGAAGAAGGGGTCCTTCTCGTCGGGCGAGGAGGCGGTGATCTCCGAGGAGGGGACGACCCAGATCGAGACGCCTTCGCTCCTGCGGGTGTACAGGTCGCGGGCGTTGCGCAGGGCCATCTCCGCGTCGGGGGCGTGGAGACTGCCCGCGTGGGTGTGGGACAGTCCGCGGCGGGAGCGCACGAACACCTCCCACAGCGGCCAACCGTCGCTCGTCATTCCTGTGCCTTCCCGTCTCCGCCGTGTCCGCCGGTGTCCTGGTGCTTTCTGGCATGGGCCGCGGCGGCTTCCCTGACCCAGGCGCCGTCCTCGTGGGCCTGGCGCCGTCTGCTCAGCCGCTGGTCGTTGCACGGGCCGTTCCCCTTGAGGACGTCCCGGAACTCGGCCCAGTCGATCGCGCCGAAGTCGTAGTGCCCGCGCTCCTCGTTCCACCGCAGGTCCGGGTCGGGGAGGGTGAGGCCGAGGGCTTCGGCCTGCGGGACGGCGATGTCGACGAAACGCTGGCGCAGCTCGTCGTTGGAGTGGCGCTTGATCTTCCAGGCCATCGACTGGGCGGAGTGCGCGGACTCGTCGTCCGGGGGGCCGAACATCATCAGTGAGGGCCACCACCAGCGGTCCACGGCGTCCTGGGCCATGGCGTGCTGCGCCTCGGTGCCCCGGGAGAGGGCGAGCAGTGCTTCGTACCCCTGGCGCTGGTGGAAGGACTCCTCCTTGCAGACGCGGACCATCGCGCGGGCGTACGGCCCGTAGGAGCAGCGGCAGAGGGGGACTTGGTTGGTGATCGCGGCGCCGTCCACCAGCCAGCCGATGGCGCCGACGTCGGCCCAGGTCAGCGTGGGGTAGTTGAAGATCGAGGAGTACTTCTGGCGGCCCGAGTGAAGCTTGTCGAGCAGTTCGTCGCGGCTGGTGCCGAGGGTCTCCGCCGCGCTGTACAGATACAGGCCGTGGCCGGCTTCGTCCTGCACCTTGGCCATGAGGATGGCCTTGCGGCGCAGTGAGGGCGCGCGGGTGATCCAGTTCGCCTCGGGCTGCATGCCGATGATCTCGGAGTGGGCGTGCTGCGCGATCTGCCGGACGAGCGAGGCGCGGTAGGCCTCGGGCATCCAGTCGCGGGGCTCGATCCGCTCGTCGGCGGCCACGGCGGCGTCGAACACGGCCTCGTACGCGGCCTGCTCCGCCGCCGCGGTCGCGTCCGACGCTCCGGGCACGCCCGTGGTCCCTGCCGTCCCTGCCGTCACTGCGGTCATCGGGCCCCCTACCGACCGATCGTTCGGTTGAATGACTTCAATGGTGAGTCGGCGGCCCGTATGGTGTCAACCCTGTGGATAACCGAGTGGGCCGATCGGGATCGGGGCGGGATGGACGCGGACGTCGAGAAGGACGCGGCCGGAGTGGACGGCGGCCAATCGGCACATCGCCCACCCGACCGCACCGGGGAACCCCTCACACCGGCTCCCACCAGCGGACTTGTCCCTGCCCCCGGGCCTGATCCCACCCCCGGACCCGCCCCTGGCGACGACCCCGGCGACGACCTCGGACCTGCCCGTGGATCCGCCCCCGGGGGCGATCCCGGATCTCTCCCTGGATTCACCCCCGGATCCGTCTCGGGGTCCGTCTCAGGGGCGGCCCCCGGTGAAGACCCGGACCCGAGCCGCCCCTCCGGCGGGATCATGGCCCTGTCGCTGCCCTACCAGGTCGTCCTCGCCGTGGCGCTCGCCGTCGTCGGCGTCTTCGCCGGTGTCCATCTGGCGATGGTGTTCCTGCACGTGGCGCCGGCGAACACGCTGACCAAACGGCACGGTCAGGCCGTGGACGACTGGATCTACCCGGAGTTCGAGCAGAACTGGAAGCTCTTCGCGCCCAATCCGCTCCAGCAGAACGTCTCGGTGGAGGTCCGCGCCGAGGTCGCCGCCCCCGACGGCGCCCGTCGCACCGGCGGCTGGATCGACCTCACCGCCCAGGACGCCGAGGCGATCCGGCACAACCCGATGCCCAGCCACACCCAGCAGAACGAACTCCGCCGGGCCATCGACTTCTACCTCGGCACGCACGGCGACGACCACCGCCCCAACGGGCTGCGGGGCGCGCTCTCGGAGGAGTACATGCGCCGGATCGCGATGCTCAGGCTCGACGCCCTGCCCGGCCTCAGGGACGCCGAGGGGAAGGCGCTCTCCGGGGAGGTGCGGCGCATCCAGCTCCGTACGGTCACCCGGCCCGTCCCCGCACCCGCGTGGAGCACCGAGAAGACCGACACCGCCACCTCCACCCGTGAGTTCCCGTGGTGGCCGGTCACCGACGCCGACCGTCCCGCCGGAACCGACCGAAGCCGTACGGAGGCGGGCCGATGACCAGCCCCAACTCTGCCCCCAACTCTGCCCCCACCCCTGGCCCCACCCCTGGCCCCAGCGCCGCCCCGGAGCCCCTCTCCAGGACCCTCCCGGAGCCCGCGCCCGCGCCCGCCTCCGCCCTCGCTCCCGCGCCCGCCCCCGCCCCCGCTCCCGTCTCGGAATCCGGCTCCACGCGCGCGCGTGCCCCGAAAACCGGCTCCACGCGCGCGCGTGAGTCCTTCGAACGGCGGCTCGCGCGGGCCGTCCAGACCGTCACGAGCCGCTCCCTCGGCCCGTACCAGAGCGCGGTCATCCGGATCGGCTTCTCGCTGACCTGGCTGTTCTTCCTGCTGCGCGAGTTCCCCCACCGCGCCGAGCTGTACGGTCCCGACGGCCCCTGGTCCTGGGAGATGGCCAACCGGCTGATCGCCGACAACCGGGCCTTCACGGTGCTGCTGTGGTCGGACGGGCGCCCGTGGTTCGAGTTCGTCTACGCGGTCGCGGTGCTCTCCGCCGTCCTGCTGCTGCTCGGCTGGCGCACCCGGGCCGTCTCCGCCGTGTTCATGGTCGGCGTCCTGTCGCTCCTGAACCGGTCCGTCTTCGTGGGCGACGGCGGCGACAACGTCCTCCACCTCGCCGCGCTCTACCTCGTCTTCACCCGGTGCTCCCAGGTCTGGTCCCTCGACGCCCGGCGGGCCGCCCGCGAGGCGCGCGCCTCACGCGCGGGAGAGCCGCAGGGCCGGGACCGCGTCGGCCCGCTCCTGTGGACCGTCCTCGGCGGCTTCCTCCTCGTCACGACCTGGTTCTCGAACGTCACCGGCGAGTGGTGGCTGCCGGTGCTCCTGTGGGTGCTCTGGCTGGGGAACGGCCTGTGGTGGCTGGTCTGCCGGAGCGCGCCCGGCGAGCCGCGCACCCTGCTGGACGCGCTGGCCCACCTCGCCCACAACGCCGCCCTCCTGGTGATCATGGCGGAGGTCTGTCTGATCTACGCCACGGCCGGCTGGTACAAGATCCAGGGCTCGCGCTGGCAGGACGGCACCGCGCTGTTCTACCCGCTCAACCTCGACTACTTCACCCCCTGGCCCGCCCTCTCGGAGCTGCTCGGCGCCAGCGGGGTCATGGTGATGCTGGTGACCTACGGCACGGTGATCGTCCAGGTCGCCTTCCCGTTCACGCTCTTCCACCGCAGGGTCAAGAACGTGCTGCTGGTCGTGATGATGCTGGAGCACGCCGGGATCGCGCTGCTCCTCGGGCTGCCGGTCTTCTCGCTCGCCATGATCTCCGCCGACGCCGTGTTCCTGCCCACCCCGTTCCTGCTGGCGCTCGGCGTCAGGGCAGCCAGGGGCAGGGACCGGCTGCTGCGGCGGAAGGGCGCCGAGCCGCTGCCCGAGCAGCGCCGTACGGGTGAGGAGCCCGGCCCCCGTACCCTCGTCGGGTGAGCACCACCGAACAGAGTCCCGGATCCGGGACCGCCGAGCCGGTCCAGTACGACGAGGGTTTCGGCCCCGAGATCGGCGTCGGGCCGCACCCGGAGCCGTGGCCCGAGGGCGAGCGGTACGACCCCGAGCTGCTCGCCGAGGGCGACCGGCGCAATGTGGTGGACCGCTACCGGTACTGGACGCGGGAGGCGGTCGTCGCCGACCTCGACACCCGGCGCCACGACTTCCATGTGGCCGTGGAGAACTGGGGCCACGACTTCAACATCGGCTCGGTGGTTCGGACCGCCAACGCCTTCCTCGCCAAGGAGGTCCACATCGTGGGCCGCAGGCGCTGGAACCGGCGCGGCGCCATGGTCACCGACCGTTACCAGCACGTCCGGCACCACCCCGACACCGCGTCGCTGACCTCATGGGCGGCGGCCGAGGGCATCCCGGTCATCGGCATCGACAACCTGCCGGGCGCCGTGCCGCTGGAGCGGACCGTGCTGCCCCGCCGCTGTGTGCTGCTCTTCGGCCAGGAGGGCCCCGGGCTCACCGAGGAGGCCCGCGCCCACGTGGAGATGGTCTGCTCGATCGCCCAGTTCGGCTCGACCCGCTCCATCAACGCGGGCGCCGCCGCCGCGATCGCCATGCACGCGTGGGTGCAGCGGTACGCGGAGATCGAAGCCCCCTGACGGGAGCGGCCCCCGCGCACGTGGGCGGGCCCGATCGGCCGCACCCCCCCCCACGCGCGCGTGGCTCGCCCCGTTCAGGACTGGCGGCGGACCTCCACCACCCGGAAGCGGTGGGCGACGAAGGCGCCGTCGCACAGGGCGGCGTTCGCCGACGGGTTGCCCCCCGAGCCGTGGAAGTCGGAGAACGCGGCCGTCTGGTTCACGAAGACCCCGCCGGTGAGGTTCAGCGAGAGCTGCGCCGACTCCTCCAGGCAGACCTCCTCCACCGCGCGCTCGGTCTCCTCCGAGGTCGTGTACGCCCCCACGGTCATCGCGCCCTGCTCGCGGATCGTGCGCCGCAGCAGATCGAGGCCCTGTTCGGTGGAGTCCACCGAGACGGCGAAGGAGACGGGACCGAAGCACTCGGCGAGGAAGGCGGCCTGGTCGTCGGGCTTGGAGCCGTCCAGCTTCACGACGACCGGGGTGCGGACCACCGCGTCCGGGTACTCCGGGTTGACCACCTCGCGGGAGGCGAGGGCCACCTCGCCCAGGCCGGCGGCGGCCTCGACGCGTGCCTTCACGTCCGGGTTGACCAGGGCGCCGAGCAGCCCGTTCGCCCGGGTGTCGTCGCCCAGCAGCCCGTCGATCGCGGCGGCGAGATCGGCGACCACCTCGTCGTACGACTTGGGGCCCTGGTCGGTGGCGACGCCCTCGCGGGGGATCAGCAGGTTCTGCGGGGTGGTGCACATCTGGCCGCTGTACAGGGAGAGCGAGAACGCCAGGTTGCCGAGCATCCCCCGGTAGTCGTCGGTCGAGTCGATCAGGACCGTGTTGACCCCGGCCTTCTCCGTGTAGACCTGCGCCTGGCGTGCGTTCGCCTCCAGCCAGTCACCGAAGGCGGTGGAGCCCGTGTAGTCGACGATGCGGATCTCGGGCCGGACGGCGAGGGTCTTCGCGATGCCCTCGCCCGGCCGCTCGACGGCGAGCGCCACCAGGTTCGGATCGAAACCGGCCTCGGCGAGGACCTCGCGGGCCACGCGGACGGTGAGCGCGAGCGGCAGCACCGCGCGCGGGTGGGGCTTGACCAGGACGGGGTTGCCGGTGGCGAGGGAGGCGAACAGGCCCGGATAGCCGTTCCAGGTGGGGAAGGTGTTGCAGCCGACGAGCAGGGCGACGCCCCGGCCGACCGGGGTGAACTCCTTGCTCAGCTCCAGGGGGTCGCGCTTGCCCTGCGGCTTGGACCAGTCGACCCGTCCGGCGGGCGTGCGGGTCTGCTCCTCGTACGCGTACGCCACGGCTTCCAGGCCCCGGTCCTGCGCGTGCGGGCCACCCGCCTGGAACGCCATCACGAACGCCTGCCCGCTGGTGTGCATGACGGCGTGCGCGAACTCGTGGGAGCGGGCGGAGATCCGGGACAGGATCTCCAGACAGACCAGGGCGCGGGTCTCCGGGCCTGCGTCCCGCCAGGCGGCGGTGCCCGCGCGCATCGCGGGCAGCAGGACGTCGATGTCGGGGTGCGGATACTCGATGCCGAGCGCGGGGCCGTACGGCGACGTCTCGCGGCCGGTCCAGTCGTCGGTGCCGGGCTGGTCGAGCTCGAAGCGGGTGTTCAGCACGGCCTGGTGGGCGGCGAGACCGGCCGCGGCGTCGAGCGAGCCGTCCGCCCCGTAGGCCTTCGGGTGCTCGGGGTGCGGCGACCAGTAGGCACGGGTCCGGATGGTGGCGAGCGCCTGATCGAGCGTGGGCCGGTGCTTCTCGGCCAGACGGTCGGTGGTCAGCTGAGCGGTGGCCATGAATGGACCAACTCCTCGTCGAGCTGGGCAGGGAGACGCGTACGGAGTTAGAGTAACCGAACGATCGGTCGGGACAAGGGGGCCTGTCGAACCTGTGGATAACCCATCGGGGAGGATCACCCTATGAGCGCCAACGTGACCGGCAGGGGGAGCGCGGACGTGACCGATCAGGGGAGCGCCGACGTGGCCGACGGGGGAAGCGACGGCGCGGCCGACCGGGGAAGCGGCGGTGGGACCGGCCGGGAGGGCGGCGAGGTGACCGTGACCGGGGGCGCGTCCGCCGCCGTGGCGCGGAGCCGTGCCGTCGCCGTCGTCGGCACCGGCACCATGGGCCAGGGAATCGCCCAGGTCGCCCTGGTCGCCGGGCACCCCGTGCGCCTCTACGACAGCGCTCCCGGCCGTGCCGAGGAGGCCGCGAAGGCCCTCGCCGTCCGGCTGGACCGGCTCGTCGCGAAGGGGCGCATGGACGCCACCGCGCGCGAGGAGGCGCTGGGACGGCTGCACCCGGCCCGGGACCTCGCGGAACTCGCCGACGCGGCCCTCGTCGTCGAGGCGGTCGTCGAACTGCTCCCCGTCAAGCAACGGCTCTTCGCCGACCTGGAGGAGGTCGTCGCCGACGACACCGTCCTCGCCACCAACACCTCCTCCCTCTCCGTCACCGCCGTCGCGGGGGGTCTGCGCCTTCCGGGCCGGTTCGTCGGACTGCACTTCTTCAACCCGGCGCCGCTGCTCCCGCTGGTCGAGGTCGTCAGCGGCTTCGCCACCGATCCGGACGTGGCCACGCGCGCGTACGCCACGGTGAAGGGCTGGGGCAAGACCCCGGTGCGCTGCGCCGACACCCCCGGGTTCATCGTCAACCGGATCGCCCGCCCCTTCTACGCGGAGGCGCTGCGGGTGTTCGAGGAGGGCGCCGCCGACCCGGCCACCATCGACGCGGCCCTGCGCGAGTCCGGCGGATTCCGGATGGGTCCCTTCGAACTGACCGATCTGATCGGCCAGGACGTCAACGAGGCCGTCACCCGCTCCGTCTGGGAGTCCTTCTACCAGGACCCCAAGTTCACGCCCTCGCTCGCGCAGCGCCGCCTCGTGGAGTCCGGGCGCCTCGGCCGCAAGACGGGCCGGGGCTGGTTCTCGTACGCGGAGGGCACCGAGCCGCCCGCCCCGCACACGGCGCCGCTCGCGGAGGCGCCGAAGCGGATCGCGGTCCGGGGCGATCTCGGCCCCGCCGAGCCCCTGGTGGGGCTCTTCGAGGCGGCCGGGATCCAGGTCCGGCGCAAGGGCGGCAACGGGTACGTGCTGCTGCCCGGCGGTGGTCGGCTCTGCCTCGCCGACGGTGAGACCTCCTTCGAGTACGACACCGACGAGATCGTCTACTTCGACCTCGCGCTGGACTACGCGCGCGCGACCCGGATCGTCCTCTCGACCCGGGAAGGGACCTCGGAGGAGACGCTCGCCGAGGCGGTCGGGCTCTTCCAGGCCGTCGGCAAGCGGGTCTCCGTGATCGGCGACGTGCCCGGCATGATCGTGGCCCGTACGGTCGCCATGCTGGCCGATCTCGCGGCCGACGCCGTGGACCGGGGCGTGGCCACCGCCGAGGACGTGGACACCGCCATGCGCCTGGGCGTCAACTACCCGGCGGGACCGCTCGAATGGGCCGCGAAGCTGGGCCACGCGCGCGTACGGGAGCTTCTCGACGCGCTGCACGAGCGCTACCCCACGGGCCGGTACGCGCCCAGCCTGGCCACCGCGCGCCGGGCGTACGCCGATGCCACCGATGACGCCGAGACCGCGGAAGACGCGCAGGAGCCCCGATGACGACCGCCAAGCGCGATACGTACACCCCCGAGACGCTGCTCTCGGTCGCCGTCCGGGTCTTCAACGACCGCGGCTACGACGGCACTTCCATGGAGCACCTGTCCAAGGCGGCGGGCATCTCCAAGTCGTCGATCTACCACCATGTCTCCGGCAAGGAGGAGCTGCTGCGGAGGGCCGTCAGCCGGGCGCTCGACGGGCTCTTCGCGATCCTCGACGAGCCGGAGGCGGGGCGCGGGCGGGCGGTCGAGCGGGTCGAGTACGTCACGCGCCGCACGGTCGAGGTGCTGATAGCGGAACTGCCCTATGTGACGCTGCTGCTCCGGGTGCGGGGCAACACGGGCACCGAGCGGTGGGCGATGGAGCGGCGGCGCGAGTTCGACCAGAAGGTGGCCGAACTCCTGCGGTCCGCCGCCGAGGAGGGCGACCTCCGGGCCGATGTGGACATCCGGCTCGCGACCCGGCTCCTCTTCGGCATGATCAACTCCCTGGTGGAGTGGTACCGGCCGCACCCGGACGCCTCGGCGGACCGCGAGCAGCTCGCCGAGACCGTCGCACGCCTGGCCTTCGACGGGCTCAGGGCGGCCCGCTGAGGCGGCACCGGGCGGGGTCCTGGGAGGGTTCCCGTCAGGTCCCGAAGAGGGGCCCCGTCACGTCCTGGGAGGGGTATCCCGTCAGGCCCTGAAGGGAGTCCCCGTCGGGACCCGAAGCGGGCTGCCGGGGGCTCCTGGAGCCGGGGCCTCACACCCCCGGGTCGGCGTTCAGGTCCGTCTCCTCGAAGACCAGCAACGTGCGCGTGGACAGCACCTCCGGGATCGACTGGAGCCGGGTGAGCACCAGCTCGCGCAGTGACCGGTTGTCCGGGGTGTGCACCAGGAGCAGTACGTCGAAGTCCCCGCTGACCAGCGCGATGTGGGAGGCTCCCGGCAGTGCTCTGAGCCGTTCGCGGACCGTGCGCCAGGAGTTCTGGACGATCTTGAGCGTGATGTAGGCGGAGGCGCCGTGCCCCGCCCGCTCGTGGTTGACGCGGGCGCTGAAGCCCCGGATCACCCCGTCGTCCATGAGCCGGTTGATGCGCGCGTACGCGTTGGCCCGCGAGATGTGCACCCGCTCGGCCACCGAGCGCACCGAGGCCCGTCCGTCCGTCTGGAGCAGCCGCAGGATGTCGCGGTCGATCGCGTCGAGCGGGCGGGCCGGAAGCACCTCGGGGAACATCCCGGACGGGGCGCTCAGCTCCTCCCCCGGAGCCTCGCCCTCACCCATGACGCCGCCCAGGTCCTCTCCGACGGCCTCCCTGAGGCCCTCGCCGACGACCCCGCCGACGCCCTCCCCGACAGCCTTTCCGATGCCTCCGCCGACGCCGTCACCCGTACCGCCCCCCGGATCCCCGCCCCGATCGACGGCCATTTGTTCATCCGCCATGTCCCCCCGCCTCTCTCCGGTGGACGACCTGTACACATCCCAGGCTGTGGAGAACCGTTTGTCCACAGGCTGAAGGTGCCTGTAGCCAAAATGCCTCCACGACCGAACAATCGGTAGGTGAGGCGCGCCACACCCGCGCCACCCGCCTTCGGGTCTTATGCCCGCTCCCACGAGGAGGTGGACTCGTTGCAACAGCGCAGTTCGACAGTCCAAGAGCCGCCCGGTGCCGTCCCGTCCCACCGACCCGTCCCGCCGCCCGCCTGGCAGCCCCGTACCGACCCCGCACCCCTGCTGCCCGAAACCGAGCCGCTGCGCGTGCTCGGCACCGACGCCGTGGCCGACGCCGACCCCGCGCTGCTGCTCCGGCTCTACGCGGAGCTGGTCCGCGGCCGCCGGTACAACGCCCAGGCCACCGCCCTCACCAAGCAGGGCAGGCTCGCCGTCTACCCGTCCACCACCGGGCAGGAGGCGTGCGAGATCGCCGCCGCGCTCGCCCTGGAGGACCGGGACTGGCTCTTCCCCTCCTACCGCGACACGCTCGCGGCCGTCGCCCGGGGCCTCGACCCCGTCCAGGCGCTGACCCTGCTGCGCGGCGACTGGCACACCGGCTACGACCCGCACGAGTACCGCGTCGCACCGCTCTGCACCCCGCTGGCGACCCAGCTCCCGCACGCGGTGGGCCTGGCCCACGCCGCCCGGCTCAAGGGCGACGACGTGGTCGCCCTCGCCATGGTCGGCGACGGCGGCACCAGCGAGGGCGACTTCCACGAGGCGCTGAACTTCGCGGCCGTCTGGCAGGCACCCGTGGTCTTCCTCGTACAGAACAACGGCTTCGCGATCTCCGTACCGCTGGCCAAGCAGACCGCCGCCCCCACCCTCGCCCACAAGGCCGTGGGATACGGGATGCCCGGCCGGCTCGTCGACGGCAACGACGCGGTCGCCGTCCACCAGGTGCTCACCGAGGCCGTCACCCGCGCCCGGCGCGGCGGCGGACCGACCCTGGTCGAGGCCGTCACCTACCGGATCGACGCCCACACCAACGCCGACGACGCCACCCGCTACCGCGCGCCCGGCGAGGTCGAGGCCTGGCGTGCCCACGACCCGATCCTGCTGCTCGAACGGGACCTCACCGCGCGCGGTCTGCTCGACGAGGACGGCAGGCGCGCGGCGGCCGAAGCCGCCGAGACGATGGCGGCCGAGCTGCGCGAACGGATGAACGCCGACCCGGTGCTCGACCCGATGGACCTCTTCTCCCATGTGTACGCGGAGCAGACGGCGCAGCTGCGCGAACAGGCGGCGCAGCTGCGCGCCGAGCTCGAAGCCGAGGGCGAGGGAGAGGCGTGATGACGACCGCGACGACCGGTGCCGCGACGGGCCGGACCGCCGGAGCCGGTGGGGCCGCCGGCGCGGCCGGGCCCGGTGGGCGGCCCAAACCGGCCACCATGGCGCAGGCGCTCCAGCGCGCGATGCGCGACGCGATGGCCGAGGACCCGACCGTCCATGTGATGGGCGAGGACGTCGGCACCCTCGGCGGCGTCTTCCGGGTCACCGACGGGCTCGCCAAGGAGTTCGGCGAGGACCGCTGCACCGACACCCCGCTGGCCGAGGCGGGCATCCTCGGCGCGGCCGTCGGCATGGCCATGTACGGGCTGCGCCCGGTGGTCGAGATGCAGTTCGACGCGTTCGCCTACCCGGCGTTCGAGCAGCTGATCTCGCATGTGGCGCGGATGCGGAACCGTACGCGCGGCGCGATGCCGATGCCGATCGTCATCCGTGTCCCGTACGGCGGCGGGATCGGCGGCGTCGAGCACCACAGCGACTCCTCGGAGGCCTACTACACGGCCACTCCGGGGCTCCACGTCGTCACCCCGGCCACCGTCGAGGACGCCTACGGGCTGCTGCGCGCGGCCATCGCGTCGGACGACCCGGTGGTCTTCCTGGAGCCCAAGCGGCTCTACTGGTCCAAGTCCGACTGGTCGCCCGAGGCGCCCGCGCCCGTCGAACCCATCGGCAGGGCCGTCGTCCGCCGCCCCGGTGCCGGGGCCACCCTGATCACCTACGGCCCCTCCGTGCCGGTCTGCCTTGAGGCGGCCGAGGCGGCGCGGGCCGAGGGCTGGGACCTGGAGGTCGTCGACCTGCGCTCGCTCGTGCCCTTCGACGACGAGACCGTCTGCGCCTCGGTACGGCGCACCGGCCGCGCGGTCGTGGTCCACGAGGCGACCGGCTTCGGCGGGCCCGGCGCGGAGATCGCCGCGCGCGTGACCGAGCGCTGCTTCCACCATCTGGAGGCGCCGGTGCTGCGGGTCACCGGCTTCGACATCCCGTATCCGCCGCCGATGCTGGAGCGGCACCATCTCCCGGGCGTGGACCGGGTCCTGGACGCGGTCGCGCGGTTGCAGTGGGAGGCGGGAAGCTGATGGCCACGGTCCTTGAGTTCAAGCTGCCCGACCTCGGCGAGGGGCTCACCGAGGCGGAGATCGTGCGCTGGCTGGTCGCCGTCGGCGATGTCGTCGCCGTCGATCAGCCGGTCGTCGAGGTCGAGACGGCCAAGGCGATGGTCGAGGTGCCCTGCCCGTACGGCGGAGTCGTCACCGCCCGCTACGGCGAGGAGGGCACCGAACTGCCCGTCGGCGCCCCGCTCCTGACGGTGGCGGTGGGAGGCGGGGGGACGACGCCGAATTCAGGCGCGGGTACCGGTGCGGTTGCCGGTGCGGATCCGGCTTTCGGCGCGGGTGCGGGTGCGGGTACGGCTTCGCTTTCCGGTACGGGTACGAGTCCGGGCCCGGTGTCGGGTGGCGGCGCGGGCAGTGGTGGGGGGTCCGTCCCGGTCGCCGCTCCCGCGCGGACCGCCGCCGAGACGGCCGTCTCCTCGGAGTACTCGGGCAATGTGCTCGTCGGCTACGGCACGGCGGGCCCCGCCGCCCGTCGCCGCCGGGTCCGGCCCGAGAATCCGGCCGTGGCGCGGACCTCTGCGCGGACCTCGGCGCCGACCGCTCCGGCCACGGCCGCCGCTCCGGTCGCGGTGGCCGTGGCCGGTACCGGGCCGGTGCCGGTCATCTCGCCGCTCGTACGGAAACTGGCCAGGGACCATGGGCTCGACCTGCGGGAGGTACAGGGCTCCGGGCCCGAGGGGCTGATCCTGCGGGCCGATGTGGAACAGGCCCTCGCCGCCCCGGCGGCCCCGCCCGCCCCTGCCACGGCTCCGGTCGGCACCCCGGTCGGGGGCGTGGCAGGGGCTCCCGCCGCCGCCTCGGCCGCCGCTCGCGTCGGCGAGCGGATTCCGCTGCGCGGGGTCCGGGGCGCCGTCGCGGAGAAGCTGTCCCGCAGCCGTACGGAGATCCCCGACGCGACCTGCTGGGTCGACGCCGACGCGACCGAACTGATGGGTGCGCGGGCGGCGATGAACGCGGCGGGCGGGCCGAAGATCGCGCTGCTCGCGCTGCTCGCCCGGATCTGCGCCCATTCCCTGGCCCGGTTCCCCGAGCTGAACGCGACCGTGGACACCGCCGCCAGGGAGATCGTCCGGCTTCCGGACGTGCACCTCGGTTTCGCCGCCCAGACTCCGCGCGGGCTCGTCGTGCCCGTGGTCAGGGACGCGGGTTCCCGTACGGCGGAGTCCCTGACGGCCGAGTTCGCCCGGCTGACCGAGGCCGCCCGGGACTCCGCGCTGACCCCGGCCGATCTCACCGGGGGCACGTTCACCCTGAACAACTACGGGGTGTTCGGGGTCGACGGATCCACGCCGATCATCAACCACCCGGAGGCGGCGATGCTCGGCGTCGGCCGGATCATCCCGAAACCCTGGGTGCACCAGGGCGAACTGGCCGTTCGTCAGGTCGTACAGCTCTCGCTCACCTTCGACCACCGGGTCTGCGACGGCGGCACGGCGGGCGGCTTCCTGCGGTACGTGGCGGACTGCGTCGAACAGCCGGCGGTCCTGCTCCGCACGCTCTGACACCCACCGGGGTGACACCCGCCGGGGCTCGGGGCGGGCCCCGGCCTGGACCAGGAACGGCCCGGACCAGGAACGGGCTGAAGCGCGGCGGGTCGGGGCTTGGGACTCGGGGCTGGCGGCTCCCAGCCCCGGACGGTCCCCGGCCCCGGCCCCTGCCCCGGCCCCCAGTCCCGCCCTCTCCCGGCCGGGCCCCGCCTCGTCTCTCTGGGTGGGACGGGGCGGCCGTCCGACGGGCGCGGCGGCCCATACTGCTCGGGTGACCACCGCACATGATGTCGTCGTGCTCGCCGGAGGGGCCGCCCGGCGTCTCGGCGGTTCCGACAAGCCCGGGGTACGGGTCGGGGGGCGGACCCTGCTCGACCGGGTCCTCTCGGCCTGCCCCGACGCGGGCCGGGCCGTGGTCGTCGGGGAACCGCGCCCGACGGTCCGCCCCGTCCGCTGGACCAGGGAGGAGCCGCCCGGCGGCGGCCCGACGGCCGCCCTCGGGGCCGGAGTCCGCGAGTCGGACGCCCCCGTTCTCCTCGTTCTCTCCGCTGACCTGCCGTTCCTCGACGACGGCACCGTACGGCGCCTCCTGACCGCGCTCGACGAGAGCCCCGAGGCCGAGGTCGCGCTGCTGACCGACGCCGGAGGGCGGGACCAGCCACTCGTCGCCGCGTACCGGGCCGGGCCGTTGCGCCGCGCTCTCGACGGACTCGCGCGGGACCACGGCGGTCTCGCCCACCTGCCGCTGCGTCACCTCACGGCGGTACTGCGCCCGGTCAGGGTCGCCGGGGACCCCCTGGCCTCCTTCGACTGCGACACCTGGGAGGACATCGCCACGGCCCGCGCGCGGATCAGGGAGCATGGGACCGTGTTGGACGAATGGATCACCGCAGTCAAGGACGAACTGGGCATCGACCTGGACGTCGACACCGGCCTCCTGCTGGACCTGGCCCGCGACGCCGCCCACGGGGTGGCGCGTCCCGCCGCGCCCCTGACCACCTTCCTGGTCGGATACGCGGCGGCGCGCGCGGGTGCCGACGGCGGACCGGAAGCGGTCGCCGAGGCCGCCCGCAAGGCCGCCGCGCTGGCCCAGCGCTGGGCAGCCGAGCAGGACGAGGCCGGATGAGGCCGGAGACACCCCTCCCCGGAGCCCGGGGAGGCCCGGATGGTCAGGGTGGCCCGGGGGGTTCCGGGACCGGGGGCGACACCCCGACCGCGCGCCCGCACCGCGCCACCGCCTGGCCCGAGGCGCGAGCCGTCGCCGCCCGCGCCGGGGCCGGGGCCCGGGGTGCCCGGACGGTGGTGCGCGTACCGCTGGGACCGGCGCTGGGCCGGATACTCGCCGAGCCGCTGAGGGCCCTCACCGATCTGCCGCCCTTCGACACCTCCGCCATGGACGGGTGGGCGGTGGCGGGGCCCGGCCCCTGGACGGTCCGCACGGAGACCGCCGTACTCGCGGGCCATGCCTCCGGGCCCGGAGCGGTGCCCGAACTCGCCGAGGGCGAGACCGTACGGATCGCCACCGGCGCCCGGGTCCCGGCGGGCGCCACCGCCGTCCTCCGCACCGAGCACGCCCGCACCGAGACCTCCCCCGCCGAATCGGCCCGCACCGAGACCTCCCCCACCGAAGCGGCCCGCGCCGAAGCGGCCCCCGCCGAGTCCGCCCGTGCCGAGTCAGCCTCCGCCGAGCCTGCCCGCACCGGACCCGCCCCCGTACGGGTCGAGGAGCCCCGGACGGGCGCCGACTCCGGCGCCGGGCGGCTCGTGCTGCACGCGCTGCGCGAGGTCGTGCCCGGCCAGGACATCCGGCGCCGGGGCCAGGAGTGCCGTTCCGGCGACGGGCTGCTGCCCGCGGGCACCTCGGTGACGCCCGTGGTCCTCGGGCTCGCGGCGGCGGCGGGATACGACGAGCTTCCCGTGGTGCCCCGCCCCGGGGTGGAGATCCTCGTCCTCGGCGACGAACTGCTCACGGCGGGCCTCCCGCACGAGGGGCTTATCCGGGACGCCCTCGGCCCGATGCTCGGCCCCTGGCTGACCGCGCTCGGCGCCGAGGTCCTCGGCACCCGCCGCATCGGTGACGACGCCCAGGAGCTGTACGAGGCCGTCACCGGCTCCCCCGCCGACCTGGTCGTGACCACCGGAGGCACCGCCGCAGGGCCCGTCGACCACGTCCACGGCGTGCTCGACAAGGCGGGCGCGACCCTCCTCGTCGACGGCGTGAAGGTCCGTCCCGGCCACCCGATGCTGCTCGCCCGGCTCGCCGAGGGCCCGGACCGCTCCGGTCCCGTCCGCCATCTCGTCGGACTCCCCGGCAACCCGCTCGCCGCCGTCTCCGGCCTCCTCACCCTCGCCGAACCCCTCCTCAAGGCCCTCACCGAAGCACCCCGGGAGACCGAAGCACCCCGGGAGACCGAAGCACCCCAGGAGACCGAAGGGCCTCGGGAAGTCGAAGGGCCTCGGGCATCCCAAGCACCCAGGGAAACCGAGGCATCCAGGGAAGCCGAAGCACTCCGGAAGCCCGAGGCACCCACGGAAGTGGGGACGGCCCTCCTGGTGGGAGAGGTGCAGGGGCACCCGTACGACACGCGGCTCGTCCCGGTCGTCCGCCGGGACGGCCGGGCCCTGCCGCTGCGCTACAACGGGCCGGCCATGCTCCGCGGCATCGCGGTCGCCGACGGTCTGGCCGTCGTCCCGCCCGGCGGAGCGCACCCCGGCAGGGAGCTGGACGTCCTCGACCTTCCCTGGCCCATGGACGAGGGGGCCGCAACGGCCCAAGGAGCGTGTTTCACGTGAAACTTCCCAGTCGTGACGTGATGGCCCGCCGGGCGGACGAACGGATCGCAGGTCCGAGCATCCGACTGCCCCGGCGGATCGTCGAACGGCCCCTGCGGCAGGTCGGGAAGCGACTGCTCATGGCCTTGGCCGTGCTCGTCGTGACCGTCGTGATCGTCTACATCGACCGCGGGGGCTATCACGACAACGCCAATGAGACGCTCGACTTCCTCGACTGTGCCTACTACGCGACCGTGACGCTCTCCACCACCGGATACGGCGACATCGTCCCGTACAGCGACTCGGCGCGGCTCGCCAACATCCTGCTGGTCACGCCACTGCGCGTGCTGTTCCTGATCATCCTGGTCGGTACCACTCTCGAAGTCCTCACCGAACGGACCCGTGAAGAGTTCCGGCTGAACCGCTGGAGGTCCACCTTGCGCGACCACACCGTCATCGTCGGCTTCGGCACCAAGGGACGGTCCGCGATCCAGACCCTCTGCGCGACCGGCCTCAGCAAGGAACAGATCGTCATCGTCGATCCGTCCGGCAAGGTCATCGAGACCGCGAACGCGGACGGGTTCGTCGGTGTCGTCGGCGACGGCACCCGCAGCGCCGTACTGCTCCGTGCCGAAGTGCAGCGGGCCCGCCAGATCATCATCGCCACCCAGCGCGACGACACGGCCGTCCTGGTCACCCTCACCGCACGCCAGCTCAACCGGGGCGCGAAGATCGTCGCGGCGGTCCGCGAGGAGGAGAACGCGCCGCTGCTGCGCCAGTCCGGCGCGGACGCGGTCATCACCAGCGCCAGCGCCGCCGGGCGGCTGCTCGGTCTGTCGGTGCTGAGCCCCAGCGCCGGCACGGTGATGGAGGACCTGATCCAGCAGGGTTCGGGCCTCGACCTGGTGGAACGGCCGGTCACCAAGAGCGAGGCGGGCAAGAGCGTCCGGGAGACCGGCGACCTGGTGGTGAGCGTGCTGCGCGGGCACCGGCTGCTCAGCTACGACGACCCCGCCGCGAGCCCGCTCCAGCTCACCGACCGGGTGATCACCATCGTGCGCGCCAACCCGGTCACCCCGCTCAGGACCCCGCCCGAGGACTGAGCGCGGGGCGCCGGTCGGGGGGACGGAGGCGGGAGTAAATTCGCCACCATGCATGCGATCACGATTCCGGAATCCGGTGGTCCCGAGGCTCTGATCTGGGCCGAGGTGCCCGATCCCGTCCCCGGCGAGGGCGAGGTCCTCGTCGAGGTGGTGGCGAGCGCCGTCAACCGCGCCGATCTGCTCCAGCGGCAGGGTTTCTACGCCCCGCCGCCGGGCAGTTCCCCGTATCCCGGTCTGGAGTGCTCGGGCCGGATCGCCGCGCTCGGGCCGGGGGTGGCGGGCTGGGCGGTCGGCGACCCGGTGTGCGCGCTGCTCGCGGGCGGCGGTTACGCGGAGAAGGTCGTCGTCCCGTCCGGGCAGCTGCTTCCCGTGCCGGAGGGCGTCGATCTGGCCACGGCCGCCTCGCTGCCCGAGGTCGCCTGCACGGTCTGGTCCAACATTTTCATGATCGCGCATCTGCGGCCGGGCGAGACGCTCCTCGTGCACGGTGGTGCGAGCGGGATCGGGACGATGGCGATCCAGCTGGCGAAGGCGGTCGGGGCGCGGGTCGCGGTCACCGCCGGAAGCCCGGAGAAGCTGGCGCGCTGCGCCGAACTCGGTGCGGACATCCTCATCGACTACCGCGAGCAGGATTTCGTCGCGGAGCTTGCCGACGCGACGGGCGGGGCGGGCGCGGACGTCATCCTCGACATCGTCGGCGCCAAGTACCTGGAGCGCAACGTGAAGGCGCTGGCCGTCAACGGCCGACTGGTGATCATCGGGCTCCAGGGCGGGGTGAAGGGCGAACTGAACCTCGGGGCGCTGCTCGCCAAGCGTGCCGCCGTCATGGCGACCACGCTGCGGTCCCGTCCCGCCGACGAGAAGGCGGCGATCGTCGCCGCCGTACGGGAGCACGTCTGGCCGCTGATCGCCGCCGGTACGGTCCGTCCGGTCGTCGACCGGACGCTGCCGCTCGCGGAGGCGGCCGAGGGCCACCGGGTCCTGGAGTCCGGCGACCACGTCGGCAAGGTGCTCCTGCTCGCGCCCTCGGCCTGACCCCGGCCCCTGCCCCGGCCCCGGCCCGTCCCGGACACCCCGGTCGGGCATACGGCGAAGGGGCCCGGCACACCGAGTGCCGGGCCCCTTCGCCTTGCCGTGACGTGCCTCGCCGAGCCGTCGGACGGCTACGGACACGGGCTACAGATACGGGCCCGAGCGGACCGCGTGGCCGTGTCCGTGGTCGTCGTCATCGTCGTGGGAAGCGCCGGGCGGGAGCGCCCTGCGCATCTGCTCCAGCTGGGCACGGGCCGCCATCTGCTGGGCGAACAGTGCCGTCTGGATGCCGTGGAACAGCCCTTCGAGCCATCCCACCAGCTGGGCCTGCGCGATGCGCAGCTCGGCCTCGGAGGGGATCGCCTCGTCCGTGAAGGGCAGGGAGAGCCGCTCCAGCTCCTCCACCAGCTCGGGCGCGAGCCCGTCCTCCAGCTCCTTCACGGAGCTGGCGTGGATGTCCTTGAGCCTGACCCGGCTGGCCTCGTCGAGAGGGGCCGCGCGCACTTCCTCCAGAAGCTGCTTGATCATGCTGCCGATCCGCATGACCTTCGCAGGCTGCTCGACCATATCCGTCACCGGGACCTCGCGGGTTTCGTCGTCGCCCTGGGCGCCGCCGAGTGCCATCCCGTCCTGTCCCAAGATGAGGATCGGGGGGCTCTCCTGCGACCTGTCATTCCTCGGCATCTCCATGCCGCCATTCTCTCGTACAGGTGCGTCATCACAGGGTGTGCCCCTGGACAAGGGTGATCCACCCTTGTCCAGGGGCACAGGACGGCAACGAAGAGCGTCAGGTCGCCGCGCGCCGGGCCACCGCCCCGCGCGAACGGGTGACCAGAGCCGCGAGCAGCGCGGCGCCGAGCGGGACGACCACGAGCAGGCCCACGAGGGTCTCCCAGGGGATGACGATCGCGAGGTCCGGCCGGGTCATGTCGCTCGCCCAGCCCTCGGCGAGGTTCATCTCGTAGTAGCGGATCTGGTCGCGTTCCTGGGTGAGCCGGAGCCCCACGGCGGGCAGGATGCCGGCCGCCGAGCCCAGGACCACGCCCATCGCGGCGACGACTCCGCACTGGAAACCGCTGAGGGTACGGCGGACCCGGGGCGGGGCGCCCACGGCGGCGAGCGTCTTCAGATCGGCCTCCGCGTCGGCCTGGGCGAGACCGGTGGCGATTCCGGCGGCGCCGATGGTGACGAGGCCCGCGAAGACGGAGAGCGCGAGCAGGACGAGGGTGTACCGGGCGACGAAGCCCTCCTCCAGATGCATCTCGACGTTGCTGCCGAGCTTGGAGAACTCGGCGTCGAGCTTCTGACGGGCCTCGCCGTCCGGCATCCGCTCGGTGCTGGCGAAGGTGCCCATCGGGACCGTGGCCAGACCGGCGGCCTTGGCCGTGGCCGGGGTCATCAGGGCCCGGAGGCCGTAGGTCTTCGGCTGCCCGGGGACCCGGTAGGCGGGGATGGAGGTGATCTTCCCCGGGGCGGGGCGGCCCTCCTGGGCGGCCTTCTCGGCGGCGGCGTTGTCGGTGATCTGCTTGATGCCGATGCCGCCGTTCTTGTCGACCTGGGCACGGGAGAAGCTGACGATCTTCCCCTCGGCGAGGGCCTTCACCGCGCCCGCGTCCTCGATGCCGAGGACCTGGAGGAGCTTGGCATCGCCGACGAGAAGTCCGCCGTCGGTGTAGATGGTGCCCCTGCCGGACGAATCCGTGCAGCGCCAGTCCTCGGAGAGGAGCTTCTTCCGCTGCTCGGGGGTGAACCGGGCCGAGGGGTCGCTGCCGTCGGCTACCGGGGCGAACAGGGGGCACTCGTTGGCCGGGGGGACGACGACCTCGTAGCTGCCGCAGCCCGCCCCGCCGCCCCACAGGGAGCAGCCCGGCTTGCCGACAGAGACGCGCTCGACGTCGGCGCGTACGTCGACCGGGAAGTAGCGCGAGACGGCCTCGCGGACGGCGGGGACGTCCCGGCCGCCTTCCTCCATGACGAGGGCGGAGACCGCTCCGTAGGGCAGTTCGGCCTGGTACTGGGACCTGCTGTCCGCCTCGGTGCTCGCCATGTAGGTGGAGACGGCGACCGTGCCCGCGACGGCGGCGAGGACGGCGGCGACGGCGGGTGCCGTACGGCCCCGGTTGCGGACGGCGTCGCGTAGGGCGAGCCGGGGCGACAGCGGCAGCCAGCGTCCGACCCGCCCGAACAGGCCCACCAGGGCCGGGGTCATGGCGACGAAGCCCAGCTCGGCGAGGGCGGAGCCCGCCGCGACGAGGAAGGCTTCCTCCGAGACCATCGAGCCGAAGAGGGCTGCCGCGCCGCCCAGGAGGAGGGCGCCGAGACCGATCAGGGGCAGCACCCTGCTGCTGCGGCGGACCCCGCGCCGGCCGGTGAGCGAGGCGAGGACGGTCTGCCGGGAGGCGGTGAAGGCGGGGACGACCGCGGCGAGCAGACCGGTCAGGACGGCGAGCAGCGCGATGCCGAGGATTTCCAGCGGCCGGACGTCGAAGGCGCCGAACCGCTGGCCCATGGCGTCTTCGAGGAGCGGCTGGAGCAGCAGGGTGAGGATCACGGCGAGGACCGTGCCGATGACCGCCGCGGCGACGCCGATCACCAGACCGCCGCTCAGGACGATGGCCCGGATGTGGCTGCGGGCACCGCCGTTGGCCCCGACCAGACCCAGCTGACGGCGCGAACGCCGGGCGCCGACCGCGAAGGCGGGACCGGCCAGCAGACAGATCTCCAGCATGGCCAGGCCCACGACGGTGACGAGGGAGGCGACGGCGGCGGTGTTCGACTCCGGACCGGAGCCGTAGTCGCCCCAGCCGCCCTTCTGGAAGAGCGGGACCTCCGACTTGGCGGGCGGGTCGAGGAGCACGGCGCGCGAAGCGACGGTCACGCCCTTGGTGTTGATCTCCTGGACCGCGTTCCACGTGAAACCACCGGCCTTGCGGACCAGATACGTGGTGGAGAGGTCGGGCGCGGGCAGACCGGCCTTCTCGACGGCCTTCCCGTACGGGGCGAGGAAGGCCCCCGGCAGCGCGTTGATCTGGTCGGTCTTCAGCGAGTCGGGAATCTCGTAGGCGCCGACGATCAGGTACGGGCGATCGAAGTTGCGGGCGGAAAGGGGGGAACCGATCGACAGGCCACTGACTTCGAGGAAGTGGGAGGTCGCCATGACCTCGTCGTTCTTCTCCGGGTAACGCCCTTCCAGAAGCGGCAGGATGCCCCGGGCCATCGGGTCGGACGCCTTCAGCTCGCGTACCTCGGTGGCGAGCAAACCGTGGGCCGTCGTCAGTTTGGCCGAGCCGACGGTGTCCGTGAGGACGGTGGAGCCCGCCGGGATGGCCTTGGGCACGTCGGTGGGACCGCTCGGCCAGGGCTTGTCCTCGTAGTCCCCGACCGGAGTGTTCATGTCGCCGGTCGGGTCCTGGAGGACCGGGGCACCGCCGTAATTCGGGTCCTTGAACCGGGCGTCCGCCGCGCCGAGTTGGCGGTCGGCCTGCTCGACGGGGGAGAGCTGGGAACTGCGGTAGGTCAGATCGAAGGCGCTGACGCCCAGGATCGGCAGGGCGATCATCGCGAGCACGAGGGCGCTGCGGCCCTTGGAACGCCAGGCGTCGCGACGGGCGATGCGGATCGCGGCCCGCCAGGAGTGGAACCAGGTCTTCACGCCTCGGCCACCTGGCCCGAAAGCAGGGAGTCGGCGTCGCTGCGCACCGTCTGGTCGACGATGGCGCCGTCCCGCAGGAACACGACCCGGTCGGCCCATGCGGCGAACCGGGGCTCGTGGGTGACGAGGACCCCGGCGGCACCGGCGTCGCAGCGGCTGCGGAGCAGGGCGAGCACGGACTCGCCGGTCTCGGAGTCGAGGGCGCCGGTCGGCTCGTCGGCGAGGACCAGGCGGCGGTCGCCCACCAGGGCGCGGGCGACGGCCACGCGCTGCTGCTGACCGCCGGACATCTCGTCGGGGAAGCGGTCGGCGAGGTGCCCGAGCCCCATCTCCTCCAGGGCCTTGACGGCTTCGGCGCGCGCCTTGCGGGCGGAGGTGCCGTCCAGTTCGAGGGGGAGGGCCACGTTCTCGGCGGCGGTGAGCGCCGGGATGAGGTTGTAGTCCTGGAAGACGTAGCCGATGCTGCGGCGGCGCAGGGCGGCGAGCTGCTTGGTCCCGAGGGTGGTGATGTCGGTGCCCTCGACGACGACCTGGCCCGAGGAGGGGGCGTCGAGGCCGCCCGCGATGGTGAGCAGCGTGGACTTGCCGGAGCCCGACGGGCCCATGACGGCGACGAGTTCGCCGGGGTAGACGTCGAGGTCGATCCCGCGCAGGGCGTGCACCTCGGTGGCGCCCGAGCCGTGGACTCGGGTCAGGTTCTTGAGTTGCAGCACGGGCTGCGGTGCGGACATGAAGGGTCCCCCCTTGGACGTGCCCGATGGTCGTCCGGGCACGTGAGCGAGCGGTGGAAGGTGGTGCGAAGGAGATACGGGCGGGCGCGACCGTGCGGTCCGCGTGCTTCGCCCGGTGCCGGTGCGGCCGGTGCGGCCGGCGGGTCCGGACTTGCGGTGGGGCGGTAGGTGGCTGCTGCCCGGTGGTGGGGCGGTCAGCGGGTCCGGCCCAGTGGCGGGGCGGTGTCCCGGGCCGCCGGGGGGCCGGGTGCCGTGTCCGTCGCCGGGTCGGTGGTGTGCGGTGGGGTGGTCGGGCCCGGGTTCGGGCCGGTCGTCGAGAGGCGGATGAGGCGGGACTCGCAGTGGTCGAGCCAGCGGGCCTCGGCCTCGGTCTGGAAGATCAGCTGCTCCAGGACGAGCAGCCAGGCCACGTCGTCCCGTTCGCGGGCGCCGCCGGTCTCGACGGCGGCCAGCGCCTGGGCCTTGAGCCGGGTGTAGTCCTGCATCGCCTTCACGGTGTGGCGGCGCTGGGACTGGATGACGTCGCGGATGTCGACACCGGGGGCGCCCACGGCCATGGCGAGCTTGATGGCCAGCTCGTCGCGGGCGGGGCTGCTGCGGTCCACCGGCTTCCCGAACCAGGTTCTCAGCTCGGCGCGACCGGCGTCGGTGATCGCGTAGAGCGTGTGCCCGGCCGTGTCCTCGCCGCTCTGGGTCACCATGCCGTCGCGTTCGAGACGGCTGAGGGTCGTGTAGACCTGACCGACGTTGAGCGGCCAGGTGGAGCCGGTGCGCGACTCGAACTCCGTGCGGAGCTGGGAGCCGTACCGAGGACCGCGTTCGAGGAGGGCGAGGAGCCCATGGCGAATCGACATACTCAGTATGTATACCGGGTATGCCGAGCCCGGCAACCGTCCTGAGAGGGAAGCGGCGGGTCCGTCTCAAGGGGGACCCGGACGGCTCCGGAGGGCTCAGCGGCGTCGCATCCGCAGCCCGAGGAACCCGATGCCGAGCCCCATCAGGGAGAGCCCCACCCCCAGGGTGAACACAGGAATGCGCTGGTCGGCGAGGGGAGACGAGTTTTTCGCCGCCAGTTGCGGTGCGGCGGCGGGCCGACTGGCGGACGGGGTCGCCGGAAGGGGCGCCTCCTCCTCACGTACCGTCCCCTCCTCCTCCCCGGCGCCGTCGCGGGCCCCCGGTTCTGTAGCGGTTTCGGTACGGGTGGCCCCGCCCGGTGTGGTCCCGGCGCTCGCGGAGGCGGTCGGACCCGGTGGGCGTCCGGGCCGCACGCGCCCCTCCCCGGCGGGGAGCCCGGCCAGGGAGGCGGGGTCGCTGGGCGCGGGGGCGTCGGTGGGCTCGGCGCTCGACACGGGGGGCGCGAGGTGCCCGGGGGAAGCGCTCCCGGCGTGCGCGGGCGCTCCGGACGCGCCGGGGGGACGGCCCGGCGACGCGGATCCGGTCCCGGAGGGGGCCGCGGCGGCACCGGCCGGGGGCGGGGCGGGGGCCGGAGGCGAGGAGAGGGCGGGTCCGGGCGTGGGATCGGGAGCGGGGACGGGGGCGTGCGCGGGGCGCGCGGCCGTGTCCTCGCCGAGTGCGCGGGGCAGGGTGGGTGCGGGGAAGGGCGAGTCACCCTCCCCGAGCGCGCGGGGCAGGGTGTGGGCGGAGGAGGCGCTGTCCGCCCCGGCTCCCCGGGGCGCCGCGCCGTACCCGTGAGGAGCCCCGTACAGCGCCGCGGCGCAGGTGAACGCGCAGGCGAGCGTGGGGCCGACCCTGCGTGACCGGGCCCTGCGGAGTGCTGGAATCACCGGGTGAACCCCTCCCGTACCGAGCCGCCGAGGTGGTGCGCCCAGCGTCACACGCCGGACCGCTCCCGGCATCCGGGACGGGGCGGCGGGGGTAAGGGAAGAGTCCGGGGCGCTCTCGTGGCGGAGTACGGCGGAGTACGGCGGAGTACGTACGGGAGGAGCCCCGGGAGTCACGGCGCCGCCGGGCCGAGGGGCCGGGCGGCGCGCGGAGGGGCCGGGGGTTACTGCGGAGGGTTGCCCGTGGAGACCTTGAGGGTGAACTCGGCGTCCTTGTCGGTGATGTCCGCCCCGGCCGGCGGGTACTGCTCAAGGACCGTGCCCTCGCCGTAGGTCGACTCGTCCACCGGGGTCTGGACCATGATCTTCCAGCCCGCCGCCTGGACGCAGTCCTTCACCGACTGGATGTTCTTGTAGGTGAGGCTGGGGACCTCGAACTTCTCCGGGTCGTCGCTCGACTCGGTCGGCTGGGTGCACTTCTTCGCGTCGATGGTCTTGCTCAGGTCGGGACCCTTGTGGCCGGGCGCCGCCGTCTGCTCCTGCCGCCCGGTCCCGCCCGCCTGCTGGCCCTCGTCCTTCTTCATGAGGTCGCGGGCGAGGAACACCCCGCCGACCGCGAGGAGGACGACGACGATCGCGCCCACGACGACCGGGGTGTTCCGCCGGGGGCGCCCGGCGGACGGGGCGGGCGCGGGGGTGTGCACCGGCGCGTAGGGCGCGGGCGCGGGAGCCTGGTACATCGGCGCGGGCGTCGGAGCCTGCGGCGGGTAGCCGTAGGTGGGGGCGGGCGCGGGGGTCGCGGGGCCGTACGGGCCGGGCTGCGGCGTCGGCGGCAGATACGGCTGCTGGACGCCCTGGGGCGCGGGGTGCGGGCCGGGCTGCGGGGCGCCGATCGGCGGGAAGACGGCGGAGCCGACGCCCGCGCCGCTGCTGACGGGACCGCCCTGGACGATCACCGGGGCGCCGCTCTGGCCCGCCGAGAGCACCCGCAGGCACTCGTCGCGCATCGCGGAGGCGCTCGGGAACCGCTCGTTCGGGTTCTTTCGCAGGGCGCGGGCGACGAGCGCGTCCATCGCCGGGGTCACCGCGCGGTTGACGGAGGACGGGGCGACCGGCTCCTCCTGTACATGCGCGTAGGCGATGGCCAGCGGGGAGTCGGCGTCGAAGGGCAGCCGGCCGGTCAGCAGCTGGAAGAGCATGATGCCGACCGAGTAGAGGTCGGAGCGGGCGTCCACGGGGCGGCCCAGGGCCTGCTCGGGGGAGAGGTACTGCGGGGTGCCGACGACCATGCCGGTCTGCGTCATCGAGGTGACGCCGGACTGCATGGCCCGCGCGATGCCGAAGTCCATGACCTTGACCACGCCGCGCTTGGTCGTCATCACGTTGCCCGGCTTGATGTCCCGGTGGACCAGGCCCATCTCGTGGCTGACGTCGAGGGCGGCGAGGACGTCGGCGGTCACCCGCAGCGCCTTGTCGGCGGGCATCGCCCCGTACTGCCGGATGTCGGAGGCGAGGACCGAGCCGAGCGGCTGCCCCTCCACGTACTCCATGACGATGTACGGCATGACGGCGCCGTCGAGGGTGTCCTCGCCGGTGTCGAAGACGGAGACGATGTTGGTGTGCGACAGCTTCGCGACCGCCTGCGCCTCGCGCCGGAACCGCTCGCGGAAGGACTGCTCCCGGCCCAGCTCCGTGTGGAGGGTCTTGATCGCGACCTGCCGGTCGAGGGCGCTGTCGTAGGCCAGGTAGACGGAGGCCATGCCGCCCTCGCCGAGAAGGTCACGCAGCTGGTACCGGCCGCCCGCGACCGAACCGCCCGCGTAGCGGCCCTGTGCGCCGTCCTGGCTCATCCGTGCTTCCCCCTACGCGCGCGTGGCGGCGTCGATCCGAATTTCCTGGCCAAGTCTGCCCCAGGGCACCGACACGTCAAGCCGGGTGCCCGTTCCGTGACCCTCCGCACAGGGCGGATATCCGAAGGGTTCGCGGGCGGGCGGAGGAATCCCATCGAATTTGCACAGGTGTACGTGAACGGGGTTGGATGGCCGGTCCATCTCGGACCGTGATGTCGTACGAAGCCTGTAGCGTGACGACTGGACACGGCACGACAGACGACGGCGAGGACTGATGGCACCCGAATCCGGAGCAGGTGGCGGTGTGCCGGACGCGGCAGCGGAGTCCTGGGGCGTCGGTGGCGTCGTCGGTGACGGACGCTACCGGCTGACGCACCGTCTGGGCCGCGGCGGCATGGCCGAGGTGTTCGCGGCGGAGGACGTACGGCTCGGCCGCACCGTCGCCGTCAAGCTCCTCCGCGCCGACCTGGCCGAGGACCCGGTCTCCAAGGCCCGGTTCACCCGCGAGGCGCAGTCCGTCGCGGGCCTCAACCACCATGCGATCGTCGCCGTGTACGACTCCGGCGAGGACCTCGTGGGCGGGCGGCCCGTGCCGTACATCGTGATGGAGCTGGTCGAGGGCCGCACCATCCGCGACCTGCTGCTCAGCGCCGAGGCGCCGGGCCCCGAGCAGGCCCTCATCATCGTCTCCGGGGTGCTTGAGGCGTTGGCATATTCGCATCAGCACGGCATCGTGCACCGGGACATCAAGCCCGCCAACGTGATCATCACCCACAGCGGCGCGGTGAAGGTCATGGACTTCGGCATCGCCCGTGCCCTGCACGGCGCGCAGTCCACGATGACGCAGACCGGCATGGTCATGGGCACCCCGCAGTACCTCTCCCCGGAGCAGGCCCTCGGCAAGGCCGTCGACCACCGCTCCGACCTGTACGCGACGGGCTGTCTCCTCTACGAACTCCTCGCGCTGCGTCCGCCTTTCACCGGCGAGACGCCGCTCTCCGTCGTGTACCAGCACGTCCAGGACACCCCGGTGCCGCCCTCCGAGGTGACGCACGCCGTGCCGCCGGAGCTCGACGGTCTGGTGATGCGCTCGCTCGCGAAGGACCCGGACGACCGGTTCCAGAGCGCCGAGGAGATGCGCGGGCTCATCCAGTACGGCCTCCAGATGCTCCAGCAGCAGGGCGGCCACACCGGCACGTGGAACACCGGCCCCGTCGGTCTGCACGACGGGGTGCACACCCAGGTCAACGGGATGGCGGCGACCACCGCCATGGGCCACCCGATGCACGGCGAGACCGCGCAGGGCCCGATCCTCCCGCCGATGAACCCGGACGACGGCGGCTACGGCGGCTACGACGGCGGTCCGGTCGCCGCCGGCGGCTACGGCCAGGACGTCGGCTACCAGCAGGGCCGGGGCCGTGCCGGGCGCGGCAAGGTGTGGCTGTTCGCCGCGCTCGCGCTGATCGCGGTCGTCGTCGGCATCGTCTTCGCGCTGGACCCGCCGGGCCGTACGGACGACTCGCCCGGCAACACCCCGACGGTCACCGACGCGCCGACGACCGCCTCGGAGGAGCCCACGCCCTCGGAGGAGCCGTCCCAGGAGCCGACGCGCGACCAGGGCAACTCCGACGGCGGCGCCACCCAGCAGCCGTGGACGCCGCCGCGCACCCACCGGCCGACCACCCAGCCCGCTCCCACGGAGGAGACCACGGGCGAGCCGGTGACCGAGCCGACCCCGTCGGAGGAGCCGACCGAGGAGCCGACGAAGACGACGGCACCGCCGACGGAGCCGACCGGCGAGCCGACGACCGAGGCGCCGCCGACCTCGACCGTCAACCCGGAGACGCCTCCGACGGGCGGCGGCGCCCCGACCGGCTGACCGGCCGCTCTCCGCACGGAAGGACCGCCCGGCACGCACGAAGCGTGCCGGGCGGCCTGTTTCACGTGGAACCGCACCCTGGCACCGTCGCGTGGAGACGCCTTCGTGTGGAGGTGCCTTCGCGCGAGCACACCCGGCACCGAGCCCGTCACCGCGCCCGGCACCGAGCCCGTCACCGCGCCCGGCACCGAGCCCGTCACCGCGCCCGGCACCGAGCCCGTCACCGCGCCCGGCACCGAGCCCGGCACCGCGCCCGGCACCGCGCCCGTCACCCCGTGAACGCGTCCCGCACCGCCTCGTACTCGCGGGTCCACCACACCGCCAGGGCCGACACGGCGGGGAACTGCGGGTCGGCCCGCCGGTCGAGCAGCTGGTAGCGCCAGCGCAGGGTCCAGAAGTCGTTGAGGCGCTCCCACCACACCCGGTGGACGGCCGCCGCCAGTTCCGCGCGTCCCGCGCCCGCCGCCTCCCGGTACGCGCGCGCGTACTCCCGCACCTTGTCCAAGGCCAGCTCGCCTTCCGGGCGTACGAAGAAGATGGCCGCCGCCCTGACCGCTTCCTCGGCCCGGGGGTGTAACCCGAGCCGGTCCCAGTCGATGATCGCGGCGGGCTCGGCGCCCCGGTAGAGCAGGTTCAGCGGGTGGAAGTCGCCGTGCACCCAGCCCGCGGCGGTGGCGGGCGGCGGGCGCCGGTGCGCGTGCTGGGCGAGGAGTCTGCGCCGCTCCCTGAGGCGGTGCTCGGCGAGGGCGTCGAAGCTGTCGCGGGGGTGGTGGGCGCGGGCGAGCCGGAGCAGTTCCCCGATGGCCCGGAAGGTGTCCGGGAGGTCGGCGCTCGCGCGGGCGTCCTCGTCGGCGACCGCGCCGGGCTCCTCGTCCTCCTGCCCCGGGGCGGACATCACGAGGGCCAGGGCGGTGTGGACCTGCCCGAGGAGGGTGCCGAGGCGCCGGGAGCCGCAGGGGGAGAGCTGGGCGCCGTTCCGGTGCCGTCCGTCCACCCAGGGGTGCAGGGCGTAGCAGTGGCCGTCGACGACGGTGACCGTACGGCCCGAGGAGTCGGCGAGGGGCGGGGCGACGGGCAGTCCGAGGGCGCCGAGGCGCTGGGTGGCCCGGTGCTGGCGGGCGATGGTGGCGCGGTCGGCGGTGGGCGCGTCGAGGTGCTGCTTGAGGAAGTAGGTGCCGCGCGTGGTGGAGAGACGGAAGCCCCGGTTGAGCAGTCCCTCGGTGACAGGCACGCAGGAGAGGGGTTCTCCGGCGTGCCGGTGGTGGCGCAGCAGGGCGCCGAGGGGCGGGGTGCCCACGGGCCGGGCGGTCGGCGGCCGGTGGGTGGTCGGCGGGGTGAGCGTTTCAGATGAGCGCGGCACCCGCCAGATGTTAGATCACGCTACGTGGTGGAGGTGTCGCCGTACGGAACGCTCGGCGTTCTGCCGGGCCGAGGGGGGCCCGCCCTGACGGCCCACGGGGGCGGCCGGAGGGTGGCAGACGGGCGTCTCACCGGGGTAGTCGAGGGAGTGGACGGTCACGAACCGCGGGTCGACGCGCATGAAGACGGGGACGAAGGGCTCGCCGTCGACAGTGTCAGGTTGGGAGCCGAAGGCCCTGAGTTGCGCCTCGGTGGGCCGGACGATCTCGGCGGTGCCGGCGAACTGCACGGACCACAGGTGCTCGGATCCGGAGTTGAAGTTGTCCGCGCCGTAGGCGACGACGCTGCCGTTGCAGGCACGGTGGTAGCCGAGCCCTTCGTGGAGCCGGATCAGGACCTGTCCCTCGGACACGATGTGCCGAGCGGGGGCGACGAACGGCATCGCCCGCATGCTGGTCGCCACCCGGCCGTAGGACACGCGGCTGAGCAGCTCAATGGCGCGGATCTCGTCGGAGGACATGTTTCCACTCTCCGCCATCGCCACCCTGCCCGAAAAGGGGCCCCAGCCCCGCTTTCACGGGGACGTAGGTCCCGAAACGTGCGTCCGACCCCGCTCTCGGCCTCCGTACGGACCTCGGCGGGTGCCGTACGGGGAGAGCGGGGTCTCGGGGGACGGCTCCGTCAGTGGCGCTCCGCCTGGAGTCGTGCCACGTACGCGGCGGCCTGCGAGCGCCGCTCCATGCCCAGCTTGGACAGCAGGCTGGAGACGTAGTTCTTGATGGTCTTCTCCGCGAGGTGGAGCCGCTCGCCGATGACCCGGTTGGTCAGGCCCTCGCCGATCAGGTCCAGGATCTTGCGCTCCTGCTCGGTCAGGTTGGCGAGCTTGTCGTCGCCCTTCGGGTTGTTGCCGTCGCGCAGCCGCTCCAGGACCCGGGCGGTCGCCACCGGGTCGAGCAGCGACTTGCCGGCCGCCACGTCACGCACCGCGTTGAGCAGCTCGTTGCCCCGGATGGCCTTGAGGACGTAGCCCGAGGCCCCGGCCATGATCGCGTCGAAGAGCGCCTCGTCGTCCGCGTACGAGGTCAGCATCAGGCACTTGACGTCCTCGTCCTGCGAGCGGACCTCGCGGCACACCTCGACGCCGCTGCCGTCCGGCAGCCGTACGTCGAGGACCGCGACGTCGGGGCGGGTCGCGGGGATCCTGACCAGCGCGTCCGCCGCCGTTCCCGCCTCGCCGACCACCTCGATGTCGTCTTCCACGGAGAGCAGCTCGTGGACGCCGCGCCGGACGACTTCATGGTCGTCCAGCAGAAATACCCGGATTTTTCCTTCTTCGCGCACGCTGCCAGTCTCACATATTGGCTCTTCCCGCGCCCGGGGTGCGCGGGATAACGTCTCGGATGTTCCGGCGGCTCTCCGCAGCCGTTGCCGACGCGTTGACCAGCCGTTGTTCCCCGTTTTCTGGATTTACTTGGAAATCCAAGCAAAATCGCAGGTCAAGTGGGGTTTCGCGGGAATGTCGCGCGATGGGTAACGTGCGTATGACAGGGCGCTCGCCGGGGCACCTGTCACGCCCGACCCCGGCCGCGTCGCACCCACCCCGTGCGAAGGGCACGGATAAGGCGGAGAGCCTCCCCTTGCCCAGCGGCAGGGGGGACCCAGGCCTTACCGGCGAACCCGGGGGGCCGGACCGACGGAGGAGCACGCACGTGACCGTGGAGAGCACTGCCGCGCGCAAGACGACGCGACGCAGCAGCGGCACCAAGCGCACCGCTAGCGCGAGCACCAGCACCACCAAGAAGACGAGCGCGCGCGGCGCGGCGGAGCCTGAGCTCGTCCAGCTGCTGACGCCCGAGGGAGAGCGCGTCCAGCACCCCGACTACGACATCGACCTGAGCGCCGAGGAGCTGCGCGGTCTCTACCGCGACATGGTCCTCACCCGCCGGTTCGACGCCGAGGCGACCTCCCTCCAGCGGCAGGGCGAGCTGGGTCTGTGGGCCTCGCTGCTCGGCCAGGAGGCGGCCCAGATCGGTTCCGGCCGTGCCCTGCGGGACGACGACTACGTTTTCCCGACCTACCGCGAGCACGGTGTGGCCTGGGTCCGGGGCGTCGACCCGACGAATCTCCTGGGAATGTTCCGGGGGGTGAACCACGGCGGCTGGGACCCCAACAGCAATAATTTCCACCTGTACACGATCGTCATCGGTTCGCAGACGCTGCACGCCACCGGATATGCGATGGGTATCGCCAAGGACGGCGCGGATTCCGCCGTCATCGCGTACTTCGGCGACGGCGCTTCCAGCCAGGGCGATGTGAACGAGGCGTTCACCTTCTCCGCCGTCTACAACGCGCCCGTCGTGTTCTTCTGCCAGAACAACC
The DNA here is from genome assembly GCF_014596525.1 of Streptomyces sp. CBMA291. Lineage (GTDB taxonomy): Bacteria > Actinomycetota > Actinomycetes > Streptomycetales > Streptomycetaceae > Streptomyces. Next base: position 52,713 of record NZ_MSJP01000040.1, read on the forward strand.
AGTGGGCGATCTCCGAGCCCACCGAGAAGCAGACCCGCGTCCCGCTCTACCAGCGCGCCCGCGGCTTCGGCTTCCCCGGCGTCCGGGTCGACGGCAACGACGTCCTGGCCTGCCTCGCGGTGACGAAGTCCGCCCTGGAGCGGGCCCGCCGCGGCGAGGGCCCGACCCTCGTCGAGGCCTTCACCTACCGGATGGGCGCCCACACCACCTCCGACGACCCGACGAAGTACCGCAGGGACGAGGAGCGGGAGGCCTGGGAGGCCAAGGACCCGATCCTGCGCCTCAAGGCGTACCTGGAGCGCGAGGGCCACGCCGACGAGGCCTTCTTCGAGGAGCTGGAAGCGGAGAGCGAGACCCTCGGCAAGCGGGTCCGCGAGGCCGTGCGGTCCATGCCCGACCCGGACCACACCGCGATGTTCGAGCACGTCTACGCGGACGGGCACACGCTCGTCGACGAGGAGCGCGCGCAGTTCACCGCCTACCAGGCGTCCTTCGCGGATGACGAGGTCAAGTAACCATGCCCGTACAGAAGCTTCCGCTCGCCAAGGCGCTCAACGAGTCGCTCCGCAAGGCGCTGGAGGACGACTCCAAGGTCCTCATCATGGGCGAGGACGTCGGCAAGCTCGGCGGTGTCTTCCGGGTCACCGACGGGTTGCAGAAGGACTTCGGCGAGGACCGGGTCATCGACACCCCGCTCGCCGAGTCCGGCATCGTCGGCACCGCGATCGGCCTCGCGCTGCGCGGCTACCGGCCGGTGGTGGAGATCCAGTTCGACGGCTTCGTCTTCCCCGCGTACGACCAGATCGTCACCCAGCTCGCCAAGATGCACGCCCGTGCGCTCGGCAAGGTCAAGATGCCGGTCGTCGTCCGTATCCCGTACGGCGGCGGCATCGGTGCGGTCGAGCACCACTCCGAGTCCCCCGAGGCGCTCTTCGCGCATGTCGCGGGCCTCAAGATCGTCTCCCCGTCCAACGCCTCGGACGCCTACTGGATGCTCCAGCAGGCGATCCGGAGCGACGACCCGGTCATCTTCTTCGAGCCGAAGCGCCGTTACTGGGACAAGGGCGAGGTCGACACCGAGGCCATCCCCGGCGAGCTGCACAAGGCCCGGGTGGCGCGCGAGGGCGGCGACCTCACGCTCGCCGCGTACGGCCCGATGGTGAAGGTCTGTCTGGAGGCCGCCGCCGCGGCCGAGGAAGAGGGCAAGTCGATCGAGGTCCTGGACCTGCGCTCGGTCTCCCCCATCGACTTCGACGCCATCCAGCGCTCGGTCGAGAAGACCGGCCGACTGGTCGTCGTCCACGAGGCCCCGGTCTTCTTCGGCTCCGGCGCGGAGATCGCCGCCCGGATCACGGAGCGCTGCTTCTACCACCTGGAGGCCCCCGTCCTGCGGGTCGGCGGCTACCACGCGCCGTACCCGCCGGCGCGCCTGGAGGAGGAGTACCTGCCCGGTCTCGACCGCGTGCTCGACGCCGTCGACCGCTCGCTGGCGTACTGAGGAGAGCCGCACCGTGACCATCCGCGAATTCAAGATGCCCGACGTGGGCGAGGGCCTGACCGAGGCCGAGATCCTCAAGTGGTACGTCCAGCCCGGTGACACCGTCGCCGACGGGCAGGTCGTCTGCGAGGTCGAGACGGCGAAGGCGGCCGTCGAGCTGCCGAGCCCCTTCGACGGCACCGTCCACGAACTGCTCTTCCCCGAAGGCACCACGGTCGACGTCGGCCAGGTCATCATCTCGGTGAACGTCGGCGGCGAGGCGGCCCCCGAGGCTCCCGCGACCCCGGCGGCGACCTCCGCCCCGGCGGCGACCTCCGCCCCGGCCGAGCCCGCCCCGGCTGCCCCGGACGCCGAGGAGGAGGAGCCGCAGGGCCGTCAGCCGGTCCTCGTCGGCTACGGCGTGGCCGCCAGCTCCACCAAGCGCCGGCCCCGCAAGGCCGCACCGGGCACGGCCGCCACCCCGCCCGCCCCCGAGCGTCCCGCCGCCACGCCCGCGCCCGCCACGCCCGTCGCCGTCTCCGTACCGGAGCAGCTCAACGGGCACGCGTCCGGTGCCGCACGGCCGCTCGCCAAGCCGCCGGTCCGGAAGCTCGCCAAGGATCTCGGGGTCGATCTGACGACGGTCACCCCGACCGGTCCCGACGGCGTCATCACCCGTGACGACGTGCACGCGGCCGCCGCCCCGGCGCCCGCTCCCGCCGCCGTCCCGGCACCGGCCCCGGTCGCGGAGCCCGTGGCCGCGCCCGTCGAGACCCCGGTCGCGACGCCGGACGCCGCTCCGGCCCTCGCTCCGGCGGTCGGCGTCCGGGAGACCCGTATCCCCGTCAAGGGCGTACGGAAGGCCACGGCGGCGGCGATGGTCGGCTCGGCCTTCACCGCGCCGCATGTCACCGAGTTCGTGACCTTCGACATCACGCGCACGATGAAGCTGGTCGAGGAGCTGAAGTCCGACAAGGACATGGCGGGCCTTCGGGTCAACCCGCTGCTCCTCATCGCCAAGGCCGTCCTCGTCGCGGTCAAGCGCAACCCGGAGATCAACGCGTCCTGGGACGAGGCCGCCCAGGAGATCGTGCTCAAGCACTATGTGAACCTGGGCATCGCCGCGGCCACCCCGCGCGGACTGCTCGTCCCGAACATCAAGGACGCGCACGCCCAGACCCTGCCCGAGCTTTCGGCCTCCCTGAGCGAGCTGGTCTCCACCGCCCGCGAGGGGAAGACGACCCCGGCGGCGATGCAGGGCGGCACCTTCACCATCACCAACGTGGGCGTCTTCGGCGTCGACACCGGTACGCCCATCCTGAACCCCGGCGAGTCCGCGATCCTCGCGGTCGGCGCGATCAAGCTCCAGCCGTGGGTCCACAAGGGCAAGGTGAAGCCGCGCCAGGTCACCACGCTCGCGCTCTCCTTCGACCACCGTCTGGTCGACGGCGAACTCGGCTCCAAGTTCCTGGCCGACATCGCCGCGATCCTGGAGCAGCCGAAGAAGCTCATCACCTGGGCCTGACACCCCGTCCCGGAGGGGGCCGTTTCACGTGAAACGGCCCCGCGCTTCCCGGGGGCCTGTGTTTCACGTGAAACACAGGCCCCCGGGAAGCAGTCCCGAGACGGCCCCCAGGTGGCCCCCGGATGGCGAATCCCCAGGTGGGGAGCGTCTTGGGGCACCGAGACCCCGTCCACATGGTGGACGGGGTCCTCTGTTGCACCCCTGTTGTATCTAAGCTGTGCGCATGCCATCAGCTCCTGTCAAGCAACCTCCTGCGGCCGACCGCGTCTACACCCATGTGAAGCAGGCCGTACTCGACCGGCGCTACGAGGGAGGCACCCTGCTCACGGAGGGGGAACTCGCCACGGCCGTCGGGGTGTCCAGGACGCCCGTCCGCGAGGCGCTGCTCAAGCTGGAGATGGAAGGGCTGCTCAAGCTCTACCCGAAGAAGGGCGCCCTGGTCCTCGCCGTCTCCGTCCAGGAGATCGCCGACGTCGTCGAGACCCGGCTGCTCGTCGAGGAGTTCGCCGTCCGCCGGGCCGTCCCCGCGCCCGCGCCGCTCATCACCCGGCTCGAAGAGCTGCTGGCGGAGCAGGAGCGCCGCGCCGCCGTCGGCGACCTCGCCGAAGTCGCCGTCATCGACCGCTGCTTCCACGCCGAGATCGTGCGCCACGCGGGCAACCAGATCCTCTCCCGCCTCTACGACCAACTGCGCGACCGTCAACTGCGCATGGGAGTCGCCGTGATGCAGTCCCACCCCGACCGCATCGCCAAGAACATCGCCGAACACGCCGGGATCCTCGACCGCATCAAGGCGGGCGACGCCGAGGGCGCCGCGCTCCACGTCCGAGGCCACCTCGGCTCGGTCAAGGCCCTGGTCAGGGGCGAGGACCGGTGAGCCGGGGCAGCCGCAACGGCTACGGCTCGGCCGTCACCCTCCCCGGCGACCCGCCCGGCGGCCGCCGGGCCGCCCTCGTCTGGGGCGTCGGCGTCGCCGTCTACTTCGTCGCCGTCATCTTCCGCACGTCCCTGGGCGTCGCCGGACTCGACGCCGCCGACCGCTTCGACGTCAACGCCTCCGCGCTCTCCACCTTCTCCATACTCCAGCTGCTCGTCTACGCGGGCATGCAGATACCCGTCGGCCTCATGGTCGACCGGCTCGGCACCAAGAAGGTCCTCGCCCTCGGCGTCGTCCTCTTCACCCTCGGCCAACTGGGCTTCGCGCTCTCCCCCTCGTACGGCACCGCGCTCGCCTCCCGCGCCCTCCTCGGCTGCGGCGACGCCATGACCTTCATCAGCGTCCTGCGGCTCGGCACCCGCTGGTTCCCCGCCCGCAGGGGCCCGCTCGTCGGACAGGTCGCCGCCCTCTTCGGGATGGCGGGCAATCTGGTCTCCACCGTCTTCATCGCCCGCGCCCTGCACGGTCTCGGCTGGACGACCACCTTCGTCGGCAGCTCGCTCGCCGGTGTCCTCGTCCTCGTCCTGATGCTCGTCTTCCTGAAGGACCACCCCGAGGGGTTCGAGCCCCAGCCCATGCCGCACGCGGGCGCCGCCTTCGTACGGCGTCAGATCGCCGAGTCCTGGCGGGAGCCCGGCACCCGGCTCGGCATGTGGGTGCACTTCACCACCCAGTTCCCCGCGATGGTCTTCCTGCTCCTGTGGGGGCTTCCGTATCTCGTCGAGGCGCAGGGACTCTCCCGCTCGGGCGCCGGAAGCCTGCTCACCCTGGTCGTCCTGTCGAACATGGTCATCGGCCTGGCGTACGGTCAGATCATCGCCCGCCATCACGCGGCCCGCGCCCCGCTCGCCCTCGGGACCGTCGCCGCCACCGCCCTGCTCTGGGCGTCGACCCTGCTCTACCCCGGCGACCACGCGCCGATGTGGCTGCTCGTCACCCTCTGCGTGGTGCTCGGCGCCTGCGGCCCCGCCTCGATGATCGGCTTCGACTTCGCCCGTCCGGCGAATCCGCCGGAACGTCAGGGCACCGCGTCGGGAATCGTCAACATGGGGGGTTTCATCGCCTCGATGACGACGCTGCTCGCCGTGGGCGTGCTGCTCGACGCGACCGGGGACGACTACCGGATCGCGTTCTCGTCGGTCTTCGTCCTCGAAGCCCTCGGCGTCGTCCAGATCCTGCGGCTCAAGTCCCGCACCCACCGCAGGGAACGCGAGCGGCTCGTCGCCAGCCGCGTGGAAGCCGTCCACGTACCGGTCTGAGCGGACCGGCCGCATCCGTGCGCCCGCCCGTGCCCGTACGGGAACGCCGGGAGGGGTTCAGCGGGGCGTCACCGCGAAGTGGTCGAGGATCGCCCGCGCCAGGTCCTCGTCGCCCTCCGCCTTGACCCGGTCGGCCACCTCGGCCGGCCGGACCCGCCCGCAGGCCAGACGTACGAACGTCTCCCAGTCCGTCGCCAGGGTCACCGCCGGGCCCAGCGAGGGCGTGCCGTCGATCGTCCCCCGGCCCTGCGCGTCGACCCGTACCGTCCGCAGGAACTCCACCGGACCGGTCACGTCGACGACCACCGCCGAGGACGCGGGCGCCCCCGCGTCCTTCGCGACCACCTTCGGCAGCGCTTCGAGCAGCACGTCCCGTGTGACGTGCGCGCCCGCCGAGTCCAGATTGCCCGGCACGCCGAGGGCCGCCCGCAGGTCCTGCTCGTGCACCCACACGTCGAAGGCGCGCATCCGGTAGGCCAGTTCCAGCGACTGCTCGGCGCCGAGGGGAGCGCGGATCAGCTGCTCGGGGGAACGGTTCTCGTTGCGGAGCTTGCGTGCCCGGCGGATCAGGACGTACTCCAGCTCCGAGGTCATCTCCGGCGCGGTGTGGTGCCGCCGCACATCGACCTGCACCTCCATATAGCGCGAGAAGTCACTGCGTACGTGGTAGAGATCGCGGGGGAGCGAGTGAATCGGCCGGGGATCGCCGAGCATCTCGGTTTCCATACCGATGACATGGGAAACGATGTCCCGGACGGACCAGCCCGCGCACGGGGTCGGCCGATTCCACTCCCTCTCCACGAGCGGCTGCACCAGCTCGGCTATCGCCTCGATGGAGTGGGTCCAGGCGTCGGCGTAATTCTGGAGGCTGGGATGGACGGTCACGGGACCCCTCGGCGGTTCTTCGGTGCGCGGGCTGAAAACACGACTGGGTGGGAGGCTTGAACGCTAAGTTACGCTGCCCGGAGGCACCCGGGCAGTGCTTTCGTGTGACGATCGTAGGCCGGTGTTGACGGCCCGAATGCCAGGACGGTGGTAGTGTGCGCGCCTCGCTGATCCAGATCGCGGTAGACCCGGACGAACCGGTCGACGCCCGTCGCGCCCGCGCGGCGAGCCTCGTCAGGGCGGAATCCGGCCATGCGGACCTCGTGGTCCTGCCCGAGCTGTGGCCCGTCGGAGCCTTCGACTTCGAGCGGTTCGCCGCCGAGTCCGAGCCGTTCCACGGACCCACCCACCGGGCGATGGCGGAAGCCGCCCGGGACGCCGGGGTGTGGCTGCACGCCGGTTCCTTCGTCGAGGCGGAGGGCGGCTCCCTCTACAACACCTCGCTGATCCTCTCCCCCGAGGGCGAACCCGTCGCCTCCTACCGGAAGATCCACCGCTTCGGCTTCGACAAGGGCGAGATGGTCCTGATGGCCCGAGGCGAGAAGCTCGTCACCGTCGATCTGCCGGAGCTGACCATCGGCGTCGGCACCTGCTACGACCTGCGGTTCCCCGAGCTTTTCCGGGGGCTCGTCGACGCCGGCGCGCAGGCGTTCGTCGTCCCGGCGGGCTGGCCCGCCCGCCGCCGCGCCCACTGGAGCCTGCTCGCGCGAGCCCGCGCGGTGGAGAACCAGGCGTACGTGCTGGCCTGCGGTACGGCGGGCACGCACGCGGGCGTCGAACAGGCGGGTCACTCGATCGTGGTCGACCCCTGGGGGGAGACGCTCGCCGAGGCGGGACCCGACGAGGAGGTGCTGCGGGTCGTCCTCGACCCGGCGAAGGTCACGGCCACCCGCGAGCAGTTCCCCGCCCTCAAGGACCGCGTCCTGGGCATCGCCCCGCCCGAGCCCCGCACGCACCGAGCACCAAGCGGTACCAAGTAGCACCGCGTAGCACCAAGCGGCACCGCGTAGTACCGCGTACGGCGAGCCCCGGTTCCGGGCCTCGCCGTACCGGCGGGGCGGGTCAGTCCTCGCGCTCCCGCTCCGCCATCCGGATGACGCAGACCGCGATCGAGAGGAGCAGCGCGGTGTCGGCGTCCTCGCGGACCACGTTCACCGCGTACGCCTCCCGGATGTGGAACCACTGCCGGGAGATGTGGGCCAGCAGTTCGCCCTCGTACTCGACGGTGAACTCCCGGTCCAGGACGCGCCCGCTGACGTCGAGGACGGTGCCTTCGGCGAGGGTCACCCGGAAGTGGTTGCGCAGCAGCGAGAGGCGTTTGCGGCGCACGGTCGCCAGCGGACGCTCGTCCCGTTCGATCGTCATCGTGTCCCGGAGCGCGAACAGCTTCTTCCGCAGGGTGACGAGGATGTGCCCGTCGGGGTCCTTCAGTTCCAGCGTGTCGCGCAGCCGCAGCGCCTTCCCGTCGACGAGGAAGGCGTGGCGCCCCCGCTCGTCCTCGATCCAGTAGTCGTCACCGATCGCGAAGATCTTGTCCTTTACGAGGTATTTCACGGCGGCTATGCCTGCCCCGGGGCGCCGGTTTCCTACCGTCCCCCGCCGCCCGTCTCCCGAAGGAGGGACGGCGGACGTCCTTCGGCCCAAGCGGACGGGCTCACAGGCCGAAGTAGCGGACGAAGGGCGTCGGGCTCGCGCCGAGCATCGCGCCGAACGGCGAGTCGAGTTCCTTGATGAGCACCACGGTGAAGGTGATGAACCCGGCCAGGCCCATCACCATCACCACATGGGTGGTGCTCCGTTTGATCCCGAAGAGGAACATGAACGCCAGGGTGAGCACACCGCCGAGGAGCAGCCCCACCCACAGCACCGAGGAGAGGCTTTCCTGCGCCGCGGCCTCCCGCCCGCGCCGGGCGTCGTCGACGTTGCTGATCTGGGCGAGCACCTCCTGCCCCGCGAGCTGCTCGGGCACCTTCGCCGAGTCGGTGACCTGGCCCGCCGCCCGCAGCCGGGACAGCAGCCGCCATCCCTCGGGCCCGAGGGGTTCACGCGCCTCCATCACCGGCCACTCGACGGTGACGACATGGCGGGCGTACGTCCGGGCCGCGTCGCGCAACGGCTGGCGCTGGGCGGCGGGGAAGGCGTCCGCGAGCAGATACGTCTGGTGCAGGGCGCTGGCCTCGGCCTGGACGTCGTCGGACGCGGCGGACCGGGTGTCCCAGACGGAGACCAGACAGAGCCCGAGCACGAGCGCGTAGAGCACCGAGACCATCATGGCGATGTACTCGGCGACGTCCTCGCGGGGCTCCTCGTCCTCGCCGACCGGGAACAGCCTGGTCTTGGCGAAGACGGCGGCGGCGGCGACGGCGGCGACGCCGAAGACGACGAAGAGCGTTTCGAACATGTCCACGGTCAGAACCTCCGTTTGCCGATGAGGGCGGCGGCGAGGGCCGCCGGGATCAGGAGCAGCAGCAGGATCGACACGACCCCGACCTCACTCGCCTGCCGCCCGCGCCGCCGGATCCGCGCGAGAAACCCCTCGTTCTCGGAGGCGGCCCGCCGGGCGGCGACGGAGGGGGTGGTGGCGCCGGTGGTACCGGTGGCTCCTGCGGTGCCGGTGCCGGCGTTGGTGCTTGCGGTGCTGGTGGTGCCGGTGCTTCCGGTGATGCCTCCTGTGCCAGTGCCGGTGCTTCCGGTGGCACCTTCTGTGCCGGTGGCACCGGAAGCACCACCTTCCCCACCGGATACGCCTCCGCCACCGGCTCCACCGGCTCCACCGGCCCCACCAGTTCCTCCAGCCCCACCAGCCCCACTGGCTCCTCCCGCCCCACCTCCACTTCCAGCACCACCCGCTCCACCTCCACCTCCACCTCCCGCTCCTGCACCACCCACGCCACCTCCCGCACCACCCACGCCACCTCCCGCACCACCCACGCCACCTCCCGCACCACCCACCCCGGCACCCCCTCCAGCCGCACCCCCGACCCCGCCGGCACCGACTCCCCCCGTCCCGCCCCCCGGCGGTACGCCAGCCCTGGGCAGGACGAGCCCCGGCACCACGAACCCGGGTACGGGCACCCCGGGGACCGCCACACCAGCCACACCAGCCACACCGGCCACGCCCGGCACAGCCGCCACGCCCGGCGCGGCGATCGGCCCGGCCGCCCCCGGCACCGGGGTGCCGCCCCCCGGCAACGCGGCGCCCGGCCCGGCAGGGGCTCCCGGGGCGCCCCCTACGGGTCCGGTCGGGCCCGTAGGGGGCCGCTCTCCCGGCACCGTGAAGTCCGCCGAGGCGTGCGCCACGAGGGTCGGCGCGGGGACGCGTTCGCCGTCGGGCCCGTAGGTGACGACCCGGTCGCTCCCGGAGGCGGTGCCGGTGCTCCGGTAGGTGCCAGGGGGGCGCCGTACGGTGCCGGTGCAGCGGGCGGAGGCGCCCGGGGCGAGGAGCGGGACGGTGCCGGGCCGCCCGGCGCAGTCGATGTCCCCGGCGCGCAGCCCGAGCGCGGGATCGGTCACCTGGACGGCGTGCAGGGGCCGGTCGCCCCGGTTGGTCACGGTGTAGACGAGGGCGGCCGAGGCGGCGCGCCCGGTGCCCGCCACGGTGACCTGCTCGGTGAGGGCGAGGGACGCGGCGATCCCGGTGTACCCGGCCGTGGCGGTGGCCTTGAGCAGCATCCCGAGGGAGGGGACGGAGCCCTCCGCCCGTACCGTTCCCCGGTGCCGCCCCGGGGCGGCGGTGAACCGGGCGACGCACTCGCGCTCCCCGAGCGCGGGGAGCGGGCCCCCGGGGCAGTGGACGGACCCGGAGGGGACCTCGGGGTCGACGACGCGCACCTCGTACAGATGCGCCTCGCCCCGGTTCTGGAGCCGGTACCGCTTCACGACCGGTCCACCGGCCCGTACGTCGGGCGGGTGGGCTCCGGTCTCGTCCCGCGCGTTGACGGTGACGACGAGCCGGAGGGCCGTGTCTCCCACGCCCCCGGCCCGCGCGGAACCGGCGGGCGGCGCGAGGGCGGAGAACAGCACGAGCCCGGACGCGACCCCGAGACGCAGGATCCGGGAGGTACCGGAGAGGACCCCGAGACGCAGGATCCGGGAAGTACCGGAGAGGACCCCGAGGAGAGGGGTCCGCGAGGGACCCGACGCGCCCCCGAGGCGAAGGACCCCCACAGGACCGGGCCCCCGTACAGGCTCGGCTACCCGCCCAGGCTCGGCCACCCGCCCAGGCTCGGCTACCCGCCCCGGCTCGGCCGCCCGCGCGGTCCCCCGTCGGCGGGAGTAGTCCGATGATCCGATTACATGCTCCGCCATCCCGCCATGCTGACCAGACTCCCGCGCGCCCCCGCCGCCGGACACGCGCCCCCGCCCCGCCCGGACCCCGGATTCCACCCGTACGGCACCCTTGTCCCATGAGCGACTCCGCCTCCGCGGCACCGTCCGCGACCACGCCCGCGCACCCGTCCCGCCGTGCCCGTGTCCGCGCCCCCGAGCTGATCGGCAAGGGCGGCTGGCTGAACACGGGAGGCGATCAGCTGACCCTCGCCGACCTGCGGGGAAAGATCGTCCTGCTCGACTTCTGGACCTTCTGCTGCGTCAACTGCCTGCATGTCCTCGACGAGCTGCGCGACCTGGAGGAGAAGCACCGGGACACCCTGGTGATCATCGGGGTGCACTCGCCGAAGTTCGTCCACGAGGCCGAGCACCAGGCGGTCGTGGACGCGGTCGAGCGGTACGAGGTCCACCATCCCGTACTGGACGACCCGGAGCTGACGACCTGGAAGCAGTACGCCGTCCGGGCGTGGCCGACGCTGGTCGTCATCGACCCTGAGGGGTACGTCGTCGCCCAGCACGCGGGCGAGGGGCACGCCAACGCGCTCCGCACGCTCGTCGAGGAGCTGGAGACCGAGCACGAGGCCAAGGGGACGCTGCGGCGCGGGGACGGCCCGTACGTGCCGCCGGAGCCGGTCGCCACCGATCTGCGTTTCCCCGGCAAGGCGGTGCTGCTGCCCTCGGGGAACTTCCTGGTCTCCGACACCACCCGGCATCAGCTCGTCGAGCTGGCGGCGGACGGCGAGAGCGTCGTGCGCCGGATCGGCGAGGGCGTCTTCCGCGAGCCGCAGGGGCTCGCCGCGCTGCCCGACGGCCGGGTCGTGGTCGCCGACACCGTCCACCACGCGCTGCGCGTGCTCGACCCGGAGACCGGCGGGATCGAGCGGGTCGCGGGCACGGGCAGGCAGTGGTGGCAGGGCTCGCCGACCTCGGGCCCGGCCCTTGAGGTCGACCTGTCGTCGCCGTGGGACGTGGCCTGGTGGCAGGGGAAGGTGTGGATCGCCATGGCGGGCGTCCACCAGCTGTGGACGTACGACCCGGAGACCGGGACCGTCGGGGTCGCGGCGGGCACCACCAACGAGGGTCTCGTGGACGGTCCGGCGGGCGAGGCGTGGTTCGCGCAGCCGTCCGGGCTCGCCGCCACCGAGGACCGCCTCTGGGTGGCCGACTCGGAGACCAGCGCGCTGCGCTGGATCGAGCGGGACGGCGACGGATACGCGGTGCGGACGGCCGTCGGCACCGGTCTCTTCGACTTCGGGCACCGGGACGGCGCCGCCGGTCAGGCCCTCTTCCAGCACCCGCTGGGCGTGACGGCGCTGCCGGACGGCTCGGTCGCGGTCTGCGACACGTACAACCACGCCCTGCGCCGCTACGACCCGGCGACCGGCGAGGTCACCACGCTCGCCACGGATCTGCGCGAGCCGAGCGACGCGGTCCTGGTGGACGGGGACATCGTGGTCGTGGAGTCGGCCCGGCACCGGCTCACCCGGCTGCGGCTGCCCGAGGAGGCCGTGCGGGTGGAGGCGGTCGCGCACCGGACCCGCCGCGAGGCCACCGCGATCGCCCCGGGACGGCTCCGTCTCGATGTCGTCTTCCGGGCCCCGACGGGGCAGAAGCTGGACGAGCGGTACGGTCCCTCGACCCGGCTCCTGGTCTCCTCGACCCCGCCGGAACTGCTGCTCGGCGGCGCGGGCACGGGCACGGACCTCTTCCGCGAGCTGGATCTGAACCCGGAACTCCCGGAGGGCGTCCTGCACGTCTCGGCGATGGCCGCGTCCTGCGACGACGACCCGGCCAACGAGTACCCGGCCTGCCATGTGCACCAGCAGGACTGGGGCGTCCCGGTGACGATCGCGGACACGGGCGTCTCCCGGCTCCCGCTGATCCTGGCGGGGCTGGACGAGGCGCCGGAGGACTGACCGGGCCGGGGCGGGACCCCGTGCGGCGGGCCGGGGGATCGTACGGTGGACGATCCCCCGGCCCGCAGCCGGTTGACGCGTTCGGTTGACGAGGCCGTTCGACGCGGTCGGCTGACGCAGCCGTTCGACGCGGCCGGTCGGCGGGCGGGTCAGCCCTCCAGGAACGCGACCAGGGCGTTGGCGAGGTGGTACGGGTCCTCGGCACCGCAGAGTTCGCGGGCGCTGTGCATGGAGAGGATCGCGACGCCGATGTCGACGGTCTTGATGCCGTGGCGGGCGGCGGTGATGGGGCCGATCGTGGTGCCGCACGGCATGTCGTTGTTGGAGACGAACGACTGCCACGGCACGCCCGCCTTCTCGCAGGCGGCGGCGAAGATCGCGCGGCCGCTGCCGTCGGTGGCGTACCGCTGGTTGACGTTGACCTTGAGGATCGGGCCGCCGTTGACGTGCGGCTGATGGGTCGGGTCGTGCCGCTCGGTGTAGTTGGGGTGGACGGCGTGGCCGGTGTCGGAGGAGAGGCAGACGGTGCCCGCGAAGGCCCGCGCCCGGTCCTCGTAGCCGCCTCCGCGCGCGTAGACCGAGCGTTCGAGGACGTTGCCGAGGAGCGGGCCCTGGGCGCCGGTGTCGGCCTCGGAGCCGTTCTCCTCATGGTCGAAGGCGGCGAGGACGGGGATGTACGGGAGGTCGTCGCGGCCCGCGAGGGAGACGAGCGCGGCGACGGAGGCGTGCACGGAGATCAGGTTGTCCATGCGCGGCCCGGCGAGGAGTTCGCGGTCGCGGCCGAGGTAGGCGGGGGCTTCGACGGGGGAGACCATCAGGTCCCAGCCGGTGACGTCCTCGGCGTCGACGCCCGCTTCGGCGGCGACGAAGGAGATCAGGTCGCCCTCGTGGACCTCGCCGGTGCCCCAGACGGGCTGCATGTGCCGCTGCCGGTCGAGCTTGAGACCGTCGTTGACCTGCCGGTCGAGGTGGATGGCGAGCTGCGGGACGCGGAGCAGCGGCCGGTCGACGTCGATCAGGCGGTGGCTGCCGTCGCGGAGGGTGAGGCGCCCGGCGAGGCCGAGATCGCGGTCGAGCCAGGTGTTGAGGAGGGTGCCGCCGTAGATCTCGACGGCGATCTGGCGCCAGCCCCTGGCACCCATGTCGGGGTGCGGCTTGACGCGCAGGTTGGGGGAGTCGGTGTGCGCGCCGACGATGCGGTACGGGGTGTGGGCGGCGGCGCCCGCCGGCACGTACCAGGCGATGATCGCGCCGCCCCTGACCACGTACTTCCCGCCGCTCGTCCCGTCCCAGGACGCGGTCTCCTCGACTTGGCGGAATCCCGCCTTCTCCAGCCGCTCGGCGGTGTTGGCGACCGCGTGGTACGGCGAGGAGGAGGCCGCCAGGAAGGTCATCAGGTCGTCGGTGTGTCCGCGGTCGAAGGGGCCGGCGGTGGGACGGGAAGCTGCGCTGCTCATGGGTTCACCTTACGCAGGGGCAGGTCCGCCGCTCACGGGGTTCCCGGGGATGGCGCGGCGCCTGCGGGAAGGAGGGGCCATGCTCGGTGGGACCCCTCTGAAACCCGCCGCGCGCGGGACCCGAAGGCGCCTGTCGGGAACCCGCCAACCGTAGGGCCGGCGAACCGAGCCTCGAAAGAAGGGGGAGGGAAACGGCCCGCCCCCCTCCCCGGGGACGGGCCGTTTCGGCAGGACGGGGCGCGTTCCTAGAACGCGGCCTCGTCCAGGTCCATCAGCGAGCCGTCGACCTTCTCGGCGAGGGCGCGCTCGGCGGTGACGCCGGGCAGGACGGTGGCGGCGAAGAACTTCGTGGCGGCGATCTTGCCCTGGTAGAAGGCGACGTCCTTGCCCGCGGCGCCCGCGGCGAGCTTCTCGGCGGCGACGGCGGCGCTCTTGAGGAGCAGGTAGCCGACGACGACGTCGCCGGAGGCGAGCAGCAGGCGGGTGGTGTTGAGGCCGACCTTGTAGATGTTCCGGACGTCCTCGCCGGTGGCGGTGAGGTCGGTCAGCATGACGCCGACGATGCCTTCGAGGTCGACGGCGGCCTTGGCGAGCGCGTCGCGGGCGGCGGCGAGGTCCTCGCCCCCGGTGCCGACGGCGAGGAACTTCTTGATCTCCTCGGCGAGGGCGTTCAGGGAGGCGCCCTGGTCGCGGACGATCTTGCGGAAGAAGAAGTCCTGGCCCTGGATGGCGGTGGTGCCCTCGTAGAGGGTGTCGATCTTGGCGTCCCGGATGTACTGCTCGATCGGGTACTCCTGGAGGAACCCGGAGCCGCCGAAGGTCTGGAGGGACTGCGCGAGCTGCTCGTAGCCCTTCTCGGAGCCGTAGCCCTTGACGATGGGGAGCAGCAGGTCGTTGAGGCCGTGCAGGGCCTTGGCGTCCTCGCCCGCGGCTTCCTTGACGGCGATCTCGTCCTGGACGGAGGCGGTGTAGAGGACGAGGGAGCGCATGCCCTCGGCGTACGCCTTCTGCGTCATCAGGGAGCGGCGCACGTCGGGGTGGTGGGTGATGGTGACCTTGGGGGCGGCCTTGTCCATGAAGTCGGCCAGGTCGGTGCCCTGGACGCGCTCCTTGGCGTACTCCAGGGCGTTGAGGTAGCCGGTGGAGAGGGTGGAGATCGCCTTCGTGCCGACCATCATGCGGGCGAACTCGATGATGAGGAACATCTGGCGGATGCCGTCGTGCTTGTCGCCGACGAGCCAGCCCTTGGCGGGGTGCTGGTCGCCGAAGGTCATCTCGCAGGTGTTGGAGGCCTTGAGGCCCATCTTGTGCTCGACGTTGGTGGCGTAGACGCCGTTGCGGGCGCCCAGTTCGCCGGTCTCCCAGTCGAACTCGTACTTGGGGACGAGGAAGAGGGAGAGGCCCTTGGTGCCGGGTCCCGCGCCCTCGGGGCGGGCGAGGACGTAGTGGAGGATGTTCTCCTCCATGTCGTGCTCGCCCGAGGTGATGAAGCGCTTGACGCCCTCGATGTGCCAGGAGCCGTCCTCCTGCCGGACGGCCTTGGTGCGGCCCGCGCCGACGTCGGAGCCCGCGTCGGGCTCGGTGAGGACCATGGTGGAGCCCCAGCGGCGCTCGACGGCGATCCGGGCGACCTTCTTCTGCGCCTCGTTGCCCTCGTTGTGGAGGATGCCCGCGAAGGCGGGGCCGGAGGAGTACATCCAGATGGCCGGGTTGGCGCCGAGGAGCAGTTCCGCGTAGGCCCAGATCAGGGAGCGGGGGGAGACGGTGCCGCCGATCTCCTCGGGGATGCCCAGGCGCCAGTACTCGGAGTCCATGAAGGCCTCGTAGGACTTCTTGAAGCTCGCGGGTACGGGGGCGGTGTGGGTCGCCGGGTCGAAGACCGGGGGGTTGCGGTCGGCGTCCGCGAAGGACTCCGCCAGCTCGTTCTCGGCGAGGCGGCGGATCTCGTCGAGGATGCTCTTGGCGGTCTCGACGTCCATCTCCTCGAACGGCCCGGAGCCGTACACCTTGTCGCGGCCGAGCACCTCGAAGAGGTTGAACTCGATGTCGCGGAGATTCGACTTGTAGTGCCCCATGGCGACGGCTCCGTAAGGCTCGGGGAGGCAGGTTCCTCGTACACGTACCAGCGAGTAGCAAAACGCTCTCCCATGATGCTACCCACCGGTAATAAGAGCAACCCCTCTCCGTGGAACTGTGACGCAGTAGGCTCGTGGCCCATGTACGGCTACGACCAGAATCCGGGCGCGCAGCAGTACGCGCAGCCCCAGCAGCAGTACGACCCGCAGGGCGGGATGCAGGGGGGCATGCAGGCCGGCGGGTACGGCCAGCAGCAGCCGCCGCTCTACCCGGAGCCCTCGCCGCCCTCCCTCGCCGACGCCGTACGCGCCTTCACCACCGGCACCCTCGCGCCCGAGGACTTCCAGCAGATCTTCGCGACCTCCAAGGTCTACTGCCCGCGCGGCGACAACCCCGGATTCCTGGCCCTGCACAACACCCAGCACCCGGTCATCCCGATGTTCACCTCGCTCAAGGAGCTGCGGCGGTACGCGGGCAAGGAGTCGAAGTACTTCGTGATCACCGGCGCCGAGGTGATCGACCTGCTGCCCACGGGCTACGGCTTCGTCCTCGACATGGAGGGCGACCACCGGATGGTCTTCGACGCGAAGGCCGTGGAGCAGATGGTCGACTTCGCGATGCGGCGGATGTACGGCTGACGCAGGCTTGAGGCAGGGAGAGCGCCCGGGAGGAATACCTCCCGGGCGTTCGTCGTTCCGACTGGCAGAAAGTTCACTGTTCAACTAAAGTGAAGCCACGAGGTCGCAGAAGACCGCTTTAGGAGGTCCTGTCATGCCCGCCGTGACTGTCGAGAACCCGCTCACCCTGCCGCGCGTCGCCGCATCCGCCGACGCCGTCGCCCGCCCCGTCCTGGCCGTCACCACGGCACCCTCGGGCTTCGAGGGCGAGGGCTTCCCGGTCCGCCGCGCGTTCGCCGGGATCAACTACAAGTACCTCGACCCGTTCATCATGATGGACCAGATGGGCGAGGTGGAGTACGCGCCGGGCGAGCCCAAGGGAACCCCCTGGCACCCCCACCGCGGCTTCGAGACCGTCACCTACATCATCGACGGCGTCTTCGACCACCAGGACTCGCACGGCGGCGGCGGCACCATCACCAACGGCGACACCCAGTGGATGACCGCGGGCGCCGGCCTCCTCCACATCGAGGCCCCGCCGGAGTCCCTCGTCGTCAGCGGCGGCCTCTTCCACGGCCTCCAGCTCTGGGTCAACCTGCCCGCCGCCGACAAGATGATGGCCCCCCGCTACCAGGACATCCGGGGCGGCCAGGTCCAGCTGCTGACCTCCCCCGACGGCGGCGCGCTCCTGCGCGTCATCGCCGGAGAACTCGACGGCCACGAGGGCCCCGGCGTCACCCACACCCCGATCACGATGATCCACGCCACCCTGCGGCCGGGCGCCGAGATCACCCTGCCGTGGCGCGAGGACTTCAACGGTCTCGCGTACGTCCTCGCCGGACGCGGCACGGTCGGCGAGGAGCGGCGCCCGGTCCACATGGGCCAGACCGCCGTCTTCGGCAAGGGCGGTTCGCTCACCGTCCGCGCCGACGAGTCGCAGGACGGGAACACCCCGGACCTGGAGGTCGCCCTCCTCGGCGGGCAGCCGATCCGCGAGCCGATGGCCCACTACGGCCCGTTCGTCATGAACACCCAGGCCGAACTGCGCCAGGCCTTCGAGGACTACCAGGCCGGCCGCCTCGGCAAGATCCCGGCGGTGCACGGGATGGGCGAGTAACCGTTCCTTCCCCCCCCACCTCCGACCCGTGGCCGGGCGGGGCGCCACGGCGCCTTGCCCGGCCACGGTCGTACGCGGGCGCGGCTCGTGCACCCTGTACGGCGTGCATCCGGATGCCGTACGCCCGTACGCCGTGCACCCGCAGGCCCGGCCACCCGGCCACCCCGCACCCGTAACGATTGAGGGATTTTCCCCCTTTCGGCCGTCGGTGCGTGACGGGGTCGGCCGTTCATGATCGGGTGGTGAGGTGCAGCCGATATCCCCGCTCCTCCCCGAACCCGCCCGCCGATTCGCCGCCTGGTGCGTCGTCCTCCTGTTGGCCGCCGGGGTGGCCGCCGTCGGGATCAAGCTCTGCGTCGTCTTCCAGACGGCCGTCACCCCCGTCCTGCTCGCGGTCCTCGGCACCGCGCTCCTCGGCCCGCTCTACCGGCGGCTGCTTCAGATGGGCGTCAAGCCCTCGCTCGCCGCCGGGCTCACCGTCGTCGCCGTCCTCGCGGTCGTCGGCGGAGCCACGTACATCGTGGTGGCCGCCCTCGTCGACACCGGGGACCAGATCATCACCTCGGTCCGGCAGGCGGGCACCGACATCGCCCGGCACTTCGGCGCCGCCGGGACCTCGCTCGACGACCTCGCGCGGAACGCCGAGAGCCTGCTGCGCCAGTTCGGCGGCACCGCCGCCTCCGGCGTCCTCACCGGCATCAGTGTCGTCGGCGAGATGCTCGCCACCGCCCTTCTCGCGCTGCTCCTCATCTTCTTCTTCCTGCGCGACTCCGACCGGGCCGTCGGCGCCCTGCGCTCCTTCGTGCCCTCCGCCACCGGGGACATCGCCGAGGCCATGGCCCGCCGTGCCTTCGAAGCGGTCGAGGGCTTCATGCGGGGCACCACCCTGGTGGCCCTCGTCGACGCGGTCCTCATCGGCATCGGGCTCGTCGTCCTCGAAGTGCCCGGCGCGGTGGGGCTCGCCGCGCTGGTCTTCGTCACGGCGTACATCCCCTACCTCGGCGCCTTCCTCTCCGGCGCGATCGCGGTCCTCGTCGCCCTCGCCGACCGGGGGTTCGTCATCGCCCTCTGGGTCCTCGGCATCGTCCTCGCCGTGCAGGTCATCGAGGGCAACGTGCTCCAGCCGGTGGTGCAGAGCAGGACCGTGCAGATGCATCCGGCGGCGGTGATGCTGGCGATCACGGCCGGGGCGTCCGTCGCGGGCATCCTGGGCATGCTCCTCGCCGTCCCGCTGACCGCCGCCGTGACGGGCGTCCTCAGCGAACTGCGCACCCGCTACGCGGCCAAGCACGCACCCCCGGAGGAGCCCGGCACCTCCCCGGAGACGTCGAAGGCGTAGGACCGGCCGTCACGGGACGGGCCTCCGGTCTCGTACGGACCCTGCCTTCCGGGCGTTACGGGACGGGCCTCCGTATCCGTACGGGCCCCGCCTTCCGGGCGTTACGGGACCGGCCTCCGTATCCGTACGGGCCCTGCCTGCCACGCGTTACGGGCCCGGCCTTCCCGCCCGTACAAGAACCCCTTGCTGACTCCCGTACAGGACCGGCTCCGGCTCCGGCCCCGGCCCAGGCTCCGTCACCTCGCCGTTCCCGGTTCGTTCAGTTCGAACCAGATCGCCTTGCCCTCGCCGCGCGGGTCGACGCCCCACGCGTCCGCCAGCATCTCCATCAGGACCAGGCCCCGGCCGCTGGAGGCCATCTCGCCCGGGTGGCGCTTGTGGGGCAGTTCGTCGCTGGTGTCGGAGACCTCGACGCGCAGCCGCCGGGTTTTCTCCGTGCAGGCGACCTCCGCCGTCAGCAGCGCGTCGCCGTCCGTGTGGACCAGGACATTGGTGACCATCTCGGAGACCATGAGGACGGCCGCGTCGAGTTGGTCCTCGTCCGTCCAGTCGTGCAGCAGCTGCCGGACCTGCTCCCGGGCCTCGGCGATCCGTTCCGGCTCCGCCTGGGCGATCGTCATCAGGGTGCGGCGCGGGGCCTCCTTCGGCGCGCCCGCCGGGCGCAGGGAGAGCAGCAGGACCGCGATGTCGTCCTCGCGCCGGTCGGCGAGGGGCCCGGTGGCGTGGTGCGAGCGGGGCCCGTGGACGCCCTCCACGAGCGAATCGGCGAGCCGCTCCAGATCGTCGCCCTCATGGGCTTCGAGGAGTGCGCGGAGCCGGTCCCAGCCGCTGTCCAGATCGTGTCCGCCGGTCTCCAGAAGACCGTCGGTGCAGATCATCAGGGTCTCGCCGGGGTCGAGGGTGAGACGGGTGGTGGGGTAGTCGGTGTCGGGGACGATGCCGAGGGGCAGGCCCCCGGCGGTCGGCCGGAGCAGAACCGTTCCGTCGTTCATCCGTATGGCCGGATCGGGGTGTCCGGCCCGTGCGATGTCCACTGTCCCGGTCTCCAGGTCGACTTCCAGATAGAGACAGGTCGCGAAGCGCGGCCCGCCCCGGCCCCCGTCGTCCTCCCCCTCTCCGTCGCCGTCGGTGATCCCGTAGAGGAAGCGCGAGGCGCGCGAGAGGACCGCGTCCGGGCGGTGGCCCTCGGCGGCGTACGCGCGCAGGGCGATCCGCAGCTGCCCCATCAGGCCCGCCGCCCGCACGTCGTGACCCTGGACGTCGCCGATGACGAGGGCGATCCGGCCGGCGCCGTGCCCGCCGGTCCGCGAGGTGCCGCCGGGCAGCCGGATCACGTCGTACCAGTCGCCGCCGACCTGGAGTCCGCCGCCGGTCGGCACGTACCGCGCGGCCACCCGGACGCCGGGCAGGCCGGGTCCCAGGGCGGGCATCATCGTCCGCTGGAGGCCGAGGGAGAGTTCCCGCTCGGACTCGGCCACGCCCGCGCGTGCGAGGGCCTGGGCGAGCATCCGGGCCACCGTGGTGAGGACGGACCGCTCGTCGGGGGTGAAGGCCACCGGGTGCTTGAAGGCGGCCATCCACGCCCCCATCGTGCGCCCGGCGACGACCAGCGGCAGGAAGGCCCAGGAGCGGCGGCCGAAGCGCCGGGCGAGCGGCCAGGTCACCGGGTAACGGCGCAGATAGTCCTCGGGGGCGGGCAGATAGATGGCGTGGCCGGTCCTCGCGACCTCCGCCGCCGGGTAGTCGGTGGCCAGGGACATCGAGGAGAACGGGTCCTCGTCGCCCTCGCTGTGCCCGTGGTGGCCGATGATCGTCAGCCGGTCGCCCGCGAGCCCGAAGACGGCGAGCCCGTCGGGGGAGAAGCCGGGCATGGAGAGGGAGGCGGCGACCCGCAGCACCTCGGCGGTCGACCGCGCCTCGGCGAGCGCCCGTCCCGCGTCGAGCAGGAAGGCCTCGCGGGAGCGGCGCCAGTCGCCGGTGACGGGGGTGCGGGCGGCGGTGCCCGGCGGCTGCTCGGCGACTTCCTGGAGGGTGCCGACGAGCTGGTAGCCCCGGCCTTCGACGAGGGGCTTGGACCGGCTCCGTACGGTGCGCAGGACCCTGCCCCGCTCGTCCATGACGCGCAGTCGGGCCTCGGCGAGGGTGCCTTCGGCGACGGCGAGGGCCACGACCCCGTCGATCTCGTTCCAGTCGACGGGGTGGAAGCGGGAGCGGGCGGTGGCCTCGGTGAGCCGGGCGGGTTCGGCGGGCAGGCCGAGCAGCCGGGCGGCCTCGGCGTCGAGCGAGACGATCCCGGAGGCGTTGTCCCAGCGCCATAGGCCGGTCGCGATCGCCGTCAGGACGTCCTCGGTACGCATTGCCCTACTTTATGAATATCGGATACGAGATCGCCACCGAGCGTATTCGAAGGGTGATCATGGGCTGGCCGGTAGGCTGGGGAGGGCTTGACACCGTCACGCCATACACACCGATCCCGAAGACTGGATGAACGACGATGCATCGGTACAGGTCCCACACCTGCGGCGAGCTCCGCGCCTCTGACGTCGGCACCGACGTCCGGCTGAGCGGCTGGCTGCACAATCGGCGCGACCTGGGCGGCATCCTCTTCATCGATCTGCGCGACCACTACGGCATCACGCAGCTCGTCGCCCGGCCCGGCACCCCCGCGTACGAGGCCCTCGACAAGCAGACGAAGGAGTCCGTCGTCCGCATCGACGGCAAGGTCGTCTCGCGTGGCGCGGAGAACATCAACGCGGAGCTGCCGACCGGCGAGATCGAGGTCGAGGTCGCCGAGGTCGAGGTGCTCGGCGCGGCCCAGCAGATCCCCTTCACCATCAACGCCGACGACGGCGTCAACGAGGAGCGGCGCCTGGAGTACCGCTTCCTCGACCTGCGCCGCGAGCGCATGCACCGCAACATCATGCTGCGCTCCGCCGTCATCGCCGCCATCCGCTCCAAGATGGTGGCCCTCGGCTTCAACGAGATGGCGACGCCGATCCTCACCGCGACCTCCCCCGAGGGCGCCCGTGACTTCGTCGTCCCGTCCCGCCTCAACCCGGGCAAGTTCTACGCGCTGCCGCAGGCGCCGCAGCAGTTCAAGCAGCTGCTGATGATCTCCGGCTTCGACCGGTACTTCCAGATCGCGCCCTGCTTCCGCGACGAGGACGCCCGCGCCGACCGTTCGCCGGGCGAGTTCTACCAGCTCGACGTCGAGATGAGCTTCGTCGAGCAGGAAGACGTCTTCCAGCCCATCGAGAAGCTCATGACCGAGCTGTTCGAGGAGTTCGGCGGCGGTCGCCACGTCACCTCGCCGTTCCCGCGCATCCCGTTCCGCGAGTCGATGCTGAAGTACGGCAACGACAAGCCCGACCTGCGCACCTCGCTCGAACTCGTCGACATCACCGACGTCTTCGCGAACTCGGAGTTCAAGGCGTTCGCGGGCAAGCACGTGCGTGCGCTCGCGGTGCCGGACACGGGTGACCAGCCGCGCAAGTTCTTCGACGGGCTCGGCGACTTCGCCGTCTCCCTCGGCGCGAAGGGCCTGGCCTGGGTCCGCGTCGGCGAAGCCAACGCGCTGACCGGCCCGATCGCCAAGTTCCTCACCGAGGAGAACGTCAAGGTCCTCACCGAGCGTCTGGGCCTGGAGCCCGGCCACGCGGTGTTCTTCGGCGCCGGCGAGTTCGACGAGGTCTCCAAGATCATGGGCCCGGTCCGGGTCGAGGCCGCCAAGCGCGCCGGCCAGTTCGAGGAGAACGTCTTCCGCTTCGCGTGGATCGTGGACTTCCCGATGTACGAGAAGGACGAGGAGACCGGCAAGATCGACTTCTCGCACAACCCGTTCTCCATGCCGCAGGGCGGCCTTGAGGCCCTGGAGACCAAGGACCCGCTGGACGTCCTCGGCTGGCAGTACGACATCGTCTGCAACGGCATCGAGCTGTCCTCCGGCGCCATCCGGAACCACGAGCCCGACATCATGTTCAAGGCCTTCGAGATCGCGGGCTACTCGCGCGAGACCGTCGAGACCGAGTTCGCGGGCATGCTGCGCGCCTTCCAGTTCGGCGCCCCGCCGCACGGTGGCATCGCCCCGGGCGTCGACCGCATCGTCATGCTCCTCGCGGACGAGCCGAACATCCGCGAGACCATCGCGTTCCCGCTGAACGGCAACGCGCAGGACCTGATGATGGGCGCCCCGACGGAGCTGGACGAGTCCCGTCTGCGCGAGCTGAACATCCAGCTGCGCAAGCCGGTCGAGAAGAAGACCGTCGACATCACGGACGCGGTCCACCCGGACGCGGCGCGGTAGTCGGCGACACGTGGAAGGGCCCGGGATCCCCTCAAGGATCCCGGGCCCTTCGCCGTACCCGCTCTCCCTCCCCGCTCACCCCTGCTTGATCGCGGAGATGTCGAACTCCAGGACCACCTTGTCGCCGACGAGGACGCCGCCGCCCTCCAGAGCCGCGTTCCAGGTGACGCCGTACTCCTTGCGGGAGATGGTCACCGAGCCTTCGAGGCCGACCCGGAGGTTGCCGTAGGGGTCGACGGCGTTCCCGGTGTACTCGAAGTCGATGGTGACCGGGCGGGTGGTGTCCTTGACGGTCAGATCCCCGGTGACGCGGTACTCGCTCTCCGAGCGCACCTCGACGCCGGTGGTACGGAAGGTGATGTCGGGGAAGTGCGGGGCGTCCAGGAAGTCGTTGGTCCGCAGGTGCTGGTCGCGCTGCTCGACCCCGGTGTCGATGCTCTCCGTCTTGATCACCACCTGCGCGGTGGACCGGGCGGGATCGGCGCCGTCCAGATGGGCGGTCCCCTCGAACTGGTGGAACGCCCCCCGGACCTTGGTCACCATCGCGTGCCGGGCGACGAAGCCGATCCGGGTGTGGGCGGGATCGAGGACGTAGTCCCCGGTGAGCTCGGACAGGCTGACGGCCATCTTCGACATGCCTCCGTAAGACCGGGATCCCGGCAGCGGCCCCGCCCGGATCGTTCCCCGCCCAGGCTAGGCGCAGACGGGCCGGGGGGCCTGTCGGGAGCGCGGGGGGTGGGCCGAGCGGGGGCCGGGCCACCCGGCCGGACGCGCCCCGGCTTCCGGGCCACCCGGCGGTACGGGGAGGGGCCCGCGCTACCGGTACGGGGACACCTGAGGCACGATGGGCGCCGAAGGGGGTTTGAATGCGTTCAAAAACAGGGGTTCCGGGGCAGCTGCGGGTCCGGGACCGCCACGGTTCGGCCGTCAGGGTCTCGGCGGCGGTGCTGTGCGCCGAAGGGGTGATCGGGCTGACCGCCCTGCTCCTGTGGACCACGACGCGGGAGGCTCCGCCCGCCCAGGCCCACGCCGTCGGGATCTTCCTGCTCCTGCCGTTCCTGCTCGCGGCGGCGGCCTTCCTGGCGGCTTTGCTGTCGAGGGTGACGGTGCTGCCGCTCGTCGAGGCGTCGGCGTGGCTCGGCCGGCGGTACGGCGGCCGGGAGGCGTGGTGGTGGGTCCCGGCGACGGCGGGCGCGGTCTGCGTGCCGGTGGTCCCGGTCGTGACGCTCGTGTGCGGTGCCGGTCTTCCGGCTGCCGTCGCCTGGTGGGGGGCGCTCGCCCTCGCGCTCGCCGTCCCCGCGCTGGTCGTCCGCCGACTGCTGCTGCCCGCCCGCCCGAGGCTCACCTGCAGGGAGATGCTCGGCCGGGTCGGGCTCCTCGGCACGCTCGCCGTCGTCACCGCCTGGGCCGCGACGGGAGCCGCCTTCTCCGCCGGGTTCGGCTACGACCCGCCGGGCCTGGACGCCGCGCGGATCGTGGGGACCTGGTCGGACGGCCGGGGCGGCACCCTGACCTTCACGGCCGACGGCCGGGTCGTCTCCGACGGCGCCGAGGTCCACAGCCTCGGCTTCGATCCCGACGACGCCGTCGGCCGCCCCTGCGACGGCACGGGCACCTGGACGTACGAGCCGGGCAAGAGCACGTGGGGCCAAGAGGTGGTGACGACGGTGGACGGCTGCCACCTCGGCCCCTGGAACGTCCTCGGCACTCCGGAACGGCCCAAGCTCTACGTGCACTTCGGCGACATCGACGCGCCGGACCTCTACGTCCTCGTCCGCGAAGACCAGGGCTGACGACGGCGTACGGGGCCTCCGGACTTCCCGCGCCCTAGGCTTCCTCGTCCGCGAAGATCTCCTCGGCGGCGCTGACGGTGACCGCTCGGGTGAGCCAGTGGCGAAGGACGGCGGGGTCGTCGCATTGCTGGACGCGTTCGCGTACGGCGTCGGTGACGGTGATCCCGCGCTGCTCCAGGACGATCAGTATGGCGTCGGCACTGCCCTGAGCCAGGCCTTCGTCGCGGCCCTGCGCCCGGCCCTCCGCCCGGCCTTCGTCGCGGATTTCCTCGGAGAGGTAGGAGGTGTAGAAGGAGAGGTCCACGGCCACCAGATTCCTCCGGATTTCCCTGGCCGGGCGGTTGCCCAGGCCGGGCCCTGGGCAGTGAATTGGACTTTCCTGGGCCGGGCCGTGATTGCCCGCTGCCGTAGGCCCGGCCCGGCCCGGAAGGTGCGCTCTAGGCTTCCTCGTCCGTGAAGATTTCCTTGGCGGTGGTGACGGTGACTGCCCGGGTGAGCCAGTGGCGAAGGACGGCGGGGTCGTCGCATTGCTGGACGCGTTCGCGTACGGCGTCGGTGATGGCGATCCCGCGCTGTTCGAGGACGATCAGTATGGCGTCGGCACTGCCCTGCGCCCGGCCTTCGTCGCGGCCCTCCGCCCGGCCTTCGTCGCGGATTTCCTCGGAGAGGTAGGAGGTGTAGAAGGAGAGGTCCACGGCCACCAGATTCCTCCAGATTTCCCTGGCCGGGCGGTTGCCCAGGCCCTGTGCGGTGAATTCGACGATCGGGTCGGCGACGTCCTCGGGGACGTCCCGCAGTGCGGCGGACAGTGCTTTCAGTATCACATCGATCTCCGGATCGGCCGCGTGCGTGATGGCCGACAGAGTGGTCAGCGCCAGGTCGGCGCCCGCCTCGGCCGGGTCGGTGATCCTCGGCATGTTGTGCGGGCCCACGACGACCGGCTGCACGGTCAGTGTGGGCATGTGCGAGGGCCCGCTGCTCACCGGCCGGCCGGCCCATTCCGCCGTCGCGCGGTCCTGGCAGACGACCAGCAGTGCGGTCGGCAGCCGGTACTTCGTCCAGAGGTACGCGGTGTAGTACGCCCAGCTGGCCGGTTTCGACGGGTCCTTCTTGCCCTGCGCCTCGATGGCGAGCAGCAGGGAGCCGTCCTCGGCGCTGTCGAGCCGCAGCAGGGTGTCCACCCGCCGCTCGACGGGGCTCGCCTCGGTGAGGTCGGTGGGCAGGACGGTGACGTCGATGGGCGGCGGCAGGGGAAGCCCCAGCCGTACGGACAGGCGGCTGAACAGTCGGGTGTCGTGCTGGAAGAGGCGGTGCATCGCCTCATGGGGAGAGCTGACCATCGGGTTCCTTGGTTTGGCACGAGCGGTATGCGGTGAGCCCGCGCTGTTCCAGGACGATCAGCAGGGCTTCGGCACTGCCCTGCGCCCGGTCCTCGTCGCGGCCTTCGTCGCGGATTCCGTCGCGGATTTCCTCGGAGAGGTAGGAGGCAGGGGGTGTGGAAGGGGAGGTCCAGGGCCGCCGGATCCCTCCAGGTTTTCCTGGCCGGGCGGCTGCCCGGCCTCTGGTCGCGTACGTGGTCCCCGGGACGGCCGGTCTACGGGTGGCCCGGCTGGTTGCGCCAGACCGTACGGGTGGTGAGCTTGCCGTTCGGCGTGGGTACCCTGTCGCGTCGCAGGTAGCCGTGGGCCTCCAGCTCCCGCAGGGCGTGCGGGATCCAGGTCCGGTCTTCCGGGAACTGCTCGGTGAGGGACGTGATGTCCACGGACGATCCGGCGGGCAGCGACTGGATGTGCACCGCCAGGCCGATGGCCGTCAGCGACCGTTTCTCGTGCTGCGCCGGATGGCTGTCCACCACCGTGAACGGAGCCGTTGGCGGGCTGTCGTCGTGGATGAGTCCGTAGGGCTCCGGCTCGGAGAGGTGGTTCTCGGCCACGTCGCAGGCCGGGTCGGGCGCCTGGGCGCCGGTGTTCTGGTTTTCCATCGGGAAGGGCCTGCTCTCTTGGTGGTCGGGCTTCGGGAAGCGCCGGTTGGTCACAGCCAGTCCTCATCGGGGGACTGGCGTTCAGGCGGGTCCTCCGGCCGGCTGCGGTCGGCTCTGCGTCCTTCCGGGACGAAAGAGGAGCCGTACGGCATCGGTGTGCTCGCGGCGGCGCGGCCAGGGCTCGGAAGCGGACCCGGAAGTCCCGGCGGCGGCGGATTCTTCGCCCGTTGATCCGGTGGCGTGCAGGCGCCGCAGGTCCCTGGTTCCTCGCCCCGGTAGGCGCGGTCGCAGACGTCGCAGTTCTGGAGGGGGAGCGGTGGCGGTGGCGGTGGCTTCGGGGTCCGGAAGTACGGCAGGGGTGGGAGCTGGGCCGTCAGCCGGTGGGCCAGGAAGGCTGCCGGGCGGTACAGGGGCTCGCGCGGGAGCGCATGGGCCAGCGCTCGTCCGACCAGCTCCGGCGGCACTTCGCGTTCCATCCAGGCGACCACGCCGGGCGCGAGGTGGGCGGCTTCCTCCGCGGAGAGCAGCAGGCGGGGGTCGGTGTGGCAGAGGCGTGCGAGCATCCCCTCGGCCTGTCGGAGAAGCTCGGCATCGCAGTACCCCGGTGCCGGTACGGGCGGCAGGGCCGGGCGTCGGTTCCTCGGGCGTTGTGCCGCCCACCGGGGCGGTGCTTTCGGCTCGCGGGCCGACCGTGTCGGCATCCGCTGTGCGTGCCTTCGTGGGGCGGTCTTCTCGCGCCCGCGGCTCCCCGCGGAATCCGTCCCTACGGCTTCCGGCTCGGGGCCGGCCGGGGCCGTGACATCCGTTACGTCGGGGTCCGCGGTTTCCGGGGCGGCCTCTTCCGGCTCGGGGCTTTCCGGCTCCGCACCCTTCCCGTCCGCGAGGTCCCCGTCCGCACCCTCCCCGTCCGCGATGTCCCCGTGCGCGAGGCCCCCATCCACGCGGCCCCCGTCCGCGAGGTCCCCGTCCGCGCCACCCCAGCCCCCGACGTTCGCGTCCATCCCACCCCAGCCCCCGTCTCCCCAGACCGCCTCGCCCAGCTCCGGCGAGGGGACTTCGGGGGCTTCGTAGGGGATGACCTGGGGCCTTGGGGCGGCGAGCGGCCTATTCCTTGCGTTCCTTTCGGCCTTCACCCGGCCGATCCCCGGCCTGTGGCCACTGGCCGCCGGGAAGTTGCAGGAGACCGTGCGGCTCACGATCTTTCCTCCCGGAGTCCGTTCCCGGGTGCGGCGCAGGTAGCCGTAGTACTCCAGCTCGCGCATGGCGGAGGCGATGACGACGGCTCCCTCGCGGAACCGGCCGACGAGGCTCTTGATCGTTACGGGGGTGCCGTCGGGCACCGACTGGATGTGTGTCGACAGGCCGATCGCCGTCAGTGACAGGTCGGTGTTCTGGGCGAGGTGGTTGCCGACGACGGTGAAGTGGGAGGTGTGCCGGTAGTTGTCGTGGATGATTCCGCCGGAAGTCCCCCTGGAAGAGTGGTTCTTGGCGTTGTTACCCGACGCGGAGGCGGCGTACCCGGTAGTGTTCATGACGTCCATGGGGAAGGTAGTGGTTCCTCGTGAGATGAGGCCATGAGGGATCTGTTGAGTCCCTCTGGTCAGGCCCTCGCCGGGGTTGCCGTCCTGGCGGGGGCCGACGCATTTCTGCGCCGTGCTCTGATGCGCCGACCATAGATCACCCAACCCGCTCGGATGCTAATCGAGTTGGGGTTTTTCACCCGTGCGGGTGAGCCGCCTTTTCCGGGAGGGAAAGGGTGGGGTTTGGCGGGGTTCCTTTCCCTCCCTGTTTCTTTGGTGGTAGTCACCCGAGCCACCGAAACTCGGGAAACCGGGTCCCGGTGAGAACTGTTCGAATATCGTTCGGTGGCGGCGATTCCGGGACCCTCGAACCCGTGACGTACGCCGTGATCACACGAGATCGAGCTCCGCCCAGACCGTCTTCCGGGGTACGGGTCCGGGTTCCACGCCCCACCGGTCGGCCAGCGCCTCGACGAGCAACAAGCCGCGTCCGGAATCGCGTTCGAGGCGGGGCTGTTGGGGGCGCGGGAGTTCGGTTCCCCGGGTGTCGGTCACCTCGATCCGGAGGACGCCCGGCCGCGCCAGAAGCCCGAGCCGGAAGCTCCGGCCGGCGACCCGGCCGTGCGTGGCCGCGTTCGCGGCGAGTTCGGCGACGACGTGGGTGGCCGCCTCCGTCACGCCGTACGGCAGCTCGTGATTCCGCATCCACGCGACGGCGAGCAGCCGGGCGAGCCGGGCTCCGCGAGGCGTGGGCGACAGGAGGACGCTGAAGTGGCCGGTGGGGGTGTTGACTTGGGTGGTGTTCTGCTGATTCACGGCACCGAGCGTGGCCGCGCTTGAGTACCGTGCCTAGTGACTCGGCTGATACGTAGAGTCACTGTCCGGCGCTTGTCCACTGCTGTCCGGGCTGTCCGGGCCTTCCTCAGGGGTAGGGGCATCGCGCCACGGAGCGGCGAGGGAAAGGTGCGGAATGTCGGTGGACGGCGGGACACAGCGACTCAAGACCGAAGCGGACGAGCCGGGTTGGGAGGTCGATCCGGACGATGACTGGGGTGTGGCCGTAGTCGCCACGGTGGGGCGGCAGTTGAGGCTGCGGAGGGAGACGGTGGGCATGCGCGCCGCCGAGCTGGGCACGGCGACCGGCTACGGCGAGGACCTCATCTACAAGATCGAGAGCGGGAAACGGATCCCGCGGCCCGAGTTCCTGGACAGGGCGGACGAGGTCCTGGGGGCGGGCGGGCTGCTCTCGGCCATGAAGGAGGACGTGGCGAAGGTCCGGTATCCGAAGAAGGTTCGAGACCTGGCGAAGATGGAGGGCAAGGCGGTCGAGATCGGGGTGTACGAGTGCAACAGCATCAACGGGCTGTTGCAGACGCCGGAGCATGCCCGGGCCGCGATGGAGGCGGCGCAGCCCCCGTACTCGCCGGACGATGTGGACCGAATGGTGGCTGCCCGTCTGGCCCGGCAGTCGGTCTTCGAGCGGGACCCGGCTCCGTCCCTCCATTTCGTGCTGGAAGAGGCGCCGCTTCGCCGGCAGGTTGGGGGCACAATGAAGTGGCGACGGCAGCTCGAACATCTTCTGGAGGTAGGGCGGTTGCGCAACGTCACGCTTCAGGTCATGCCGACGAACACTGAGGCCCACCCTGGTCTGGACGGCAGGATCGAGCTGCTGAAGTTCCCGGACGGTACGGCGGTGGGACGTTCCGATGGAGCGTTCAGCGGCCGTCCGGTTACTGACCCGAGGCAGCTCCGCATCCTTGAGCTGCGATATGGCACCATCCGGGCGCAGGCTTTCTCGCCGAGGGAGTCGCTGGCCTTCATCGAGCAACTGCTGGGAGAAACATGATCCACAAGGCCTCCGCCGGGGACGCCTCCGAACTGGCGTGGTTCAAGAGCAGCTACAGCAGCGGCACCGACGGTGAGTCCTGCGTCGAGGTCGCCGCCGCGCCCGGCGTGGTCCGTGTTCGTGATTCCAAGTGCGTCGGCGGGCCGCAGCTCGCGCTCACGCCGGGTGCGTGGGCGGGGTTCGTCTCGTACGCCCTGGCGTAACGGTGGGGAGAGACATGGTCCGAAGCGTCTCGGTCGGGGGCTCCTCCGAACTGGCGTGGTTCAAGAGCAGCTACAGCGGCGGCAACGACGGCGAGTCCTGCATCGAGGTCGCCGCCGCGTCCGGCGTGGTCCGCCTACGTGACTCCAAGAGCCTCGCCGGTCCCCAGCTCGCGCTGAACCCGGCCGCGTGGGCGGGGTTCGTCTCGTACGCCCAGGCGCAAGAGAGGGGAGAGACGTGATCCGAAGCACCTCGGCCGGGGACATCTCCGAACTGGCCTGGTTCAAGAGCAGTTACAGCAGCAGTAGCGAGGGTGACTCCTGCGTCGAGTTCGCCGCCGCGTCCGGCACGGTTCGCGTCCGTGATTCCAAGTGCGTCGATGGCCCGCAGCTCGTGCTTACGCCCGGCGCCTGGGCAGGTTTCGTCTCGTACGCCCTGGCGTGACGACATCGTTCACCAAGCGACCGTTGGGAGAGACATGATCCGCAACACCCCCGCTGGGGACGCCTCCGAGCTGGCGTGGTTCAAGAGCAGCTACAGCAGCGGCAGCGAGGGCGACTCCTGTATCGAGGTCGCCGCCGCCCCCGGCGCGGTCCATGTTCGTGACTCCAAGTGCGTCGACGGCCCGCAGCTCGCGCTCACCCCCGGCGCCTGGGCTGGATTCCTCCCGTACGCGGCCCGCTGAGGCGTCCGTACGGCGAAGGCCGCCGCCCTCGGAAAGGGCGCGGCGGCCTTCGGCTTCGGCTGCGTCGGGGTCATCACGCTGTCGACTCGCCCTCGGATGTCCGCTCGTTCGCCCACCGCCGGGCCTCCGCGAGGTTCGCGGCGGTGCCCACGGGCTCGTACGAAAATCCGTTCCACTCCTCCAGGGCCCGTGGGGCGTGCGGCCGGAGGTGGCTGCCGCCGCCGTGCAGCGGGCGGTGCCGACGCCAGATGTCCAGCGGCGGGCGGCGCCGCTTCTCGTACGCCGCGAGCGGGTCGCCGGCATCGATACGCGGGACGGCGCGCGACGGCTGGTTCGGCGGTCCGGGTCGGGAGTGCTTGCCCATGGGCCCATGGTCGCAGGGGCCGACCGGGCCGGGGGCCGTACGGCGAAGGCCGCCGCCCCCGGAAAGGGAGCGGCGGCCTTCGCGTACGTCCAGCGCGTGGACGTCAGTCCTTCTTCTCCTCCAGGCGGGGGAACAGCACCGCGCCCTTCGTCACCGTCGCGCCCGCCGGGAGCGTGCCCCACGTGCCCGCGTCCTGGACCCGCTGGTCCGACAGGGCGCCCAGGGACGCTTCCGCGCCCAGGGACTCCCACAGGGCCTGCGAGGTCTCCGGCATGACCGGGTTCAGCAGGACCGCCACCGCGCGGAGCGACTCGGCGGCCGTGTAGAGGATCGTCGCCAGACGCGCCCGGCCCTCGGCCGACTCGTCCTTCGCGACCTTCCACGGCTCCTGCTCCGTGATGTAGCCGTTGACCTGCTTCACGAAGTCGAAGATCGCCAGGATGCCGGCCTGGAAGTCCAGCTCCTCGCCGATCTTCGCGTCCGCCGTCGCGACCGCCTTCGCCAGTCCCTCGTGGACCGCCGTCTCGGCCTCGCCGTCCGCCTCCGACGCGGGCAGCGCCCCGCCGAAGTACTTGCCGACCATCGCCGCCACGCGCGAGGCGAGGTTGCCGTAGTCGTTCGCCAGTTCGGACGTGTACCGGGCGGTGAAGTCCTCCCACGAGAACGAGCCGTCCTGCCCGAACGCGATCGCCCGGAGGAAGTACCAGCGGTACGCGTCCACGCCGAAGTGCGAGGTCAGGTCCTGCGGCTTGATGCCCGTCAGGTTCGACTTCGACATCTTCTCGCCGCCGACCATCAGCCAGCCGTTCGCCGCGACCCGGCCGGGCACCGGCAGGCCCTGCGCCATCAGCATCGCCGGCCAGATCACCGCGTGGAACCGCAGGATGTCCTTGCCGATCAGATGCACGTTCGCCGGGAACGTCTCGTCGAACTTCGCCGGGTTCTCGTTGTAGCCGACGGCCGTCGCGTAGTTCAGAAGCGCGTCGATCCACACGTAGATGACGTGCTTCTCGTCCCACGGCACCGGGACGCCCCAGTCGAACGTCGAGCGCGAGATGGAGAGGTCCTCCAGGCCCTGCTTGACGAAGTTCACGACCTCGTTGCGCGCCGACTCCGGCTGGATGAAGCCCGGGTTCGCCTCGTAGAACTCAAGGAGCTTCGGGCCGTACTCGCTCAGCTTGAAGAAGTAGTTCTCCTCCTTGAGGATCTCCACCGGCTTCTTGTGGACGGCGCACAGCTTCGTGCCGTCCTCCGCCTCGATGAGATCGCCCGGGAGCTTGTACTCCTCGCAGCCCACGCAGTACGGGCCCTCGTAGCCGCCCTTGTAGATCTCGTCCTTGTCGTACAGGTCCTGCACGAATTCCTGGACGCGGTCCGTGTGACGCTTCTGCGTGGTGCGGATGAAGTCGTCGTTCGCGATGTTCAGGTGCTCCCAGAGGGGCTTCCACGCCTCGTCCACGAGCTTGTCGCACCAGGCCTGGGGCGTGACGCCGTTCGCCTCGGCCGTGCGCATGATCTTCTGACCGTGCTCGTCCGTGCCGGTGAGGAACCACACCTTCTCGCCGCGCTGACGGTGCCAGCGCGTGAGCACGTCGCCTGCGACGGTCGTATAGGCGTGGCCCAGGTGAGGAGCGTCGTTGACGTAGTAAATGGGGGTCGTGACGTAAAACGCCTTCGCCCCCTGCTTCTCGGATCCAGTGGCCGCCATGGTCGAAATCCTAACGGTCGCGGGATGCTCCCCTCACCTTGATAAACCTGCGCGCAGGGGCCGTGACCCCGTGTGACGGTGACCCGGTCGGTCACCGTCCACACCACCGCACCCGCTCAGAACTCCAGACCGGCCAGCAGCCCCCGGTAGAACGCCGGGTGCGCCGTCTCGACCGGCGTCGCACCCGCGAGGAACGTCGCCGTACGCGGAGTGCCGTCGAGCTTCCGCACGAAGTCGAACGCCTTGTTGTCCGCCTCGCCCCAGGCCACGAACCGCCAGTGCAGCGGGCGGTCCGCCGCCTCGGCCAGCGCCTGCGCCGCCGCCGTCTTCGACTCCGGCGCGCCGTCCGTCTGGAAGACCACGAGGGCGGGCCGCGTCGGGTCCTCCTTCGCGTGGTGGGCCAGGACCTCTTCCACCGCACGGTGGTAGTTCGTACGGCCCAGCCGGCCGAGCGTCGCGTTGACCTCCTCCACATGGGTGGGGGTCAGCGTCGCCGGAGTCAGTTCGACCGTGCCGTCGATGTCCGTCGAGAAGAACACCGTCGTCACC
This sequence comes from Streptomyces sp. CBMA291, assembly GCF_014596525.1. GTDB lineage: Bacteria > Actinomycetota > Actinomycetes > Streptomycetales > Streptomycetaceae > Streptomyces. Next base: position 86,597 of record NZ_MSJP01000040.1, read on the forward strand.
GACGCGCTCTCGTCGAGATGCGCCGCCAGCGCCGTGACCTGCTCGGCCAGCCGCTGCACGGAACCGTCCTTGAAGTACCCGCGCATCGAACCCGACCGGTCGACCACCAGATAGACGGCCGCCCGGCTCCCCACGAGCCCCTGCTTCCGCAACTGCGCCCCGGCCGCCTTGTAGGCGTCGGCGAGGTGCGGCGCGAGGGCCTTGAGCCGGGGGAGGGGGAGGGCGGGGGTAGGGGCGGGAGCCTGGTGGGTGGTGGCCTCCGGCTCTGTGGCCTGCGCCTCCGTGACCTGTGCCTCCGGCTGCTCCGGGGCCTCGGTGGGCTCCGATTCCGGTACGGCGACGGCCTCCGGCTCGGCCTCGGCGACCGGCTCGGTCTCCTCGGCGGCAGTGGCAGTGGCAGCGGCAGTGGCAGCGGTGTCGGTGGTGTCGGTGTCGGTGTCGGCGGCGTTTACGGCCTCCGGCTCGGTGGCCGTCTCCGTCACCGGCTCCGTGACAGCCTCGGCCTCCGGCTGCTCCGAGGTCTCCGCAGCACCCGCCTTGGGCTCCGCCTCGGCGACCGGCTCGTCCACCGTGACCGGCTCGACCTCGGCGACCGGCTCGGTCTCCGTAACGACATCCGCGTCCGCAGGGGCGTCCGCAACGGCGTCCGTCGTCGTATCCACCGCCGGTTCCACCGACTCCGTCGCCTCCGGCGCACCCGCCTCGGCCACCGGCGTGTCGTCCTTCGCGTCCGCCTCGGCCTCGACGGCCTCCGGCGTGTCGGACGTGTCCCCAGCGGTCACCGACGCGTCGGTCTCCACCTCGGCCGCGACCGTCTCCGCCGACGCGGCCACAACCTCAGCCACATCTGCCGCAGGCGCAACCTCGGCCACATCGCCAGCCGCAGCCGCGGCCACAACCTCAGCCACGTCGGCAGCCGCAGCCGCAGGCACAACCTCAGCCCCGGCCTCAGCCACCTCAGCCACCTCAGCCGCCGCAGGCACAACCGTCCCCTTCCCCGAAGACGCGCGGGCCCTCGGGATCTGGGGGTTGTCGAAGGAGGCCGCCACCAGGTCGTCCGCCGCTTGGCGGGCCTTGGTTTCCGGGGCCTCCTGGGAGGGTGTGGTCTCCGTGGTGGGGGTCTCACGGGTCTGGGGCGGGACGGAGGTCGTCGGGGAGTCCTCGCGGTCCCGGCCGAACACCTTGCGCAGCATGCTCCGAATACCCATGGGCGAACCCTTTCGCATGAGTGGGGTGCTTGTGATGGTGGTCCGTACGGGCGTTTCGGGGCTTTCATCCCTGGCCAGGACGGATACGTAAGGTTAGCGGCCGTCCTGTCCCTCTCCGGTGACCCGGTCGCCCACGGCCGCTGTGCGTTCACACGTCGTTCACCCCGCCGCCGTCCCCGGGCAGACGTGCGGCCCTAGCGTCGCGGCCGAAGCAATCCCGACACCAGGGGCGGCGCGGTCCGCGCCCGAGGAGGACGAAGTGCGCAAGCTGCTGCCGCTGTTGAGCACCCACCCGCACGGAGGCGGCCGTTCCGCTCTCACGTGCCGTTACCGCTGCGGTGACGCCTGTTTCCACGAGGTGCCCAACACCAGCGCCAACGAGTACGTCGGCGACGTCATCGCGGGCGTCCTCTCGCGCCGGTCCGCCCTGCGCGCCGCCGCCCTCGTGACGGTCGCCTCGGCTGCGGGCGGCGCCCTCGCCCTCGGCACCGCCCCCGAGGCCTCCGCCCACCCGGCGAAGCCCGGGAAGGGACAGGGGAACGGCAACGGTCACGGTCACGGCAAGGCCGACGGCGCCCGCGGGCTGCGCTTCACCCCGGTCGCGCCCAACACCGCCGACCAGGTCACCGTCCCCGCCGGCTACTCCCAGAACGTGGTCATCCGCTGGGGCGAGCCCATCCTGCGCGGCGCGCCCGCCTTCGATTCCGAGAAGCAGTCGGCGAAGGCCCAGGCCGGTCAGTTCGGCTACAACAACGACTTCCTCTCCCTGCTGCCGCTCCCCGGCGAGCACGACCGGCAGGTCCTCGTCGCCAACCACGAGTACACCGACGAGAACCTGATGTTCCGGGGCTACGACCCCGCGAACCCGACCCGCGAGCAGGTCGAGATCGCCTGGGCCGCGCACGGCCTCTCCGTCGTCGTCGTCCAGGAGGAGCGCCGTACGGGCAAGCTCACCCCGGTCGTCCGCCACCGCCTCAACCGGCGGCTGCACACCACCAGCCCGTTCGAGGTCACCGGTCCCGCCGCGGGAAGCGCGCTGCTGCGCACCTCCGCCGACCCGAGCGGACGCCGGGTCCTCGGCACCCTGAACAACTGCGCGGGCGGCACCACCCCGTGGGGCACGACCCTGCACGGCGAGGAGAACTTCAACCAGTACTTCGCCAACGGCTCCAGCGCCACCGACAAGCGCTACGGCATCGGCACCGGCGCCACCGAGCGCAAGTGGGAGCGGTTCGACAAGCGCTTCGACCTGAAGCAGGAGCCGAACGAGGCCCACCGGCACGGCTGGGTCGTCGAACTCGACCCGTACGACCCCGACTCCACGCCCCGCAAGCGCACCGCGCTCGGCCGCTTCAAGCACGAGGCGGCGCAGCCCCGGCTCACCGACGACGGGCGTCCGGTCGTCTACATGGGCGACGACGAGCGCTTCGACTACTTCTACAAGTTCGTCTCCTCGAAGCGGATGAAGAAGGGGAACTCGCGCGCCGCCCGCGAGCACAACCTGACCCTGCTCGACGAGGGCACCCTGTACGTCGCCCGGCTCACCGGCGACTCCCCGGCGGCCGAGATCGACGGCACGGGCAAGCTGCCCTCCGACGGCGAGTTCGACGGCACCGGCAGCTGGATCCCGCTGGCCACCGGGAACGTCTCGCACGTCCCCGGCATGAGCGCCGAGGAGGTGTACGTCTTCACCCGGCTCGCCGCCGACAAGGTCGGCGCGACGAAGATGGACCGCCCCGAGGACGTCGAGCCGAGCCCCCGCACCGGCCGCGTGTACATCGCCCTCACCAACAACACGGACCGCGGCAAGCCCGGCAAGGCGCCCGCCGACGAGGCCAACCCGCGCAACCTCAACAAGCACGGCCAGATCCTGGAACTCGCGGAGAACTGGGACGACCCGGCGGCCGACGGCTTCGCCTGGCGTCTCTTCCTGGTCGCGGGCGACCCGAACGACCCGGCCACCTACTTCGCGGGTTTCCCCAAGGAGAAGGTCTCCCCGATCTCCTGCCCGGACAACGTGGCCTTCGACCCGCACGGCAACCTGTGGATCTCCACCGACGGCAACCAGCTCGGCTCGCACGACGGGCTGTTCGGCGTGGCCACGCACGGCGAGCGGCGCGGTGAGCTGAAGCAGTTCCTGACCGTGCCGAGGGGCGCCGAGACCTGCGGTCCGCTCGTCCAGGACCGCCGGGTCCTGGTCGCGGTGCAGCACCCGGGCGAGATCGACGGCGCCTCCGTCGAGAAGCCCGCCTCGGTCTGGCCCGACGGCCCCGGCAGGATCGTCCGCCCGTCGGTGGTGGCGGTCTGGCGCACGGACGGCGACGACATCGGCGTCTGAGCCCCCAGCGGTACGGCACGGCCCGGGGGTGGAGAAACCTTTACTCCACCCCCATGGCCTGCCGGAACCTTCCGAACTGCTCCTCGGGGTCCCCGGTGTAGGCCCAGGGCACCCACGCCGCCCGCGCCCCGAGCATCCCGAGGAGCTCCCGGGCCAGCTCCCGCTGGCCCGCGTAACAGGCCGCGTGCGCCAGGAAGTTGAGTTCGGCGACCTCCTCCGGGGCGACCGGCAGACCCGGCTCCCGGCCGCCGATCCAGCGCGCGTGCGTCCGCCGCAGCTCGGTGACCGCCAGCTCGTGTTTCCAGTGCTGGTCGAAGCCGCGCACCGGGCCGCGCCCGTGCGCCCCGTCCGCGATGTACCGGTACTCCTCGACCCGGGCGACCTGGACGAGCACCGGCAGCGGGGAGCCGGGCGGCGCCACGCCCGCCGCGTCGCGGGCGAAGTCGTACATGCTGCCGTGCGTGCCGTGCCACCGTGCCGACCAGTAGCGCAGCACCTGGATGTGCCCCTCCGTGTTGTACGGGTCCCGGCGCCGCAGCTCGTCGAACCAGCGCCGCAGGTCCCGGCGCGGCACCCCGCCCGCGTACAGCCGGGCGACGGAGAGCAGCGACACCCACGGCATCGGGTCGGCGGGCGCCGCCTCGGCCGCGCACCGGCAGGCGTCGACGGCGGAGTCGATCCGGGCCCGGTCGACGACGGCGCCCCGGCCGGCCGCGATGGCCGCGTCGAAGACCCGTACGACCTCGGTCGCCGCCCGCAGCACGGCCGCGTCCGGGTTGCCCGGTTCGGCGGCCCGCCAGGTCTCCACGGTGGAACTGCCCGCGGCCGCGTGCGAGAGCAGCCGCAGCCGGTGGGTGCGGCGCGCCCAGTGGTCGCCGGTGGCGGCGAGCAGGTCCCGTACGCCCTGCCAGCGGCCGATGACGATGTCGTGTCGGGCCTCGGTCAGTGCGCGGTCCCCGAAGTCCGGGTCGAAGTCGGGGGTGAACCGGGCCGCGCGCGCCGAGCGTGCCGAACGGCGGCGTACGCGCATCGGGGGTCTCCTCTCAGAAGTCCGTGGCGTAGCTCTTGTCCCTGCCGTCCGTGCGCGGACGGCAGGCGGGGACCGAGGCGTCGGCGGCGGCGAGCACGGCGGCGGCGTCGAGCCGGGCCGGGCGGTAGTAGCCGCTGCCCTTGCGCCAGTAGACGAGCATCGGCACGACGCCGAGGAGCAGCCCGCCGAGGCCGATGGTGAGGGCGGTGGTGGAGAGGGCGCCGAGGGACTGGACGAAGGCCCACAGCAGGAAGCCGGAGCCGAACAGCGGCCAGAGCCCGCCGAGGACCAGGTTCCGTACGGAGCGCAGGAGCAGCGAGCGGTAGGCGACGACGGCGGCGAGCCCGGCGAGCCCGTAGTAGAACGCGATCTGGAGGCCGATGGCGGAGACGGCGTCGCGCAGGACCTGCTGGAGGGAGCCCTTGGCCGCGGCGGCGGCCGTGAACATGAGGAGGGCGGCGGCGCCGACGGTGAGGACGGCGACCCACGGGGTGTTCCAGCGGCGGTGCACGGCGCCGAGCGCGGCGGGCAGGGTCCGGTCGCGGCCCATCGCGAAGAGCGAGCGGGTGACCTGGAGGAGGGTGGTCTCCAGGGTGGCGACGGTGGAGAGGAGGACGGCGACGACGAGGAGCTTGCCGCCGACGCCGGGCCAGATCTCCTGGCCGAGGACGGCGAGGATGTTGGGGCCCGCCGCCCGGATCTCCTCGGCGGAGAGCAGGATGTTCACGGAGACGGTGAAGGCCATGAAGAGCAGGAAGACGAAGCCGACGCCGACGAGGGCGGCGAGCCCGGCGGTGCGCCTGCTGTTCCTGGTCTCCTCGCTGAGGTTGCTGGTGACGTCCCAGCCCCAGTAGTAGAAGGCGGCGATGAGGGCTCCGGCGGCGAAGCCGTGGGTCCCCTCGAAGCCGTCGACGGCGAACCAGGACCAGTCGAAGGCGGTGGCCCGCCCCCGGTGGACGACGGCGGCGAGCACGAACCCGCCGAGGATCAGCATCTCGACGCCCGACAGGACGAGCTGCGCCCGCACGGTCAGCCGGGTGCCGCCGAGGACGATGAGCAGCATGACGAGGAACCAGCCCGCGCCGACGAGGGCGGAGAGCGTGGTGTCCCCGGCCAGGTCCTGGTCGAGCAGGGAGAGCGTGAGCGATCCGGCGGGCAGCGAGCCCGCCACCATGAAGACGGTGGCGGCGAAGACGAGGGCCCAGCCGCAGAGGAAGCCGAGGAAGGGGTGGAGGGTGCGGCCCACCCAGGAGTATCCGGCGCCCGCGTTGACGTCGATCCGGCCCAGGCGCGCGTAGGCGAGGACGATGCCGAACATGGGGACCGCGCAGTAGAGCAGGGCGCCGGGTCCCGCGTAGCCGACGGCGCTGAAGAGGACGGCGGTGGTCGCGGTGAGCGAGTAGGCGGGCGCGCTGCCCGCGACGGCCATGACGATGGTGTCGAAGGTGCCGAGGACATTGGGCTGGAGCCCTCTGTTCGTGGTGGTGCGCATGGCGGGTCCTCGGGGCGCGGCGGTCCGGCGGGGGTCGGGCGGTGGTCGGGCCTTGGTCGGCCGACGGTCGGGCGGTGGTCGGGCCCTGGCCGGGTGGCGGGTCAGGCGGTGGTCGGGCCTCGGTCAGGGCGGGGTCGGGTGGCGGTCGGGCCGGGGTCGGGCGGTGGTCGGGCCTCGGTCAGGTCAAGGCCAGGCCGGGGTCAGGCCGGGGTCAGGCCTTGGCCAGGTCGGGGCCGGGCCTTGGTAGGGCAGGGCGAAGTGGCCCGTCCGCCCGACCGGTTGCCGGGGACGGTGGGCGCGGATCACGGTGGGTCGAGCGCATCGTAGTCGCCCGGTGCGCGGACGGTGACGGCGGTGGGGAGGGTTCCGTTACGTGACCGTCGGTAAGCCCCTGCCGGAGACCGCCGGAGCGGGGTCATCGCAGGTCGGGGCCGGTGATGGCGCGGGCGGCCCGGACCTCGTGGCGCAGCGGCGCGAGGACTCCGTTCTCGTCGCCGGGCAGCTCGGCGCGTACCTCGGTGAGGGTGGCGCTCGCGCGTACGCCCTCGGCGAGTCCGCGCAGCTCCCGCTCGACGGCGGCGACCTCGGCGGGCGCGGGCGGGGGCGCGCCGTGGTCGACGCGGATCCGGGCGGCGGTGGTGGCGTCCACGATCCGTTCGACGGCGACGACGAGCGGCCACCAGGCGGCGGCGCGGGGCCCGGTGGGCGGCGGTTCGGTCAGGGCGCGCTGGAACTCGGAGCGTACGGCGGACAGGTCGCGGTAGAGCTTGCGGCGGGCCCGCAGCCGCGCGCCCCGGGCGGCGGGGTCCGCGGACTCGGGCGTGAAGGCGCGGGCCACATAGGCGGCGGTGTCGGTGACGGAGTCCGCGAGGCGGTCGCCGATGCGGGTGTGCCAGGACTCGGGCCAGAGCAGGTATCCGGCGATGAGCGCGATGCCGCAGCCGATGAGGGAGTCGTACAGGCGGGGCAGGACCAGGTCGAAGCCCTGCCGGTTGAGGGTGTCGGAGAGCAGCAGGATGACCGGGGTGATGGCGGCGGTCTGGAAGGCGTATCCCTTGGCGGAGAAGGCCGGGATGAGGGCGGCGAGCACGCACATGACGGGCACGTCCCACCAGCCGCGCGGGACCTCGGCGAGGACGAGGGCGGCGAGGACCAGGCCGAGGGCGGTGCCGAAGGCGCGGAGCACGGCGCGCGAGAAGACCGAGCCGAAGTCGGGTTTGAGGACGAAGGTGACGGTGAGGGCGACCCAGTAGGAGCGGGGGACGGGGATCAGCGAGACGAGTGCCTGGGCGAGTCCGATGCAGAGGGCGAGCCGCAGCCCGTACCGCCAGGACGCCTCGGAGAACAGGACGGTGCGGGCGGCGCGGCGGGCGCGGACGCCGAGCGCGGCGGGTCTGCCGAGCCGGTCGTCGACGTTGTACGGGTCGGGTTCGGCCTTGAGGACGATGGTGGCGGCGTGCCGCAGGGCGTGGTCGACGGCCTTCTCCGCGGGCCGTTCGGCGGGGGGCAGGGCGAGGTCGGGGGCGCCGGTGCGGGCCTCCTCGACGGCGTCGGCCAGCTCCCGTACGGCCGCCGGGACCGCTTCGGGCAGGGGGCCGTGCAGCAGGGCCCTGAGGTGGGCGGCGGGGGCGGCTTCGACGAGCGGGATGACCACGTTGAGCTGGGCGAGCAGCCGGACCAGGGAGGACGAGCGGCCGTGCCCGCGCGTGCGGTGGGCCAGGATCAGATCGTAGGACTGGTTGAGGGAGGCGGTGACGGCCTGTCGTTTCTCCTCGTACGCGGGGGTGCCGGTGGCCTCGTAGAGGTCGGCGACCGTGCGGTAGGTGGCGGCGACGGCGGCGCGTTCGGGGGCGGCGCGGCGGAAGGGCCAGCCGAGCAGGGTCAGGGCGAGGACGAACAGGCCGCCGAGGGTGAGCAGGAGCGGCGCGGTCCACCAGGGCGAGGGCATCGGCAGTCCGGCGCCGACGACCGCGTTGAGCAGCAGCAGAAGGCCGGAGACCGAGGCGACCGCGCCGATCGAGGAGATCATCCCGGAGACCAGCGCGACCAGGGTGAGCGCGGCGACGGCGAGCCATCCCTGACCGAAGACGAGGGTGCCGAGGGTGACGCCGAGGGCGCCGAAGAGCTGCGGGACGGCGATGTTGTAGATCCGCATCCGGTACGCGTCGGCGGTGTCGCCGATGACCCCGGAGAGGGCGCCCATGGAGACGAGCGCCCCGTAGGCGGGCTGCCCGGCGGCGAGTCCGACGGCGATCGGCACGGAGAGGGCGACGGAGGCGCGCAGGACGGCGGCGCGGGGGATCGGCGCGGGGCCGGGCCGCAGCCCGGCGGTGAGCCAGCCGGGCGGGCCGAGCCGTACGGGCCGGGGCGGCCGTGGGGGACCTGCGGGTCGTGCCATGTCCACCAACGTACGTCCGGCGGGGGCGGGGTCCCGCCCCGGGTCTCAGTTGCGGTAGGACTCGACCTCGCCGGCCGGGCGGACGGCGGCGCTGTCCGGGTCCTCGCCGTACTCGGCCTTGGCGCGGCGCTGGCGCAGCAGGTCCCAGCACTGGTCGAGCCGGACCTCCAGCTCGGTCAGCCGGGTCTTCTCCTCGGGGAGGAGGCCGCCGGTACGCCCGCGCAGGGCCCGCTCCTCCTCCACGAGCGCGCCGATGTCGTCCAGGATCTGCTCGTCTTTCATGGTTCAAGCGTGGCGGACGAGCGCGGTCCCCGCAGGTCGAGAGCGGGGAGGCCACGGGGGGGCGGGGAGGACAGGGTGAGTGCGGGGAGGTCTCAGTGCCGCAGGGCCTGGGAGACGTCCGCCTTGATCTCGCCCGAGAGGGTCCGGTTGCTGCGGGCCGTTCCGGTCTTGGAGCCGTGCGGGGGGACGCCGTCGATGCCGAGGACGACCGAGTCGAGGAAGTTCCCCTGGGCGTCCCGGAAGGTCACCAGGACCGTGTAGTCGGCCTTCTCGTCCTTGGGGTTGGCGGCGGTGACGTCGGCGACCGTGCGGTCCCCGTCGGCGCGGGCGGGCCCGGCGCTGACGTCCTTGGTGGCGTTCACCCCGTCCTTGATCTCGTTCATCTTCTGCTGCGCCGCCGAGGCGACCGCCGCCGTGGCGGTCGCGAAGGCGTTGCCCGCCGTCTCCCTGGCCTCGTCGCAGCCGGTGAGGGCGAGTACGGCGGTGGCGGCGAGGACCAGGGCGGTGCCGGTGGTGCGTCTCATGGGTCGCTCCCGCCTCAGATCTTCATCGCGTTCTTGCCGTACGTGTCGTCCGTGGCCAGCGCCCAGATCACGAAGACCGAGATGGACATGGAGAAGAGCGCCCACCAGGGCTGGTACGGCAGGAAGAGGAAGTGGAGCAGGATGTTGAGGGCGGCGAGCGTGATGCCCGCGACCCGGCCCCACCCGGCGCCCATGAGGATGCCGAAACCGGTGACCGCGACGATGACGCCGAGGACCAGGTGGATCCAGCCCCAGGTGGTGAGGTCGAACTTGAAGACGTAGTCGCCGAGTCGGGCGTAGATGTCGTTCTCGGCGATGCCCGCGACGCCCTGGAAGACGTCCATGACTCCGGTGACCAGCATGAGGACACCCGCGAAGAGGGTGCCGCCCGCTGCCCAGGCGTTGTCCGCGGGGGGCTGTTCCGGCGCGTGCGGGGGCGGCGGCGGTGGCGGTGGCGTGTTCTGGGTCATGTGCTCATCCTCGGAGCGGCGGGGCGTTCGCGAACGCCGGGCGGGACCGTTCGGGTGAGGAGCCGGATTTCGCTCGCGGTCCGGCTCGCCCCGGCTGCCCGGTCCGCCGGTCCGGTCCGGTCCTCCGTCGCCGCCCGGTCCGCCGCCTGATCCACTTGCGGGCGCCCGGTCCCGGGTGTGCCCTGGAGGGTGCGGGACCAGAGGGCCGGGGCCCTTCCGGCCGTCCGGCCGGGTCCGGCCCGAGAGGCGAAGGAGTCTGCCATGGCCGCACACGCAGAGGTGCCCCTGAGGCGCCCGTTCCGACCGCACGGCTGGCTTTTCCCGGCCGTCGTGGGCGTCTTCTACGGCCTGTACGCGACGACGGTGGCCCGCCACGGCGGCCCCGCCACCCTGGGCCAGCTCTGGCTCGGTCTGCTCTCGGCGGCGCTGCTCGCGGGCGGGATCCACGCCCTGCGGCGCTACGGCCGGGCCTTCCACCGGGAGGCGCGCTCGGCCGCCTGGGGTGTCCTGACGGGCGTGGCGGTCGGCTTCCTGTACAGCCTGTCCGGAGCGAGCGTCTTCTCCTCCAGCGGTCTGGGCCTGGCGTTCGCCGGGCTCGCCGGGGTGGGCGCGTACTACCTCTTCTACACGCACGAGGACGCGGAGGGGCATCCCGCGCCGTACTGACCGGCGAGGGGGCATCCCGCGCCGTACTGACCGGCGACCCGTGCGCGGACGCGTCGGCGCCCCGGGCTCAAGGCTCCGGGGCGCCGACGCGTACGGGTGTATCGGGAGGTCAGTCGTCCTCGCCGCCCCGGACCACGACCACCGGGCAGGGCGCGTGCTGGGTGACGTGGGTGGAGACCGAACCGAGGACGGCGGCCTTGAAGCCGCTGTAGCCGCGGTCGCCCACGACCAGCAGGTTCGCGCCCCGGGCCGCGTCGAGCAGCGCCTGTGTGGGGTTGCCGCCGATGACCGTGCGGGTGGCGGCGGCGGCCTGCTCGGGGGTGAGGGCCTGGCTCAGGGACTCGTCGAGGATCTGCTGCGCCAGCTGCTCGGGATCGAACTCCGCCGGTACGCCGGGCATGAGCGTCGCCCACGAGGCCGGGTACTCCCAGCCGATCACCGTCTCCAGGGTGTCTCCGGTGAGGGCGGCCTGTCCGGCCGCCCACTTCAGCGCCTTCAGGGAAGGCGCCGATCCGTCCACGCCCACCACGATCCTGCCGGCCATCGCCGACCTCCGTTCGCTGTACGGCACATATGAACCATGCGCCTCCAACGTAACAAAGAGATCAATCCAGGCGGAGGTCGGCCAGCTGCTTCTCGAAGGGAACGACCTCGTCGGCCTCCTCGGCGCGTTCCGGACGGGCCGCGACCGCCTCGGCGAACTCGACGCCCGCGCGGGTGATCCGGCCGGGCAGCCCCTCGGTGTACTCGTCGCCTCCGGTGCCCCAGTCCTCCGAGGCCGCGTAGACCCCGGTGGGGACGGTCTGGGCCCGCAGATAGCCGAAGAGCGGGCGCAGGGCGTGGTCGAGGACGAGCGAGTGCCGGGCGGTGCCGCCGGTGGCCCCGATCAGGACCGGGGTGCCGGTGAGCGCGGCGGGGTCGACCAGGTCGAAGAACGACTTGAACAGACCGCTGTACGAGGCGGTGAAGACCGGGGTCACGGCGATGACCCCGTCCGCGCCGGTCACCGTGTCGATCGCCGTGCGCAGCTGCTCGGAGGGGAAGCCGGTGACGAAGTTCTTCGCGATGTCGACGGCCAGGTCCCGCAGTTCGACGACCTCGACCTCGACGGCGTACTCCCGCTCGGCCAGCCGGTAGCGGGCGGCCTGGAGGAGCCGGTCGGCGAGGAGCCGGGTGGAGGACGGGGAGCTGAGCCCGGCGGAGACGGCGACCAGTTTCAGGGTCCGCATGGCTCAGACCTCCTCGGGGGTGTCGGACCGCTCGGCCTGCTCGGGGTGGCGGGCCGTGACGGCGGGGTGGAGCGGGGCGGACTCGGGGACGCCGGCCGGGCGCAGGTTCGCGAACTCCTTGCGGAGCACCGGCACGACCTCCTCGCCGAGGATGTCGAGCTGTTCGAGGACCGTCTTGACGGGCAGTCCCGCGTGGTCGATCAGGAACAACTGGCGCTGGTAGTCGCCCACGTAGTCGCGGAAGGAGAGGGTGCGCTCGATGATCTCCTGCGGCGAGCCGACGGTCAGCGGGGTCTCGCGGCTGAACTCCTCCAGGGAGGGGCCGTGGCCGTAGACCGGCGCGTTGTCGAAGTACGGGCGGAACTCCCGTACCGCGTCCTGGGAGTTCTTGCGGATGAAGACCTGGCCGCCGAGGCCCACGATGGCCTGCTCGGGGGTGCCGTGGCCGTAGTGCGCGTACCGCTGCCGGTAGAGGCGGACCATCTTCTCGGTGTGCTGCTTGGGCCAGAAGATGTGGTTGGCGAAGAACCCGTCCCCGTAGTACGCGGCCTGCTCGGCGATCTCGGGGGAGCGGATGGAGCCGTGCCAGACGAACGGCGGGACGCCGTCGAGCGGGCGCGGGGTGGCGGTGAAGCCCTGGAGGGCGGAGCGGAACTTGCCCTCCCAGTCGACCACGTCCTCCCTCCACAGCTTGTGCAGGAGCGCGTAGTTCTCGATGGCGAGCGGGATGCCCTGGCGGATGTCCTGCCCGAACCACGGGTAGACCGGGCCGGTGTTGCCCCGGCCCATCATCAGGTCCACGCGTCCGTCGGCGAGGTGCTGGAGGGTCGCGTAGTCCTCGGCGATCTTCACCGGGTCGTTGGTGGTGATCAGGGTGGTCGAGGTGGAGAGGATCAGGTTCTCCGTACGGGCGGCGATGTGCCCGAGGAGGGTGGTGGGGGAGGAGGGCGTGAACGGAGGGTTGTGGTGCTCCCCGGTCGCGAAGACGTCGAGCCCGACCTCCTCCGCCTTGAGCGCGATGGCGACGGTGTCCTTGATGCGCTCGTGCTCGGTGGGGGTGCGGCCGGTGGTGGGGTCGGTCGTCACGTCGCCGACGGTGAAGATCCCGAACTGCATCGTGCTCACCTCTCGCCTTCCTTGTCCGCCTCGGGTCTCCCGGGGCTATTGGTTGAACCTTAAACCATCCCGTCCAACCGTGCGACCCCCTTTCCTATTCCGCGCCTCCCTCTTCCACGCCCCCCTCCCATTCCGCGCCTCCGCGACCGGTTCCGCGCCCCGGGGCGGCGCCGGTCCGCCCGTACCCTGGTACGCATGACCGAACAGGCTGACGCGCGCAAGGAGCGCCGGGCGAGCGACTACGAGCGCTGGAAGGAACGCGGAGTGATGCTCCGCGTCTTCGTGTACGTCTTCGCGACCCACGCCTTCGCGGGCTTCGTCTGGCTCCTCTTCTACGTGGGGGAGCACGCGAAGAAGTGACGGCGGGGTCCCGGCGCCGGGACCCGCCCCCGGAATCCCCCGGAATCCCCCCGGGTTCCGCCCAGGTTCCGCCCCGGGTTCCGCCCCGGAAGGGCCCGACCGCACTCGTCACGTAGAGTCGCCGACGTGAACGGTGAGATAGCGGTCGTCGGAATCGGCGCGGACGGCTGGGACGGACTCCCCGAGGGCTCCCGCCGCGTCCTGCGCGCCGCCGAGGTCCTCATCGGCGCCCCCCGGCAGCTCGACCTGCTCCCCGCCGGGGACTGCCCCGGCACCCGCGTCACCTGGCCCTCCCCGCTCCGCCCCGCCGTCCCCGGCCTGATCGCCGCCCACGAGGGCCGTGCGATCGCCGTCCTCGCCAGCGGCGACCCCTCCTTCCACGGCATCGGCCGCACCCTCGCCGAGACCCTCGGCGCGGACCGGCTGCGCGTCCACCCGCACCCCTCCTCCGTCTCCTACGCCTGCGCCCGCCTCGGCTGGCCCCTGGAAGGCACCGACACCGTCTCCCTGGTCGCCCGGCCGCTCGCCGCGCTCGGCGCGGTCCTGCACCCCGGGCGCCGCCTCCTCGTCCTCGGCGAAGGGCCCGAGACCCCCGCACGGGTCGCCGCCCTCCTCCGGGAGACCGGCTGGGGCGGCACCCGCGTCCGCGTCCTCGAACAGCTCGGCGGCCCCCGCGAACGGCTCCTCGACGCCACCGCCGCCGACTGGCCGCACGAGCGGACCGACGCGCTGCACGTCCTCGCCCTCGACTGCGTCCGCGACCCCGGCACCCTCCGGCTCGGCACCGTCCCCGGACTCCCCGACGAGGCGTACGAGCACGACGGACAGCTCACCAAGCGGTACGTGCGCGCCGCCACGCTCGCCGCCCTCGCCCCCGCGCCCGGCGAACTCCTCTGGGACGTCGGCGGCGGCTCCGGCTCCATCGGCATCGAGTGGATGCGGGCCCACCGCGACTGCCGGGCCATCGCGGTCGAGAAGTCCCCCGAGCGGGCCGCGCGCATCACCCGCAACGCCGACGCCCTCGGCGTCCCCGCGCTCCGCGTCGTCACGGCCCCCGCCCCGGCGGGGCTCGCCGGGCTCGACACCCCCGACGCGATCTTCATCGGCGGCGGGCTCACCGCCCCCGGTCTCCTCGACGCCTGCTGGGACGCGCTGCCCGAGGGCGGCCGGCTCGTCGCCAACACCGTGACCCTGGAGTCCGAGGCGCTGCTCGCCGCCCGGCACCGCCGCCACGGCGGCGAACTGGTCCGGCTCGCCGTCGCCGCAGCCGTCCCCGTCGGCGGCTTCACCGGCTGGCGCCAGGCGATGCCGGTCACCCAGTGGTCCGTCACCAAGGAAGAAGCCTGATCGTGGCGGAAACGGCCTGATCGTGGAAGCGAACGCCTGATCGCGGAATGAACGCCTGATCGTGGAAGAGGAAGCATGACCGTCTACTTCATCGGCGCGGGTCCCGGCGCCGCCGACCTCATCACGGTGCGCGGTGCCCGGACGCTCGCCGCCTGCGGGGTCTGCCTGTACGCGGGCTCCCTCGTCCCCGCCGAACTGCTCGCCGAGTGCCCGCCCGGCGCGCGGCTCGTCGACACCGCGCGGATGGACCTCGACCAGATCGTCGCCGAGATCACCGCCGCCCACGCGGCGGGACAGGACGTGGCCCGGCTGCACTCCGGCGACCCGTCCGTCTTCAGCGCCATGGCCGAGCAGATGCGCCGACTGGACGCGGCGGGCATCCCGTACGAGGTCGTCCCCGGCGTCCCGGCGTTCGCCGCCGCTGCCGCCGCGCTCAAGCGGGAGCTGACCGTGCCCACCGTCGGGCAGACCGTCATCCTCACCCGCATCGCCCAGCAGGCCACCCCGATGCCCGAGGGCGAGGACCTGGCGACCCTCGGCCGCAGCGGCGCGCTCCTCGTCCTGCACCTCGGCGCCCGCTACGCCGACCGGATCGTCTCCGAACTGCTCCCGCACTACGGCGCCGACTGCCCCGCCGCCGTCGTCGCCCTGGCCTCCCGCCCCGACGAGATCGTCCTGCGCGGGACCCTCGCGGACATCGCGGAGCAGGTGAAGGAGGCGGGGATCACCAAGACCGCCGTCATCCTCGTCGGCCGGACGCTCGCCGCCTCGGAGTTCCGCGACAGTCACCTCTACGACCCGGCCCGGGACCGCCACGGCTGCTGAGACGGTCCCGGGGCCGAACGGATCAGGTGCGGATCAGGTGTTCGGCCGCTTGCCGTGGTTCGCGCCCTTCTTCTTCCGGGCCCGGCGCTTGTTGCCCCGCTTCGACATGGCGTTCCTCCCTGCGTTTTCGTGAGGGTTTGCCCTGGAAAGCCTAGATTCGGCGGGTGGGGGGCGCATGTCGGCGGCCGGGCCGGATGCGGTCTCATGGACCCGTGACCGTTTACGACGTGGCCCGCGCACTGCCGGGCATCGAGGAACTGCGCGACCACTCCCGGGGGCTCGCGATGCTCGACGCCGTCCTCAGCCCCGAGTGGGAGGGCCGGTACTACTCCTACGACGCGCACTGGTCGCCGGCCGAGCAGCTGGCGTCCATGAGGGACGGCGAGGGCGGCGAGTACACGATCGTCCTCTCCCCGGCGGGCGCCTTCGCCCGGGTCTTCGACCACGAGTCCCCGCTGAGCCCGTACGGGCCCCTCGCCGACGGCGCGACCTGGCCCGGCGTGCTCGACGGGGTCCCCGAGGCCTTCCGCGAGTACCTGACGGAGCCCGCGTTCACCGACGAGGACGACGTCCACGTCACCACCGCCTGCCTGTGGCGCGAGACCGGCGACACCGCCTGGCGCACCGGCCCGGTCGACTTCACGGACGTCGAGGACCACCCGGACCCGGACGGCTCCGCCCGCTTCCTCCACCTCCTCGTCGACCGCACCCCCGAGGCGTACGCGACCTGGGCCGCCGACTTCTACGAATGCCCGGTCGACCTCGAAGCCGTCCGCCACGTCCTGGCCCTGCGCCCCCTGACGGCGGAGACCGTCGCGGCACTCAACCCGGAGACCACGCTCACGGCCCTGGCGGAGGACATCGCGGAGATCGGCTACCCCACCGCCTGACGGGCCGCCCACTCCGGCGCGAGAATCGACATCACCGTCGCGTCCACCCGCTCGCCCGCCCACAGCAGGGCCCCGCGCAGCACGCCCTCGGCACGGAAACCGGCCTTCTCGTAGATGTGGCGGGCGCGCGGGTTGAAGGCGTAGACCTCCAGCCAGACGCGGTGGAGGCCGAGGCCCTCGAAGGCGTGCCCCAGGATCAGCCGGGTCGCCTCCGTGCCGAGCCCGCGACCGGTGCCCGCCGGGGTGAAGCAGATCCGGAACGCACAGCTCTCGTTGGGCTCGTCCCACTCGTTGAGCACGACCTCGCCGACGACGGCGCCCGTGGCCCGCTCCACCACGACGAGGTCGAGCCGGTCGTCCTGCTCGCCCCGGGACCCGTACCAGCGGCGTAACGCCGCCTCGCCGAAGACGGTATGCATTCCGGTGAGCCGGGCGGTCTCCGGGTCCTGGAACATCGGCGACAGCGCGGCCACATCGTCCTCCGCCGGAGGACGCAGGACCACCAGGTCCCCGGTGAGGGTGGGCTTGTAGGAGAAACGGGTGCACTCGGTCATCGAAGGATTCTGCGCCGGACAGGGGGCGGACGTCATGGAGATTTCCCAGGACGCGTCCCGGACCTCGTCACCTCCGGCCCCCGCCACGGCCCGGGGGACGACGTCCGGGTGTCGGGGGCCCGCTCCAGGAGGACGATGTCCGGGACCCGGCACCCCGCCCCAAGAGGACGACGTCCGGGTGCCCGGGGCCCCGCTCTAGGAGGACGACGGCCGGGGGCCCGCCAGGGACGAGCGGCCCACCACCGTGCCCGCGCGGTCGATACAGATCACGTCGACCGCCACCGGTGCGCCCCGCAGGACGCTCAGGGCCTCGTCGCGGGCACGGGCGGCGACCAGGTCGCCGAGGGGGACGCCGGCCGCCTCGCAGAGGCGGAGGGCCGCCAGGCCCGTGTTCGCGGCGGCGACCTCCGCCGCGAGGGCCTCGCCCGCGCCGCCCGCCCGCGCCAGCTCCGCCAGGAAGCCCTTGTCGACCTGGGAACGGGCCGAGTGCAGGTCCAGATGGCCCGCCGCCAGCTTGGAGAGCTTGGCGAAGCCGCCGCAGAGGGTGAGCCGGTCGACCGGGTGGCGGCGGATGTACTTGAGGACGGCGCCCGCGAAGTCGCCCATGTCGAGCAGGGCGATCTCCGGCAGCTCGTACAGCTCCGTCACCGTCCGCTCCGACGTCGAGCCGGTGCAGCCCGCCACATGGGTGAGGCCGCCCGCACGGGCCACGTCCACACCCCGGCGGATCGAGTCGATCCACGCCGAGCAGGAGTACGGGACCACGACCCCCGTCGTGCCCAGGATCGAGAGCCCGCCCAGGATGCCGATGCGAGGGTTCCACGTGAAACGTGCGATCTCGGCGCCGTCGTCGACGGAGATCGTGATCTCGACGTCGCCGCTCCCGCCGTGCGCCGCCGCGACCTCCGCCACGTGCTCCCGCATCAGCTGCCGGGGCACCGGGTTGATCGCAGGTTCGCCCACGTCGAGGGGGAGTCCGGGCAGGGTGACCGTGCCGACGCCCTCGCCCGCCCGGAAGACGACACCCGAGCCCGCCGGGAGGAGCCGTACGGTCGCGCGGATCACCGCCCCGTGCGTCACGTCCGGGTCGTCGCCCGCGTCCTTCGTCACCGCCGCCATCGCCGTACCGTCCGCGAGGGACTCGGCGGTCAGCGCGAACGAGGGCCGCTGCCCCTTCGGCAGCGTCACCGTCACGGGGTCGGGGAAGTCCCCGGTCAGCAGCGCGGTGTACGCGGCGGTGGTCGCCGCCGTCGCACAGGCACCCGTGGTCCAGCCGGGGCGCAGGCCGGTGTGCTTGAGTTGGGCCTCACGCCCGCCGCCAGACGTCACGAAGGGGCTCCTGTGCACATTCTCATTCTCGGGGGCACCACCGAGGCCCGCGCCCTCGCCGGGCTGCTGCACGCGGAAGGCCGCCCCGACCTGCGGGTGACCAGCTCGCTCGCGGGCCGGGTGGCCCGCCCCCGACTGCCCGAGGGCGAGGTCAGGATCGGCGGCTTCGGGGGTGTGGACGGGCTCGTGGAGTGGCTCGGCGGGCATGCCGTGGACGCGGTCATCGACGCCACGCATCCCTTCGCCGGGCGGATCAGTTTCAACGCGGCACGGGCGGCCGCCACCGCCCATGTTCCCCTGCTGGCGCTGCGCCGCCCCGGCTGGGTCCCGGCCGAGGGTGACCGCTGGCACTCCGTACCGTCCCTGGAAGCGGCGGCGGAGACGCTCGACGGCCTGGGCGACCGGGTCTTCCTGACCACCGGCCGGATGGGGCTCGCGACCTTCGCGGGGCTCCCGCAGTGGTTCCTGGTCCGCTCGGTCGACGCCCCCGAAGGCCCGGCCCCGGCCCGCACCGAGCTGCTGCTCGACCGGGGCCCCTTCACCCTGGACGGGGAACGGGACCTGCTGGCCCGGCACCGGATCGACGTCGTGGTGACGAAGGACAGCGGAGGCGCGGCGACCGCCCCGAAACTCACCGCCGCCCGCGAGGCAGGCCTCCCGGTCGTGCTGGTCCGCCGCCCCCCGGCCCCGGGGGGCGTCCCGGTGGCGGAGACGGCGGGGGAGGCGGCGGGGTGGGTGTCGGGGGGTTTCCGGGCGGCGGCTTTGGGCGGCTGAGGGCGGTGGCGGAGGGAGGCGGTCGCGTCATTTGACGGTCTTCGACCACCCGTGACACGAGAAGGCCGGACCACCGTTCCCGTACGCGGTCAGGGCTTGCAAGGTGGTCGGGAACGCGGGCTCCGGAAGGCGGCTCGCGGTGACCCATCGGGCCTCCAGGTGCTTGTCCGGTTCGGTGTTGGTCGGTTCGCCGGTCCAGGTGTCGGTGGCGAAGACGAAGACGATGAGCTGGCCGGCCTGGTCCCAGCCCTGTTCGACGTGGACGACGTGGACGAGGGCGAGGTCGGCCGGGTCGACGAGCAGGCCGGTCTCCTCCTTGAGTTCGCGGGCGGCGGCCTCGTCGAGGGCTTCGCCGGGTTCGGCCTTGCCGCCGGGGAGGGTCCAAGACGGCTGCGGGGACCAGTTGCGGGCGGCGTAGTGCACGGCGGCGATCGTGTCGGTGTCCTTGTCGTGGACGATCACGCAGACGGCGTTGCGGCTGTTCATCACGCTGGTGTTCATCGCGGTGCCCCATCCGTGGAGACGTGCCGGAAGGTGGTGCCGGTCGGTGGTCCGGGCGGCAGGCTCGGGGGTCGACCTGACCTGCCGCCCGGAATGCGGGGACGGTGTTCAGCGCCCGGTCGTGAGGCGGTCGGCGTCGGTGCGGGAGAAGACCAGGTCGGTCATGTCCCTCGGGGGCTCGGTGCACCGGACGGGCGGCTGGGGGCGGCGCATGGCCTGGGGGTAGGTGGCCGGGTCGTAGTCGTTGGTGAGCGTGTACGCGTGAAAGCCGTGTGCGCGCAGGGTGTCGAGGATGCCGGCGGCGCTCTCACCCTGCTTGGCCAGGAGCCTCGGGGTGACTTCCAAGACGAGTTCCGCGTCGTCACGCAGGTGCGGGAGCGCGGGCAGGAGCCCGCGGATCGCGGCTGCTTCGGCGCCTTCGACGTCGATCTTGATGACCCGGGCGGCGGCGAGTTCGGCCCGGCTGATCAGGTCGGCCAGGGGTGCGGTGGGCACCTCCACGGTCTCGTGGACGTGGCGGGGGCGGATGGCGGTGGTGTGGCCGAGGTTGGCCGGGTCCTCCAGGTAGAGGGGCAGGGTGCCGTGGGTGTCGGAAGCGGCAGAGCGGACGGCCCGGATGTTGGTGCGGTGGTTGGTGGTGGCCGCGGTGGTCAGGTTGTCGTGGAAGCGGGGGTGGGGCTCGATGGCGACGACGCGGCCGTGGGCGCCGACGGCGTGGGAGGCCAGGAGGGTGAACGCGCCTCGGTGGGCTCCGACGTCGATGAAGGTGTCCCCGGGGCGGAGCCGGTCGCGGAGGAAGGCGCTCAGGTTCGGTTCCCACTCGCCGAACAGGTATTGGTAGCGCTGGATGACGTCGCTGGTGGTGATGGTGACCGTGTCGCCGGTACGCAGCCGGGCGGTGGTGTGGAGGGGGTGGGTGCGCAGGTGCTCGTCGAGGAAGCGGCCGACGAGCCGGGCCTTGCCGAGGGTGCCGGGAGCGTGGCGGACGTAGGCCCGTAATGCGCGGGCGAGGGCGGAGGCGGACATGGGCGACTCCTTCGTACGGCGGCCCGGGAACGGGGTCCTGGGCCGGCCGGTGGTGACAGACTGGCGAGAGAACGCTGGTGGTGCTGAAGGGAGTTGGTCGTGGCTGTGAGCGACGCTGCGGTGGTGTACCTGCTGGTCGGGCTCACCGGTTCGGGGAAGACGACCTACGCCCGGCGGGTGCTGGAGCCTCAGGGGGCAGTGCACCTTTCGGTGGACGAGGTCGTCTACGAGCGGCACGGCCGGTACGGCGTCGACTACCCGGAGAACACGTACTTCGAGAAGGAGACTCCGGTCATCGCCGAGCTGCACCGGCGGCTTGCCGAGCTGGTCGCGGAGGGCCGGGACGTGGTCTGGGACCACGGGCTGTGGCCGCGCAAGGACCGCGAGGAGATGAAGGAACTGGTCCAGGCCGCCGGCGGCCGGTGGCGTCTGCTGTACTTCCCGGTGGAGCGCGACGAGCTGCTGCGCAGGCTGGCGGAGCGCAACGCGCGGGGAGACGCGAACGCGCTGCTCGTTACCCCGGAGGCCCTGGACGACTTCTTCGCCCGCTTCGAGGTGCCTCAGGGCGAGGGCGAGGAGATCGTGGAACCCGGCTGGTTCTGAGGCGCCGGAGGCCGCCAGGCGGTGGCGAGTTGGGCCGCTTCGGAGGCCCAGCCGTCTGGCAGCCGGTCGAGGTTGACGCGGCGGAAGGCCAGGCGGGGGTCGGAGACGTCGATACGGCCGTGATGGCGGTCGATGTGCTGGAGTAGGTGGGACGCCTCGCTGCGGACGGCCGGGGTGTGCTCGGCCCACTCGCCGGAGGTGAACCGCTCGACCCGGCGCCGCAGGTCGTCCAGGATGCCGGCTCGCCACTTGAAGTGGTGCACGCACGCGAGCGCGTTCGGGTCGGGCTTGTGGCCCGGTGCCCGGTGGTTGCCGGACGCGACGGTCACCGAGGAGTGGGCGAGGACGATCTTGCGAGGGTCGCCCTGGAGGAGGCGCCGGGTGAGGTGTCCGCCGAGCGGGAAGGTCCGGTCGAGGCCGGTTTCCGGGCGCCACATGGCCAGGCGGCCGTCGTTCGTGACCCGGTCGAGTATCAGCCTGCCGACCACCTTCCGCCCGGCTTCCTCGGCCTGAGCGAGCACGTCGGCGAGCGGGGCGGAGTAGGTCTGGAACTCGTCGGAGTCGGCGAGCAGGTGCCAGCCGGTCCCGGCCCGCTTGCGCAGGGAGTCGCGGAGCTGGGTGTTGGTGTGCTCGTGCCAGGGGCCGGTGCTGATCTCGGCGGGGGCGTTGCCGAGGTCGCGGCAGGCCGCGATCAGCTGGTGCCGCCAGGCGTCCGGGACGTGGTCGGGGAAGTGGAAGGCGAGGTGGAACCGCTCGATGCCGAGTCGGCGGTAGTGGGCGGTCCAGGCGGCCAGCAGGGCCGGCTCGACCGGGCCGATGACCGCGACCAGGGCGGGAGGGACGAACATCAGCAGCGCTCCTTGGCCAGGTGGAGGCAGAGGCGGGTGTAGGTGTCGGTGAGGAAGGCGGCCTGCTCGGCCGCCGGGTGCATGTCCAGCTCGGCGGGTGCCGTTGGTCCCGGCCGGGCGGGTGCCTCGGCCGTGAGCTTGTCCAGCGTCTCGGCGAGGGCGTTCGGGTCTTCGGCGGGGAAGAGCCGGGCCCACGGCTGACCGGTCAACCGGGCAGACAGCTCGCTGTCGTGCGCGGAGACGACCAGCGGGACCCCGAGTCGTACGGCGTCCATGACCAGCCCCGACTCCTTGCCCACCCCAGGCTTGCGGACGACGAGGGCCGTGTCGGCGGCGGCGTAGACGAGCCGCAGGACCTCGTCGGCCACCGGGCCGGGCACCGTGTGGAGGCGGACGTGGGGCAGCCGGTGCCAGCGGTCGAGGACGGCGTTGTCCAGCGGGGTGCCGCACACCAGGACGTGCAGCGGGGCGGTGAGGCGGGCGAGGGCTGCGTCGACGGTGGCGATGTCCTTGTACGGCCACCAGCCGCCGACCAGGCACACCGCCCTCGCACCGGCGGGGACGGTGAAGGCGGCGCGGGCGCCGTCGCGCTCGGCGTCGGTCAGGCGTCGTCCGTCGTCGACCGCGAACGGCCGCACCTCACCGCGCAGGCGGGGGAAGCGCGCTGCGACCTGGTCGCGGACGTCGGTGGTCGGGCACAGTGCGATCACCTGCTTCTCGCCCTGGCGGGCGAGCCTGCCCAGCCACCGGACCGGCCGGTCCTCGGTGGTGACGACCTCGTGGACGAATCGCAGGTGTGGCACCCCGCCGAGCAGGGCAGCGGCACCGTGCAGGGCCTCGCTCGCGCTGAGGATCGCCACGGCCGACGCCCGCGGGGCGAGACGGCGCGCGGTGCGAAGGCACGCGGCCTCGGTCAGACACCGGGCGAGGAGCGTGACTTGGTGCGGGAGCCTGCGGACTCCCCTCGGCCAGCTCCGGGAGGCGAACGCCCGCTGACCGGCGGCCGAGACACGTTCCGCCGCCCGCGCGGCGGCCAGCAGGGCCCTCGCCGCCGACCCGACCGGGACGGCGGCGATCCGGGCCCCGTACCGCGCCAGCTGGCCCAGGCCCTCGCCCAGCCCCTCAGGCGCTACGACCAGGCTCTTCGGCCGCGCGGCGGCGAGCGCGGTCAGCGTGCGCTGATGGTGCCCGCCGCCCTGGTGCGCGTACGGCTCGATCAGGACGAGCGGAGAGCCGGTCACGAGGTGACCGCCTCGAACGGGTACAGGCGGGCGTGGTGGGCGCGCAGCCGGACCGGGTCGTTGAGCAGCTCGAACTCTTCCGGGCTGCGGGCGGCCTCGCGGGCGAAGGCGATGCCGTCGCGGGCGCCGGCTGCGGCCTGCGCGGCGAACTCGCCGCCGCTGCTTGCCGTCCACGCGTTGATCCGGGTCTGCGCGCTCTGGTCGTTCATGCCGTACTCGCTGCCGTGCGCGAGCATCGCGCACTCGCGAAAGCCGGCCTTCCACGCCAGGTACGGGCTCTGGTTGAATCGGGTCACGCCGGCCGGGCGCGGGCAGAACTCCACGCGGCCGGGCAGGGCGGCGAGGACGTCGACGGCCTCGCCCATCTCCCGCAGGGCCGTACGGCGGATCAGCTTGAGGCCGCCGTAGCCGTAGGTCAGGCCGTTGACCGGGTTGACCGCCTGCCACACCCGCATCGCCACCCCGTCGGCGAGCGGCTCCACGGCGGCGTCGAACCGCAGGTCGATCTCGAAGTCGCCGTCGGCGAGGAAGAACATCTCGGTGTCGACGAGTTCGGCGGTGAGCCGGTAGGCCCGGCGCATCCCGTGGACCCCGTGCAGTCGTTTGACCCGCCGGTCCAGCGCGCGTTCGAGCCGGGTGTGCAGGGTCGCCGCCCGTGGTTCGTCGTACGACAGCTGGACCGCGTCGAAGCCGGTCACCGGATCGCCTCCAGGTAGCGGGCGGCCACCGTGGCGGGCGCGAGGTCGGTGGTGGAGGTGTGGGCGCGCTTGGCGTGCAGGAGGTAGAACTCGGGGTCGGTGGCGAGGCGGGTGGCGATCCGGACGGCCTGCTCGTCGGTGTCGAACAGAAGCTCGTTGTCGATGTGTTCGGCCAGCCAGCCGGTGCGCGGGCCGATCACGGGCAGGCCCATGGCCTGGCAGTCGATCACCGACATGGACCAGGGGCAGCCGGGCCGGAAGGGGGCGATGCCGAAGTGGGCGCCGGCCAGCAGGTCGCGGTAGCGGACGCGGTCGCCCCGGTCGGAGGCGATGGCGACGCCGTCGGTGGTCGCGAGTTCTTTCAGGTGCCGTTCGGGGCTGGGGTCGAGGCGGACGCGTTCGGGGCTGCGGGTGCCGAACAGGTCCATCACCGTGAGCCGTACCGGGGCGTCGGCGACGAGGCGGCGGGCGAGCCCGGTGAAGCGGGCGGTGCCGTAGTGCGCGTACAGGCGGTGGTTGTAGATGCCGGTGGCCCGGCCCTCGGGCGGGGTGATGTCGGCCGGGTCGCGTACCAGCCGTACGTCCCCGGGGGCGGGGACGATGTGCAGCTTGTCGCCGAGGTCGACGCCGCTGTGGGCGGCTGCCGCCGTGGTCCAGGAGGCGGCGGTGGAGGAGTGGACCAGGACGCGGTCACAGGCCGCGAGACCGGCCGCGAACGCCAGCAGCACGCTCCGGCCGAGGCCACCGTCGTCCATCGCCGGGTCCAGCTCCAAGGCGCCGGGGTCGGTGTCCGTGCCGGTGCCGGAGCCGGTGTCGGCGAAGGAGAACGGCAGGTAGTGGCAGTAGCCCGCGACCAGCGCGTCCACCCCGGCTTCCAGAAGCGCGGCCCGGATCGCGGGAGCGGCCTCGATCTGGTTGGCCACCACCACCTCGGGCAGCCGCTCGCGGAACAGGGCGACCAGGGCGTCCATGCCGGGCTCGAAGCGGGCCCGGTACTTGGTGGACGGCGAGGTGGTGAGCGCGAAGTGCACGCGGGGGTCGCCGACCGGGACGGGGGAGGCCACGGTCACCTCCGCCCCGGCGTCGGTCAGGGCCGGGGCGAGCAGGTCGGCGAAGGTGAAGCCGGAATCGGCGGCCAGCTGACTGGAGTTGGAGACGTTGAGCAGATACAGCACACGCATCTCTGTGGCCCTCCTTCTTCGGGGCCGGGAATCGACCCGGCCCGGTGAAGGAAGGAAACCGGCGACCACGACCGTGACAGAATGGTGAATCGAGATCACTCACGGTTCATTCATCTCATCCGGCAGCCAGGGCGGGGGCTTTGATGGACGCGCGGGACGATGCCTTGACGGTCGAGGAAGCGGCTGAGGCGTTCGCGGCGGATGTGGCCCACTGGCGCGAGGTACGCGGCCTTGCCAAACGGGAGTTAGCCAGACGGATGGGCTTCGACCCGTCCTACGTCAGCCACGTCGAGTCGGGCCGGCACAAGCCGACGGAGGACTTCGCGCTGCGCGCGGAGGAGGCCCTGAACGCGGGCAAGGCCATCTGGAAGCGATGGCTGGACTACGAGGCGGCCAAGGCCCGCACCGCCCCGGCGCCACCGACACCGGCTCCCCGCAGGCCCGAGCAGCCGTACGCGACCGGCTCGGCGATCGTCGTCGAACACGACGCGGCCCGTCTGGACTACGACGGCAGCCACTACCGGCTGACGATGCGCCGCCCGCTGCGGAACACCGGCAGCGAACCGATCAGCCGCTACCTGATCCGCATCAGCGTCGACCGCTACCCCGGCGAGCCCGAACGTTCCAATGCCCACTACCGCGAACACCCGCTGACCTGGGATGAACTCGCCCTGACCGCAACCTGCCGTGGCGAGGCGATGCACTGGCAGACCAAGCACGACCGCGACGCCTTCAAGGAGGTGTGGCTGGCGTTCGAGAACAGCGAGGGCCGCTTCCCCCTCTACCCCGGCGAGTCGGTCTGGATCGAGTACGCCTACTCGGTGAGCGACCAGAAGTGGGGCCGCTGGTTCCAGCGCGCCGTCCGCCTGCCCACTGAGCACCTAGCGGTCGAACTCGCCTTCCCGGTCTTCCTCGACCCGGCCGTGTGGGGCACCGAGACCTCCATGACCGCCGAGGCCGTACCGCTGCGGACGGCCCCGATGCAGCGCGAGGAGGACGGGATGCGGATCTTCTCCTGGAGCACCTCCACACCCGCACTCCACGCCCGATACCGTCTGGAATGGCGATTCCGAGGCCGAACCGAACAGGATCTGACACAAGGGGAGTTCACGTGAACCAGGCGCGTCCCAGCGAGCAGATGCGGGACCTCGGCGTCGTGCAGGACGGCGCTCCGGTCCTTGCCGAACCCGCCCGCGCCTTCGACCTGCCGGCCGAGCGCGAGGTGGCCGAGCAGGTCGTCGAGCAGATGTTCGCCGCCATGGAGCGGATCGGGCAGGTCCACCCGTTCGCCAAGGGCATGGGTCTCGCGGCCCCTCAGATCGGGATCGGCAGGGCCGCCGCCGTGGTCCGGCCCCCCGGCCCCGACGCCTCCGCGATCGTCCTGCTGAACCCTCGTATCACCGACCGCTCCGGCGACACGGACGAGCAGTACGAGGGCTGCCTGTCGTTCTTCGACGTGCGCGGTCTGGTCCCCCGGCCGCTGTGGATCAGCGTGGAGACCACCACGCCGGAAGGCCGGCGGGTGACCACCACCTACGAACGCGGACTCGCCCGCCTGATCCACCACGAGATCGACCACCTGGACGGCCTGCTCTACACGGCGCGGATGCGCACCGGCGTCGCCCCCATTCCCGTGGAGCAGTACCGCCAGACCGGCAGTGCGTGGGCCTACGAGCGGTAGGGGCCTCTCGGACGTGCCGAGGGGCCCCGTCCCTCACCCGTACCGTCGAGGCGTCCAAGTGATCGTCCGGCCGTCGCCCCGGGTGACCGCTCGGGTCTGGGAGGAGCCGATGAGGAGGAGGGTGCGCATGTCGACCTCCGTCGGGTCCAGGGTCTTCAGGGTCACCACCCTGACCGACTGCTCGGGGCCGCCGACGTCGCGGGCGACGACCACCGGGGTGTCGGGGGAGCGCAGTTCGAGGAGGAGGTCGCGGGCGGCGGCCACCTGGTGCGTGCGGGACTTCGAGCCCGGGTTGTAGAGCGCGAGGACCAGATCGGCTTCCGCCGCCGCACGCAGCCGGGACGCGATGACCTCCCAGGGCTTCAGCCGGTCGGAGAGGGAGACGGTGGCGTAGTCGTGGCCGAGGGGCGCGCCCGCCGCCGCGGCGGCCGCGTTGGCGGCGGTCACCCCCGGGAGGACCCGTACGGGCACGTCCGCGTAGGCCGGTTCGCAGGCCACTTCGAGGACGGCGGTGGCCATCGCGAAGACGCCCGGGTCGCCGCCCGAGACGACCGCGACCCGGTGGCCGCGCCGGGCCAGGTCCAGGGCGAACTCGGCGCGCTCCGACTCGGCCTTGTTGTCGGAGCCGTGCCGGATCTGCCCGGGGCGGAGCACCGGCACCCGGTCCAGATAGGTGGTGTAGCCGACGAGGACGTCCGCGTTGACGAGGGCGCCGCGAGACTCGGGGGTGAGCCAGGGCGCCCCGGCGGGCCCGGTGCCGACGACGACGACCTCGCCCTTCTCCCGTACGGGAGGCGCCTCGTCGATCCGGGAGGGCAGGACGGCCACCGAGAAGTAGGGGACGGTCTCCGGGTCGACGTCCGTCAGCCGCTCGGTGCGCTCGCCCGGCATGAACGCCCGCTCCACGTAACGGGCGTCGTCGAGCCGCCCGGCCCGCTCCAGGGCCCGCCGCACGGTGGGGAAGGTCCGGCCGAGCTTCATCACGACCGCCGAGTCGGTCCCGGCGAGCCGGGCCGTCAGCTCGTCCTCGGGCAGGGTGCCGGGGACGATCGTGAGGACCTCCTCCGCCTCGCACAGCGGCTCCCCCAGCCGGGCGGCGGCGGCGCTGACGGAGGTGACGCCGGGGATGACCTCGGTGTCGTAGCGGTGCGCGAGCCGCTTGTGCATGTGCTGGTACGAGCCGTAGAACAGCGGATCGCCCTCGGCGAGGACGGCGACGGTACGGCCCGCGTCGAGGTGCGCGGCGAGCCGGTCCGCGGCCTCCTCGTAGAAGTCGTCCAGGGCGCCCCGGTAGCCGCCGGGGTGGTCCGTGGTCTCCACCGTGAGCGGGTACATCAGCCGCTCCTCGATGTGGTCCTCGCGCAGTTGCCCGGCGGCGATGGAGCGCGCGATGGACCGCCCGTGGCGCGCCGAGTGGTAGGCGACGACATCGGCCGCCGCGATGGCCTTCACGGCGGCCACCGTCATCAGGTCCGGGTCGCCGGGGCCGAGCCCCACGCCGTAGAGCTTGCCGGTCGTCGCCGGTGCGGTCGTCGGCGGCGCGGCCGTCGCCGGTGCGGCTGTCGGCGGAGCGGTCGTCGTGGCGGCGGGCTCGCCGGTGCCGGGGGCCGTGGTGGCCGTGCCGTCGGAAGGGGCGGTCTCGGTGCTCATGCCTGGATCTCCGCTTCGTGCGCGAGGGCGTTGATCGCGGCGGCCGTCATCGCGCTGCCGCCGCGCCGGCCCCGTACGACGAGGTATTCGAGGCCCAGGTCCTGGGCGGCCAGGGCGTCCTTGGACTCGGCGGCGCCGATGAAACCGACGGGTATCCCGAGGACGGCGGCAGGCTTCCCCGCCCCCTTCGCGATCATCTCCAGGAGGTGGAAGAGCGCGGTGGGCGCGTTGCCGATGGCGACGACGGAGCCTTCGAGGCGGTCCCGCCACAGCTCGAAGGCGGCGGCGGAGCGGGTGGTGCCGAGATCGGCGGCGAGGCCCGGGACCGCCGGGTCGGACAGCCCGCACAGCACCTCGTTATCGGCGGGCAGCCGCTTGCGGGTGACGCCGCTGGCGACCATCTGCGCGTCGCAGAGGATCGGCGCCCCGGCGCGCAGGGCGGCGCGGGCGCTCGTGACGACGCCCGGCGAGTAGGCGATGTCCTGGACGAGGTCCGTCATGCCGCAGGCGTGGATCATGCGGACCGCGACCTGGGCGACATCGGCGGGCAGCCCCGTGAGGTCGGCCTCGGCGCGGATCGTGGCAAAGGACCGGCGGTAGATCTCCGCCCCGTCCTTCTCGTACTCGAACATCGTGCTGCTCTCGCTCATCTCGTGTGGGTCGCCGGGCCGCGGGCCGCCGCGACTGCCGTGGTCAGGGAGGTACGGGGAGTGGGGACGCCGTCCACCAGATAGGTGTCGTCGCCGGTGGCGAGGACCCCGACCCAGTCGCCGTACGGGTGTCCGCAGCGACGGGCGCAGCCGGAGAAGTGCACGGGCAGCGCGCCCGGGGGCACGGTCAGGGCGTCGGACCGGACGTCCGCGAGGGACTTGGCGCAGCCGGGCCTGCCCGTGCAGGCGGTGACCCCGGCGCCGGGCGCCCCGGGCCGGGTGATCAGACCGTGCGCGGCGAGGTCGGGCAGCCGCTCCGGCCCGGCGCCGACGACGACCGCCCCGCGCCAGGGCGTGAACCGGACCTCGTCGGCGGGCAGCAGGGCCCGCAACTGCCCGGCGGTCAGCCGGCCGAGCGGGGCGAGGACGTGCACCTCCGGCCCGGCGCCGACGACGACCGCCCCGCGCCAGGGCGTGAACCGGACCTCGTCGGCGGGCAGCAGGGCCCGCAACTGCCCGGCGGTCAGCCGGCCGAGCGGGGCGAGGACGTGCACGGCGCCGTCGCCGAGCGGGCCGGGCGCGGGC
>NZ_MSJP01000041.1 GCF_014596525.1 Streptomyces sp. CBMA291
GCCGGGCCTGGTGCCGAGCAGCGCGGCGCGTGCCGCCTCGGCCGGCGGGACCCCCGAGGCGGTCAGACGGCACATCTCCCGGACCACCGCCACGTCCTGCGGGCTCCACCGCCGGTGACGGCCGCTCTCCCTGGCGGCCGGACCGATGCCGTAGCGCCGGTCCCAGGAACGCAGGGTCGTGGGGGCGACACCGAGGCTGCGGGCCACCGCCCCGCTGGTGAGACCGGGTACGGGTTCGGGCATGCCGCCACGCTACGCCGATTCGACGCACGATCGGTGCGATTGGTGCCGACCCGACGGCGGGACGGACCCTGGAAACGCCCCGCGCGGCACGCCGCGCCAGCCGACCGGGCCTCCCCGGCCAGGCCAGAGGAGCCGTTCCCCCATGACCGCGACCATCGCCGCCACCCCGCCCCCGCTCTCGTCCCCACCCCCCGGGGAACGGGCCGAACACGACCTCGCCGCCGGATTCGTCCGAGGCGACGAGAGCTGTCTCACGGTCGTGTACGTCCGGTGGGCAGGCCTCGTGCGCACCCTGGCCGCCCGCGCCCTCGGCGACCCGGGGGAAGCCGAGGACGTCACCCAGCAGGTCTTCCTCGCCGCCTGGCGCGGCCGGGCAGGCTACCGGCCCGAGCGCGGCCCGCTCCCCGGCTGGCTCGTCGGCATCGCCCGCCGCAAGACCGCCGACGCGCTCGCCGCCCGCACCCGGCGACGGGACCTTCTCGCCGCCGTCGGGGCCGGACTGTCCGGGGGCGGCGCCCAGGACCCGGGCCCCGAAGACGTCCTCGACCGGCTCGTCGTCATCCGTGAGCTGGCGAAACTCTCCGCCGCCCAGCGCGAGGTGCTCGCCCTTGCCTTCTACGGGGACCTCACCCAGGTCCAGATCGCCGAGCGCACCGGACTGCCCCTCGGCACCGTGAAGAGCCACACCCGGCGGGGCCTCGACCGGATGAGCCGCTCCCTGCGCGAAGCCGACCGCACACGACGCCCACCGACTGGTCAGCCCCTTCCGGCAGGCCCGTCCCTTCCGGCCGGGCCGCTCGCCCCCGGGACCGCGCCTCCCGAGGGCCCGGCCGGGGCGAACCCCGCACGGGGATGAACCCGGCACGGGCTGCGCGCCCCCCTTCGGCCGCCGCCGTCCTCGCCGCCGGGCAACCGGAAGCACCGGCCCCACCCACAGGGCCGAACCCGGAAGCACCGGCCCCGCACACCGGGCCGAGCCCATAGGCGAGACCCCCGCGCGCGGAGGCGGACCGGCGGGAAGGCCCGCGCCCCCAGGGACCCACCCGGGCCCGAAAGCCCCGTAACCAGGGCCGTCACCCGGTCGAGGCTCCGTAACGAACGCGCGCCGAAGGCCCGTTCATCGCACCACGTGAGGGAGACTGCATTCGTGCGTGGACATCTGCCGGACGAGAACCCCGGTTTCGTGGGACGCCGAACGGAACTGGAGCGTGTGTCCGCCGCGTTGGCGGAGCACCGCCTCGTCACCGTGACCGGCGTCGGGGGAGTCGGCAAGACCAGACTCGCGCTGCGCGCCGCCCACCGCGCCGCCGACCGGCACCCCGACGGCGCCTGGTGGGCCGACCTCGGCCAACTCGACGGCGAACGGCTCCTCGTCCCCCTCGTCGCCGACGCCGTCGACCTCGCCGACCACGCCACCGGCACGGCCGCCGCCGGACTCCGCCGCAGACTCGCCGACACCCGGCTGCTCCTCGTCCTCGACTCCTGCGAGCACCTCGCCGAACCCTGCGCCCGGCTCGTCGCCGAACTCCTCGCCGCCGCCCCCGGCCTCACCGTCCTCGCCACCAGCCGTCGGCCACTCGGCATCGAAGGCGAGCGGATCATCGCCCTCGACCCGCTGCCACCCGCCGGACGCGACGCCCTGGAACTGCTCCGCGAGGCCTCGGGCGAGCGGTTCCCCGCCGCCGGGCCCGCGAGTGAGATCTGCGTCCGCCTCGAAGGCATCCCGCTGGCCCTCGAACTGGCCGCCGCGCAGATCCGCCTCCAAGGCGCCGAAGCCGTCAGGGAACAGCTCGGCACCCGCATCGACGCCCCCGCCTCCGCCCGCTTCGACCTGCTCGCCCACCCCGAGCGGGTCTGGCCGAGCCGTCACCAGACCCTGCGCGCCGCCATCGGCTGGAGCCATGAGCTGAGCAGCCCGCTGGAACGACTCCTGTGGGCCCGCCTCTCCGTCTTCCGGGGCCCCTTCGACCTCGCGTCGGCGACCGCCGTCTGCGTCGGCGGCCCCCTCGACGACACGACCCTTCCGGCCGCGCTCGACGGTCTCGTCCGCGCCTCCGTCGTCCGTCCGCCCGACGCGGCGGGCCGCCACCGGATGCTCGACACCATCCGCGCGTACGGGGCGACCTGGCTGGACCACACCGGCGGGACCGGCGCCGTCGCCGACCGGCACGCTGCCCATTTCCGGGGGCTCGCCCGCCGGGCGGAGACCGCGTGGCACGGCCCCCGCCAACTGCGCTGGTACCGCACCGTCGACGCCCACCACACCGATCTGCGCACCGCCCTCGACCGGCTCCTTCGCACCGACCCCGACGCCGCACTCGACCTCGTCGGCTCGGTCGCCTTCGCCTGGTCCTGCCGGGGCCGCCTCCACGAGTCCCGCGACGGCCTCGAACAGGCCCTCCTGCTCAGCACCGCACGCGGCCGTCCCCGGGCCCGCGCCCTGTGGGCCCTCGGCATCACCCTCGTCCTCCAGGGCGAGGGGGAGAAGGCCCGGGAGATCAGCGAACGATGCGCCCGCGAGGCCCGCTACGCGGAATGGACGGAACACCTCGAAGGGACCGGCCGGCCCACCGTACGCACCGGAAGCACGGAGACCGGGGAGCCTTCCGGAAGGCACGGAGACGCCTCCGCTGGATACGGGGACGGCCCCGGGCGGTACGGGAGCACGCCCGAGCACCACCCCGGCGCGTACCCCGGCGTGGATTCCGGCGCGCACCCCGGCGTGGGCTCCGGTGTGAACCCCGGCGTGGACCCCGGCACGGACCCTGACGCGCACCGGGGCCGCGTGGACGGGTTCCGGGGCCGTCCCGACACCCACCCCGGCGAACTCCGGGAGCACCCCGACCGGCCCGGTCACCCCGACGGACCCGGTCACCCCCACGGACACGACGGCCCGGAACAGGACCACGGCCCGGACCTGCCGCAGTCTCGCCCCGACCTTCCCCAGCCCCGGGACCGCCCGAACCGGCCCCGTGACCCCGCCGGCCTCCACCGCCCCCCTCGCTCCCACCGCCCCGGTGAGCTGACGCTCGACGCCGCCGCCCTCACCGGGCTGCTCGCCCTGACCACCGGCCGCCCCACGGCCGCGCACCTCGTCGTCGGGCACGTCCTCGACTCCGCAGAAGCTCCCGCCGGAGCCCCCGAGGGAGCCCCCACCGGCCCCACGACGCGGCCGGACCACGTCTCCATCGCCACCATCGCCCCCACCGAAGCACCGGACACCGCCCCCGACGCCCCCACCGAAGCACCGGACGTCGCCCCCGACACCGAACACGCCCCCCCCGTCTCCGCCGCCCGGCTGCGCTGTCTGCTCGTCCGGGTCTTCGCCCTCACCGGTCTCGGCCGGGTCGCCGAGGCACGGGAGGAGGCCCTCGCCCTGCGCGCGCTGTGCGAGGAGCTGGACGAGCACTGGACCCGTACCGCCCTGGAGTACCACCTCGCCCTCACCGGTCTCCTGGAGGGCGACCCGGTGGGAGCGGCGGGCCACGCGCGGGCCATGCTCGAAGGGACCCGGGGTCTCGGCGCGATCCTCGGCGTCGCCCTCGGCCTCGACGTCCTCGCGACCGCCCTCGCGGCGGCGGGCGACGGTGCCCGAGCCGCCGACGTCTCCGGCACCGGGGAGGCGTACTGGCGCTCCACCGGCCAGCCCCGGCGCGGACTGCCCGGTCTGCGGGCGCTGCACGAGAAGTACACCGACACCGCCCGCGCCGCCCTCGGCGCACCCGCCTACGAGGAGATCTTCGGCCGCGCCCTCTCCGGCCTCCCGCAGGACGGCCTCGACCGGGCGCTGCGCGGCCCCCGGCCGCCCTGACCCCGAGGTGCCGGGCCCCCGGCCCCGGCGCACCATGAGGACATGGACGGATCGCCGATCGGCCTGGGCGACATCAGCGCACCAGGACGCCTGGCGGGCCCCGAGGAAGGCGTCACCGCCCAGGAACTGGGACTGGCCACCCGCAACCACGGACTGCCCCTGGAAGCCCTGCGGTACGAGGTCACGCCGCCTGGCCTCCACTACGTCCTCGTCCACTACGACATCCCCGCCACCGACCCCGACACCTGGCGGCTCACCGTCGGCGGCCGGACCCTGCGCACGCTCACCCTGGACCTGGCCGCCCTGCGCGCCCGCCCCGCCGTCACCCGCCGGGTCACCCTGGAGTGCGCGGGGAACGGCAGGGCGCACCTCGCCCCGCGCCCCGTCAGCCAGCCCTGGCTGGTCGAGGCGGTCGGCACCGCCGACTGGACCGGCGTACCCCTCGCCGCGCTCCTCACGGAGGCGGGGACGGCCGAGGAAGCCGTCGAGGCCGTGTTCACGGGCGCGGACCACGGGGTGGAGCGGGGCGTCGAGCAGGACTACCGGCGGAGCCTCCCGCTGACCACGGCGGCCGACCCGGCCCGGGACGTGCTCGTCGCGTACGAGATGAACGGGGCGCCGCTGCCCCCGCAGCACGGCAGCCCGCTACGGCTCGTCGTCCCCGGCTGGTACGGCATGGCCCACGTGAAGTGGCTCCACGACATCACGCTCTCCGCCACCCCGTACGAGGGCTTCCAGCAGAGCGCCGCCTACCGGGTCCGGCGGGCCGCCGCCGAACCGGGCGAACCGGTGACCCTGATGGCACCCCGCGCCCTGATGGCGCCGCCCGGCTTCCCCGACTTCATGTCCAGGACCCGGGTCGTCCGCCCGGGGCCCGTACCGCTCGCCGGGCGCGCCTGGTCCGGGCACGGGCCGGTCGTACGCGTCGAGGTCAGCGAGGACGGCGGGGCGGTCTGGACCGACGCCGAGCTGGTACGGGACCCCGCGCACCCCTGGGCCTGGGCGTCCTGGCACACCACCTGGACGGCGACCCCGGGCCTGCGCCACCTGACCGTACGGGCCACCGACGCGGCGGGTCACACGCAGCCCCTCGCGGCGCCCTGGAACCGCGGCGGCTTCGTCAACAACCTGGTCCAGCGCGTCGAGGTCCTCTGCCTCCCGTCTCCGCAGGCCCCCACCCCCACAGCGGCCACGGGGCCCCGGCCGGGCCCCTGACCAGCGCCGGAGTCGGGCCGGAGCCGTAGGGAAGCCGGGCGGGGCGGTCCGGGGCGGGGCGACGGGCGCGGGCCCCGGTGCGTACAGTCGTCCTTCGGGAGCGACCCCGACGCGCGGACCGACCACGCGCGGTCCACCCCCACGCGCGGTCCCACCCCGACGTGCTGACCGACCCCGACGAGGAGAACCCCGTGACCGACCCGGCGTCCACCGCCCTCCAGCAGCAGATCGCCCGGGAACTCCAGGTGTCCGGGACCTTCGACCCGAAGGCGGAGATCGAGCGCCGGGTGGCCTTCCTCACCGAGCGGCTGACCACCACGGGACTGCGCTCCCTCGTCCTCGGCATCAGCGGCGGCGTCGACTCCACCACCGCCGGGCGGCTCTGCCAGCTCGCCGTCGAGCGCGCCCGCGCCGCCGGTCACGACGCCACCTTCCACGCGATGCGCCTGCCGTACGGCGTCCAGGCGGACGAGGCCGACGCGCAGAACGCCCTGGCCTTCATCCAGGCCGACGAAGTGCTCACCGTGGACGTGAAGGCGGCGAGCGACGAGGCCCTGAACGCCTGCCTGGCGGGCGGGGTGGTCTTCCGGGACGCGCACCACCGGGACTTCGTGCAGGGCAACATCAAGGCCCGGCAGCGGATGATCGCCCAGTACGCGGTGGCCGGCGCCCACGACGGGCTCGTCGTCGGCACCGACCACGCGGCCGAGGCGGTCTCCGGCTTCTTCACCAAGTTCGGCGACGGCGCCGCCGACGTCGTCCCGCTCACCGGTCTCACCAAGCGCCGGGTCCGCGCCGTCGCCGCCGAGCTGGGCGCCCCCGCCGACCTGGTGTGGAAGGTCCCCACCGCCGACTTGGAGGACCTGGACCCGGGCAAGCCCGACGAGGACGCGCTCGGCGTCACCTACGACGACATCGACGACTTCCTTGAGGGCAAGCCGGTCGGGGAGGCGGCGTTCGCCTCGATCGTGCGCCGCTACGAGCTGACCGCGCACAAGCGGCAACTGCCGATCGCGCCCTGACCGCTCCCGCGAGGACCGGGGAGGGGGCCGCCCGAACGGCCCCCTCCACATGCGCCCCGCCCCCGTACCGCCTCGAATGGTGAGGTGACCGCGCCGCCCGGGGACTGCCTCGCCCGCAACGAGTGGATCTGCGGCGCCTACCTCTCCACCCGGCGCGGAATCCTCGCCGACGCCGTCGTCGAACACGTCCAGCTGACCGTCGTCTCCGTCGCCCTCGGGCTGCTGCTCGCGCTGCCCCTCGCGATCGCCGCCCGCCGTTGGCGCCGGGTCGCCGGGCCCGTCCTCGGGATCACGACCCTCCTCTACACGATCCCGGCGCTCGCGATGTTCTCGCTGCTCCTGCCGGTGTACGGGCTCTCCGCCACCCTGGTCGTCGCCGGGCTCGTCCTCTACTCGCTCACCCTCCTCGTCCGCAATCTCCTCGCCGGACTCCGGGCAGTCCCCGAGGAGACCCGGCAGGCGGCGCGCGGTCTCGGCTACGGGCCGGTCCGGCTGCTGCTCGCCGTCGAACTGCCGCTCGCGCTGCCTGCGGGGATGGCCGGGCTCCGGATCGCCACCGTCTCCGCCGTCTCGCTCGTCACCCTCGGCGCCATCGTCGGCCACGGTGGTCTCGGCAACCTCATCTGGTCCGGGATGAACACCTACTTCAAGGCCCAGGTCCTCACCGCCTCGGTGCTCTGCGTCCTCATCGCCGTCGCCGCCGATCTGCTCCTGCTCGGCGCGCGGCGGCTGCTCACCCCCTGGGAGCGGGGGCGGAGCGCGTGACGACCCTCGCCGCCACCTGGTCCTGGCTCACCACGGCCGCGCACTGGTCGGGCGAGGACGGCGTCTGGCACCGGCTCGGCGAACACCTCTACCTCACCGGCGTCAGCCTGGTGATCGGCTGTGCGCTCGCCCTGCCCGTCGGGCTCGTCCTCGGCCACCTCGGCAGGGGCGGCACGCTCGCCGTGAACCTCTCCAACGCGGGCCGCGCCGTCCCCACCTTCGCGGTGCTCGTCCTGCTCCTGCTCAGCCCGATCGGAACGCATGGGTCCTGGCCGACGGTCATCGCCCTCGTCCTGTTCGCCGTACCACCGCTGCTGACCAACGCCTATGTGGGGATGCGGGGCGTCGACGCCGATGTCGTCCGGGCCGCCCGGGGCATGGGCATGACGGGCGCTCAGACCCTCGCCCGGGTGGAACTCCCGCTGGCGCTGCCGCTGGTCCTCACCGGAGTGCGGATGGCCGCCGTCCAACTGGTCGCCACCGCCACCGTGGCGGCCCTCGCCGGAGGCGGCGGGCTCGGCCGGATCATCACCGCCGGGTTCAACCTGGCCTCCACCCCGCAGGTCGTCGCGGGCGCCGTGCTCGTCGCCGCCCTCGCCCTCCTGGTGGAAGGCCTCTTCGAAGCCGTCCGCCGACTCGCCTCCGGCGGGGCGCGGGGGAGCGGCGCGTGAACCGGCGCGTGCGTGTGAACAGGTACGTGCGCGCGGACCGCCCCCGCCGCAGCGCCCGTCCCCTCCGCCCCCTCGGCGTCCTCCTCCTGCTCCTGGCCCTCGGTCTCGGCAGCTGCGTCGCCGGTCCTTCCCTCGAAGAGCGGGGCGCGGTGACCACCGAGCCCGGCGACAGCAGGCACCTGACCGTCGGCTCGGCCGGATTCACCGAGAGCGACCTGCTCGCGCAGTTGTACGCGCTGCTGCTCCGGGACGCCGGATACCGTACGAGGATCCTCTCCGTCACCAACCGCGAGCTGTACGAGCCCGCCCTGGAACGCGGCCAGATCGACGTCGTGCCGGAGTACGCGGCGACCTTCGCCGACTGGCTGAACGCCAAGGTCCACGGGGCGGACGCGCCGACCGTCGGCTCTCCCGACCTGGCCGCCACCATGACGGTCCTCCGCGCGCTCGCCGCCCCGCGCGGTCTCACCGTCCTCGACCCCGGGCGGGCGGTGGACCAGAACGCCTACGCGGTGACCGCCGCCTTCGCCGCCGAGCACCGGCTGAAGACCCTCAGCGACCTGGGCGCCACCGGGCTCCCCGTACGGCTCGCGGCGGGCGACGAGTGCGTCAGACGCCCCTACTGCGCCCCCGGGCTGCGGAAGGTCTACGGGATCGACGTGACCGCCGTCGACCCCAGGGGAGTCGGCACCGTCCCGGCCAAGCAAGCCGTCCGGGACGGGACGGACGACCTGCTGCTGACCACGACGACCGATGCCACGCTCGACGCCTTCGGTCTCGTCCTGCTCGCCGACGACAAACGGCTTCAGAACGCCGACTACGTGGTCCCCGTCGTGAACCGGGCGCGCGCCGGGGGCGCACGGATCGTCCGCGCGCTCGCCCGGCTCAACCGGGTCCTGACGACGGAGGACCTGGCCGCCCTGGACACCCAGGTGGACGTCCGACGGCTCCTCCCGGAGGACGTGGCCCGCGCCTATCTCCAGGCCAAGGGGCTCATCGGGGGTTCCTGAGGGGTGACGGGGGATCAGCCGCCGGAACGGCACCGTCACCCCGCCGGAACGGTACCGGTCACCCCGCCGAAACGGTCCCCCTCGTTCCGGCTCTTGCGGGCTCTTCCGAGGCCCTGCTATCCATCCGACAGGAAGGTTTCCTTCCGGTCCCGTCGGGCCCGGCTCCCGGGTCCGGCCGCTCGTTTCGTCGCCCCGTGGAGACTCCATGACCTCGGCACGATCCGTACGCGCGGCGACCCGCCGCCCCGGCCTCACCGGCACCGTCCTCGCCGCCCTCCTCCTCGGCCTCACCACCGCCCCCTCGGCCGTGAACGCCACCCCTTCCGGGGCGGGCGCCGCCCCCGCCACCCCCGTCTCCGTCAACGGCCGGCTCACGGTCTGCGGCACGAAGCTCTGCAACCGGCACGGTCGGCCGATCCAACTGCGCGGCATGTCCTCGCACGGCACCCAGTGGTACGCCCAGTGCCTCACCGACGGCTCCCTCGACGCGCTCGCGCACGACTGGAAGGCCGACGTCCTGCGGGTCTCCACATACGTCCAGGAGGACGGCTACGAGACCGACCCGCGCAAGTACACCGACCTCGCCCACTCCCTCATCGAGCAGGCGACCGCGCGCGGGATGTACGTCATTGTCGACTGGCACATGCTCGACCCGGGCGACCCCCGCCACAACCTCGCCCGCGCCAAGACCTTCTTCACCGAGATCGCCGACCGCCACAAGAACAGGACCAACCTCCTCTACGAGATCGCCAACGAGCCCAACGGCGTCTCCTGGTCCACGATCAAGGGCTACGCCGAACAGCTCATCCCGGTGATCCGCGCCAAGGACCCGCACACCCCGGTCCTCGTCGGCACGCGCGCGTGGTCCTCGTTCGGCGTCTCGGAAGGCGCGACCGAGACGGAGGTCGTCTCCAAGCCGGTGAACGCCCCCAACGTCATGTACACCTTCCACTTCTACGCGGCCTCGCACCGCGACGAGTACCTGCGGACCCTCTCCCGCGCCGCCGACAAGCTGCCGGTCTTCGTCACCGAGTTCGGCACCCAGAACCACGCGGGCGAAGGCGGAAACGACTTCACCACGGCGCAGAAGTACCTGGACCTGATGGCCGAGAAGAAGATCGGCTGGGTCAACTGGAACTACTCCGACGACGAGCGCAGCGGCGCGGTCTTCAAGACCGGCACCTGCGACCGGGGCGGCCCCTGGACCGGCACCGGCCCCCTCAAGCCCGCCGGAGTCTGGGTCCGCGACCGGATCAGGACCCCGGACGACTTCCCCACGTCCTGATCCGACCGACCGGCCTCCCGCCCCGACCGGCCTCATGATCCTCCCGGCCTCCCGGCCTCCCGGCCTCCCGGCCCGCGAGGCCGCCACCCCCGATTGGCCTTACCTCCCCTCCCGCCCCTGACCTGGTCCGATCGGCCCGGCCCGGTCCCGGTGCGCCCCCGCCGTGTGATCCACTGTCCTCGCGGGGGCGTAGCGAACAGGAGCAGCGACAGCGTGACCACCTACCGGCAGCCGGGACTCGTCCTCACCGACCACCGCTTCCCCGTCCCCCTCGACCACGACCGCCCCGAAGGCGAGCGGATCGAGGTCTTCGGCCGTGAGGTCGTCGCGAGCCGGCACGCCGGAGCGAGCCGCGAGAAACTGCCCTGGCTGGTCTACCTGGAGGGCGGTCCCGGCTTCGGCGCCCGCCGCTTCATCGGCCCGCAGGCCTGGCTCGGCCGGGCCGTGGAGGAGTTCCGCGTCCTCCTGCTCGACCAGCGCGGCACCGGCCGCTCCACCCCCGCCAACCGCCAGACCCTGCCGCTCCGGGGCACCCCCGCCGAACAGGCCGACTATCTGACCCGCTTCCGCGCCGACTCCATCGTGCGGGACTGCGAAGTCATCCGCCGCAAGCTCACCGGCGGCGCCCCCTGGACCGTCCTCGGCCAGAGCTTCGGCGGCTTCTGCGCCACCCACTACCTCTCCGCCGCCCCCGAAGGCCTCGAACGCGTCCTCATCACCGGCGGACTGCCCTCCCTCGACGCCACCGCCGACGAGGTCTACCGCGCGGCCTACCCCCGTATCCGGCGCAAGAACGAGGCCCACTACGCCCGCTACCCCCAGGACTCGGGACGGGTCCGCGCGATCCTCGCCCACCTCCTGGAACACGAGGTCACCCTCCCCGGCGGCGGTCTCCTCACCCCCGAGGCCTTCCAGTCCCTCGGCATCCTCCTCGGCTCCGGCGAGGGCACCCACCAGCTCCATCTGCTCCTGGAAGGCGCCTTCGTCCCCACCCCGGGCGGCCGTCTGCTGGCCGACGCCTTCCTCGAACAGGTCCAGGCCCAGCTGTCGTACGCCGGACATCCCCTGTACGCCGTCCTCCACGAGGCGATCTACGCCCAGGGGCAGGGCCCGACCGACTGGGCCGCCGAGCGGGTCCGCGCCGAGTACCCCGAGTTCGACGTCCGCGCCGCGCTCGCCGAGGACCGCCCGCCGCTCTTCACCGGCGAGACCGTCCACCCCTGGCACTTCACCACCGACCCCGCCCTTCGCCCGCTGCGCGAGACGGCCCGGCTGCTCGCCGCCCGCACCGACTGGACCCCGCTCTACGACCCCGAGCGGCTCGCCGTCAACGAGGTGCCGGTCGCCGCCGCCGTCTACCACGACGACATGTACGTGGACACCGCCCACTCCCTCGACACCGCCCGCGCCGTACGCGGTCTGCGCACCTGGGTCACGGACGAGTTCGAGCACGACGGGGTGCGGGCCGGTGGCCCCAGGGTCCTGGACCGGCTGCTCGCACTCTCCCGGGACGAAATCTGACGGGACGAAATCTGACGGGACGAGGTCGGGCGGGGCGAGGTCCGGGTCCACCGGCTCCCCGGCGCGGCGGCCCGTATCCTGCGGGCATGACCGCTGGACAGGACCCCGAGGCCGCCGAAGACCCCGAGGCCACCGCGCCCGCCGAGGACACCGGCCTCGCGGAGATGCCGGGCGACTGGCGGCGCGCGCTCGCCGTCGTCGCCCACCCCGACGACCTGGAGTACGGCTGTTCGGCGGCCGTCGCCGCCTGGACGGACGCCGGGAAGGACGTCGTCTACCTCCTGGCCTCCCGGGGCGAGGCCGGGATCGACACCCTCGCGCCGGACGCCTGCGGCCCGCTGCGGGAGGAAGAGCAGCGGGCCGGTGCCGCCGCCGTCGGCGTGGACACGGTCGAGTTCCTCGACCACCGCGACGGGGTGATCGAGTACGGGATCGGGCTGCGCCGGGACATCGCGGCCGCGATCCGCCGCCACCGCCCGGAACTCGTGGTCACCCTCAACCACCGGGACACCTGGGGCGACGGCCCCGGCGCCCCCTGGAACACCCCGGATCACGTGGCCGTCGGCCGCGCCACCCTCGACGCTGCGGCCGATGCGGGCAACCGCTGGATCTTCCCCGAACTGGCCGACCGGGGCCTCACGCCCTGGAACGGGGTGCGGTGGGTCGCCGTCGCGGCCTCCGCGCACCCCACCCACGCCGTCGACGCGACCCCCGGTCTCGAACGGGCCGTCCGCTCGCTGCTCTGCCACCGCGCCTACATCGAGGCCCTGACGGACGAGGACCCGGAGCGGTACGTCCGCTCCTTCCTCACCTCCGCCACGGGCCGCGCCGCCGACCGCTTCGGCGGTCGGCCCGCCGTGACCTTCGAGCTGTTCACCCGCTGACCCGCCGGCCCGCCGGGGCCCGCGAACGACCCCGGCTCACCCGTTCGGCTCAGCCCCTCGGCGCGGGCTTCAGCACCGCGAACGGCGCGCCGAAGGGGTCGGTCAGCGCGGCGATGCGCCCGACGTCCGGGACGTCCGCCGCGGGCATCAGGACCGAGCCGCCGTTGCCCCGTACGGAGTCCACGAAGGCGTCGGCGTCCGCGACCGCGAAGTAGGGGATCCACTGCGCGGGTTCGGCCGGGCCCTGAAGCTCGGTGGCGCCGCCGAAGGAGGCGTCCTGCTGGTCGCCCTCGGCGGTGGAGAGCACCCGGTACGTCATGCCGCCCCCGCCCAGCTCCGCCCACCGCCAGCCGAACAGGTCCCGGTAGAAGCCGAGCGTGGCCTCCGGGTCGGCCGTGTGCAGCTCCACCCAGACCAGGGTGTTCGTCGCCGAGGTCCGTTCGAGGCCCCGGGTGGTGCCGGGCTGCCAGATCGCGAAGCGGGCACCGGCCGGGTCGGTGAGCGCGGCCATCCGCCCGGCGTCCATGACATCGGAGGCCGGTGCGCGCACGGCGCCGCCCGCGGCCTCCGTCGCCCGCTGGGTCGCGTCCGCGTCCGGTGTGCCGAAGTACACCGTCCAGGCGCTGGAGGCGCCCTCCTCGGTGAGCGGTCCGAGCGCGGCGACGGTCAGTCCGTCCTGTCGGAAGAAGCCGTACCCCCCGGCCTCGGGGCC
Source organism: Streptomyces sp. CBMA291 (assembly GCF_014596525.1). Classification (GTDB taxonomy): domain Bacteria; phylum Actinomycetota; class Actinomycetes; order Streptomycetales; family Streptomycetaceae; genus Streptomyces. Next base: position 13,140 of record NZ_MSJP01000041.1, read on the forward strand.
CGCCGAGTGGAACTCCCAGCCGAGGACGGCGCCGTAGAAGGCCGCCGAGGCTCCGGTGTCGGGACTGCCGAGATCGAGCCAGACGGGCGAGCCCTTGACGAACTGTGTGCCGAGCATGAGTTCTGTCCTTCCGTGGCCGGGGCCGTGGTGTGGAGGAGGAGCGGCGGGGGAGGGTGCGAGCCGGAGCCGGAGCCGGAGCCGGGGCGCGGTGCGCGTGACCGGGCCGGGTGGCCGTGGCCGCAGCCGTGGCCCGCCAGTGCGCCGGGCGCGCACGCCCAGCACGTTCACCCGCGCGTACGCCGGCACCAGCACCCCGGCCTGTGACCGGTCCCAGGCCTCGACCCGTATCCAGGCCTCGGCCCGTACCCGGTCCGGCCCGTACCGTCTCTCCCGCCACCCTCACCGATGCCCGCCCTCCGGGGCGGGCGGCCACGGCCGCAGGGGGCGGGGGTTCATCCGACCGGCCGACCGGCCACCGCCTCCTCCAGAGCGCCGAGCAGCAGTTCGTTGTTGATCGCCACCCCCGCCCGGTAGCCCCGGCTGACCGCGTTGACCACCTGTTCCTGCGGTCCGGTGACGTTTCCGGCGGCCCACACCCCGGGCACGCTCGTCCGCCCCGTCTCGTCCACCGCCACGAACGCGCCGAAGGGGGTGGTGCGCAGCTCCGCGCCGAGCTGCCGGAGCACCGCGTCCCGGGGCGCGAGCCGGGTGGCGGCGGCGAAGACCACCGAGCGGTCCACGGTCCTGCCGTCGGCGAGCCGGACCCCGGTCAGCCGGTCGTCCGTCACCGCGAGCCCCGTCACCTCGCCCCGCTCGATCCGGACGCCCGCCGCGTCGAGCAGCGCCTCCTCGTGGCCGGTCGGCTCCCGGGCGGTGTGGGTGAAGAGGACGACGTCCTTCGACCAGTTCGCCACCATCAGCGTCTGGTGGGCGGGCGACTCGGCGTGGGCGATCACCCCGAAGGCCTGGTCGCGGACCTCCCAGCCGTGGCAGTACGGGCAGTGCAGCACGTCACGGCCCCAGCGTCCGGCGAGCCCTTCGATCGCGGGCAGTTCGTCGACGAGTCCGGTGGTGACGACGAGACGGCGGGCGCGGAGGGTGCCGCCGTCGGCGAGGGCGAGGACGAAGCCGCCGTTTCCGTCGGGCTCCGCGCCCGTCACCTCGCCGTCCCGCAGCCCGACCCCGTACGCGGCGACCTCGGCGCGTCCGGCGGCCAGGTACGCGGCCGGGCTCATGCCGTCCCGGGAAAGGACGCCCTGCATGTGGGCGGCGGGGGCGTTGCGCGGACGGCCGGAGTCGACGACCAGGGTCCGGCGCCGCGAACGGCCCAGGACCAGGGCGGCGCTGAGTCCGGCGGCACCCCCTCCGATCACCACGGCGTCGTACGGGTCGGTGTCCTCACGGTGTGCGTTCATGCCGGGAGAGTGCTCCGAAAGTCGCGCTACCGGCAAGCAATCTTGCCTTTTCTGCAAGAATGGGGGCATGGCCGAAGACGAACGCATCGATGCCGTCCTGAACGAGGTCGGTCCCCGCCTCCGCCGGGTCCGCCGCGACCGGGGGGTGACCCTCGCCGAACTCTCCGCCGACACCGGGATCTCCGTGAGCACCCTCTCCCGGCTGGAGTCCGGGCAGCGCAAGCCCAGCCTCGAACTGCTCCTCCCGCTCGCCCGCGCCCATCAGGTCCCGCTCGACGAGCTGGTCGGCGCGCCCGCCACCGGCGACCCCCGGGTGCGGGCCAAGCCGATCGTGCGCGGCGCCCGCACGATGTTCCCGCTCACCCGCCAGCCCGGCGGTCTCCAGGCGTACAAAGTGATCCAGGAGGTGACACAGGGGGAGCCGGACCCTCGGGTGCACGAGGGGTACGAGTGGCTGTACGTGCTCTCCGGCAGGCTCCGGCTCGTCCTCGGCGACCACGATGTGATCCTCGGGGCGGGGGAGGCGGCCGAGTTCGACACCCGGGTCCCGCACTGGTTCGGCCCGACGGCGGAAGGCCCGGTGGAGTTCCTGAGCCTCTTCGGCCCCCAGGGCGAACGGATGCACGTACGGGCCCGCCCGAAGAAGTCGGGGTGACCGGGCGCGAGAAGCCTCCCCACCCGTGCGTGGCGGCTCCCTCACCCGGGCGTGGTGGGTCCCTTCGCCCGGCGCGAGAGGCCCCGTCCGTCCCGGCGTAAGAAGTCCGGCCAAGTCGTTCCCCTTCAGGCAAGCGACCGCTTAGTATGCCACCGACCGCTCGGTACGGAGGAGGCTTCCGGATGCAGGCTTGGCGTGTGTACGAGAACGGGGAACCGCGCGCGGTGATGCGCCGTGAGGAGGTGGCCCCGCCCGCCCCCGGCGAAGGCCGGACCCTCCTCAGAGTGCGCGCCGCCAACGTCAACTTCCCCGACGCGCTGCTCTGCCGGGGCCACTACCAGGTCCGCCCGCCGCTGCCCTTCACCCCCGGCGTGGAGGTCTGCGCGGAGACCGAGGACGGGCGACGGGTCCTCACCACCACCGCCCTCCCGCACGGCGGCTTCGCGGAGTACGCCCTCGCCGACACCGCCGGACTGCTCCCCGCCCCCGAGGCGCTGGACGACGCCGAGGCCGCCGCCCTGCACATCGGCTACCAGACCGGCTGGTTCGGACTGCACCGCCGCGCCGCCCTCAAGGAGGGCGAGACCCTGCTCGTCCACGCGGCGGCCGGCGGCGTCGGCAGCGCGGCCGTCCAGCTCGGCAAGGCCGCGGGCGCCACCGTCATCGGGGTCGTCGGCGGCCCCGCCAAGGCGACCGTCGCCCGCGCGCTCGGCTGCGACGTGGTCGTCGACCGGCACACCGAGGACGTCGTCGCCGCCGTCAAGGCGGCCACCGGCGGACGCGGCGCCGACGTCGTCTACGACCCGGTCGGCGGCGAGGCCTACCAGCAGTCCGCCAAGTGCGTCGCCTTCGAGGGCCGGATCGTGGTCGTCGGCTTCGCGAGCGGCACCGTCCCCGCCCCCGCGCTCAACCACGCCCTGGTGAAGAACTACGCGGTCCTCGGACTCCACTGGGGCCTCTACGCGGCCAAGGACCCGGCCGCGGTACTCCACTGCCACGAGACCCTCACCGACTACGCCGCCAAGGGTCTGATCAAGCCGCTCGTCGCCGAGCGCGTCCCCTTCGCGGGCGCGGCGGACGCCGTCCAGCGCGTCGCCGACGGCACCACCACCGGCCGCCTCGTCGTCCTCCCGGAAGGAGCCCGCGCATGACCGGCGCCGAGGAACTCCGCACCCGCACCCGGGCCCTGCTCGCCGCGCACCCGCCCGCCACCACGGACCGCACCGACTTCCTGCGCGCCCGCTTCGACGCCGGACTCGCCTGGGTGCACTACCCCGAGGGCCTCGGCGGACTCGACGCGCCCCGCGCGCTCCAGAGCGTCGTCGACGCCGAACTGACGGCGGCGGGCGCCCCCGACAACGACCCGCGCAAGATCGGCATCGGTCTCGGCATGGCCGCCCCGACCCTGCTCGCCCACGGCTCCGACGAGGTCAGGCGCCGCTTCCTCCGGCCGCTCTGGGTGGGGGAGGAGGTGTGGTGCCAGCTCTTCAGCGAACCAGGCGCGGGCTCCGACCTCGCCGCGCTCGCCACCCGGGCCGTCCGCGACGGCGACGACTGGGTGATCGACGGTCAGAAGGTGTGGACCTCCAGCGCGCACCTCGCCCGCTGGGCCATCCTGATCGCCCGTACCGACCCGGAGGCGCCCAAGCACCGGGGCGTCACCTACTTCGTCTGCGACATGACCGCCCCCGGCGTCGAGGTCCGGCCGCTGCGCCAGATCACCGGCGAGGCCGAGTTCAACGAGGTCTTCCTCACCGGCGTCCGCATCCCCGACGCACACCGGCTCGGCGAGGTCGGCGACGGCTGGCGGGTCGCGCAGACCACCCTGATGAACGAACGGGTCTCCATCGGCGGCGCCCGGATCCCGCGCGAGGGCGGCATGATCGGAAAGGCCGCCGCCACCTGGCGCGAGCGCCCCGAGCTGCGCACCCACGACCTGCACCGGCGGCTCCTCGGGCTCTGGGTCGACGCCGAGGTGGCCCGGCTCGCCGCCGAGCGGCTGCGTCAGCAGCTCGTCGCGGGGCTGCCGGGCCCCGAGGGCAGCGCGATGAAGCTGTTCTTCGCCCGGCTCAACCAGGACATCAGCGGTCTGGAGGTCGACCTCCTCGGCGACGAGGGCCTGCTGTACGGGGAGTGGGAGACGAGCCGCCCCGAACTCGTCGACTTCACCGGCCGCGACGCGGGCTACCGCTATCTGCGCTCCAAGGGCAACTCGATCGAGGGCGGTACGAGCGAGGTGCTGCTCAACATCGTGGCCGAGCGGGTCCTCGGCCTGCCCCCGGAACCCCGCACCGACAAGGACGTCCCCTGGAAGGACCTCACCCGATGACCGAGCAGACGGAGCAGACGGAGCAGACGGAGTTGGCGGGGCAGTCGGAGCTGACCGAGCAGGCGTTGCTGGCGGGGCTGACCGAGCGGACGTTGCTGGCGGGGCAGGTGGGGCAGGTGGCGCGACCCGCCCCGGCCGCCCTCGCCGCCCTCGCCGCCCCCGCCGAGGCCGATCGGCCGCTGGACCTGCTCCACTCCGAGACCGAGGAGGAGCTGCGGGCGGCGGTCCGCGCCCTGCTCGCCGACAAGGCGGGACACCGGGTGGTCCTGGACCGGACGGAGGCGGAGCACCCGTACGTCCCCGGCCTGTGGAAGGCGCTCGCCACCGACATCGGCGCCGCCGGGCTGCTGGTCCCCGAGCGGCTCGGCGGCCAGGGCGCGAGCCACCGCGAGGCCGCCGTCGTCCTGGAGGAGCTGGGCCGGGCGGTGACCCCGCTGCCGTATCTGACGAGCGCGGTCATCGCCACGGAGACCCTGCTCGCGCTCGTGGAGGACAGCGAGAGCGACGAGAACGACGAAGCCCGGGAGAACGCCGAAGCCCACGAGGACGGTGAAGACCGTGTGACCGGCGTGACCCGCGTGACCGCCGAGACCGCCGAAGCCCGCGAGTCCGGCGGGAACCCCGCACACGCCGGCGGTACGGCGGCGGTCGTCGCGCTGCTCGCGGACCTGGCGGCCGGTCACACGGTCGCGGTCCTCGCCGTCCCGCTGGGGACGGCGCCGGACCGGGAGCCGGTGCCCGCCCCCTCGGTCGCCGGGGTCGCCGACGCGATCGCCGCCGACGTCTTCCTCGTCCCACGCGCCGACGGGCTGTACGCCGTACCGGCGGGGGAGGCGCGGATCGAGCCGTGCAGCTCCCTGGACCTCACGCGGCCGCTCGCCGTGGTGACCCCCGGGGACGGCGGCACCCGGCTCGCGGGGCCCGGGGCGGCTCGCGCCGCCGTCCGGCGCGGACTGCTCGCCGGGGCCGGGCTCCTCGCCTCCGAACAGCTCGGTCTCGCCGAGTGGTGCCTTGAGGAGACCGTCCGCTACACCCGCGAACGCCACCAGTTCAACCGGCCGGTCGGCTCCTTCCAGGCCCTCAAGCACCGGATGGCCCGGCTCTGGCTTGACCTCGTCGGGGCACGGGCGGCGGCCCGCGCCGCCGCCGACGCCCTCGCCACCGGGAACCCGGACGCCCCGCTCCTGGTCGCGGTGGCCCAGGCGTACTGCGCGAAGACCGCCGTACGGGCCGCAGAGGAGTGCGTCCAGCTGCACGGCGGCATCGGGATGACCTGGGAACACCCCGCCCATCTGGCCCTCAAACGGGCCAAGTCCGCCGGGATCGCCCTGGGCTCGACCGGCCGCCACCAGGACACCGTCGCCGCCCTGACGGGCCTGGAGCCGCCCCGGTAAGGGCCCCCTATGTTCGCACTCCCTTACATACTGTTTAATTGCAATCTGTTCGCAATAACAGTTGATCTCCAAAAGGGGTGTGGACACGATGACCGCCCGATCCTTCCGCCGCGCCGCCGTCGCGATACCCGCGACGGCCGTCGCGCTCACCGCCGCGGCCTGCTCGAACCCGGGCGCGGCCGGTGGAACCGGCGGCGCCCGGGACTCCGCGGTCGTCGGCATCGCCTACGAGCCCGACACCCTCAGCCCCCTCCTCGGCTACGGCAAGGACGGCAACTCCAAGATCTTCGACGGGCTCCTCGGCCTCGACGCCGACATGAAGCTCACCCCGGCGCTCGCGACCGCCCTGCCCCGCGTGAGCGACGGCGGTCTCACCTACACCTACACCCTCCGCCACGGCGTGACCTTCAGCGACGGCGTCCCCTTCACCGCCAAGGACGTCGTCTACACCTACCGGACGATCCTCGATCCGAAGACCAACAACGCCTCCCGCACCGAACTCGACGCCCTCAAGAGCGTCGACGCGGTCGGCGACGACACCGTGGTCTTCCGGCTCAAGTACCCCTACGCCCCCTTCGCCCAGCGCACCGTCCAGGCCATCGCGCCCGAGCACGTCGCCGCCAAGCAGGACGTCAACACCGGCGCCTTCACCACCAAGCCCATCGGCACCGGCCCCTACGTCCTCACCGGCTGGTCCAAGGGCGAGAAGCTCACCTTCAAGGCCAACCCCACGTACTGGAACGGCGCGCCCCAGGTGAAGAAGTTCACCATGGCGGTCATCAAGGACGACGACGTCCGCGCCACCCGGCTGCGCGCCGGAGACCTCGACGGCGCCATCCTGCCGCCCAACCTCGCCGCCGGGTTCAAGGACGACAAGGCCAAGAAGACCTGGACCGCGAAGACCTACGACTACCGCACGGTCACGCTCCCCACCCACAACCCGGTCGCGGGCGACACCGCCGTCCGCCGCGCCCTCGACCTCGCCGTCGACCGGCAGGCCATGGTCGACAAGATCCTCGAAGGGGCCGGAAAGCCCGCCTACGGGCCCGTCCCCACCGACAGCCCCTGGTTCGCGAAGGGCACCGAACGCCGTCACGACCTCGACGGCGCGCGGAAGATCCTCGACGAGGCCGGCTGGAAGCCCGGTCCCGACGGCGTCCGCGTCAAGGACGGCGTCCGCGCCGCCTTCCCGCTCTGGTACCTCTCCGGCGACAAGCTCCGCCAGGACCACGCCCTCGCCTACGCCTCCGACGCCAAGAAGGCCGGCATCGAGATCACCGCCCAGGCGGGCACCTGGGAGGTCATCGAACCCCGGATGAAGACCGATGCCGTCCTCGCGGGCGGCGGCACGCCCGGCGACCCCGACTTCGACCAGTACCTGCTGCTGAAGTCCACCCTCGCCGGAGACGGCTTCAACAACATGGCCTGGTACGCCGACCCGACGGTCGACCGCGCCCTGGAGGACGGCCGCCGCACCGACGACCCGGCCGCCCGCCGCGCCGCGTACGACACGATCCAGCGCGAACTGGCCAAGAACCCCGCCTACACCTTCCTCACCCACATCGACCACCTCTACGTCGTGAACGACGCCTGGGACGGACTCTCCACCCAGACCGAACCCCACGACCACGGTCTGGCCTCCGGCCCCTGGTGGAACGTCGAGAGCTGGAAGCCGAAGAACACCGGAGCGGCACAGAAGTGAAGCGCCGCCTCCCCTGGGGGGCCATGGCCCGGATGACGGGACGGCGCGCCCTGGCCGCCGTCCCCGTCCTGCTCGCCGTCACCCTCGCGGTGTTCGCCGTCGCCGAGGCCTCCCCCTTCGACCCCGTCAAGGCCTACGCGGGCACGGCGGGACTCACCGCCTCCCAGGAGAACCTGGACCAGATCCGCGCCAACCTCGGCGTCGACCGGCCCCTCCTCACCCGCTGGTGGGACTGGCTCACCGCCGCCCTCACCGGCGACTTCGGAGACTCCGCCGTCATGCGCCGCCCCGTCGCCGAGGTCATCGGCGAACGGCTCGGCTGGTCCGTCCTCCTCGCCGTCACCGCCTTCCTCGTCGCCATCGCGCTCGGCACCTTCCTCGGCGTCCTCGCCGGACGCCGCAGGGGCGGCCTCGTCGACCGGGCCGTCAGCTCCGTCGCGTACACCCTGGAAGCCGCCCCCGCCTTCTGGCTCGGCCTCCTCGCCATCTGGTTCTTCGCCCTGCGGCTCGGCGCCCTGCCGGCCGGCGGCCTCACCGACACCGCGAGCGACACCGTCACCGCCGACCAGGTCGCCCGGCACCTCGTCCTGCCCGCGCTCGTCCTCGGCGTCTCCCAGCTGCCCTGGTTCTTCCTCTACGTCCGCCAGGGCGTCGGCGACGCCCTCGACGAGGACCCCGTACGCGGCGCCCGCGCCCGGGGACTGAGCGAACGCACCGTCCTCACCGGCCACGCGCTCCGCTCCGGGATGCTGCCCATGCTCACGCTCGTCGGCTCCCGCGTCCCCGAACTCATCACCGGAGCCCTCCTCGTGGAGACCGTCTTCAGCTGGCCCGGCATCGCCGCCGCCACCGTCCAGGCGGCGACCTCCGTCGACTTCCCGCTGCTCGCGGCGCTCACCGTCCTTGCCACCGCCGCCGTCCTCCTCGGCAACCTCCTCTCCGACCTGCTGTACGGTCTCGCCGACCCGAGGGTGGGCTTCGATGGCTGACCCGCGCACCCACCGGCTCCGGCTGTGGAGTTCCGCCCTCGTCGTCGGCGCGGTCCTCCTCGCCGTCCTCCTCGTCCCCCCGCTGGTCCACCTCGACGAACAGGCCGTCGACCTCTCCCGCAAGCTCCTCCCGCCCTCCTGGGACCACCCCTTCGGCACCGACGACCTCGGCCGCGACCTGCTCCTGCGCTGTGTCTACGGGCTGCGGATCTCCCTGCTCGTCGGCCTCGTCGCGGCGCTGGTCGCCACCGTCGTCGGCACGGCCGTCGGCGCGGCGGCCGGAGCGCTCGGCGGCTGGACCGACCGCTGCCTGATGCGGCTCGTGGACGCCTTCTCCTCCGTGCCCCACCTGCTCCTCGGCATCTTCGTGGTCGCCCTCTTCCGGCCCGGCGTCTGGCCCGTCATCGCCTCCGTCGCCGTCACCCACTGGCTCTCCACCGCCCGGATCGTGCGCTCCGAGGTCCTCTCCCTGCGCACCCGGCCGTTCATCGACGCCGCCGTCTCCGGCGGCGCCACCCGGTGGCGTGTCGCCGTCCGGCATCTGCTCCCCGCCGTCCTGCCGCAGGCCGGACTCGCCGCCGTCCTGATGATCCCGCACGCCATGTGGCACGAGTCCGCGCTCTCCTTCCTCGGCCTCGGACTCCCCAGCCATCAGGCCAGCCTCGGCAACCTGGTGCAGAACGCGCGCTCCTCGCTCCTCGCCGGACACGGCTGGCCCACGCTCTTCCCCGGCCTCCTGCTCATCGTGCCGACCCTCGCCATCGCCGGACTCGCCGGAGTCTGGCGCGACCGGCTCAACCCGCGCCGCCGATCGGAGCTGATGCTGTGAACGGCCCCACCAGCCCCACCGGCCCTGTGAACGGCACCGGTCCTGTGAACTCCACCGGCATCACCGGCTCTGTGAACCGCACCGGCCCCGCGGAACCTGTGAACCGCACCAGTCCGGCGGATCGCGCGCGCCACGAGGAAGGCCCCGCCCACGCGGGCGACCTCCTGCGCGCCCTCGACGCCGTCTCCGCCGAACGCGCCGAGGACGCCGTCCTCAGCGTCCGCGACCTCACCGTCCGCTTCCGGCTGCGCGGCGGCCGGAGCGTCGCCGCCGTCACCGGCGCCGACTTCGACCTCGGCGCGGGGGAGTGCCTCGCCCTCGTCGGCGAGAGCGGCTGCGGCAAGTCCGTCCTCGCCTCCGCCCTCCTCGGCCTGCTCCCCGGCAACGCCGAGGCCTCCGGCACCGCCCGGCTCACCGGCACCGACGGCACCCCGGACGTCGACCTGCTCGCCGCCGACGAGAAGACCCTCGCCCGCACCGTACGAGGCCGCCGCGTCGGCCTCGTACCGCAGAGCCCCGCCGCCCACCTCACCCCCGTCCGCACCGTACGGTCCCAGCTGGAGGAGACCGTCCGCGCCCTCACCGGCACCGCCCGGCGCGCCCGCCGCGCCGCCGCAGAGGAAGCCGCCGACCGCGCCGCCTTCCCCGCCGGACACCTCGACCGGTACCCGCACGAACTCTCCGGCGGCCTCGCCCAGCGCGCCGCCACCGCCCTCGCCCTCATCGGCGACGCGCCCCTGCTGATCGCCGACGAACCCACCACCGGACTCGACCGCGACCTCGTCGAACGCACCGCCGACGAACTGCGCCGCCACGCCGACGACGGCCGCGCCCTGCTCCTCATCACCCACGATCTGACCGCCGCCGCCCGCATCGCCGACCGCGTCGCCGTCATGTACGCGGGCCGCATCGTCGAGATCGCCCCCGCCCACCGCTTCTTCGGTGCCCCCGGCCCCCGCCACCCCTACGCCCGCGGCCTCCTCGACGCGCTCCCCGACCGGGCGTTCACCCCCATCCCCGGCATGCCCCCCGAACTCTCCGCACTGCCCGAAGGCTGCGCCTTCGCCGCCCGCTGCCCCCGCGCCGACGACCGGTGCGCCGTCTTTCCGGAGCCCGTCGCGGGCGTCGCCTGCCACCACCCGGAGCGCCCCCGTGCTTGAACTCGACTCCATCACCGCCGGATACGAGCGCCGTGCCCCCGTCTTCCGGGGCGCCTCCCTCACCCTCGCCCCCGGCGAGTCCGTCGGCCTCCTCGGCCCCAGCGGCTGCGGCAAGTCCACCCTCGCCCGGGTCGCCGCCCTCCTGCACCGCCCCGACGCCGGCCGGCTCGTCCTCGACGGCACCGAGGTCACGGCCTGGCGCCACCGCGCCCCCCGCGCCCTGCGCACCGCCGTCGGCGTCGTCTTCCAGCAGCCCCGCACCGCCGCCGACCCCCGTCTCACCCTCGCCGACCTCCTCGTCGAACCGCTGCGCGCCACCGGCAGACGCGCCGAGGCGGCCGGGCGCCTCGCCGCACTCGCCCCCGCCGTCGGCCTCACCCCCGACCTGCTCTCCCGCCGCCCGCACGAGGTCAGCGACGGACAGCTGCAACGCGCCTGCCTGGGCCGCGCCCTGGCCCTGCGCCCCCGCTGGCTGATCTGCGACGAGATGACCGCCATGCTCGACGCCTCCACCACCGCGGCCCTCGTCGCCGCCGTCGAGAGCTACCGGGCCGAGACCGGCGCGGGACTCCTCGCCGTCGGCCACGACCGCGTCCTGCTGAACCGCTGGTGCGACCGTACGGTCGAATGGCAGGACTGCCTGCCCGTCAAGGCCCCCTGACCCCGCCGCCCGGCCCGCCGGGCATCCCGCCCGGTACCCCTCGCCAGTTGGCCCCCGCGACACCCCCGCACCGGCATCCGGGCACCCATGGCGAGCCCCGTACCGCTCGCCGATCCGCAGCCGACAGCGGGCGCGCGGACCGGTCGTCGCGCGGCCCCGCGAGGCCCTCGCCGACCGTGCCCGCCCGAATCTCACTCGTATGGCCGCCCCGCCTGGCGCCCGCGCACGGCCTGTGTTCCGCCACACTGTCCGCCGAAAGCCGCGATTCCGGCGCGGCGCGAGGAGGACACGAGGCCGATGGTCATCTCCCTTTCCGTCGTGGTGCTGCTGCTCATCCTGGTCACGATCTGCATGCGGGGCGGCGGGCTCAAGCTGAGCCACGCCATCCTCTCCGCACTCCTCGGCTTCTTCCTCGCCGGGACCAGCCTGGCCCCCACCATCCACAACAGCGTCGCCGCCACCGCCGACGTCGTCTCCGGCATCAGGCCGTGACCCCCGCCCGCCGTGTTCAGACCAGTTCGGGCAGCTCGCCCACGGTGGTCCGCATGTCGATCACGGCGAAGGGCGCGCCCTGCGGGTCGAGCAGCGCCGCGAACCGGCCGAACGGGCTGTCCATCGGCCCGAACACCTTCCGCCCGCCGAGGCTCTCGGCCGCCTCGACGGCCTTGTCGCAGTTGTCGACGGCGAAGTACAGCTGCACGTACGACGGCACCTCCGGCGGGAAGTCCTCCGGCGACATCACCATCCGGCCCAGCACCGGCTGGGGACCACCGAGGTCGAACAGGCGGTAGTCCATGTGCTCGTCCTTGATCTTCTTGGAGCCGTAGCCGAAGACCGTCGTGAAGAACGCGTCGGACTTGGCCGGCTCCCGGGTGAAGATCTCGGCCCAGGCGTACGAACCGTCCTCGCCCTCCAGCTCGAAACCCTCGTGCCGCCCCGCCTGCCAGACGCCGAAGGCCACGCCCGCCGGGTCCTGGGCGATGCACATCGAGCCGAAGTCGCCGACCTGGAGCGGCTCCATCAGGATGGTCCCGCCCGCGCTCCGGATCTTCTCCGCCGTAGCGGCGACGTCCGGCGAGGCCAGATAGAGACACCAGGCCGACCGTGTCGCCCCCTCCTGACCCGGCATCGGGGGCACGACGGCGGCCACGGCCTTGCCGTTCCGGAACGCCTGCGTGTAGTTGCCGTATTCGGTGGAGGACTCGCCGAAGGTCCAGCCGAGCACGTCCCCGTAGAACGTCTTGGCGCCTTCGAGGTCGGTGTACATCGCGTCGGTCCAGACCGGTGTGCCTTCGGGTCGTGCGGCCATGACGGTGATCCCACTTCCGGTTCGATGACGTGGTCCTGGGAACCACGCTAATCACACCGCCCCCGGCGCGCTCGGTGACGGCACGCGCCCCTCTCGGTACGTACGGGGTCCGGCCCGCCCGGCTCAGTCCAGCGGCTCGGCGGGGACCACGGCGACCGGACAGTGCGCCTCCCGCAGCACCTCGTGGGCGACCGAACCCAGCAGCAGGGACCCCAGCCGGTGCCGACGGTGACGGCCCACCACCACGAGACCGGCCTCCCGCGAGCCCTCCACGAGCCGCCCCGCCGCGTGCCCCGGCACCACCACCGGGTCCACCTCGACGTCCGGCCGGCGCTTCGCGAACGGCGTCAGCCGTCCGGCCTGCTCCCGCTCCGCCTCCCGCAGCAGCTCCTGCGAGCCCTCGTCCGGGGGAAGCGGCGGCGGCACCTGAAGCGCGGGGGAGGGGGCGGCGAGCAGCGCGCCCATCTGCGGCGGGAAGCGGAAGGCGGTCATCGCCCGCAGCGGTACGCCCCGGTGGTGCGCCGCCTCGAAGGCGAAGGCGATCACCTCGTCCGGGGTCTCGTCGGTCTGGAGGCCGAGCAGTACCCGGCCCGCTCCGGCCCCGCCCTCCAGGGCCGCCGCACGCGCCTCGTGCGGCACGACGACGAGCGGACAGGGCGCGCTCGCGGCCAGTGTCCGCCCGGTCGAACCGAGCAGCAGGGTCGCGAAGCCGCCGTGCCCCCGGGAACCGGTCACCAGGAGCCGGGCGCCGCGCGCCTGCGAGGCGAGGGCGTCGGCCACGGTCCCGTAGGGGGACTCGTACCGCACGGGCACCCGGTGCCCGCGCTCGTCGACGATGATCCGTACGGCGTTCAGCACCGGGTCCGGCGGGCCGAGGGCCGTGCCGGACCGCACATGGGTCACGACCAGCGGCGATCCCAGGTGCTCGGCGGTGCTCAGGGCCCATTCGAGGGCGCGCAGACTGTGCTGGGACCCGTCCACGCCGACGACGACCGGCTGCTCGGGCGCGGTGCTCGTGTCATTCATGGGGAGATGACTCCCGCGCGCGCCCGCGCGCCACACCGGTCAGGACCGGCGGGGACCGGTCCGGAGGAAGGACGTCAGGCGCTCTCGCCGTGCGCGGCACGCTCCGCGTCGCGCTCCTTGATGCGCAGGGTCTCCTTGCGGACCTCCGACTGGGTGTTGCGCTCCTTGCGCAGCCACTCGGGGAACTCCTCCTTGAGCGCTTCGATCTGCTCGGTGGTGAGCGGCTCGGTGATGCCACCGCGCGCGAGACCGGCGATGGACACGCCCAGCTTCTGCGCGACCACCGGGCGGGGGTGCGGGCCGTTCTTGCGCAGCTCCTGGAGCCAGGCGGGCGGGTTCGACTGGAGCTCGTTCAGCTCGGTGCGCGAGACGACACCCTCCTGGAACTCCGCGGGGGTGGCCTCAAGGTACACACCCAGCTTCTTCGCCGCGGTGGCGGGCTTCATCGTCTGGGTGCTCTGGTGCGACGTCATGGGACAAGGGTATCGAGCATGCGGACGAACTCCGACCACGAAGGCCGCCGGCGTACGGGCGGACCCCGGCGGGGACGGCTCCGGGCCTCGCGGGCGGGCTCCGGTCCTGAGGGCACCCGGCACGCGAGCGGGCTCCGGTCACGAGGCCGTCAGGCGTGCGTGCGGGATCCGGTGTGGCGAAGGCCGTCGGCTTGCGGGCGGGCTCCCGGTCGCGAGGGCCACCGTTTGTGGACGGGGTCCCGGTCGCGAGGGCCACCGTTTGCGGGCGGGATCCCGCCGCGAGGGCCACTGCTTGTGGACGGGGTCCCGCCGTGACGGCTACCGGTAACCTGGCGGGGTGACAGGCTCGGACGTTCCCTCCTCAGACCTCGCCTCGGATTCCCCCTCCGGCGCCCCTTCCTTCCGGCTGGCGTACGTGCCCGGGGTGACGCCCGCGAAGTGGGTGCGGGTCTGGCGCGAGCGCCTGCCCGACGTGCCCCTCGGCCTCGTCCAGGTGACACCCGCCGAGGCCTTCGGCGCGCTGCGGGAAGGCACGGCGGACGCCGGTCTGGTCCGGCTTCCCGTCGACGGCGACGACCTCAGCGCGATCCCGCTCTACACGGAGACCACGGTCGTGGTCGTCCCCAAGGACCACACGCTGACCGCCGCCGAGGAGGTCACGGTGGAGGACCTCGCCGAGGAACTGGTCCTGCACCCGCTCGACGACACCCTGGGCTGGGAGCGACCGCCGGGCCTGGCGGCGAACGAGCGCCCGGAGACCACCGCCGACGCCATCGAGCTGGTCGCGGCGGGAGTGGGCCTGCTCGCCCTCCCGCAGTCCCTCGCCCGGCTGCACCACCGCAAGGACCTCACCTACCGGACGCTCGTCGACGTCCCCCAGTCGCGGGTGGCCCTCTCCTGGCCGACCACCGACGAGGCGCCCGACCTGGTGGAGGAGTTCATCGGGATCGTGCGCGGCCGTACGGTGAACAGCACCCGGGGCCGCCGCGCCGAGGCTCTGAAGGGCCAGAAGCAGCCGAAGGACCAGAAGGGCGGCGACCGCAAGCAGGCCAAGCCCGCCCGCTCGGGGAAGACCGGTGGCGGCGCCCGGACGGGGGGCCGCCCGGCGGCCCGCAAGAGCGGAGGCTCCGGTGGCGGCTCCGGCAGGGGCCGTACCGGCGGGAAGCCGCGCCGGTAGTCCTGAGGGCGGGACCCGCCGGAAGGGGATCCGCCGGAGGGCGGCCCGTCGGAAGGCGGTCCGTCGGAATGGGATCCGTCGGAATGGGATCCGTTTGGAACGGTGTCCGGGGTCTCGGGCCTGGTGTCCGGGTCTGACGTCCAGTGCCTGGTGTCCGGGGTCTGAGGCCCGGGGCCGTTCGAGGGCGGGCCTCCCCGCGATCGCCCCGCCCCACTCGGCCGCTCGGCCCCGCCCGCTCCGGCATTCGCCCGCTCCGGCATTCGCCCGCTCCGGTATTCGTCCGCTCAGCCGCCCGTCCGCCACCTGCTCGTGCGGGCCGCCGCTCTCAGTTCCGGGACCGTGGCCAGCTTGACCCGGGGGCGGCCCGTCGCCCGGCCCCGGGCGCGTTCGGTCCGTTCGATGGCCGCGAGGCCGCGCGCGTCGACCAGCGGCCCGCTGCGGCTCCGCAGCAGCGCGCGGAACGCGCGGGAGGTGCCCGAAGGCGTCGGGAGGGTCCCCGCGATCGCGTCCGCGAGCAGTGTGCCCACCGTCTCCTCGGCGCAGGTCCGGTTGGCGCCGATGCCTCCGGTGGGGCCGCGTTTGATCCAGCCGACGACATAGCTCCCGGGCATCCCGGTGATCCGGCCGCCCTCGTGCGGCACCGTTCCGGTGGTCTCGTCGAAGGGCAGTCCGGGCAGCGGGATCCCCCGGTAGCCGATGGCGCGGACGAGCAGGCCCGTCCCGATCCCCGTACCGGAGGGGGTGCCCGCCCCGGTGACCTCGACCGCGCGGACGGAGTCTTCGCCGAGCACTCCGGTGGGGGCCGAGTGGAAGCGCAGGACGATCCGGCGCCGGTCCGCCGGGGGAGGCGCGGTCCAGTCCACCGTCTCCCGGGCGAGTCCGGCGAGCAGCGCCGCCTTCTCCCCGGTACGGGCGGCGTCGACGGCCGCACCGGTGCGCGGGTCGTGGGCGTCGACGACGAGGTCCACGCCCGGCAGGTGCTTCAGGGCGAGGAGTTCGGAGGTCGTGTACGCCGCGTGTCCGGGGCCCCGGCGGGCCAGCAGGACGACCTCGCGGACCGGACGCCCGCGCAGCGCCGCGAGGGCGTGGTCGGCGATGTCCGTACGGGCGAGTTCCGCCGGGTCGGAGAGCA
Source organism: Streptomyces sp. CBMA291 (assembly GCF_014596525.1). Lineage (GTDB taxonomy): Bacteria > Actinomycetota > Actinomycetes > Streptomycetales > Streptomycetaceae > Streptomyces. Next base: position 29,391 of record NZ_MSJP01000041.1, read on the forward strand.
GGACGCGGGCGATGTCGAGGGCCACGTTCCCGTTGCCGACGACGACCACCCGTTCGGCGGCGGGCGGCAGCCGGACGGCGTCCGGGCCCGTCTCGGGGTGCGCGTTGTACCAGGAGACCAGGGAGGCGGCGGAGACACTGCCCGGCAGGTCCTCGCCGGGGATGCCGAGCCGCCGTTCGGCGGGCGCGCCGACCGCGTAGACCACGGCGTCGTGGTGGGCGGACAGCTCCGCAGGGGTGACGTCCCTGCCGACCTCGACGCCGAGCCGGAGCTTCACCCGGGGGTGGGAGTGGAAGCGGGCCAGGCTCTCCCCGGCGCCCTTGGTGGCGGGGTGGTCGGGCGCCACGCCGTACCGGAGGAGACCGCCGGCCACCGGCAGCCGGTCGATCAGCGTCACCTCGGATTCCGTGTGCAGGAGCAGGTCCTCGGCGGCGTACATGCCGGCCGGTCCCGTGCCGACGACGGCGACCCGCAGCGGGGCGAAGTCGGCGGGCAGCGAGCGGGGGAAGGAGGGCGCGCCCCAGGGATGGAACAGGGGCGAGGCGACCGGGGGCGCGGCGGGCCGGTCGGCGTAGTGGGCGGCGTTGATCTCCTCGTAGTCGCCGAGTGGTCCGGTGAGCCGGTCGGCCGGGAGGATCGCGTCGACCGGGCAGGCGTCGGCGCAGGCGCCGCAGTCGATGCAGGCGCGGGGGTCGACGTAGAGCATCTCGGTGGTGCCGAAGTCGGGTTCCGCGGGCGTCGGGTGGATGCAGTCGACCGGGCAGACGGCCACGCAGGTGGCGTCGGAGCAGCAGGTCTGGGTGATGACGTAGGTCATGGCGGCGGCTCGGCTCTGCTCGTCGGGGCGTCAGGGCTCGTCTGGTCCGGACCGCTCTGGGGGTAGACCGGTCCGGACTGGTCTGCGGGGTCAGACGAGATGGGCGCGCTGGTAGAAGAAGAGCGCGGGGCGGGTCAGCATGCCGACGTCGGAGAGGAACTCCATCAGTCCGGCGCAGCTGGCGCGCAGCCGTGACTTGTAGTGCTCGTTGGCGGCGGCTTCGCGGCGGGCGCGCTCGGGGTCGAGCCCGGCGCGCGTGTACACCTCGGGGTTCACCAGGCTGGTGATGATGTAGTACGCGGCGATGGCGACGACGAGCGCCTGGACGTGGCGGCGGGCGCGGCTCGCGCGGGCGAGGCGACGGCGGGTCTCGTCCCGGGCGAACTTCATGTGCCGGGATTCCTCGACGACATGGATGTTGTTGATGGTGCGGACGAAGGGCACCACCCGCTCGTCGCGCATCCAGTCGCGCTGCATGACGTCGAGGACCTCCTCGGCGACGAGGATTCCCGCGTACGCGGCTTCGCCGAAGCCGACGGTCTTCATGAAGCGGCCGAGTTCGAGGACGGAGCGACGGGGCCGGTAGGCGGGCGCGCCGAGCTTCCGCGAGCCCCGGGCGAACATGATCGAGTGGCGGCACTCGTCGGCGATCTCGGTGAGGGCCCACTGGAACCGGGGGTCGGTGTGGTCCAGGAGGTAGATGTCACGGAGGACCATCTGCTGGAGGATCATCTCGAACCAGATGCCGGTGCTCGCGACCGAGGCGGACTCCTGCCGGGTCAGCTCCTTGCGCTGCTCCTCGGTCATCTCGTGCCAGTACGCGGTGCCGTAGAGGCTGTTCCACTCGGGGCTCTGCCCGTGGAAGTCCTTGTCGAGCGGGGTGTCCCAGTCGACCTCGACGGCGGGGTCGTACGAGAGCCTGGCGGCCGATCGGAGCAGCCGCGCCGCGACGTCGTCCTGGTCCTGGTCGTCCGGGCGAGCGGTGCTGCTGGCCATGGTGCGGCTCCTGGGGCGCGGGTGGCTGCTCCGGCTCTTGCTAGACAGTTCGTCTAACAAGCTTGCTGGACGGAACGTACAACAAGGGGGTGGCGCGGGCCTAGACCCCGGCGAGGACTTGTCGAGCGACCGTCCATGCCGCCTGCGCACCGGGTCGTCCCGCGCGCGATCTCGACCGTCCGGGGAAAGTTACCAATGGAACGGTAAATTTCGAGAGGGACGAAAATATCGGGATACTGGGGGTATGGGAAGCTCACGAGGTTCGTACCGCACGGGGCGCGAGCGCGCGGCACGCATCCTCGACGCCGCACACGTCCTGTTCATCGAGAACGGATACCGGGCGACGTCACTGCGCGACGTCGCCGCGGCGTCCGGCATCTCGCACCCCGCGCTGCTGCGCCACTTCGGCTCCCGCGAGGAGATCCTCACGGCCCTGGTCGAACGGCTTGAGGCCGCGCACGGCGACTGGCCCCTGCGGCAGAGCGACGGCACCGCCCTCACGGCCGCCGCGATCGCCCGGCACAACGAGACGGTCCCCGGCTGGATCGAGCTGTTCACGGCCCTGCTCGGGGAGGCGACCAGCCCCGAGCACCCCGGGCACGACCTCATGTGCCGCCGCCGCGACACCGGCAACGAACTCGCCGCACGCCATCTGCTGCCAAGGGGAGTCGACGCCCGCTCCGCCGAACTCGCGGTCCTGCGCCTCGGCGCGCTCTGGGACGGTTTGCAGATACTTTCGCTCTACTTCCCCGGCGAGATCGACATCCCCGGCCAACTGGCCGCCTACGAAGCGGAAGTGGCCCGCGAGGGCATCCCGAAGGCCCCGGCCGCCCCGGTGAAGGCCGGTGAGCCGAGGACCGGTGGGCCCGGGGGCCCTGCCCCCGTCCCCGAATCCGCCCCGCCCGTGACCGGCAACCGCCGCCGCGCCCTCGAAGCCGCCGCGCGCCGCTACGCCCGGCAGGGCTACTACGAGGCGTCGATACAGTCGATCGCCGACGACGCCGGGCTGACGAAGGCGGCCCTGGTCCATGTCGCCCGGACCAAGCGCGACCTGCTCGACGCCGTCCTCGCCGAGGTCGTCGACGCCCCGAGGCCGGAGGGCGGGAACCCTGCCCTGTGGCTCCGCACCCTGCCGCAGCGCCCCCGTTGGGTCACCGCCGCGCGTGTGGTCCTGCTGTGCGAGGCGACCGTCCCCGCGCATCCGGCCCACGCCTTCATGTCCAGGCGCCTCGCCGAGGCCCGACGGAGCGTCGTCTCCGCCCTGGTCGGGGCGGGCCGCCCCCCGGTCCTGGCGGCGCCCGAAGCGGACCGGGCCGTCGCCATGGCCCTGGGAATCGTCATCGCCTGGCTCTACGACCCGGACCGCTTCGACCCCCGGACGCTCGTCGACGGGATCGTCCCCCGCCCCCGGCAGACCACCACCTGACCGGACGCCGCCCCGGACGGACCGTCACCCGGAGCGGGGTCCGCCCCGGGCGACGGTGTGATCGGTCCGGGCGGGCTAGAAGGCAAGCCTCCAGGCGCCGATCGCGGCCGGCACGCTGCTCACGGCCTTCAACGCGTCGACCGAGCCCTCACCGAAGAAACCGTTCTTCGTGGTGGTGCCCTTGCAGCGGGTGTCCGAAGGGCACGCCCGGTCGGTGGCCTGGAGGGCGAGTCGGTCCCGGATCTGCGCCGGGGTAAACGTCGGGTTGACGCTCGCGATCAGCGCGGCGACCCCCGTGACGTGCGGGGAGGCCATCGACGTACCGCTCATGGTGCCGTACTTGCCGCCCGGGAGCGTGGAGTAGACGCCGGTGGCGCCGTCGCCGCCCGGGGCCGCGATGTCGATCACGCCGTTGCCGAAGTTCGAGTACGAGGCCTTCGCGCCGCCGCTGGCCTGCGCGGCGACCGTCACCACGCCCGGCAGCTCCGTCGGGATGTCGACGCAGGCGTTGGTCAGGGTCCGGGTGACCGGCGTCGAGTCGTTGGGGCTCTCGGAGTCGGTCGTCTTGTTCGCCAGGTCGTAGTTGGCGTTTCCGGCGGCCGCCACCTGGAGCGAGCCCTTGCCCTCGGCGTACTGCTGCGCCCTGCGGACGCCCTCGATGATGGCCGCCTGGTCCACGTTGTCCGGGCAGTTGAACTGCCACGGGTCCGTGTAGTAGCTGTTGTTGGTGACCTTGAAGCCGTGGTCGCCGGCCCACACGAAGCCGCAGATCGTGTTCTCCGCGAAGAACAGGGTGCTGCCCGGCTCGGCGATGCGGACCGAGGAGATCCGTACGCCCGGCGCGACGCCGACGACGCCCTTGCCGTTCTTCGCCGCCGCGATCGTCCCCGCGACGTGCGTCCCGTGGGTGGCCACGTCACGCCAGGCCCCGGTGCGGGTGTCCGCCTTGCCGTAGGCGCAGGAGGCCGAGTCGGCGGCGTTGAAGTTGGGGGCGATGTCCTGGTGCCGGTCGTCCACGCCCGTGTCGAGGACGCCGACCTTCACCGCGGCGGAACCGGTGGTGACGGCCCAGGCCTGGTCGGCCTTGATCTGCGTCATGTCCCAGCGGTTGGACTCGGTGAGCGTCGTCGTCGACTGCGTCGGGTTCGCCGGGAGCGCGGGGTTGTAGGCGTCGGCGGGAACGTCGGAGGTACGGGTGGCCCCGACCTGCTGCACTCCGCCGACCGCGCGCAGGGCGGAGGCGAACGTCGCCGAGGCCGAGTGCGCCACGATCACGCCGATGGCGTCGTACGTGGCGAAGACCGAGCCGCCGTTGGCCGCCACGGCGCCGCTGACGGCGGACGTGCCGCCGGGCGCGGTGACGACCAGATACGCGCGGGTACCGGCGGCCCAGGCGGCGGGCACGGGCGCCGCGTTCACCGGTGTCGTCTGTTGGGGTGCCGTCCGTACGGGGGCGGCGCCCGTGGTCGGCGCCGCCGGGACCGCGACGGGCGCGGTGTCCGAAGGCGTGGCCTGGGCGAATCCCGTGGGCGCGGCGAGTGCCACGATCGTCCCGAGGGTCGCGGCGGCCAGGACGGACGTTCTCGACCTGCTGGATATGAGGGAAAGCAAGGCGTCCTCCGTCGACCCGGCGACACGGGTGGCGCCCACCGGGCCCTGTGGTGTGTGGGGTGGACGCAAGATCCCAGACCGGGCGCCCGGAGGGAAGGGGTCGGTACGAATTCCGTTCCCGCGGTGGTCCGCGGGGGCTTCCGCACCCCGCGTCGAGGAGCCCGCCGCGATGTGCTCTGCTTCGGTGATCGACTGCCGACCGAAGGGGACCACCCGATGAAGTTGCCCGGCCCGCTGCGTGTGCTCAACGAGGGGCTCGCGTTCTTCCTGGAGCTCGCGGCGCTCGCCGTCCTCGCCTGGTGGGGGTGGCGCAGCTCGGACGCCCTGTTCGTACGGCTGCCGCTCGCGGTGGCGGCGCCGCTCGCCGCTGCCCTCGTCTGGGGTCTCTTCGCGGCGCCGAAGGCACGGATCCGGCTGCCCCTGGCGGGCGTTCTGGCGGTGAAGGCGCTGGTGTTCGGCGCCGCCGCACTGGCCCTGCTGGCCCTGGGAAGGCCCGGCTGGTCCCTGGCCTGCGCCATCGTCGCGGTGCTGAACACGTATCTTGCGACGGGGGACCGGCGGGCCCGCACGACGGTCTGAGACCGGGCCGGAGGCCGGGGAGCGCCAGGGGCGGACCAGGGGCCGGGTAGTACCGGGGCCGGACCGGGGCGGCCGGAGCGCTCGGGAGGCGGGCCCGTATCGCCTCAGGGGCGGGGCCAGGGGCGGCCTTCGAGACGTTCGACGTCCCGGTTGAAGCGTTCGAGGTAGGCGGCGAACACGGCCACGTCCTCGGGGGACCAGTGCTCGACTACGCGCTCGACCCCGGCGATGTTCGCGGCGCGGTCGGCTTCGAGGCGTCGCTCGCCCTCCTCCGTGATGCGGAACTTGCGGGCGATACCGCCGTCCGGGTCGGGGATGCGCTCGACGATCCCGGCGCGCAGCATCGCCGCCGTCTGCCGGTTGAGGGTCGAGGCGTCGAGGGCGAAGGCCTCGCTGAGCTGCCCGATGGACATGGGGCCGTCGATGAGGATGCGGCTCAGCAGGAGATAGGCGCTGCGGTCGAGGTGGCCGCCGGAGGCCCGGGGGCGGGGCGCGTGGAGATGCGCGTGCCGACTGAGCAGCATGCTCTCGAACTCGACCAGCCGGGTGGGCCGGCTCATGGCCGTCTCGCCCGGCTGGTCGGCGGGGCTCCCGCCCGGTTTCTCCACGGGGCTGTCCACAGGCTTGTCCACGGGGTTGTCCATAGAGGCATTCTCTCCTGCGATGATCCTTTATGCACCATACACAACTTGTGTATCCATCCATCGATGTGCATTATGCATATAGTCATTGTGAAAGTACTCAAGGGAGAACACGTGGACGTCACCAAGCCCGATGCCCGACCCGGAGGCGTCGTAGGCGTCCTCGCCCTCGCGGGAATCGTGGCCGCACTCATGCAGACCCTGGTGGTGCCGCTCATCGGCGACCTGCCCAGGCTGCTCGACACCACCGCGTCCAACGCGTCCTGGGTGATCACCGCCACCCTGCTCGCTGGCGCCGTCGCCACCCCCGTCGCCGGCCGTCTCGGCGACACCCTCGGCAAGCGGCGCGTCCTGCTCGCCTCCGTGATCCCGCTGGTCCTCGGTTCCGTGGTCTGCGCGCTCTCCTCCTCCGTCGTCCCGATGATCGTCGGGCGCGGACTCCAGGGCATCGGCATGGGTGTCGTACCGCTCGGCATCAGCCTGCTGCGCGACGTCCTCCCGCCGCAGAAGGTCGGCGGCTCCATCGCTCTCATGAGCGCCTCCATGGGCGTCGGCGGCGCCCTCGGCCTGCCCTTCGCCGCCGCCGTCGCCGAGAACGCCAGCTGGCGCGTGCTCTTCTGGGTCGCCGCCGCTCTGAGCGCCCTCGTCGGCGTCCTCATCTGGCGCGTCATCCCCGCCGGTCGCCGTACCCCCACCACCGGACGCTTCGACTACGTCGGCGCCTTCGGCCTCGGCATCGGCCTCGTCTCGCTGCTGCTCGCCGTCTCCAAGGGCGCCGCCTGGGGCTGGGGCAGCGCCACCACCCTCGGCCTCTTCGCCGTCGCCGTCGTCGTCCTGATCGGCTGGGGAATCTCGGAGCTTCGCACCGCCGAACCCCTCGTCGACCTGCGCGTCACCGCCCGCCCCGTCGTCCTCATGACCAACCTGGCGTCGATCCTCGTCGGCTTCGCCATGTACGCCCAGTCCCTGGTCGTCCCCCAGCTCTTCCAGCTGCCCGAGGCCACCGGCTACGGCCTCGGCCAGTCGATGATGGCCATGGGCCTGTGGATGGCCCCGGCGGGCCTGATGATGATGGTCCTCGCCCCGCTCGGCGCCAGGCTCTCCGCCGCCCGCGGCCCCAAGGTGACGCTCGCCCTCGGCTCCCTGGTCATCGCCATCGGATACGGCTCCGCGTTCGCCCTCATGGGCTCCACCTGGGGCCTCCTGGGCGTCACCCTCATCTGCAACACCGGCGTCGGTCTCGCCTACGGGGCCATGCCCGCCCTCATCATGGGCGCCGTCCCGGTGGAGGAGACCGCCTCCGCCAACAGCTTCAACACCCTGATGCGGTCCATCGGCACCTCGGTCTCCGCCGCCGTCATCGGCGTCGTCCTGGCCCAGATGACCACCGACCTCGGCGGCCACGTCCTGCCCTCCGAGGGCGGCTTCCGGGTCGCCATGGCCATCGGCTGCGGCGTCGGCATCGTCGCAGCGGTCGTCGCCGCCCTCATCCCCGCCAAGGCGCCCGCGTCCGGCATGGACGTCGTGAGCGAGGAGTCCGACTCCGCCCCGCTCGCCACCACCGAGGCCACCGCCTGACCTGCCCAGGCGGTGTGACCGGCCGCCGGCCGGTGCGGAAACAGGGCCCCCGCCCGTGACCGCACCGACCGGCGGTCAGTCCGTTCCGGCCCCGGCGTCCTCCCCGGCCCCGGCCTCGTCCCCAGCCCCGGCCTCGTCCGTTTCCAGTGCGAACAGCGCCCCGTCCGGGTCCCGCACCATCACGACCCCCCGCGTCTCGGCCTCCGCCGGACCGCGTACCCCGCCCCAGTCGCCGCCCGGCACCACCGACCCGCCGTGCGCCAAGGCCGCCTTCGTCGCCGCCGCCGTATCCGGCACCCGGAACCGCACCAGCCAGCGGGGCCGCAACTGCGGCCGGGGCGAGGCGGGCTCCACGGGGCCGCCGTTCAGCCGGGCGACCGCCTCGCCGTCCTGCCGCAGCACCACGGTGTCGTGCTCGTACGACACCTCGAACCGCCCGGAACCACCGTCCGCCCAGCGGAACACCTCCCCGTAGAACACGGCCGCCTCGAAGGCGTCCCGGGTGTGCAGCTCCAGCCACGCGGGCGCGGTCCGCTCGCCCAACTGCCAGCGGGACTCCGTCCGCCCCTCCCACAGTCCGAACGACGCCCCCTCCCGGTCCGTGGCAAGGGCGGCCCGCCCGCGCGGCGGATAGGGCACGGGGCCGACGCCCACGGTGCCGCCCCGCTCCCGGACCCGCGCCACCGCCGCGTCGGCGTCGTCCACGGCGAAGAACGCCGTCCAGGACACCGGCACCGAAAGCTCCGTCGCCACCGCCGCGATCCCGGCCACCGGCACGCCCGCCCGCTCGCCCACCGCGTACCCGCGCGCCCCGTCGCCCCGCCGGAACGTCCAGCCGAGCACCGCCCCGTAGAACCGCTCCGCCGCGTCCAGATCGTGCGCGGTCAGGCTCAGCCAGCACGGCGCTCCCGCCGTCTGCCCGTTCATCGGCCCCGACACCGGCACCACCTCCTCGTCACCGCACGCACAGCGCGCGCCGTGCGCCCCTTCCCCCACACCTCCCTCGTATGCCCCCGTTCACCCGACTGCCGACCATCACCACCCGGCCGGGTGCGCACGCGAGCCGAAGCGCCCCGGGCGCCCGCCGCGAGCCGCCCTCTCACGGACAGCCCCCCATATCACGTATTGCACATAATGATCATTATGCGGTGAAACCATGATGATCAACACTCTCTCCGTACCCGACGGCGAGTGTCGGCGGCGTCGCCCCCGCCCCGAGAGCACTACGCCACGAGCCCGAGGAACGGCGCCCCGGACCCGTATGACGACCGAAGTGCCCGTCGCCCGTCTACCGCTCGATCCGGTGCTGGTTTTCGACCAGGCGCAGGCGCAGGCGCAAGTGCCTGAACTGGCGGAGTTCGTCGGTGGTGAAGCCCTGGAAGACGGCGGACATCGCGCGCTGCGTCGGCCGACGGAACGCCTCCAGCCATGCGTGGCCCGCCGGTGTGATCACGGCCCGAACCGCTCGGCCGGGTCACGCCGGTGCACGCCGGTCCGCGCCCGGTGAAGAATCCCGTCGATCACCTGCCGGTGCTCCCGCCACCGGCCGCAACGCCTGTTGCCTACCGGCGGGAACGGCCGAAGCCGTTCCCGCTCGGCATCCGTCGGATCACCCGGCCCCATGCCCAAGACCAAATGCCCAAGGCCAACGACCGGGGCCGGGTGACAACCATGTGATCAATCGGACAAGTCCCGGACGCCTGGCCGGGGTTACCGGCCGAGCGTCCGCATGTGGCCCACCCGCGAACGCCGTCGTTCCATCGGACCGGGGCGCGTCGGCGCCGTCGCGGTCCGCGCGACGGACAGGTGGATGGCGGGCCTCGGAAGGGCCGGAGTCTCGGTTATCCGGACCGCCCTACCCGGGCGACTTACGCCGTGACGACCTTGAAGGTCACCGAGCCGTCGGCGCTGATCTCAAGTGAGAGCTTGTCTCCGTCCTTCACATCGAGAACGTTCTTGTAGTCCTGGGGCGCGTTCTCCGACAGCCAGATCTTCTGGTCGAGGTCGTAGAAGAAGTACGTGGTCTTCTTCGTCGAGATGACGTCGGGAGAGTCGTCGTCCCCGCTCAGCACGGGTCGCTTGCTGATCACTGTCGGCGCGTGCTTGGGCTTGTAATAGCCCCCGTAGTCCGATTCCGACAGCACGGCTGTGGCGTAGGCGTTGGACTGGTTGTTGACTTGAGCAAGGTGCGTGGCCATGGTGCCTCCACTTTCTCTGAGGGTGGTGGGTGCGAGGCCGGATCCGCAGGTCGCCTGCGGGCCTCGGGCGCAACGGAACGTCACGAACCGAACCCGTTGAGCTACCTTCAGTGTCCGTTGGCGTACGCCCCATCGCATCTCAGGGCCCGTACTCCATCCGGGCGGGATGCGGGCACGGCCGAGAGCGGAAGCCCCGTCGCGCCACCGGCGACCGGAACGACAGCAGGCCCGGACCGCGAATGATCCGGGCCTGCTGCTCTCGCTCTCCGAAACGGCCTCATGAGCCCGTGGCGGAGACCTGCTTCGACAAGCTCGATCGCCCGGACGGCTCCTAGACGGTCGGCTCCCCGACCCGTGCCCGCAGGGACGTCGAGAGTTCATGGTGGAGAAGGCCGAGGACCGGTTCGTCCGGGCCGAACAGTGGGGCGGCGAGCTTCCAGTAGCGGACCAGGAGGGGCCCCTCGTGCGCCGCGAGCAGCTCCGTCAGGCGTCGCCGGAAGGCCGGGGTGTCCCGGCGGCCGAGCGCCCGGCCGTAGACGGCGACGAACCCGTCGAGCACCCCCGCCTCCGCCACACCCCGCCCGGCCCGCATCGCCTCCCAGGCCGCCCCGTACACCTCGGCGAGCCCCTCGTACAGCACGACGGGCCGGTACTCCCCGTCCGGCAAGGGCCGCGCCGCCCGCACCTGGTCCGGGCCCTGCCCCGGACCCGACACCAGCGCGTGCAGCCGGGCGAAGGCCAGTACCTGCGCCGGAGTCGGCTCGGCGGGCGGCCCCGGCACCACCGCGTCGAGCACCGAGGCCACCACCGGGCCCGGCAGCCGCACCGGCAGCACCCGCCGCCAGAACCGCACCAGTTCCCCGGTGCCCGGCGGCATCGCCACCGCTCCGAGCAGCCGCAGCCGCTCGGCCCTTTCCCCCTCCGGCGAGTCGCGTACGAGCCGCAGGGACGCCTCCCGCCAGCGCAGCGCGGCCAGCCGCTCGCCCACCTCGCGCAACCGCCCCGACACGACCTCCGCCAGCGCCTCCCCGTCCTCCAGGACCCGGCCGACCTCGGCGACCGGCAGATCGAGGGCCCGCAACGAGCGGATGAGCCCCAGCCGGTCCAGGGCCCCGGGCCCGTAGCGGCGATGCCCTCCCGCACTGCGCCCCGCCTCGGGCAGCAACCCTCGGTCGGAGTAGTGCCGCACGGTCTTCACCGTCACCCCGGCCCGCTCGGCGAGTTCCCCGATGCTCCACAGCCCGTCGCCCGGCACGCCCGCTCCCCCTCGCGTCCACCTCCGCTGGTCGGGTCCAGTGTGCGCTACGGCTCCGGCCTTGAATCTCCCGCAGGGGGAGTTCCTACGGTGGCCCGGACACGGTCCCCGCAGGAGACGAGGAGACGCACATGACCACGTTCGTACTGGTACCGGGAGCCTTCACCGGCGGCTGGGTCTGGGACGAGGTCGCCACCCTGCTCAGGGCGGCGGGAGCGGAGGCCCACCCGGTGACCCTGCCGGGACTCGGGGGAGGAGAAGCGGGGGAGACGCCGGGCGCCGGGCCGGGTATCACCGGCACCGCCCGTACGGAGGCCGGAGACGGCGCCCCGGGGCAGATCGGTCCCGAGACGCACGTCGACTTCCTCGTACGGCTCCTCGACCGCCTCGCCGCCCCCGACGTGGTCCTCGTCGGGCACGGCTACGGGCTCCACCCCGCGTACGCCGCCGCCGGACTGCGCCCCGGACGCGTCGGCCGCATCGTGGCTGTCGACACGCCCCTGCCCCAGGACGGCACGGCGGCGGGGGACACCCTGCCCGACCCCCGCGCACGGATGGCCGTCGACGGTGGCACCGTAGCGCCACCCGGGCCGGGCGGATGGGAGCGCCGGGGCAGTACGGAGGACATCCCCGCCGCGGCCCTGGAACGGCTGGAGCGCCGGGCCGTCCCCCACCCGGCGGACACGCTCACCCGGCCGTTCCGCCCGGCGGGGGAGGCCGCCGGGCTGCCGGTCACCGGGCTGCTGTGCACCGCCAACGGATCGAGCCTCGATCTGGTGCGGATGCTCGTCGAGTCCGGGCCCCCGCAGTTCCGGGCGCTCGCCGACGCACGGGTGTCCTTCCTCGAACTCGCCACCGGTCACTGGCCGATGCTCGCCGACCCCGCCGGGCTCGCCGACGCGCTGCTCCGCGCGGCGGTCGGGGAGGGCGAACGGATGACCGCGCCGGAGTGCGGGCCCGGCACGGACCCGTACGACCTGCCGTTCCTCTTCGAGGTGCCCGAAGGACCGCGCGAGCGCCGGGGCCGTTTCGACCTCCATCTGCCCGCCGGGGCGCGGCCCGGCGACCCGCCCCGGCCCGCGATCGTCTTCGTCCACGGCGGTCCCGTCGCGGCCGACCGGCGGCCCACCCCGCGCGACACGCCGTTCTACCTCGGGTACGGCCGCTACGCCGCGTCCCTCGGCGCGATCGGCGTGACCCTGGACCACCGGCTGCACGGCCTCGCCGACTACCCGCTCGCCGCCGACGACCTCGCCGGGACCGTCGCCGCCGTCCGCGCGGACCCCCGGGTGGACGCCGACCGGATCGCGCTCTGGTTCTTCTCGGCGGGCGGGCTCCTGATGGCGGACTGGCTCGCCGCGCCCCCGCCGTGGCTGCGGTGCCTGGCCGCGACCTATCCGGTCCTGGGCCCGCTGCCCGGCTGGCGGGCCGTCGAACCCCGCTTCCACCCGGCCGCCTTCCCCGGCACGGCGGACGGCCCGCCGCTCGTCCTGACCAGGGCGGGCCGCGAACACGCGGTGTTCGCGGAGCGGGTGGAGGAGTATCTGACCGCCGCCGCGCGCACTGGGGCCGAGGTCGAGATCGTCGACGTACCCGAAGGCCGTCACGGCTTCGAACTGCTCGACCGCACCGAGGAGTCCCGAGCCGCCGTGGAACGGGCGATGCGCTCGGTCCTCGCCCGGCTCGCCGCCTGAGCCGGACCGGGCGGGGCGTCCGAGCCGGACCGGGCGGGGCGCCTGAGCCGGACCGGGCAGGGTGCCGCCGGCCCATGACGCCCCCGTATCCCACGCCTGGTTGACTTCCGCCCATGCGTTCCCTCCGTCGCCTCCGCCTCCCCACGTCCCTTCCCGTCGTCGCCGGGGCCCTGTTGCTCGCCGTCTGCGGCACCGGGTGCACCGGCGCCCCTCCCGAGCCGCCGCCGCTCTGCGGGCCGGGGGCGACCGAAGCGGACGGGGAAGTGCCCTCCGGGGGCGCGGCGGAGGCGTCGGCGCGGCCCGCCGAGGACGGCGTCACGGTCCTCGGCACCGGGCGGACCGGGACGCCCTGCGCCGTGTACCAGGTGACCGGCGATCCCCGGCAGGACGTCACCCATGTCGTCACCCTCGACTTCCTCTCGGCGGGGGGCCGGACGCTGACCACCGTGGAGGACACCGTCCGGGTCGCCCCTGGCCGTACCCTGCGGCGTACCGTCACCGCCGAGGGGCTGCCTCCGGACGCGGCTGCGGGCGGGCGGGCCCGGCTGGTCAAGGCGCGCAGCTTCCCCACCGCCGAGGCGTGGTCGAAGGGCGGCACCTGCCCGCCCTCGGGTCTCCGGGTGTACGCCGACGAGGGCGACGCCGCCATGGGACTGCGGGTCGTCGGCCTCCACCTGGAGAACTGCGGCACCCGGCCCTATCCGCTGCACGGCTACCCCCGGGTCGAGATCCAGGACGAGGAACACCGGCGCGTCGACAGCGTGAGACTCCTCCAGGGCGGCGACGCCGTCGCCGGGGGAACCGGCGCCGACGGCCCGGCCCTGCCCATGGTCCTGGCACCCGGCGAGCGCGCCGTCTCCGCCCTCGTCTGGCGGAACACCGTCGAGGGCGGGATGGGCGACCCGGTGAACGCCCCCTACGCGCGGATATGGGCGAAGTCCGGCGCCGGGCCGGTGACGGTCCTGCCCGAACTGGACCTCGGCACCACGGGGAAGCTCGCCGTCGGGCCCTGGAAGAAGGACGACACACGCTGAGCCCGTCCCGGACGGCGGGGGCCGAACTCGCCCTTCCCGGGCGGGGCAGGCTGCCTCACCCCGCCCCGCCCCGCCCCGTCCTGTCCTGGACGGCGTGGGTTGACGCCGTCCCGTCAGGAGCCCCGCCGCGAGGCACCCGTCGCGTGCGAGCGGGGCCAACGTGGGGGCCCGGACCGCCGGTTCACTCGATCGGAGGGCATCGGGGGGCGCGTTAGCGGAACGTGAGCGGGACGTGAGTGGCGGCCGGAAGACTGTGACCCGGCGGCCGGTCCGGTGGCTGGTTACCGCCGATCGGCCCGGTGCTCGGCTCTCGTCGAGCACCAGGGGGGGCCGTGTCCCGTCCTTCCCCCAGGACGGGACACGGAACCGGCTGCGGAGAACGGCCACCGGACCGGACGCTCCGGACGGAGCCTCGCGTCACCGTCCACGCCGACCGGGTCCGGGGCGTGCCGTGGGGGCTCGCCCCGGACCCACGCCGTACGGCCCGGAACGCTCAGGGGGCACTCCGGGGCCCGTCCGGTGCCGACGCGCCGACCCACCCCAGGAGACACCATGCAGCGACGGACGTTCCTCAAGAACTCCCTGCTCGGCGCGGCGGTCGCCGCCGTCCCCCTTCCCCCGCTCCTCGCGGGCGGTGCGTCCGCCGCCCCCGCCGCCCCGGTCACCTCCCTCGAAGCCCTCCAGAGCGCGATCGACGACGCCGTCCCCGGCGACACGATCGTGGTGGCCGACGGCACTTACACGGTCCCCTCCGGCGGCGCCATCCGCGTCTCCGGACGCAGCGGCACCGCCGAGTCGCCCATCGCCATCGTGGCCCAGAGCAGGGGCGGCGTCGTCCTGCAAGGGGCGCGCGGCTTCCTCTTCGAGAACTCCCGTCACATCACGGTCGGCGGCTTCGCCTTCCGGCAGAGCGGCACGCTGACGATCCCCGCCGACAGTGCGCACATCCGGCTCACCCGCAACGACTTCCGGTTCGTCGAGACGACCCCCGTCGACTGGCTGGTGGTGCGCGGCGACGACACCGTGATCGACCACAACCACTTCCACGACAAGGCCACCGAGGGCATCTTCGTCGTCCTCGACGGACCCGGCACCACGGCGATCGCCCAGCGCACCCGGATCCTCCGCAACCACTTCTCCGACCACAGCTACAGCGGGGCCAACGGCGGCGAGTCGATCCGGCTCGGGGTCAGCTCCCGCGCCCTGTCCACCGCCGACGCCCTGGTGGCGGAGAACCTGTTCGAGCGGTGCGACGGCGACCCCGAGGCGATCTCGGTGAAGTCCTCCGGCAACACCGTCCGCCACAACACGATCCGCGTCAGCCGGGGCGGCATCGTGCTGCGCCACGGCAACCGCACCACGATCGACGGCAACTACCTGCTGGGCGGCAAGGACGGCATCCGTCTGTACGGGAACGACCATCTGATCGTCAACAACCACCTCGCCGACCTGACCGGCAGGGCCCTCGTCGTGGGCAGCGGCAGCACCCGCGACCACACGCCCGGCGAGACCAGCGAGGAACGGCGCGGCAACGACGCCTGCGACCGGGCGGTCATCGCGCACAACACCCTGCGCGACAACAAGAGCGCGATCTCCGGCGAGACCCGGACCTACGAGCCCCGGGGCGTGGTCGTCGCCGACAACATCGTCGTGGGGAAGACCGGCAGCCTCGTCGCCCTGGGTGCCACCACCGACTTCACCTGGCAGAGCAACATCCTGTGGGGCGCCGCCGCGAACGGCACCCTCCCCGCCGGCGGATTCACCCGCGTCGACCCGCGCCTCACGCCCGGGACGGACGGCGTGCACCGCCTCGCGGCGGACAGCCCGGCGATCGGCGCCGCGACGCTGACCGGAGTGCCGGTCACCGAGGACATCGACGGCGACCTGCGGGGCACCACCCGTGACATCGGCGCCGACGAGTACTCCCCGCTGCCCCCGGCCCGTCGCCCCCTCACTCCGGCCGACGTGGGCCCGGACGCCGTCTGAGGCGGAGGGTCCGCTCACCTTCCCTTCCGGCGGGCGGGCCTTTCCGTCCCGTCTTTGGTCTGGACCGCTCGGGCGAAGGGCGTCAAGCTCTTTACATGGATTTGGAGTTGAGGCACCTCAAGACGATCCGGGCCATCGCGGACGCCGGGAGTCTCACCCGCGCCGCCACGGTCCTCGGGCTCGCCCAGCCGGCGCTCAGTGCTCAGCTCAAGCGGATCGAGCGGGCGCTGGGCGGATCCCTGTTCGAGCGCGGGCGGGAAGGCGTCAGTCCCACCGCCCTCGGCGACCTGGTGCTCGAACGGGCCCGGGTGGTCTTACCCGCCGTCTGCGAACTCCAGGAGGAGGCCGTACGGTTCGCCCGGGAGGGCGCCGAAGGATACCGCCTCGGCGGCACGCACGGCCCGCTGCTCGGCGGTCTGGTCGACCGGATCGCCCACACCGACCCGGGCGCCCCGGTCTCCACGTACATCTCCTGGTCGGAGCGGGAGATCGCCTGCGGAGTGGTCGCGGGCCGACTGGACTTCGCGCTCGTCGGGGTCTGCGGCGAGAGCGGTCCGCCCGAGGCGGGACGGCTCGCGTGGACCGAGATCGCCCGCGATCCGGTGTACGTGATGCTGGCCGCCGACCATCCGCTCGCCTCCCGAGGGGAGATCGACCTCGCCGAACTGGCGGCCGAGGCCTGGACCGACGTCCCGGGCGACGGCTGTTTCGGCGACTGTTTCGCCGCCGCCTGCGTCCGCGCCGGGTTCACCCCCGCCTGCGTCTACGAGACCGACACCGCCTCCTGTGTGCACCTGGTCCAGGTGGGCCGGGCCGTCGGGCTGTGCCGGGCGACCTTCCCCGTGACGCCCGGCATCGTGACCCGGGCCCTGGCCGGGGCCCCGCTCGTCTG
This sequence comes from Streptomyces sp. CBMA291, assembly GCF_014596525.1. GTDB lineage: Bacteria > Actinomycetota > Actinomycetes > Streptomycetales > Streptomycetaceae > Streptomyces. The sequence continues at coordinate 46,098 of NZ_MSJP01000041.1, forward strand.
GCGCCACCTCCTCGGCTGGCACCCCGAGGGCCGTGCGGCGGGCCGTGCGGCCACCGTCCTCGGGCACACCCGGGCGGCCCACGCGGCGGCCCTCGCGGGCAGCGCCGGACGCGTCGCCGACTCCGTACCCAGGGAGGGGAGTCCGCGGTGAACGGGCGCCCGGTGGTTCAGGCCGCCCGGTCCTTCCCGGCAGGTGCCGTCTGAACCATCGGACAGGCGGCCCGAATCGCCGGACGGGCCAGGCGCAGGGGCCGCCCGGCATAACACGATGACAGGGGCGGATCGATATCTGTCGTGATCCCGTCAAGGTCTTTACGGTTCGAGCATCCCCACCGGGACCGGGAGACCGGAACCGGGCATCCCGTACCGAGGAGACCCCCCATGCTCCGACGACACGCCCGCGCGGCGTGTACCGCCCTGGTCGCCGCCGGGCTGGCGATGGCCGGCCTCCAGGCCGGAACCGCCACCGCGGCCTCCTACGACCAGGACCCCCACGCCACCGCGCGCTCCGCCGCGAGCACGCTCGGCGTCGACGCCACCCGCCCCGAGGTGCTCCGGGCCATGGAGCGCGACCTGGGCCTGACCCGCTCCCAGGCCCTCACCCGGCTCGTCAACGAGGCCGAGGCGGGCGCCACCGCCGCCAGGCTCCGCCAGGACCTCGGCGGCGCCTACGCCGGAGCCTGGGTGGACGGCACCGAATCCGGCCGCCTCACCGTGGCCACCACCCGCGCCGCCGACACCGCCGTGATACGCGCCACCGGGGCGACCCCCCGGCTCGTCGGCCACACGCTCGCCACCCTGGAACGCGCCAAGGACGCCCTCGACCGGTCCGCCACCGCCGACGCGCCCGTCCGCTACGTCGACGTCCGCGCCAACGTCCTGGTCGTCGAGGAGACCCGGGCCGGAGCGGGCGCGCGGCTCCTCGGGGCCACCGGCGTCCCCGGCTCGCTCGTCCGGATCGTCCGCGCCGAGGAGGCGCCGCGCCCGCTGTACGACATCCGGGGCGGTGACGCGTACTACATGAACGGCAGCGGCCGCTGCTCGGTCGGCTTCCCCATCACCCGGGGCACCACCCAGGGCTTCGCCACCGCCGGTCACTGCGGCCGTGCGGGCACCACCACCACCGGCTTCAACCAGGTCGCCCAGGGCAGCTTCCAGGCCTCGGTCTTCCCCGGCAACGACATGGCCTGGGTCGCCGCCAACAGCAACTGGACCGCCACCCCGTACGTCAAGGGCTCCGGCGGCGCCAACGTGCAGGTGACCGGCTCGGTCCTGGCGCCGGTCGGCTCCTCCATCTGCCGCTCCGGCTCCACCACCGGCTGGAACTGCGGGACCGTCCAGCAGCACAACACCAGCGTCACCTACCAGGAGGGCACCGTCTCCGGGGTGACCCGTACGACCGTCTGCGCCGAGCCCGGCGACTCCGGCGGCTCGTACATCTCCGGCAGCCAGGCCCAGGGCGTCACCTCGGGCGGCACCGGCAACTGCTCCAGCGGCGGCACCACCTACTTCCAGCCGCTGAACCCGATCCTCCAGAACTACGGCCTCACCCTGAAGACCACCGGGACCGACCCGGGCCCCGGCCCCGGCGAGCCGCAGCCCGGCGGCACCTGGACGACCGGCAAGGTCTACGCGGCCGGTGACACGGTCACCTACGGCGGCGCGAGCTACCGCTGCCTCCAGGGCCACCAGTCCACCACCGGCTGGGAGCCGCCGAACGTCCCCGCCCTGTGGCAGCGCCTGTGAGGCGCGCCGCCCGGTGACCGGGGGTGCCGCGAGCCCGAGGGGGGTGTCGTGGCACCCCCCTCCGCCGTACCGAAGCGTCAGCCACCCTCTTCGCACGGGCCGTCCAGACCCGCCACGAAGGCGTGCGCCAGGGTCCGGGTGTGGGTGAGAGTGATCAGCCAGGACCGTATCCCGGCCTCCGCCGCCAGCGCGGCGGCCCGGCCCGTCAGCCGCAGCGACGGGCTCCCCGAAGCGGCCCGGACCACCTCGATCTCGGTGAGCACGGAGCCGACGAGCCCCACCCCCAGCGCCTTGAGGACCGCCTCCTTCGCGGCGAACCGCACCGCGTACCGCTCGGCGCCGTCGGCCGGAACGTCGCAGTAGGCGCGCTCCCGCTCGGTGAACACCCGCCGGGCGAAACGCGGTTGGCGCTCCAGGGTGCCCCGCATCTCGTCCACCTCCACCAGATCCGTCCCCACCCGCAGGACCCGTCTGCCGACCAGCGCCTCCGCCGCGCGGACGGCCGCCTCACCGACACCGCTCTCACCGACACCGCTCTCCCCGGGGCCCTGCCCGGTGCCCCCGCCGTCCGGCGGCCCGGTCCTCATGCCCTCACCCGCGCAACCGCCCTGCCGTCAGCAGGCCGAGGCCCACCGCCTCGTTGGGGCAGACGCCCCCGCAGTCGTCACCGGTCGACGTGACCCCCTCCGTGACCGGCAGACACGCGCCCGCCAGGTCCTCCGCCCGCAGCGCGCGGCCCCGGCCGACCCCCTGCTGCACGGCCAGCGCCACCACGCCCGCCGCGTACGCCGTCGCCCCCGAGGTCCCGCTGGACACCAGCCAGCCGTCGTCCGGCGCGGTCCCGTCGTAGGCGCTGTTGCGCCGGTCGAAGAGACAGCCCGGCTGGGTCGGGAAGACGATGTAGTCGCCGTTCGGCAACAGCCCGCACGGCCCCGACAGATCGGGGACGCTCCGGCCGGGGAAGACCGCCGACCGGTAGCTCGACGCCAGGTCGGAGGCGCGCGGCACGCCCCCGGGACCCTGATGCGCCCCGCCGACCGTGAGGGCGCCCGGCGTGGCCACCGACTGGAACATGGCCGTGGGCCGGTCCGTGGAGCCGTTGCCCGCCGCGAACAGCACGGTGACGCCCCGCCGGACCGCGTCGGCGACCTCCAGATGCAGCCGGGGCTCCGCGCGCAGGGTGCCCCAGCTGCACGAGAGGACGTCGGGGGCCAGCTGCACCGCCCGCTGGAACGCCACGAGCGGGAACGAGAAGGACTCGTTCGCCATCTTCACCATGGTCAGCTCCACCCGGGGCGCCACCGCGAGCAGCAGCGCCGACATGGCCGTGCCGTGCCCGCGCTCGTCGACGGCGGGATCGAAGACCGGCAGGGCGGGCACCACGGACGTGCGGTAGCCGTGCGCGCGGTGGTGCGGATGCGGGTAGAGCCCGGTGTCGACCATCACCACCCGGACGCCCTCGCCCCGGATCCCGGCGGCGTGCAGCGGGGCGGCGCCCGCCACCCGCACCGCGTCCTCGGGCAGCCGCAGATACCGGTCGGTGCGCGACGGCGGGGGAGTGGCGCTCGCCGCCAGTTCGAAGCCGGAGGCGGGGACCCGGACCTCGTCGACGAGACCGGGCAGGACCCGGGACCGCAGCGGCCCCGCGGCCTTCGTCTCGTACCGTACGGACCCCCGGATGTACTTGTTGCGGACCGGCCGGACGGGGTTGCCGAAGACCTCCGCGAGCAGCGCGTTCTCCCCGGCGACGGTGAGCCCTGCCCCGGTGCGCGCCTCGACGCGCAGCCCCTCGCGGGCGTACGCGTCGGCGAGCCGGTCGATCACCCCCGGGGGCGGCAGGAAGTCCGTCACGGGATGGCGCAGGAGCTGCCCGGGGTCGTCGCCGAGACTGCGCCCGGTGGCCGAGCGGGGAGCGACGCCGACCACGCCGTACTCCTCGAAGCGGGCGTACTCCTCCTCCACCATGGGGTGTCCCTCCCTTTCAGCTGGTCGCGAGCGCCCGCAGGCGGTGCCGGTCGAGCTTGCCGGACGGGGTCAGCTCCACGTCCTCCTCGGTGAGGAAGACGATCCGGGCCGGCAGCATGTAGTCGGGGAGCCGCAGGGCCAGCTCCCGGCGCAGTTCCGTCTCGCCGGGCACGGTGTCCGCCGGGCCGCTCCCCGCGCCCAGGACGAAGAGGGTGAGGGCCTTGCCCGTCAGGGGGTGCTCCGTCGGCACCGCGCAGCAGTCGTCGACCCCTGCCGAGGCGAGCGTCGCCGCCTCCACCTCCGACAGATGGACCAGATTCCCGTTGATCTTGAGGGCGTCGTCGCGGCGGCCCAGGAAGACCAGGGCGCCGTCGTCCCTGCGGCGGACGTAGTCGCCGGAGCGGTAGTAGCGGCCGCCGCCGGGACCGAGCGGCTCCACCAGGGCCCGTGCCGTGCGCTCGGGCTCGCCGCAGTACCCCGTCATCACCTGGGGCCCGCCGATGAGGAGTTCCCCGGTGGCCCCGTCCGGCACCGGTCGCAGCGCGTCGTCGACCACGAGCAGGTCCACCGAGGGCAGGGGCCCGCCGATCGGCAGGAACTCCTCCTCGTACCCGGCGATGTCGTCCACGAGGAAGAGCGTCGCGCTGTGCGTGGTCTCCGTCGGCCCGTACCCGTGGACGTAACGGAGCCCCGGCGCCAGCGCGGCGAACGCGCGGAGCACGGAGACCGGGCAGGACTCGCCGCCGAACCAGAGCCGCCGCAGCGAGGTCAGGTCCCGGCGGGAGGCGTCGCTGAAGCGGCCCACCAGCATCCGGATCACCGACGGCACGAGCAGCGTGTCCGTGATCCGCCACTCCTCCAGCGCCCGGGTGATCTGGGTGGCCATCCGCAGCCGGGGCAGCAGATGCACGCTGCCGCCGACGAGGAAGGTCGACCAGAGGTCGACGACGGAGGCGTCGAAGAAGAGCGGCGCCACGTTGAGGAACCGCATGCCCTCCTCGAAGCCGACCGTCCTCTGCACCCCTTCGAGCAGGGCGCACAGCGAACGGTGGCTGATCACGACCCCCTTGGGGGAGCCCGTGGAACCCGAGGTGAACACCACGTACGCGTCGTCCTCGGGGCTCCGCTCCACCGGGGCGGGCACGGAGGACGGGCCGGACTCGGCGGTCGGGTCCCACTCCCCGGGCCCGTCGCCGACGGTCACCACCCGGCCCGCCGGAGCCCCGTCGAGGAGCGGCCGGTGGCCGGGGTGGACGAGGGTGACGTCCGGAGCGCACAGACCGAGGAGCAGCGCGACCCGGGCGGCGGGCAGCGACTCGTCCACCGGCACGTACCGGGCGCCGAGCCGCAGCGCCGCCCACATCGCCGTCACCGAGGCGACGGACTTGTCCATCACCAGGGCGACGGTGGAGCCCCTGCCGACGCCGAGCCCGGCGAGGAGCCCGGTCAGCGCCTCCGTCCGCCGGGCGAGCGTCCGGTAGGAGACCGTCTCGCCGGTGTCGAGCGCCACCACGGCCGTGGCCCCGTCGGCGGACCGGCGCTCCAGGATCTCGTCGGCGTACGCCGGGACGCCGCCGTCCGCGTACCCGCTCATCGGTCCTCCTGCCAGGTGAGGGGGGAGTCGAGCCGGAGTCTGATCGCTTCGAGCAGCTCCGGGAAGGTGTCCATCCGTTGTTCGTACGAGCCGAAGTGGCCCATGCCTTCGAGGACGGTGAGGTCGCTGCCGGTCAGCCCGTGCAGCTCCTCGGCGACCGCGAGCGGCACCCAGGGGTCGTCCTCGGAGTGGAACTGCGCGATGAACCGCTGGTTGGCGCGGATGGCGTCCCAGTCCCACGGCCGGTCGAAGAAGCCGCTGCGGCGCTCCAGTTCGAAGCCGCAGTCGGTGTGGTGGCCTGCCACGGCGAAGGTGCCGAGCAGCGGCGCCGTCTCCGCGTACCGGAAGGCGGCGAGCGCGCCGGAGGAGTGCCCGACGATCACCGTGTTCTCGTCCGGCCGGATGACGTCGGCGAGGTACGGCAGCCAGAACCGCATCCGGCCCTTGATGGGGTCGGGGAAGGTCTCGGCCACCACCCGGTGGCCGAGGGCCGTCAGCTCCCTGCGCAGATAGGGGAACCAGATGCCCTCGACGCTGGCCCCGGCGTTCCCGTGGATCAGGACGATCCGCAGGTCCGCCCGGGAGCGGGGCCGGACGGGCCCCGCTCCCCGCGGCTCGGTCTCAGACAGGGGACACCTCGTCGTCCAGGAGTTCTTCGAGCAGCTCGGAGAGGGACCCCAGGGTCGCGAAGTTCTCGGTGGTCAGCAGCTCGGGTTCCAGCTCGATGCCGTAGAACGTCTCGAAGGCCAACGTCAGTTCGATCATCTGGGTCGAGTTCAGCGAGAGCCCGCCGTTGAACAGCGGGGTCGCGGTGGACAGTTCGACCTGCTGGTGGGGGAAGATCTCGGAGATGACCCCGCGCAGGTCGTCCTCGATGTCCGCCCGGGTCTTGCGGTCGCTCACCCTCGGTTCAGCTCCTCTCGGGTGCGGTGGAGCCCTCGTCCGCCGTCTTGGGACGGGTCTGGAGGAAGAGCGGGGTCCGCGGGATGTTCTGCGCGTCCTGGTGGAAGGGGTTGCGCTTGTTCTTCAGGGACAGGTACATGGTGCGGCGGGCCCGCGCCTTCTCCTCGTCGGAGTAGAAGAGGAAGGCGATGTTGCCCGCGTTCTCCCGGCCGGTCTCGGTGAGCGTCAGCTCCTCGTCGGTCTCGACCGCGTAGCCGCCGTCGACGAGCCAGTCGACCTCGCGGCGGTACTTCTCGAAGTTGGCGACGTCCGCCTTCCGTACGGTCCCGAAGACCGGGAAGAAGACCATGACGCGGTTCTCGACCTCGTCCTCGCTACAGATGCGGCCCTGCTCGATGGGGATGATCCCCTCCTCGACCTCCCGCATCCACCGCTCCACGTCGGTGTGGTTGCGGTAGCTGCGCTCGCCCATGTAGTTCTCGGCTGCGGGACCGATGCCCAGCGTGTAGCTGGCACGGTAACCATTGCCGCCGCAGGCGTGGTTGAGGCCGATCTCGCCCGCGTCGTCGAGGTGCGTGAAGAAGTTGATCAGAAGCTGCTTGTCGTAGCCGTACGAGGCGAGACCCTCCTTGATCCGCCGGTACTGCTCGCGCTCGATGGCGCCCGACGGCTTCACGTCGGCGACCTTGCCCGCCCGGATCTGCTGGTCGAGCCGGGTGCCCTCCCACTGGTTGAACCGGTACGTCTGCACGAAGCTGGGGCGCAGCTCGGCGCAGATGCCCTCCAGGTCCCGGGCGAGGACCTCCTCGTCCTGCCCCGGCAGGTTGTACATGAGGTCGAGGGCGAAGGTCCGGATGCCGGCCTTGCGGATGTTCTCCGCCGTCTGGTGGACCTGGTCGACGGTGGCCTTGATGGTGAGCTTGCGCCGGATCTGCTCGTCCAGGGTCTGCACGCCGAAGGAGATCCGGGTGATGCCGAGCGACTTCAGCATCTCGATGTAGCCGTCCTGGGAGAGCCCGAGCGGGCTGCCCTCCAGGGAGATCCCGTCGACCTCGCTCAGGTCGAACTCGCGGTGCACGGCCTCCAGGATGGCGGCCATGGAGTCCTGTTCGAGCGCGGAGGGCGTACCGCCGCCGAACTGGACGTACTTGATCTTCGTGCCCTGGAAGTACTTCGAGCGGGCGTTGCGCTCGATCTCCTTCACCATCGCCCGGACGAACCGCTGCTGCCGCTCGCCCTGGTACTTGGCCGCCGACTCCTTGAAGCAGGCGCAGAAGTTGCAGAACGCCTCGCAGAACGGGATGTGGAAGTACAGCAGGATCTCGGTCTGCTCCGGGTGGGACTGCCGGTCGAGGAAGGAGAAGTACTCGGCCTTCTTCGCCTCGTCGTCCAGGGAGTCCTGGAAGGCGCAGATCTTGGGGTAGAACCAGGTGACGTTGGTGCGCTTCTCGGGGCTCTCGAACTCGTCCTTCAGATAGAAGTTCGAGTCGAGCCCGAGCATGAAGGGGTTCTCGACAGAGGTCGTCATGGCCTCGGCTCCCACTCTCTGATCAGGAAGGCCGGCTGGTGGGCTCGCCTTGGGGACCCCGGCTCTCGAACAGAACCGGGTACTTCGCGCTCATCTCTCCGTTGATCTCGATCCACTGGAGCTTCTCCTCCGGCAGGTCGACATCCGCCCAGATGGCCTCGGGCGGGCACTCGGCGACGCACGCGTTGCAGTCGATGCACTCCTCGGGATCGATGTAGAGCATCTCGGGACCCTCGTGGAAACAGCTCACGGGGCAGACGTCCACACAGTCCGTGTACTTGCAGCCGATGCACTCGTCGGTGACGACGTACGCCATCTCTCTCCGTACCTCCGCGGTCTTCGTCCCGGCGTTGCCGCCGCGGTCCGTGTCACAGGGGGTGTGACGCCCTCACGCGTGGATCGGCGCGACCTCGGTCAGCCGCCGCATCCACCCGAAGCGGTCGACGGCCTCGCCCCGGTGGACACCGTCGAGCAGCCCCTGGAACCGGGCCGTCACCGGACCGGTCCCCCCGTCCCCGAAACGGTGCTCCCCGCCCTGGTGCCCCAGCGCCGTCACCGGAGCGACACCCGCCCCGGTCCCGGTCGCGAAGCACTCGGTGACCGTGCCGTCCGCGAGACCCTTCAGGACCTCGGCTAGCTCCACCGGCCGCTCCTCCACCCGCGCGCCGGAGTCCCGCGCCAGCTTGACGACCGAGTCGCGGGTCACCCCGGGCAGCACCGAACGGTCGAGCGCCGGAGTGGTCAGCACCCCGTCGATCACGAAGAAGACGTTCAGGTTCCCGATCTGCTGTACGTACCGGCCCTGCGGCCCGTCGAGCCACAGCACGTGGTCGTAGCCGTAGTTGGCCGCGACCTCGCCCGGCACCACCGCCGCCGCCAGCGAACCGGCGTCGTTGACGTCCCCGGTGCCGCCGGGCCAGGCCCGGACGTAGCCGTCGAGGGTCATCGCCCGCACCGGGCGGCCGGCCGCCGCCGGATCCGCGACGGACGCCAGGACGTAGAACAGACAGTGGTCGGCGGGGGCCGGGTCGAGCCCCGTCCCGTCGGCGGCGAGCACCGCCCGCAGGTGCAGTGCCCCGCCGGTCCCGGCCGGTATCCACTCCCGGTCCAGCTCCACCAGGGCCCGGACCGCGGTCCACACCCGGTCGAAGTCCACTTGCGGCAATGCCAGCCTGCGGGCCCCGTTGTTGAGCCGCTTGACATGACTGTCCGGCCGGAACACGGCGACCGAGCCGTCCGCCGTACGGTACGCGGTGAACGTGTCCACCAGCGACTGACCCGCGAGGACGGCGCCCGCGGTGGGCCGAAGGGCCGGGATCGCGTCCCGGTCGGCCACGGTCAGCCCCTGCCAGGTGCGGCGCTTCCCGGTCCGCATGAAGAAGGCGTGATCGGTCAGGACGGGCCCGGCCGGCCCGTCCGCCTCCGGCCTCGGGCGGGGGGTGGCGGTGGGTGTGACCACCAGTTCGTTGCTCATGCGCGGACACCTTCCTTGTCCTGGCGGCCGACACCGTCGATGTCGGCCCTGACGTCTCCGATGACCGAGGCGACGAGACGCTCGACCCGGTCGAGGGCTCCCTCGAAGTGCAGACGGGCGACCCGGTTGGCGAAGATGTCGCCCGGGTCGAGCACCGTGCCCGGCTCCGCCTCCGCGACCATCCCCCGGAACTCGGCCGCCCCGGTGAACGGCCCGGCGCCGCTCAGCGTCCCCGCGTACGGCCCCGGCCGGTCCGTCGTCACGAACGCGAGCCCCGCGCTCACCGGCGACAGCGGCCCCGGATCATGCGCGAGACCCCGGGCGGCGTCCACGGCGGCGGCGCACAGATCCACCCCGGGACCGGCGAGCACCAGCTCCGGAATGCAGTCCCCGGCGAGCCGCGCGCCGACCTCGATCAGCACCGGCCGCCCGTCGCGGTCGATCCGGGTCTCGATGTGGAACGGCCCCACCGACAGCTCGAAGGCCTTCACCACCTGCCGGGCGAACGCGTCGAGCACCACCCCGTGCGGCGAACACTCCGGCGCCGTCGCGATGTGCCCCGTCTCGAAGAAATCGGGCTCCGCCGAGAGGAACTTGGTGGTGACGCTCGCCAGACGCGGACCCGCCGCGTCCACCCAGCCGTCCAGGGAGAACTCGGGCCCCTCCACGTACTCCTCCACCAGCGCGGCCCGCCGGGGACTCGGATGGAACCGCACCTCGCCCGGCCCGTGCACCGCGGCGCACGCCCGCGCGTACTCCTCCTCGTCCCGGCACAGGCTCACCATCAGGCTCCCGCCGCAGTCGACGGGCTTCACCACCACCGGGAACGGCAGCGGACACGGCCCCGCCTCGCCCTGCGCCACGAGCACCGACCGGGGGAAGGCGACACCCCGCTCCGCGCACCAGCGGCGCATCACGTCCTTCTGCCGCACCGCGTCCGCCGCCTCCGCGCCGAGCGCGGGCAGCCCGAGGGCCCGCGCGAGCGCGGCGCTCTCCGGCACCACGTACTCGAACCCGGCGACGACCCCGGTCGGCTCCTGCCCGCACTCCGCCACGATGCGGAGCAGCTCCGCCACCCCCCGGTCGGGGCTCCAGTCGACGACGGTCGCGCCCGCCGCGACCTCCGGCGGCAGCAGCTCGGGGAACTGCGTCGGGATCAGACACGGCACCCCGGACGCCACCACCCGGGCGGCGAGCCGGACACCGGCCGACAGCGGCTGGACGACGATCAGCACGGAAGGACCTCCGACGACACTCCGGCGAGGAACCGCTCGTCGTCCCCGAGGAAGCCCCAGTCGGGCGCGGGAACGGGCAGCGGCAGACCGGCACGGGACATGAACAGGGTGCGGCGCGAGCGCAGTTCGGCGCCACGCAGCGACTTCGCGCGGTACGAGGTGACCCCGAGGTGGACCGCTTCGAGCCCCCGCCCCAGCGCGAACCGCAGCGGACCGTACACGGTGGCCTCGAAGTACTCGCCGGACGTGCCGTGCCCGGCGGCGTAGTCGCAGCCGAAGACCCGCATGTGCAGGGTCCGGCCGTGGACGATGCCCAGGGCGAAGGCGGCGAGCCGGTCCTCCGCGTCGAGGACCTCGGTGACCACCACGTCCTCGCCGTCGCCGATGCTCAGACAGCGCAGCAGATAACGCACCGCGCCCTCCTCGCTCAGCTCCTCGCCGTGCCGCGCCTGTACCTGGACCACCAGCGGCGCGTACCGCTCCAGGTCCGCCGGGTCCGCGACCACGCTCCGCGACCGGTAGCCGCTCCCCGCGAGCCGCCTCAGATCGCGCCGCACCAGCGAACGCCGGGACGAGGGCAGCGCCGCCACGTGCGCCTCGAAGTCCGCCCCGCGCGGCAGGACCACCGCCGTCGGCGGGCAGGGCGTGGCGACCGTCGCGAACCCCGGCAGCGCGGCCAGCTCACGCGCCTCCGCCTCGGGCAGGTACCACCAGGACACATGCCCGGCGCCCCGCTCCCCGGCCCGGTCGAGCAGCCGTCCGCAGAGCGCGGACAGCAGCCGGGCGCGGTCCTCGCCGGACAGCCCGGGGCCGAGCAGCACCCGGTTGTCGTAGCCGGTCCGCGAACCGGCGAGCACCTGCACCTCGGGGGTGTGACCGAGCAGGGTGGCCTCGTTGTACAGCGGGTTGCTGTCGCCGCCGGACGCCGTGTGGAAGGGCACCAGACCGCCGGTCCCGCCGCTGCGGTCGCGACCCACCAGATACGCCGTGGCGAAACCCCGGTCGCCCTCCTGGGAGACCGTCCAGCGCCGGGAGGAGTAGAAACCGGCCTCGTCCAGCCACGGCGCGTCCGCGCCGGAGGGATCGAGGCGGTCCCGCTCTCCCACCCCGAAGGGTGTCAGGGTGTCGTCCATGCCTCGTCCCGCCTCTCGGTCGTGTACGTGCCCCGGGCCAGGACCCAGGTGGCGACGACGCTCAGGACCGCGACCAGCGAGGCCGCCACCGGAGCCGTCGTGAACAGCAGCAGCAGGGCCGCCGCGCCCGCGCCGATCGGGATCGTCCCGAAGGCGAACGTGCGGTACACCGCGTTCACCCGGCCCAGCATCCCGTCCGGCGAGACGAGTTGACGACGCGTCAGGGAATGCACGTTGTAGAACGCCATGGCCGCGCCGTACACCAGCATGCTCGCGAAGAAGGCCGCCGCGCCCCAGAGGCCGGAGCCGACCGCCCACAGCGCCGCGAGCAGCGCCGCCTGGGAGACGAGCAGCGCCCACACCCAGGACCGGGCCGCGTCCCCGCCGCCGTACCGCGCGCTCGCCCGCGCCCCGATCACACTGCCGACGCCCGCCGCGCTGAACCCGAAGCCGAGGAAGCCGACCGAGTGCGCGGACTCCTGCACCACGGCGATGAACAGCACGCTCAGGGCGACCTGTTCGGCCAGGTTGAACAGGGAGCCCGCCGCCACGAGCCGCCGCAGCGGATCGGACGCGGCCACCGTCGTGAACCCGGCACGGATCGAGGCGCCCTCGCGGGCCGCCCGGCTGTGCGAGGGCTTCCGGCGCGCCCGCAGCGCGGCGCCGCCGAAGAGGTACGACACGGCGTCCAGGGCCACGGCGAGAGCGGGTCCGAGCCCCGACACGATCAGCCCGCCGATGGCCGGACCCGCCGTCTGCGAGACCGCGTTGACCGCCGCCAACTGCCCGTTGGCCCGGGTCAGTTCCTCGGTCTCGACGGTGTCCGGCACATACGCGAGCAGGGAGGTGTCGAAGAGCGCGGTGAACGCGCCGAGCAGCATCGCGCCCGCGAAGAGCGTCAGGTAGTCGAGCCACCCGGCGGCGGCCAGCCCCACCACGAGGAACAGCACCACGGCCCGTGCGAAGTGCGAGGCGTAGAGCAGCGGCGCCCGGTCCCGCAGGTCCGCCAGCCTCCCCGCGAACGGGGTGACGAGCAGCACCGGAACGAACTGCGCCCCGCTGAGCAGCGCGATCTGCGAGGCCGAGGCGTCCAGATCGGCGGCCGCGAGCACGGGCAGGGCGACCAGGGTCAGCTGCGAACCGGCCGAGGACACCGCCTCGCTCACCCGCAGCGCCCGGAAGGCGGCCGGCAGCCGACGCCGCCCGGATGTCGGAGACGGTGGCGCGGACTTCCGTCCGCTCCCGCCCATCACACCGTCCCGCTCGTCGCACCGGCGGCCCTGCCCACATGCAGCGTGAACACCATCGGGACGGGACCGAAGTTCTCCAGCACCCGCAGCCCCTCCGCCTGGGCCGCCCGGTACGTGGTCACACAGGCGTCGAACTCCCCGGCGGCGCACAGCGCGGCGGCCCGGGAATTGCTGCTCGCGAGCGAGACCGTGCCCCGCCCGGCCACCAGACAGCTCGGCGCCGGATGCGACACGATCGTCCGGATCGCGACCTCCTCCGTACGGCCCGCGAGGACCATGTCATGGGTGTCCAGGATGAAGCTGTCGGCCATTTCGAGCCGGTGCAGGTTCCGGAAGACGAGATCGTGCAACCGGGGGTAGACGGCGCAGGCGAGGATGGCCTCACTGCCGTCGAAGCCCATGACGTCGAGCCCGTCCTCCACCTCGGGGTGGAGCAGCACCGTGCCGGAGACGCCCCGCTCCGCGAACCAGTGGTGCGCGGCCTTCTCCAGATTGGTGCCGGTGGGGCCCAGGGTGTGGATCGTGGTGACCTCCGACAGCGTCCCGTCCCGGCCGGTCCCGTGCCCCGTGGTGTGGCTCATGCGTCTCGTCCCCCGCCTTCGATCGCTGCCGTCCCGGCGCCGCCGGTGACCGGCAGCAGCCAGCCGTGCGTATCAGGTGTACGTGCGTGCTGGACGTCCAGGAGGGCGGCCCTGAGCCGTCCGGTCACGGGTCCCTCCGTGCCGTCGCCGACGATCAGGTCCTCGGCCCCGGTGCCGAGCCGCCCCACGGCCACGACCACGCCCGCCGTCCCCGAGGCGAAGACCTCGGCGAGCCGCCCGGAGCGGATGCCGTCCCGGACGGTGTCGAGCGCCGTCGGCTCCTCGGCCGCCGGGATCCCGAGGTCCCCGGCGAGGGTGAGCAGCGAGTCCCGGGTGAGCCCCCGGACGATGGTCCCGTCGCACGGCGGGGTCGTCAGCCGGGGCCCGTCGCCTCCGTCCCAGACGAAGAAGACGTTCATGGTGCTGAGTTCCTCGACCCAGCGCCGTTCGATCCCGTCGAGCCACAGGGCCTCGTCGTACCCGGCTGCCTGGGCCTGTGTCCTGGTCAGCAGACCGGCCGCGTAGTTCCCCGCGCACTTCGACTCGCCCGTGCCGCCCCGCACCGCGCGGACCGTCTCCAGGGCCGCCGACACCGCGAGCGGACGGAAGTCTCTCCCGAAACAGGGATCGGAGGGGTAGGCGAGGACGACGCACCGGTACGCCCGCGAGGGCCGCAGCCCCATCTCCGCCTCGGTGGCGATCAGCAGCGGCCGCAGATACAGGCTCTGCCCGTATCCGCCCGGCACCCACCGCTCGTCCGCCGCGACCAGCGCCGCGCAGGTCCGTACGTACAGCTCCACCGGCATCTCGGCCATCGCGAGCCGCGCCGCCGAGAGCCCGAGCCTGCGCCCGTGGTCGGCCGCGCGGAACAGCGACACCGAGCCGTCCGTGCCCCGGAAGGCCTTCATACCCTCGAAGACGGCCTGCCCGTAGTGGAGCCCCAGTGTCGCCGGGTCCATGGACAGGCTGCCGTACGGCTCGATCCTCGGCTCGGACCAGCCGGACCCGGCCTCCCACTCCACGACGGCGACCCGTCCGGTGGAGTGACGGCAGAAGCCGGGGTCCCGCAGGACGCGCGCCACCTCGGCCGGTCCCGGCGTCCCGGACGTCTCCCTCTCAGACATGGACCTCGGACCCCCACAGTCCGATCGGCGCCAGCGGGCCGCCGTACCGGTCGGGCCTGGTCTCCGGCCGGCGCAGCAGCGTCCCGTACAGGAAGTCGACCGCCCCCGACCGGTAGGCCTCGTCGTCCTCGGCCGTCTCGATCTCCTCGATCAGGGCGACGAGTTCACGCACGCACTCCACGATCTCCGCCTTGGGCCCGAGGGCGCGCCGCCCGTCGCCGGTCCCGGTGAACAGCCCGTGCGCGGCCAGCCAGGTGCCGAGCGCGAATCCGGTGCCGGAGTCGAAGTTGCGCAGCGGCTCGGGCTGTGCCGGGTAGCGGAACAGGCGTTCCAGGAGGACGTACTCGAAGACGACGGGGCCGTACGGCACGTCCTCCTCGTAGCAGGCGATCGCCGTCTTCATGTCGACCTTCAGCTCCTCCAGGAGCCCGGGGCGCCACTTCGTCTTCAGCGCCAGGTGCAGGTCCAGCGGGCGGGGGCCGGTGTGGTGGAAGTAGTCGTGCAGATAGCCCCAGACGCACCGTGCCTGGTACACGTCCTCCGGGTCCGTGCCGGGGGAGACGAGCCGGTCCTCCCCGGCGAAGGGCGAACCGGGGCCGCAGAGACGCTCGGTGATCGCCAGTGTCTGGGCGTAGATGTCCACGTGCCGGTCGAAGAAGAACCAGGCGAAGTTCTGGTGGGTGCACTTGGTCGCCGCCGGGATGTTCTCCGGGAAGAACACCACGCAGTTGCCCTCCCTGAGCCCCCGCGAGGCGGAGAGCAGCCGGGTCGACTGGAAGACGGCCTTCGGGTGCGGATACGTCTCCTGGAGGTACGGGGTGCAGTCCGGGTCCTGGCGGACCACGGAGAAGGCCTCGATGTGCACCTCGTGCCGGTCGCTGTTGGGGAGGATCACCGGCCCCACGTACGCGGCCGCCTCCCCGTCCTCGGGCGCGGGCACCGCGTCCCGGGTGGCGTCGAAATCCGGGACGCCCTCGCAACCGGACTCGGCCCAGCGCGCCAAGTCGTCGAGAGTAGCCGATATCTGACGCTCCGACATAAGGGCCGAAAGGCCCTTGACGGCCGCGCTCAACTCGTCGAGCGCGGCGCTCCTGTCGGTGTCTCTCCCGCCGCTCCGGGTCTCGCGCAAGCGGTCCACGACAGGGACGACTCGACGTTCGAAATCCAGAAGTCCGGCAACGGTTCGCGGACCCACTCCACCCCCCAAAGCGACGTTCCCCGGTACGGAGCCCGGGGGCCCCGCTCGTCACGCCAGCGCTTGACTCTGCTGGTCGCCTGGGACGCTAACATCCCAACTCCGCGTCGGACAATGGCCGTTTGTCGATCAGTGTGCCTCTCTTCGACCTGCGGCGATGGCACGCACGCGAGGGCGCGGCGCGGAATCCGGACACGGCCCCGGCGCTTCCCTCCCCTCCCGGAACCGGTCTAGACCATGCCGGGTCGGGGTGCCGCCGAGAGCCCCGCCCGCAGGACGGTCCCGTCCCGCCCGAGGCGACGCGCGCGCAAATCAAGGAAATTCCCACAGGGATGACCTGAATTCTTTCGCCCGCTTGGGTCAAAGAATGTTGTGGGCGTGTCAATCCGGCTGATAGGGATTCCTGGCAAAGGGGCCGGAAGGGAAAGAAGCGCGCGGTGAACAGAACTCGCATGGTCGGTCGTATCGTTTCGACGGAGGAGTGCGGGCCGGGCGAGATCGTCGTTCCCCTCGCCTTTCCCCATGGTCCGCGTGGCCGTGTCACCTGCGCGGAGACCGACCTGCTCGTCGGCGGCGCCGAGCGGATCGGCTGGAAAGCAACACCCCGCGAGATGCGCGCCGAAGCCTTTGCCGGGGAATCCCCCGGCAGGTCGGAAGCCCGCGCCGCCGGTCCGGTCCGCAGCACCGGATGGGCCGTCTCGTACGAACTCGGCACCGGTCCCTGTCTTGGATTCGCCGCTCTCGCCGACCCGGCGGACCGCAAGGCCGTCGCGGCCACCCGACGGCTCGTCGAAGGCTGGGCCCGCGCCCTGCGCACCCGACTGCTCGTCACCACGGAAACGGGCCCCCTGTGCGGCGGGGCCAGGGACCTCCTCGCCGCCGTACGGAGCGCCGAGCACGCGACGGAGGGCCTGCCCGGCGGCCCGGCCGGTCGGGTCGGCGAGAGCGCGGCGGGCCGCCGCGTCCTCGTGGCCGGGACCGAAGGCTGCGGCCGGATGCTGACCGACGAACTCCGGCGGTACGGCGCCCGGCCGACGGCGGACGCGGGCCCCGCCCGCCCGGGTGACCTGCTGATCGTGGGCCCCCTGCCCCCCGCCCCCGAGGACCGCGCACGGGCCGCCGCCCCCGGCGCCGTCGTCGTGGACGCCGTCTGCGAACGGCACCATGCGGCGGCCGGGGAGATCGCCCGCCTCGCCGGCCAGGGCGAACACGTCGTCCTCGCTGCCCCCCGCCCCACGGCGGCGGCGGAACGGCTCGCGGAGGGGGGCTCTCGCGGTGGGGCGGAACCGGGAGCGGCACCAGGGGCGGAGCCGGGGCCGCGTTCAGGGCTGATGCCGGGGCGGGGGCCGGGGTCGGTCTCAGGGTTGGCGTCGGGGTCGGGGTCGGAGCCGGGGGCGAGGTCGGTTTCAGGGCTGGTGTCGAAGTCGGGTCCGGAGGCGCGTGCAGGGCTGCTGTCGGGGTCGGGGTCGGGGTCGGAGTCGGGGGTGCCTTCAGGGCCGGTGTCGGGGGCGGAGCCCGGGGCGCGGTCAGGGGTGCCGTCAGAGGGGCGCCCCCGGTCGGGGCCGCCGCCGGAACCGCCCTCAGGGGCCGCTTCGGGCGCGGACTCGTCCCCGGTCGCGTGGACGGTCTCCGCGCCCGAGGAGGCCGATGTGCCCGATCCCGCGCGCGTCGGGTTCGCCCTCGTCCCCGGCCAGCCCCTGCGGCCCGCCCTCGCCGTCGGCGAAGGGCTCCGCGCCCGCTTCGGCCACGTCATCCCGCAGGCCCCCCGCACCTACTGCTACGAGGCCGACGACCGGCGCGACACCGTGCGCTGCGTCGCCGCGCTCGTCGACCTCCTGCTCGTCGCCGCCTGCCCCGGCGACCCCGAGGCCGCCGAGGTCGCCTCCTGGGCGCCGCGCGGCACCCGGGTCCGTACGGTGACCTCCGTCCGCGATCTGGACCCCGGATGGCTGCGTTCCGCCGGGGCCGTCGGGGTCGTCGAGACCGTGCACGCCCCGCGTACGCTCGCCGGACGACTTCTCGCCGCGTTGCGGAAGCTGGGTCCGAGCGACACCGTGAGACGATCGGTGGTCACACGCCGCACAGGGGCCGACGAATCCGCCCCGGGCCCGCCGCGGGACCGCCCCGAAGCGCTCGGCGGCGGACCGGAATCCGCTTTCAGCGCACGGCCGTTCTCACTCTGACCTCGCCCGACGCCCCTGTCCTGCGTCCCGCTCCGGCGCGACGGTGGTACCAGTCGTCCATCCGCCGGATGGACGCGCAGGACGATGGTGTCCACGGGGGGAAAGATGGCGAGGACGGTCCACATGTTCCCGGGGCAAGGCGACTTTCCCCTGCGGGAGTTCACGGCGGCGCTCGCACGGGACGAGGCGCTGCGCGCCGCGGCCGAGGAGATATTCGACGCCGTCGACCTGGACGGCGCGGAGCGGGGTGTACCCGAGCTTCGGCCCTGGCTGACCGGACGGAACCCGCCGGGCATACGCGAACTGGCCGACACGCCCGTGGGGACCGGGCAACTCGCCCTGTTCGGCGTCTCGATGAGCCTCCACACCCTGCTCGTCCGACGGTACGGTCCCCCGGACTCGGTCCTCGGCGTGGGCTTCGGGGAGATCGCCGCGCTGACCGCCGCCGGAGCCCTCTCCGTACGGGAAGGGGCGGAGTACGCCCACCGGCTGGCCCGGGTCCTGGCCACCGCCCCCGGCGGGCTCACCCTCCTCGCCTGCGACGAGACCGCCGCCGCCGTCCTGCTCGCCCCGGCCGACACCGGGGCGCTGGCCACCGCCTGCGTCCACCACCCCGGGGAGACCGTCGTCGCGGGACCCCTGCGGGAACTGGCCCGCCTGGAGGCGCGGGCGCTCGCCGCCGGTATCGGGGCCGTACGGCTCCGGCTGCCGTTCAGCGCCCACCACCCGGCCCTCACCGCGCAGGCGGCCCGGTTCCACGAAGCCGTCCGCTTCCGGCCGCCCCGGACACCGCGCCTTCCCGTCTTCTCGGCCGTCGCGGGCCGCGCGTACGGCCCCGGCGAGGACCTGCCCCGCCGCCTCGCGGACTGTCTGATCCGCCCCGTGCGCCTCCCCGAGGTGCTGGACCTCCTGTACGCGACGGGCCACGACACCTTCCGCGAGACGGGCCCCGGCGCGACCCTGACCCGCGCGGCCCACCGCCTCCTGCCCCCGGGACGGACGACGGTGACCACCGGTCTCGGGGAGACCCCTACGGGCGCCGGGGGAGAACCGGCAAGGCGGGAACCGGCCGGGGACGAACCGCCGGGCGACCCGCGCGCCGGTCCCGCCCGGCAGGGGAGTGAACAGGCGGGCGGCGCACCGGACGTACGCGCTGCAAGCGGCGGCCCACCGGCCCCGCCCAGGCCCGAACCGACGGACAACGCACCGCACAGCCCCCCGGCGGGCTTCCGCCCGCCCACCCCCCACCGGCCCGACCCGGAAGGCGGCACACCGCACAGCCCCCCACCCGGCCCCCGGGTACCGGCCCCCCACCCCGGCCCTG
>NZ_MSJP01000042.1 GCF_014596525.1 Streptomyces sp. CBMA291
CCCGGCCCCCGCGAGGGCCCCGGCCGCGTCCGGGGCGTGCCCGGCGGGCAGCTCGCGCGGACGCCAGGCCCCGGTTCCGGCGGCCCCGGCCGCGTCGAGGAACGCGAGGGCGGCGGCGAGGGCCGCCGGGACGGCGTCGTCGGTGCCGATCCGGAACGCCTGCTCGCCGAGGAGCAGCAGGGCCCGGCCGTCGCCTTCTGCGATCAAGCTCACATCGCCGCCGAGCCCGGCGACGTCGCCGCGCCCGTCGTCCAGGAGGAACAGGAACCGGCCGGAGAGGGCCGCCGCCCGGGGCTCGGCGCACAGGGCGGCGTCGAGTGCGCGGGCCCACAACTGCGTGTCGGCACGGCCGAGTCCGTCGAGCCCCGCGCCGGGCGAGGCGACGATGTTGCGGACGCGTTCATGGGTGGGGGAGGGCAGCAGACCGGCCCCGGACAGGAGCGCGGCCAGCGCGGCCCCGCACTCCTCGCCGAGGCCGCGCAGCTCAGCGTTCCCCCGCGAGGTGATGCTGACCCGCCCGTCGCCGAGGGTCTCGGCGGCGTGGGCGAGCGTCTCGATCTGAGGTGGCGTCAGGCGTCCTGCGGGCAGGCGCAGTCGGGCGAGACGCCCGTCGTCGGCGGAGTGCAGGCGCAGCGCCCCGGGGCACGCGTCACCACGGTCCCGGGCACGGCTCGCGCCCGGCTCGGACGGCGGGAGCGGGGTGGGCGGCATGGCGGCGAGCATACAGACGGCTACGGGACGGATCCCGGGGGTGAGCCCACCCTCGCCCTCACCCTCGCCCTCGGACCGGGCGGGGCGGGGAGAGCGGGGGCGCCGGGGTGCGGGAGCGGGGCGCCGGGGTGCGGGGCGGGGGCCGGGGGAGCGGGGTGCCGGGGTGCGGGGCGGAGTCCGGGGTCGGGGTGCCGGGGTGCGGGGTGGGGGCCGGGTGAGCAGGGCGCCGGGGTCCGGGAGCGGGGTGCCGGGGTGCGGGGCGGGGTCCGGGGTCGGGGTGCCGGGGTGCGGGGCGGGGGCCGGGTGAGCAGGGCGCCGGGGTCCGGGAACGGGATGCCGAGGTGCGGCGCGGGGTCCGGGGTCGGGGTGCCGAGGTGCGGCGCGGAGTCCGGGAACGGGGTGCCGGGGTGCGGGGTGGGGCCCGGGAGCGGGGTGCCGGGGTGCGGCGCGGGGTCCGGGGTCGGGGTGCCGAGGTGCGGCGCGGAGTTCGGGAGCGGGGCGCAGAGGTGCGGCGCGGAGTCCGGGAGCGGGGCCGGAACGCGCCCCCGTGCGGAGGCGGTACCCCCACCCCACCCCCGTTCCCACCCCCCACGATCTACTATGCAAACGGCATGGGGTCCCAGGACCCCGGGGAGGAAGCCCGGTGTGAATCCGGCGCGGTCCCGCCACTGTGAGCCGGTTCCGGGGGTGTCCTCGGGGGCGGTGAGTCAGGAACTCCCGCCGTCCATACGACCACCCGGGGCGCGGACAACCCCGAGGAAGGCCTGCGTAGCCATGCTCCTGCTGCTGTCGCACTCCGACACCGACCTGCTCAGTGCCCGTGCGGCCGGGGGGCCGGTGGAGTACCGCTTCGCCAATCCCTCCCGGCTCTCCCTCGGTGCTTCCGGTGGGTCCGGTGGGTCCGGTGCTTCCGGTGCTTCCGGTGGGTCCGGTGGGTCCGACGGTCTCGCCGGTCTCCTCGACGGCGTCGACCTGGTCGTCGTCCGGCTCCTCGGCGGGCTCCGGTCCTGGCCCGAGGGGCTTGAGGCGGTGTGGGCCGCCGGGAAGCCGGTGGTCGTCCTGAGCGGCGAGCAGGCTCCCGACGCGCAGCTGATGGAGGCCTCCACCGTCCCCGTCGGCGTCGCCACCGAGGCCCACGCCTACCTCGCCCACGGCGGGCCCGCCAACCTGGAGCAGCTGGCCCGGTTCCTCTCCGACACCGTGCTGCTCACCGGCCACGGTTTCGAGGCGCCGGCCGCCGCCCCCACCTGGGGCCCGCTGGAGCGCACCGCGCGGAGCGCCGAGGGCCCCACGATCGCGGTGCTCTACTACCGCGCCCACCACATGAGCGGGAACACCGGTTTCGTCGACGCCCTGTGCGCGGCGGTCGAGGACGCGGGCGGGCAGGCGCTGCCGCTGTACGTGGCGTCCCTGCGGGCCCCCGAGCCGGAGCTGCTCGACCGGCTCCGTACCGCCGACGCGATCGTCACCACCGTCCTCGCGGCGGGCGGCACCCGGCCCGCCGAGGCGCAGGCGGGCGGCGACGAGGAGGCCTGGGACGCGGGCGCGCTCGCCGCGCTCGACGTGCCGGTCCTCCAGGCCCTGTGTCTGACGGGTTCCCGGCAGGCGTGGGAGGAGAACGACGAGGGGCTCTCCCCGCTCGACGCGGCCAGTCAGGTCGCGGTGCCCGAGTTCGACGGGCGGCTGATCACCGTCCCGTTCTCCTTCAAGGAGATCGACGAGGACGGGCTGCCCGCGTACGTCGCCGACGCCGAGCGGGCGGCCCGGGTCGCCGGGATCGCGGTGCGGCACGCCCGCCTCCGGCACCTGCCGAACGCCGGGAAGCGGCTGGCGCTCGTCCTCTCCGCGTATCCGACGAAGCACTCCCGCATCGGCAACGCGGTCGGTCTGGACACGCCCGCCTCCGCCGTGGCGCTGCTGCGCCGGCTGATCGCCGAGGGGTACGACTTCGGGCCCGCCGAGGACATCCCCGGGGTGGTCTCCGGCGAGGGCGACGAGCTGATCTACGCCCTGATCGAGGCGGGCGGCCACGACCAGGACTGGCTGACCGAGGAGCAGTTGGCGAAGAACCCGGTCCGCATCCCCGCCGCCGACTACCGGCGCTGGTACGGGGAGCTTCCGGCGGAGCTGCGCGAGCGGGTGGAGGAGCACTGGGGCCCGCCGCCGGGCGAGATGTTCCTGGACCGCTCCCGCAACCCGGAGGGCGACATCGTCCTCGCGGCCCTGCGGCGCGGGAACCTGCTGGTCCTCATCCAGCCGCCGCGCGGTTTCGGCGAGAACCCGATCGCGATCTACCACGACCCCGACCTGCCGCCCTCGCACCACTACCTGGCCGCGTA
The DNA here is from genome assembly GCF_014596525.1 of Streptomyces sp. CBMA291. Lineage (GTDB taxonomy): Bacteria > Actinomycetota > Actinomycetes > Streptomycetales > Streptomycetaceae > Streptomyces. The sequence continues at coordinate 3,051 of NZ_MSJP01000042.1, forward strand.
CCGCTGGATCGCCGCCCGCGCCGAGGACGGCGGTTTCGGCGCCGACGCCATGGTCCACCTGGGCAAGCACGGCAACCTGGAGTGGCTGCCCGGCAAGAACGCCGGTCTCTCCGCCGCCTGCGGCCCCGACGCGGCCCTCGGCGATCTGCCGCTGGTCTACCCGTTCCTCGTCAACGACCCGGGCGAGGGCACCCAGGCCAAGCGGCGCGCGCACGCCACGCTCGTCGACCACCTCGTGCCGCCGATGGCCCGCGCCGACTCGTACGGCGACATCGCCCGCCTTGAGCAGCTGCTCGACGAGTACGCGCAGATCTCCTCGATGGACCCGGCGAAGCTGCCCGCGATCCGCGCCCAGATCTGGACGCTGATCCAGGCGGCCCGGCTCGACCACGACCTGGGCATGGAGGAGCGGCCGGGGGACGACGGCTTCGACGACTTCCTGCTGCACGTCGACGGCTGGCTGTGCGAGGTCAAGGACGCCCAGATCCGGGACGGTCTGCATGTCCTCGGCGGCGCGCCGGAGGGCGCGGCGCGGGTCAATCTGGTCCTGTCGATCCTGCGGGCCCGGCAGATCTGGGGCGGCACGCAGGCGCTGCCCGGTCTGCGGGAGGCGCTGGGGCTCGACGAGTCGGCGGCGACCCGGACGACCGCCGACGAGGCGGAGGCGAAGGCGCGCGAGCTGGTCGAGGCGATGGAGGCGGCCGGCTGGTCGGTGGATGCGGTCCCCGAGGAGCACGGTCCGCAGGTGGCGGCGGTGCTGCGGTTCGCCTGCGAGCAGGTCGTGCCGAGGCTGGCGGCCACCACCGACGAACTCGCCCACGCGGTGCACGCCCTGAACGGCGGTTTCGTCCCGGCGGGCCCCTCGGGTTCGCCGCTGCGGGGCCTGGTCAACGTCCTGCCGACCGGCCGGAACTTCTACTCGGTCGACCCGAAGGCCGTGCCGTCCCGGCTCGCCTGGGAGACCGGGCAGGCGCTCGCCGACTCCCTCCTGGAGCGCTACCGCACGGACAACGGCTCCTGGCCGACCTCGGTGGGCCTCTCCCTGTGGGGGACGAGCGCGATGCGCACGGCGGGCGACGACGTCGCCGAGGCGCTGGCGCTGCTCGGCGTCCGCCCGCTGTGGGACGAGGCCTCCCGCCGGGTCAACGGCCTCGAACCGGTCCCGCTCGCCGAGCTGGGCCGCCCCCGTGTCGATGTCACGCTCCGCATCTCCGGCTTCTTCCGGGACGCGTTCCCGCACGTCATCGGGCTTCTCGACGATGCCGTACGGCTGGTGGCGGGGCTCGCGGAGGAGTCGGCCGAGGACAACTACGTACGGGCGCACGCGCAGGCCGACCTCGCCGAGCACGGCGACGAACGGCGCGCCACCACCCGTATCTTCGGCTCCCGCCCCGGCACGTACGGCGCGGGCATCCTCCAGCTGATCGACTCCCGGGACTGGCGTACGGACGCGGACCTCGCCGAGGTGTACACGGTGTGGGGCGGGTACGCGTACGGGCGCGGGCTCGAAGGGCGCCCGGCGCGGGCCGAGATGGAGACCGCGTACAAGCGGATCGCGGTGGCGGCGAAGAACACGGACACCCGCGAGCACGACATCGCCGACTCCGACGACTACTTCCAGTACCACGGCGGCATGGTGGCGACCGTCCGTGCGCTGCGGGGCACGGCCCCGGAGGCGTACATCGGCGACTCGACCCGCCCGGAGACCGTCCGCACCCGCACGCTCGTGGAGGAGACCTCCCGGGTGTTCCGGGCGCGGGTGGTCAACCCGCGCTGGATCGAGGCGATGCGCCGCCACGGCTACAAGGGCGCGTTCGAGCTGGCGGCGACCGTCGACTACCTCTTCGGCTACGACGCCACGACGGGCGTGGTCGCCGACTGGATGTACGACAAGCTGGCCCAGGAGTACGTCCTCGACCCGGCGAACCAGGAGTTCCTGAAGGAGGCCAACCCCTGGGCCCTGCACGGCATCGCGGAACGCCTCCTCGAAGCCGAGTCGCGCGGCATGTGGGAGAAGCCGGACCCGGAGACGCTGGCCGCGCTGCGGCAGGTGTTCCTGGAGACGGAGGGGGATCTGGAGGGGTCCTCGGAGGACGAGTAAAACGAGTTGGAGGAGCCGGAGGAGCCGGAGGAGCCGGAGGAGCCGGAGGAGCCGGAGGAGGACCCGGGAGGGGGCGCGGGGCGGGGGCGCGCGGCGGTGATCTGTGCGCCTCCCCGTTCGTCTCCGGCCCGCCCCGTGCGGGCTTCGGTCCCGGCTGATGACGTCCCCGACGACGCGCCGACGACTTCGCCGAGCCGTCCCCGATGACTTTCTCGTAGCGACCCGGTCAACCTCCTCGACTGGCTCGTCACCGAGGAGGACACCATGGCCGAGACCGGCACCCGGATCCTGGAGACCGTCGGCGCGGTCCTGCGCTACGACGTCCGCCCCGGCTCCGGGGCGGACCCGCGTCCGCTGCTGCTGATCAGCTCCCATCTGGACGCGACCGGGTTCACCACGCTCGCCTCCCACTTCGGGGACCGTACGGTCGTCACGTACGACCCGCGCGGGATCGGGCGCAGCACCTGCGCGGACGGGGCGGCGGCGATCCTGCCCGAGGAGCACGCCGACGATCTGGCCCGGCTGATCGAGGCGCTCGGCGCCGGGCCCGTGGACGTCTTCGCGAGCAGCGGCGGCGCCGTCAACGCGCTCGCCCTCGTCGCCGCGCGGGGTGAACTCGTCCACACCCTCGTCGCGCACGAGCCGCCGACCGCCGCCGTCCTGCCGGACCGGGAGGCGGTGCTCGGCCTGTGCGCGGACGTCCACACCACCTATCTGAGGGACGGCTGGGGCCCGGCGATGGCCAAGTTCATCGTGCTGACCGGCCGCGAAGGACCGTTCCCCGAGGAGTGGGCCGAGGAGCCCGCGCCCGATCCGGCCGCGTTCGGGCTGTCCACCGAGGACGACGGCACGCGCGACGATCCGCTGTTCGGCCGGAACCTGCTGGGCTGCACCTCCTATCGGCCCGACTTCGCCGCCCTGCGCTCCGCGCCGACCCGGATCGTCCTCGCGCGGGGCCGGGAGTCCGAGGGGATGTTCGCGGCGCGGGCGGCGGTCGCCGTCGCCGAGGGGCTCGGCACCCCGCCGGTGGTCTTCCCCGGCCACCGGGCCGGATTCCTGGGCGGCGAGTACGGCCAGCAGGGCGTTCCGGCGGAGTTCGCGGAGACGCTGCGGGGGGTGCTCGCGGGGGAGTAGCGGGTCGGGTTCCCGGCGCGGCGGCGGTCTTCCGACCGGCGCCGCGCCGGCGTCTTCCGAGGCGGCTCGGCCTCCCTCGCCCCGATGACTTCGACTTGTTCTAGCAAAGTACGAACAACTTGTTCTATCCTGGTGCGAACAAGGGAGGTTCCATGACCCGCTCCACGCTCCGGCTCCGTGTGCTCACCGCGCTGCCCTTCGTGCTCACCGTCGCCACGTACCTGCTGTTCCTCGCCCTCCGCTGGGACCGGCTCCCCGAGACCCTCGCCACCCACTTCGGCCCGGACGGCGGGCGCCCCGACGGCTTCACCGGCCGGACCGCCTTCGCGATCGGCGGCACCGTCCTCCTCGTCGTGCTCGGCGCGACCTGGACGGCCCTGGCCCGCCGGGGCTCCCTCTGGGGCGCCTGGGCCACGGCCGGTTTCACCGGCGCGCTGCTCCTCCTTCTCGTACGGGACAACCTGGACGCCGTCGACCCGGCCCGGGTGGAGTCCTCCCCCGCCGGTCTGCTGCTCGTGTTCGCCGCCGCCGTGGCCCTCGGGCTCCTCGGCTGGGCCCTGACCCGCCTCGTCCCCCGCGACGAGCGGGCCGTCCCGCGCGCCGCAGCCGACGGGCCCCGGCTCCCGCTCGGCGCCGGGGAGGTCGCGCGCTGGTCGCACTCCGCCGCCTCCCGGCCGCTGACCGTCCTCGCGGTGCTCTCCCTGGCCGCGACCCCCGCCGTCCTGCTCCTCGCCCCCTGGCCCGGCGCCCTGTTCGCCCTGCTCGGGCTCGTCGTCGGAGTGACGGGGCTTGCCCTCGCCCGGGTCCTGGTCACCGTCGACCGGCACGGGCTCACCGTGCGGTCCTCGCTCTTCACCCGGCCGCGCGTCCGCATCCCGCTCGAAGAGGTCGCCGGGGCGGACGTCCGCGACCTCGACACGAAGACCGTCCTCGCCCAGTACGGCGGCTGGGGCTACCGGGTCAGGGCCCACCGCACGGGCGTGATCGTCCGGACCGGCGAAGCCCTGGTGGTACGGCGGACCAGCGGCCGGGAGTTCGCGGTCACCGTGCCCGACGCGGGCACCGCCGCCGCCCTCCTCAACACGCTCGCCGAGCGTCGTGGAAAGGTCTGACCGTGCTCTTCCGTGTCGACCCCGCATCCGCCGTCCCCCTCGGCGACCAGATCGCCGCCTGCGTCCGGGGCGCCCTCGCCGACGGCTCCGCCGCGCCCGGCGAGCGCCTTCCGGCCGCCCGGGACCTCGCCGACTCCCTCGGCGTCAACGTCCACACCGTCCTCCGGGGCTACCAGCGGCTCCGCGAGGAGGGCCTGATCGAGCTGCGCCGGGGCCGAGGAGCCGTCATCGTCCCCGGCGCCACCGCCCCCGACCGCGCCCGCCTGGTCTCCCACCTCCGCGAGGCGGCGGCCCAGGCCCGCGAACTGGGCCTCACGGACACCGAGTTCCTGGACCTGGCGCGGACCAGCCTGGAATGAGGGCGCCGCGCCGGACGCGCGGAGCGAGGAGCGGCCGCACCCGGCGGCGGCCACTCCTGCCTGCGGGGCTCCGAAGCCGTACGGAGAGCGGGGACGTCCACCCGAGGCAAAACGGGGGCGGGCCTCTAGAATCGGCTTTCATGTCGAAGCCTGACGAACTGCTCGTTGACATCGCCGCCACGGTGGAGTCCGGGCGGAGCAATCAGATGTCCCTGACGGTGGTCGTGGGAGGAGCGGTCCTCACCGGCCGGCTCGCCCCGGAAGCGCTGTGGAGAGAACGGGTCTCGGAAGTCCTGACGGACTCGGACCGCCTGGGAGAGTTCTCCGGAATCTTCCGCACCTCCACGCTGAAGGAAGGGCCGCCGACCCATCTCCACTTCCATCTCGCCCGCATCCTCCAAGGGACGGTGGGCATCCCGGAAACCGGCGGCATGTACCGGGTCGCGCTCGCCGACGTCAGCGCCTGGACGGTGGGCGACTTCCGCTACTCGGACCACTGAGCCGTACGGCCACCGAGCCGTACCGACCACCGAGCCGTACCGACCACCGAGCCGTACCGACCACCGGGCCGTACCGACCACCGGGCCGTAACCGGCCCGATCTCTCCAGCCCCTCTCCTGCCCTCCCCTTCCTCCCCCTGACCCGCCCGCCCACGCCCGACCGGTGCCCGCCGCCCCGGTTCAGGCGTCGGCGGGCTCCCAGGCGAATCCGTCCGGGTCGGTGAAGGCGCCTCCCGAGGAGCCGCCGAGGGCGATCCGGTGCGCGCCCTCGCCGTCGGCGGGGACGCCGAGGTCCTTGGCGAGCGCCCGGCGCCCGTAGAGGGCGAGCTGCGCGATGCCGCCACCCGCCTCGAAATCGGCGTACTTGCGCCCGAAGCTCTTGGCGACGGCCAGCCCGTGCCCGACGTAGAAGGACTTGCTCGCGGCGACGTCCGAGGCGCCGAGGAGGACCACGAAGCGGTCGACCTTCCCGGTGACGGGCCCGGTGTCCTTCTTCGCGGAGGTCGCGATCTTCCAGGCGGTCCCGTCGGGGGCCCGGAAGACGCCGCCGTACCCCCAGAAGGACTTGGACACCGGCTTGAGCGGGGTGGCCCCGGCGTCGACGGCGGCGTCGAAGAGGAGCCGGACGTCACCCGGCTGGGAGACGGTGAGCGAGAGCGCGAAACCCCGGAAACCGGAGGTCGGCGCGGTCGAGGCGCGCAGCCGGACCCAGGGGGCGAGACCGGCTTCGGCGTGGAAGCGTTCGGCGGCCGGGAGATCGTCCACTTCGAGGGTGACGGCCGCGAGCGCGTTCCCGCCGGCCGCACTGTCTTTGCTGTTCATGACGTTCACGCTAGGCCTGCTCGCCCGCCGCTGCTTCTCGAATCCTGACCGGTCGGGTGACCTGTTTCGCCACGCACGACGGCAGCCCCGCCACCCCGTCGGCGACCTGCCGCCGGTAGACGCTCGGCGGGACGCCGACCAGCTCGGTGAAGCGGGTGCTGAACGTGCCGAGCGAGGAGCAGCCGACGGCGAAACAGACCTCGGTGACGCTCAGCTCACCCCGCTGGAGCAGCGCCATCGCCCGCTCGACCCGCCGCGTCATGAGATACGCGTACGGGGACTCGCCGTACGCCTGCCGGAACCGGCGGCTGAGGTGGCCCGCCGACATGTGCGCGCCCCGGGCGAGGGCCTCGACGTCCAGCGGACGCGCGTACTCGCGGTCGATCCGGTCCTTGACGCGCCGCAGCCGTGCCAGGTCGGCCAAGTGCTGCGCCTCGGTCCGTGCGCTCGTCCACGCGGGATGGCACACGGCGGGCCTCAGCGGACTTCCTGGAAGCGGACGAGGTTCCCCGCCGGGTCGCGGAACGCGCAGTCGCGCACCCCGTACGGCTGGTCCGTGGGCTCCTGCACGACCTCGGCGTCCTTGCCCTGAAGCTCCTCGAAGAGCGCGTCGAGGTCGGGGGTGGCGAGAAGGATCCACCCGTAGGTGCCCTTGGCCATCATCTCGGCGATGGTCTTCCGCTCGGCCTCGGTGACACCCGGGTCGGCGCCGACGGGTGCGAGCAGGATCGAGGTGCCGGGCTGCCCGGCGGGCCCGACGGTGACCCATCGGGTCCGCCCCTGCCCGACGTCGCCGCGCACCTCGAACCCGAGAACGTCCCGGTAGAAGGCGAGGGAGGCGTCCGGGTCCTCGTGGGGGAGCACGGTGGTGTGAATGGTGATGTCCATGCGCCTCACGCTAGTGGCGGTGTCCGGCCCCCGCTTCTCGATTCCTGACGGGTCCCGGGACGCCTCCTCCTGCCTGCGTCTCAGCCGGGCAGATCGCCCTCGCCGCCCATGTTGGCGACGATGCGCCGCAGGACGTTGATCGTGGTCACGAAGTCGTCCGTGCCGACGCCCTCGTGCGCCTGCCGGTGGACCCGCGCGTTGCGGTCCCGTGCCCGTACGCGCCCCTCCTCGCCCTCCTCGGTCAGCGTCATCGCCCCGGTGCCGGCGTCCTCGGTCAGCCAGCCGCGCGCCACGAGTTCGTCGTAGACCCGCTCGAAATCGGTCCCGAGGAAATCCCAGGTGGCGAGCCGTGCGGTCAGGACGGGCCGGGTCCAGACGCCGGGCGAGCCCGCGACGTGGTTGAGCGTCCACCAGTGCGGCTGGGCGAGCCCCTCCACCGCCAACTGCTCCCTGAGCCCCCCGACGACGAGCCGGCTAGCCATCCCGGCCCAGGCCCCTATGGGCTGCCCGGCCAGCGCTTCCCTCGTGTACTCCTTGAGCGTCACCGTCATGACGAACCTCCGTTTTTCCTGGTCGGCAGAGTGGGAACACCGTAGGAACTCAAGTGGACTTGAGGTCAAGCGTGTGGCCCCGGACCGGCGGTCCAGGGCCACACGAGGGAGCTTCCCTAAGGGGCTTCGCGCGGGCCGGCTTCCTCGGGTCACCAGCCCAAGGTCACGTCCCGGGGCGCCGCGAACTTGCCGGTGCCCTTGCCCGACCAGGCGCGCAGCCGGCCGTCGGCGTCGTCCCGGGCGAGGAGGTCGGCCATGCCGTCGCCGTCGATGTCGGCGGCGGCGGTGGTCTGGGAGAAGAGCCACCCTCCCGTGACGTCGACGGGGAGGTCGAAGTCGCCGTTCGGGCCGTGCAGCCAGAGCTTCAGCTTGCCGGTGGCGGGGTCGCGGGCGATGATGTCGGCTTTGCCGTCGCCGTTGAAGTCGGCGGCCACCGTCTGGGTGTAGTTCCAGCCGTCGGTGACCTGGCGGGGGGCCTCGAAGGTGCCGTTCCCGCGTCCGGCCCAGATCTTCAGGTTGCCGTCGGCGTCGCGGGCGATCAGGTCGGCCTTGCCGTCGCGGTCGAAGTCGGCGGCGGCGGTCTGGGTGAAGTTCCAGCCCCCGGTGACGTGCGTGGGCGCGAAGAAGGTCCCGTCGCCCTTGTTCTTCCACAGCCGGAGCGACTTCTGGTTGACGCTCCCTTCGCCGGTCAGCGGCCCCTCGTAACTCGCGAGGATGTCGGCCTTGCCGTCGCCGTCGAAGTCGGCGGCGACGATCTGGGAGTGGTACCGCCAGTCGCCGGGGACGTCCACCGGCGGCTCGAAGGTGCCGTTCGCCCGCCCCCGCCACATCTTCAGGGTGCCGGTGGCGTCGTGCCGGGCGATCAGGTCGGACGCGCCGTCGCCGTCGAAGTCGGCGGCCGTGGTCTCGCCCATGGCGAGCGGGGTGAGGACGGTCCGGTCGGCCAGCGTGCGGGCGAGCAGCTCCGTGCCCGCACTGGTGAAGTGCAGCTTGTCGACGCTCGCGAGCGAGGGCTTGATGGCGTACGGGTCGTCCAGGTCCTTCGTGGCGAGGTCGAAGTCGACGACGTCGTCGATGAGGGCGGGCGCGCCGTTCGCACCGGGCTTGGCCGCGGCCCGGATCTCCTCGTTGACCTCCTGCCGGAGCGAGTCGAGGACACGGAAGGGCACGAACGGCTTCACCGTATAGCCGGAGAAGCCCGGGATGGTGGCGACGGTGACGCGGATGCCCCGGGCGCGGGCCTCGGTGGCGATCGACCGGATGGTCTTCATGACCGTGGCGGCCGAGGGGTTCTCGAACAGGAGGTCGTTGACGCCCTCGTAGAGGACGACCTCGCGCACGTTCGGCTGCGCGAACACGTCACGGTCGAGCCGGGTGAGCGCGCTGGGCCCCGCTCCGCCGTCCACGTCCTTGGTGAGGCGGTTCCCGTTGATGCCCGCGTTGAGGACGCCGGGGGCGCCGGGCTTGGCGTTCAGGAAGGCCGCGTAGTAGTCGGGCCAGCGCCGGTTGAGGTCGGACTCGCTGTGGGCGCCGTCGGTCTGGGAGTCGCCGAGGGCGACGACGGTCCCCGGGGTACCGGGGGTGGCGACGTCGACGCCGCTGACCAGGCTCCAGAAGAAGAGCTTCTTGACGAAGCCGGCGCCCGCCGCGACGGCGCTCTGGTCCCCGGCGAGCCGGGCGGTGGTGTACGAGGTGGTCAGGGCGTACGCGTGGTGCGGAGCCACCTTCACCGTGCCGGGCAGGTGGTAGCTGACCAGCAGGTTTCCGCCCGCTGTGACGCTCAGGGGCAGCGGGTCGCTGACGATCTCGCCGCCCGCCGGGAGGGTGGCCTGCTGGCTGCCGCCGAACGTCGCGGTGACCGGCGTCGCGACGGCCGCCGCCCCGGCGGACTGCCGCGCGACCGTGACGTGGCCCAGCTTCACCGGCTCGGGGGAGAAGGTGTTGGCGAACCGCAGCCGGATGGTGCTGCCGCCGGTGTGTGGATTGACGACCATCCGCATGGTCTGGTTCGACCAGTCAGGGTAGGCGGGCAGCGTCTCGGCGGCCCCCATGGCGGTGGACCGCGCGTCGGTGTAGGCGGTGGACCAACTGCCGGTCCAGGAAGCCCCATTGGGCGCTGCGGGAGTGCTGCGGACGGCCATCGAGAAGACGTGCAGACGCTTGGCGCCGGAGGCGGCGGGCAGCGTGACCGAGGAGACCGCCTTGCCCGCGGCGAGGGGCACGGTGACCGCGAAGAGCTGCACGGGCGCGGTCTCGCGCGCCGACCGGCCGAGGACGAGGGCGGCGGAGACCTTCTTGCCGGCGTCCTTCCAGTCGCCGACGTCCTTCAGCTCGTACGGGAGGCTCGTACCGTCGACGTAGTGCACGGTGCCGGAGCCGGACACCGCACCGCCGGTCGCCGTGAGCAGGAAGCCGAGGGCGTTGCCGGAACCGGTGACGGGGACCCGCTGGCCGTCGGCGACGATGTTGTCGGGCTGGCCGGGGGCCACGGCGGGCCGGGTGTAGGTGGTGCCCGCTATGGTGACGCGGGCCCCCTGGGTCCACCCGGCGGCGTCGAGCGTGTTCGCGGACAGGCTGTTGCCCGCCCCGTCGAGGTCCGCCGCACCCGGATCGGCCTCGGTGGCGATGCCCGCGTTGTCGAAGGCGGCGGCGAAAGTGGGATAGACGGTCTCGGCGGCACTCGCGTGCGTCAGCGAGAGCCCGGTGGCGGCGAGCCCGAGAACGAGAGCGGTCGCCACGCCCCTCGCTCTACGGGAGCCGGATGCGGTACGGGACATGGAAGAGGACTGCCTTTCCTGGCTGCTGAGAGGGCATCGGAAGAAGCCGTGCCGACCGGCGCTCGCGAGCCGAAGGGCATCGGCCCGCGGCCACCGGCCGTCGACGATCTCCACGAGCCCCTGAACCTATCGCTGCCCTGACCAGCCCGGATGGCGAAGGCCCGGGGAGGGGCCCGGGTGCGGGCGGCGGGGCCGTCCTCGCCGTTTCGGCGGGAGGACCTGTCGAAGCCGGACGATCGAGGTCCGTGGCGCCGAGCCGGAAACGGACGGAGGCGTGGACAGGCGATCTGACACATTGACGTGTCTTTCTGACGGCTGCAAGGTGAGCAGCTTCACGTTTGTCGAAGAAGTGAGCGATGGCTCGGTGGAAATCGGCCGCATGAAAGTATCTGGATCCCCCCAAAGCGGACTGATCTGAAGGCGGTCCACAGCTTGAGGGTGAAGGGAGCGGATCTTTGCTTCACCTTGGATGAAGGGAGACGCATTGGCGTCAACGCCTCGGCAGGGGCGGCAACTTCGTACCCCAGGGGGGGAAATGAGTTTCTTTGTGGCTCGTATATCCGGCACCAAGGCGGCGAAGGGCGCTGTCGTCGCGGCGATGGCGGTTGCGGCCATCGGTCTTACCGCGCCGCTCTCCAGCGCCTACAACGAGAGCACGTGGCAGGCGGGTTGCCGAGGATACTGGTACTCGACGTCCGGCCACGGGTACTGCTACGACGCGGATACCTCCCGGTACAAGGGCTGGTTCACGAACTACGACTGCAACTACGAGCTCGACACCCAGCACTACACCAAGCTCTCCAACGGCTACGTAGGCAAGTACGACTCCTACGAGTGCACCTTCAAGATCAACAGCACCAAGGTGTACCAGTAGTCCGCACATGTGGTGGTGGGCCCGTCGGTGCGGCGGGCCCATCGCGTACTCCAGGGGATTCACCATGACCATTGCTCCTGTCGCCAGGCTGACGGCACTCACACAGGGATACGGCGGCCGACGCGTCATCGAGGGCCTCGACCTGACCATCCGGCCGGGCATCACCGGACTGCTGGGGCCCAATGGGGCGGGCAAGACGACGCTCTTCCGCACGCTCGCCACGATCGCGCCGCCGCGAAGCGGAGGCCTCGAACTCTTCGGGCGGCCGGTCACCGGTGAACGGGACGTCCGGCAGGCCCGGCGCCGCATCGGCTACCTGCCCCAGGACTTCGGCTACTACCCGTCCTTCTCCGTCACCGACTTCGTCCGCTACTGCGCGTGGCTGCGCGAGGTCCCCGCCGGGAAGGCCGGGCCGGCGACCAGGGAAGCGCTGGACGCCGTCGGACTCGCCGACAGGGCCCGCGACCGCATGAAGTCGCTCTCCGGCGGCATGCTCCGGCGCGCCGGGATCGCCGCCGCCATCGTCGGCTCGCCTTCCCTGCTCCTGCTCGACGAGCCCACGGTGGGCCTCGATCCCGCGCAGCGGCTCGACTTCCGCGCGCTCATCCGCTCCCTCGCCGGAGCGGGCGCGGCGGTCGTCCTCAGCACGCATCTCGTGGAGGACGTGGGTGCCGCCTGCGACACCGTCCTCGTACTCGGCGACGGCCGGGTGGTGCACCGGGGGACACCGCAGGAACTCGCGGACCGGGCGACGGCGACCGCGCCGGGGGACAGCCCGCTGGAACGCGGCTACATGACCGTGCTGAGCAAGGGCGGACCGACCGGAGTGGCGGCATGCTGAGCACCTACCGCATCGAGGTCCGCAGGTCCCCGCTGCTCACCGCCTTCCCCCTGATGATCGCCGTGGATCTGGCCGTCCTCTTCGGGCGCTCCCGGTACTGGATCGGGGTCTGGCCGGAGGCGAGCGTCGCGGCCCAGATCGTCACGCTCTTCCTGGGGCCGCTCCTCGCCGGGGTCTCCGCCTGGCAGGCCGGGCGGGCCTCCCAGGCGGGCATGCCCGAGTTCCTGCTCGCGGCCGCCCGCCCCGGCTGGCGCGTCGAGGCCGCCAGGCTGGCCGCCACCCTCACCCTGGGATTCCTCGCGTACGGCATCGGGTGCCTCACGGCGGCGGCCGTCTCCCTCGGCGAGGCGGGGCCCGGCTTCCTGTGGCCGTCCTATCTGCTCCTCGGCGCCTCGACCCTCGTCGTGTTCGCCTCGGTGGGCCATCTGGCCGGCCGCTGGTGGCCCTCGCCCGGATTCACCCCTGTCGTCTGTGCGATGGGTTGCTTCATCAGCATGCTGTCGCTGCCGTTCAAGTTCAACGTCCTCGCCGGGCCGCCGGACGTGCACCTGCGCCTCCTGCCGCTGGCGGTCCGTCTGGCCGTGGCCCTCGCCCTCGCCGTACTGGCGGTCACCGCACCGCCGCTGACGAGGAAGGCCGAGCGCCGGGCGCCCCGTCGGAATCTCCCCGCGCGGACCAGAGGAATCGCCCTCCTCGCGGCCATCGGCGCCGTCGCGGCGCTCACCGCCGCCCCTTACGCGGGCGAACTGCGCGAGGAGCGCCCCGCCTCGGCGGTCGAACCGCTCTGCGCCCGCGCGGACGGGAAGTCCCCCCGGGTCTGCGTCTGGCCCGAGCACCGGAAGTACCTGCCGGAACTCACCGGAATGGCCCAGCGGCTCGGCGGGACCGGTGAACCCTGGGTCGAAGTGCCGGACGAATTCCGTGAGTTCGGGCTGCTTCGCACGTCGTGGGGAGACCGGGGCTTCGACATCACGGAAGGGCATGTGCGTACCGCCGCCTTCGCGATGGCCGATCGTGTGTTCACCACCTCTGTCGGCTGGTGCAGGCCCCCGCGCTCGGAGCAGCGGGCGTGGCAGGCCATCGACAACCTCCACATGTGGCTGGAGTACCGGGCCACGGGAGAGGACCCGGCCGTCGCGGACGAGGGACTCCACCTCACCGGCGTCGCCACCGCGCAGCGCGAGGCCGGCCAGGCGGCGCGGATGAGGCCCGAGGAGCAGCGGAGGTGGGTCGCGGGGGAACGCGCCCGGATCCGCGAGGACGACTGGTGCGAGACCGATGTACGGCGGTGACCTGCTGCGCTACGCGCGCCTCCACCGGGCCGTACCGGTTCTCGCCGGGACGGCGGTCGTCGCCGTCCTGTCCGCGCTCTTCGGCGGCGCCCGTATCGCGCTGCCCTCCCTCGGGAGCGCGAGCCTCGCCGCGGGCATCCCCTACCGTCATGAACTCCCGCTCCTGTCGGCGGTCTTCCTGACGGCCGCGCTCGGCGGGGCGATGGCGGCGCACGAGCAGACCGGAACGCGGGCCGCGTACCGCCTCCGCACCGTGTACTGCGGCGCGCTGACGCTGTGGACCTGCTTCCTCTCATTCGCCACCGAGACCTTCGCCGCAGGGCCGGACCAGGGAGCCGTCTTCGTACGATCCCTGCTGATCTGGTTCGGCCTCGCCCTGGTCTCCCTCAGACTGCTCGGTCCCCAACTCGGCTGGGCGCTCCCGCTGGCCTCGGCCCTGCTCCTGATCTGGTACCCGCTCGGCTGGTGGGACTGGACGGCGAACCCGGCCGGGGACCTGGCGAGTTGGCTTCTGGCGACCGCCGCCCTGACCTCCGGAACCACCGCGACCGCCGCCACTCCCTGGCGCCTGGCCCTCCTGCGGGGCGGCTGCCGGTACCGCCCCCGGTGACCCTGGGCCTGACCAGGCCTTTCGCCCGTCCGCACCCGGGCGGCGACCTCGGGCCCCCTGCTCCCTGCCGTGTGGGCCACGGGGACGCGGACGGCGGTGGCGTTGCGGACGGAGCAGGAGGGGGTGTCCGGGGCCGGGGCGAGGAGGGGGCGGGCCCGGCGGATCGTGGGGAATCCCTCGGCGCGAGTGGGTGCTCGCTCGTGCCGAGGGCTCCTGCCGGCGTGGGTTGTTCGAGTGCCTGCTTACAGCATGGTCGCGGCGAAAGGGCTGCCCAGGTACATGATGCAGCTCACCCAGCAAAAGGCGGCGGTGGCTGCCGGAAAGTTGAGCACGTGCGGATGGTCCCTCCGTGTTCGATATTGGATCTTGGAGGGCGCAGATTAGCAGAATCGAACGGGCGATGTGGCATCGTACGCATATGCCTATTGGATATGCTCCCTTAATTGGTATGGCGGGGGGAATGGGGGTATATCTTCGCGTCGGCCAGGTGTTCTATTTCGGTGAGTCGTTTGCTGATTCTGCGCGCATCGGCTGGCTCTCGATCGCGAACCAATTCCAGCGCCTCTCGTAATGTCATGCACGCCTCATTCATGTCACCCGCCGCGAGTCGCACCTCCGCCAGGAGGGTCCGGGCGGGTATCCCCTCTTCGAGGTCGTCCATGCGGGCGGCGACGGCCACGGCGGTGCGCAGGCGGTCCGTCGCGAGGGTCAGGTGGCCCTCGGCGAAGTCCGCGCGTCCGAGGCGGCGCAGGGCTTGGACCTCGTGGCGAGCCGTCCCGATGTCCTGCGCGATCTCCAGCGCCTCAAGGAGGCTCCGGGTGGAGTCCTCGGCCCTCCCGAGCCGCCAGTGGGCCTCGCCCATGCCGACCAGGGTGTCGGCCACACCCCTGCGGTCGTCCAGGGACAGGAACTCCGAAAGGGTTGCCCCGAGCATGACAAGTGCTTCTTCTGATTCACCCGACTCCGTGAGGGCCACGGCCAGGTTTCTCCGCACCGTCGCACGGTCGAATCGGCTTCCGCCCGCCTCAAGGAAGGAGAGGGATTCCTCGAAGGAGCGGCGAGCCGATGCCACCTCTCCGGCCTGCATCTGCAATTCACCGATATTGTTGAGGGTCTTGGCGGAGGTGATTTCGTCACCCACCTCGCGAAGGCCCGCGAGCGCCCCGCGGAAATGCCCCATCGCCTGGCTGCGTTCCCCGAGGTGCAGCATCGTCACCGCGATGTTGTTGCGGCTGCGTGCCTTGTCCCAGACATCTCCCGAAAGCATTTTGATGGCATAGGCCTTCTGGAGCAGGACCAGGGCCTTCCGCATCTCGCCGAGATGCCAGTTCAGCATGCCGAGGACGCGCAGCGCCTCCGCCTCGGCGGGCTCCTGGCCCAGCGTCCGCGCGAGTTCGAGCGCGCGTTCTCCCGCTTCCGCCGCCTCCGCGTACTCCCCGAGGCTCGCGTGCACCGCCGACAGGTCGATCAGCGCGCGGCAGAGCGCTGTCCTGTCGCCATCCGTGCGGTCCCAGTGCGCGATCGCCCGTCGCAGGAGCTTCCGCGCGTCCTGCCAGTGGCACTCCGACTGGAGGAACTCCACCAGGCAGCCGGCGAGCCGGGCGGCCGTCCCGGAGGCGCCGTCCCGCCGGGCGAGGGCGTCGACGGCCAACAGGCTGCCCCGCTCGGCGGCCAGCCAGGACCGCGCGGCGACGGAGTCCGGGAAGGACGGGAGGGCCGGCGGGAGCGGCAGCGCCGGGGCCGGGCGTATCCGGCGGGGAAACGCCACGCGATCCGCGAGCACGGCGGTCGCGACATAGAAATCCGTGAGGCGGGCCAGCGCCTGACGGCGCTCCCGCTCGTCGTCCTCCGCCATGGACAGGCCATGGGCGTATTCACGCAGAAGGTCGTGGTAGCGATAGCGGTCCGGTACGGGCTCCCCGAGCAGGTGACACGCGAGGAGCCCTTCAAGTAATCGCTCCGTCGTGTCCTGCGGGAGACCCAGCAGGGCGGCGGCCGCGTCGGCGGTGAACTCCGGCCCCGGATGCAGCCCGAGGAAGCGGAACGTGGTCTGCTGCACCGGGGTCAGCGTGCGGTAGGAGAGATCGAAGGCCCGCGCCATCTCCTGCTTCTGGTCCGCACTGCGAATCTCCGTCAGCCGCTCGGGACTTCGGGCGAGCCGCTCCGCGAGGATGGTCAGCGTCCAGGACGTCCGGGCTCGGAACCGGTGCGCCACGAGCTCTATAGCCAGTGGTAAAAAGCCGCATAAGCCCACGATTCGCGCGGTCTCCGCCGTGTCACGGGTGCGTTCCTCCCCCGCGAAGCTGCGGAAGAGCGCCACGGCGTCCTCCTTCGGCAGCGCGTCGAGCGGCACCGAGAGCGCCTGCGGGATCCCGGTCAGATGACGGCGGCTCGTGATGATCGTCAACGAGGGCGAACCGCTGGGCAGCAGCGGGACGACCTGCTCGGGCCCGGCCGCGTCGTCCAGGACGATGACCATCCGGCGCCCCGCCAGCATGGTCCGCCACAAGGTGGTCAGACCTTCGAGGTCCGAGGGGAGGGAGGCGGCCGGCGCCCCGAGCGTCCGCAGCAGCGACGCGAGCGCCGCCCGCGTGGTCAACGGCTCCTTCGCGGCCGAATGCCCGCACAGATCGATGTACAGCTGCCCGTCCGGATACCGCTCCGCGAGCAGATGGGCACTGGCGACGGCCAGCGCCGTCTTCCCGACCCCCGCCATGCCGCTGACCGCCTCCACGGCGACGACCGCACCCCCGTGCGCCCCCGCTCCGGAGACCGCCGAGGTCAGCGCCCGCAACTCGGCCCGCCGTCCGACGAGCACCGGCTGCTGGGGCAGGCTCCGCACCCCCTGCCCACCCCCTGCGTGCCGGGCCGCCGGGGACACCGCCGGCGGGTACGCCGGTGAGAGCCGGGGGCCCGGGGCGGCTGGCGCGGGCGATGGCGGGTGGGCCGACGGAGGGTGGGCCGGAAGCCCATCGCCCTTGCCCCGGCCGACGCCTTCACCCCGGCCGACGCCTTCACCCCGGCCTTCGCTCTCGCCCCGGCCGAAGCCCCCGCCCCGGCCGATGCCCTCGCCCGCCCTCCCGCCCCGGACGCCCGCCCTCCCGGGGCCACCCCCGTGCGCCAGCTCAAGCGCCGGTACGCGGTCCAGTACACCCCGGTGGATCAGCTCCAACTCGGCCCCGGGAACGGCTCCGTACTCCACCATCAGTGACTGCCGGACCCGCTGATGGAGCTGGAGAGCGTCCCCGTAGCGCCCGCTGCCGTAGTACGCGAGCATCAGCTGTCCGATCAGGGTCTCGTCACCGGAGTTCCGCGCGACGAGCGCGGAGAGTTCGCCGACCTGCTCCGCGAACCGGCCGAGCCGCAGCCCGGCGGCGATGCGCGAGGCGGTGGCGCTCAGCCGGGACTCGGCGAGCGTGCTCCGCACGGTGGCCGCCCAGAAGCCGGGAAGTCCCGCGAGCGCCTCGCCCTGCCACAGATCCTCCGCCCGGGAGAGCAGGTCCACCACATGTGCGTCACCCTCGCCGGCGAACGCCGCGTCGACGAAGTGCCGGAACCGCTGCCGGTCCACCGAGGCGTCCCCGGTCCAGAGGGTGTAGGTGTGTGCCTTCCCGTCGATGGTGGGCACTCCGGGACCCGAACCGGCGACCTTCAGCCGTCGTCGGATACGTGAGACGTAGGTGTGCGTGTTCTCGCGAGCGCGTGCGGGAGGATCGCCGTCCCACAGCCTTTCCATCAGTTCGTCGATGGCGACGGGCCGCCCCGCGTCAAGAGCGAGTGCGGCTAATAAGAGCCGTTCTTTGTCCGAACCGAGTGCCAGCCAAAGCCCGTTCAGGCGCAGCCCCACCGGTCCGAGAATCTGGATTTCCACCCGCGCCCCCGCTGGTCCGTGGGATGGGCGTCGAGCATCGCATCCCCCGAGGAATTTCTCCATAGCGGGGAGGCTGCTTGGCAAGATCCTGTCCCGGCTGGTGTTCGACCGATGGTCGACTTCCCATAAGCCTGGGTAGAAGCCGGGTGAGTTCGGGAAATGGGTAATCGATCTCCGAGGCGGACAGATGACTTCGAGCATGGCCTCGCAAGGGCCCCACGGAAATGAGATCAGCGGCGAGGCGCGACTGTACGGCCCCACCGTCCAGGCCCGTGAGGTGCACGGCGGCATTCATGTCCATCCGGCGCCGACGGCCCCCGCGCGTCCCGCGTCTCCGCGCCAGCTGCTGCCCGTACCGGCGAACTTCACCGACCGGAAGGACGACCTCGCCGCGCTCGACGGTCTGCGCGCGGCGGGATCGTCGCTCATCGTCGTCAGCGGCCCCGCCGGAATAGGGAAGACGACCCTGGTGTCCCGCTGGCTCCGCTCGCTGAGCGAGGAGTTCCCCGACGGGCAGTTGTACGCGGACCTGCGGGGGCACTCCTCGGACGAACCGGTGGGTCCCACCGAGATCCTCGGCCAGTTCCTGCGGGCCCTGGGTGCCGGGCCACCGCCTGCGGACGCGGTCGAACTGGCCTCCCTGTGGCGGTCCCTCACCGCCGACCGGCGCATCGCGATCATGCTGGACAACTCGTTCACGGCCACCCAGGTACGGCCGCTGCTGCTCGGCGGGCCGAACGGGCTCGTGGTCGTCACCAGCCGCCGCAGACTGACCGGGCTCCGCATGCAGGGAGCGGGGTTCCACCAGCTCGACGCGCTCGGCCGGGACGCCGGAGTCGAGTTGCTGACCAGGGGGATCGGCGCGGATCGCGTCAAGGTCGAACTCCCCTCGGTCCACCGGCTGGTGGACCTCTGCGCGGGCCTCCCTCTCGCCGTCTGCCTGGCGTCGGCCCGGCTCGCGACCCGGCCGAGACAGAAGGTGGGGGCGCTCGCGGACGCCCTCGCGCGGGGTACGGGCGGCGGCCGACTCGCCGCGCTCGAAGTGGAGGGAGCGACATCGGTGCGCAAGGCCCTGGACGCGTCGTACGCGGTACTGAGCGCGGAGGCCGCACGCCTGTACAGAACGCTCGGCCTGCTTCCCGTACACCACTTCGACGCGATGATCGCGGCGGCATCCTGCGGAGAGTCGCTGGAGTGGGCGGAACGGCGTCTCGACGAGCTGGTCGAGGCGAACCTCGTGGAGGACGTCGGCCCGGAGACCTGCCGGTTCCACGACCTGCTGCGGATCCACGCGCAGGAACGTGCCATGGAGGACGACTCGGACGCCGTACGCGAGGAGGCGCTGCGCCGTTTCTGCGACTGGTGCCTGCACACGGCCACGGAGGCGCAGAAGAGGCTGACTCCGGTGCAGTTCACCCTCCCGAGATGCTACCGGTACGAGCCGGTGCTCCCGCCGCCGTTCGCGGACGACGTCGGAGCACTCGGCTGGCTCGACACCCACCGCGCCCAGCTGCTCGACGCCGTACGGCTCGCCTCCGACAAGGGGTGGTACGACACGAGTTGGATGCTCGTGGACGCCCTCTGGCCCCTCTTCCTGCGCCTGCGCCACTACAGCGACTGGATCCAGGCCCACACGATCGGTCTGGAGGCCGCCCGGCAGGCCGGGAACGGGGAAGCCGAACGGCAGATGCTCAACTCCGGCGCCATCGGCCTGGGAGCCGCGGGCCGGACGGACGAGGCCGTCGACTGGTACCGGCAGTCCCTCCAGGCCGCGCGCGCTGCCGGAGACCGGCGGGACGAGGGGCAGGCGCTCCTCGGCATCGGCGCGTGCCACCGCGAGGCCGGACGGCCCGCCGAGGCGGCGACCCACCTGAACCAGGCCATCGCCGTATGGGAGGAGTGCGGCTACCCGCGCGGCGCGGCCCTCGCCCGGACCACCCTCGGGGAGATCGCCCTCGCGGCCGGCACCCCGGACGAGGCCGTCGACTGTTTCACCCGGGCCCACGCCACGATGATCGAGGTCGACGACCCCCACGACGCCGCCCGCGCCCTCGCCTTCCTGGGCCGCGCCGTCGTCCGCACGGGTGACTACGCGGCGGGCATGGCGAGGATGCACGAGGCCCTGGCCGTCTTCACCGGCTCGGGAGCGGCCTTCTGGCAGGCCCGCACGCTGGAGATGCTGAGCGACAGCGCGACGGAACAGGGAGACGGGACGAGGGCGGCGGAATTCCGCGCCCGCGCCCGCACCCTCTTCGAGACCACGAGCCCCGCCGATGCCCGCAGGCTCGACGGGGGTGGGTGAACAGGGCTTGAGACGGGTAACCGGGCCCGAGGGGCCCAGTCGTGCGGGTCGGACTCCGGCCGTACGGTTCGGGCGGCGCGGGCGAGGACCCTGGTCGTACGGTTCGGGCGGCGCGGTTGAAGACTCCGGTCGTACGGGTCAGGCGGCCCGTGCGACGGTGGCGTGTGGCCACTCCCGCAGCGAGCGCCCCGCCACCAGCCAGGCGTGCACGCACGACGGCAGCAGGGTGTGGTCTTCGAGGCTCCGGCGTGACCGCTGGGGCCTCGAAGACCAATGGGGCCAGTGGTGCCGGACGGGTCCATGGTGCTGGTGGAACCCGTGGGCCTGATGGGGCCAGTGCGGGATGAGGACCACGGGCCGGTCGGAGCCGTGGGCGAGGGCCCAGCCGCTCGCGCCTCCGGCCCCGTCCACGGCGAGGGGCACGGCGGCGAGACCGCACGTCGGGTGGGCGGCGGTGAGGTCGGAGAGTCGGCGCAGTGCGCGCGCGACCGGATGGGCCCGGCTGCCCTGAAGCACGTCGGCGCACTCCAGAAGGGAGCCGCTCCGGCAGGCGTCCACGTCGACCACGAGGTGTTCGTCGACGACGGAAGGGCCGACGAGGACAGAGGGGCTGACGGCGAGGGGCGTGACGACGGGGCCCGCGGCCACGTCCGACGGGCGACCAGCCGCGACGGAAGGGCCCGGGGCCGCGACCGGCGGGCAGGGGAGACGTTCTGCGGGGCTCAGCCGCACGCTGAGCGTCATGCCCGCGCAGCGGGCCCGCAGGACTTTCGGGAAGAGGCCCGCCTCGACCACGACGAAGCGCTTCACGCCGAGGCCTCCCCGCGCGCCGGGTCCCATGCGCCCGGCGGAGGCGGTTCGGGCAGCGGGAGGGTGACGGGTTCGTGCGCGGGCTGGCCCATCCCCAGGAGGTCGTACATCAGCCTGCGCATGTTCCGGTTGAACCGGCCGGGCTCCGAGGTGATGCGCGACCGGATCGGGGCGTAGTCCTCGGGACGGTACTCCTCGGCGGCGTAGGCGAGTTGGTCGGCCAGGGGATGGGTGGGGGAGAGCGCCGGGGCGTGGGCGGCCAGGGCCGCGGCCGGCGACGAGGGATTGATCTCCTGCTCGGGCGAGGTGGCCAGCAGCATCGGTGCGCCGGTGAGCGTTCCGTAGAGGGTGACCGAGCCGTGGTCGCCGATGATCCAGTCGGCCGCGATGAGGATGCTGCGCCAGTCGGCCTCGGGCGGCACGATTCCGATGCCCCGGTGGTCGCAGTGCGCCAGCCACGATCGGACCTGGTAGGCGCCGTGGCCGGCCCATACGTTGGGGTGGACGAGCAGCGCCGTACGGTAGCGGTCCGGCGGCAGTTCGCCGATCAGCCGGGGCAGCAGCGCGTCGAACCGGCCGAAGGCGGAGTGGGCTCCCCAGGTGGAGACCGCGACGACGAGTTTCCGCCCGTGACCGAGCCCGAGCGCGCGGCGGTACGCGGCGCGCAGCGGCAGGCTGGCGGTGATCCGGTCGTGTACGGGGTCGCCGATCACATGGGCCAGCGGGTGGGCCTCCGGGCAGTTGCGTGCCAGCTCGCTCAGATCGGCGTGGTGCGGCACGCCCACGGCGGCGGGAAGCCGCCCGCCGGGCAGGAGGTCCTGTCTGCGCAGCCCCGCGACGCCCGCGTGCGGCCCCTCGGTGATTCTCTTCAGGTAGTTCGCCCCGTGCGGAAGGGTGATCAGCGGGGCGTCGATGTGCTCCACGCCGCGCGGACCCGCGGCGAGGGCGAGATCGAAGGTCATGTGGGTCGCCTGCTCCCAGGGGAGCACCACGCTTCCCAGCCGTGCCAGGAAGGCCGCCACGCCGTCACCGAAGTCGTGCGGCGGCGCCGTGAAGAAGACCTGGACCCGGAAGTCGGCTTCCAGCAAGGAGAGAACGTCGAGCAGTCGTTTCCCGTACGTCACTGTATGGATCACCGCCAGTACCTTCTTGCGGCCCACCAAGGTCAGCCACTGCCGTGACTCGGCAGTGCCTTCCTTGGGGGCGGCGGCTTCGAACCTGCTCGCAGTGGTCGTACTCAACGCGGACATGGTGGCCCCCCGATGGCCTCTCTCTGAGTGCCCGGAAATGCTTCTGTCGAGGGAATTCCCGTAGGGGGAGACGGAAGGCTCGACGAAGCCTTGAGGGAACCTTGCGGGTTTCCGACCGGCCGAGGGCATGGCTGTGACACCGGTACGGGTGGGGAGCAGGCGCCCGGAGCGCGATGCGTACGGACGGGGTTCCGGGCACGCGGAGACCCCTGCCGGGCTCCAGGTGCCGGTCTCCGGGCGGCTCGACGGTACGGGCTACGGGCCGACGCGCCGCGCGGTGATGGTCACGCGCGGGGACTCGGAACGCCCGACGAGAGGAAGGGAAAGGGGAGGAGGGGAAGAGAAGGAGGGGGGAGGACGGACCCGGCCGTCAGTGCCCCTCGTCCTTGGACGTGTCGAAGGTGAGACCCGAGAAGTCACGGCCCTGGATGACAGGACCGTACTGGGTTCCGCCGCTGATGCTGTTGTGCACCTCGGCGTCGGGCGTACCGCTCTGGGTGTCCCGCCACCACTCCTCCAGCGAGGCACGGAACTCCCCGTCCAGGGCGGCCCGTACGCCGAGGGCGGTCGCGAGGGCCTGGGCACGCAGCGGATCGGCCGGGTCGCTCTCCAGCTCGGCGACCTCCAGCTCACCCGAACTGACGCCGACGACTTCCCCGTCCCCCGCCGCTCCCCGCCGAAACGGCCGCCGCACCAGGGCGGTGAGCCCCTGCCACGCCTGATGCCCGAAGTCCCCGGCGACACTGCCGGCCAGGGCGGTGAGGGCAGCTACCGTGATCGGGTCCATGCGGGGCTCCCTGGGTCGGTGTCCTACGGGCAACACCCTAGGGCCGCAGGGGGGAACGCCACAGGGGTCCGACGGGCTCGGGGCGCGCCGACGGCCCGGGAAAGCGGTTGTCGACAGCGCCCGTACGCGTCCGGGCTGTGCCCCGCGCGGGGAGCGGAGAAGGCGCGGGCCGGCCCCAGGAGAGACGGCCGAGCCCGAGAGCACGGGGACGAACCCGAGGAGAGACAGCTGAGTCCGCTGGTCCCCGCCGGCCCGGCCGTGCTGCACCCCATGCCCGGCCGGGCATGGGGGCCGGCAGCCGCCCGTTCTCCGCGTGGAAGGGGCCGGGAGCCGGAGTCCGCGAGCGGGTCAGACGTCGGACAGCGTCGTCGCCACCGACTGGAACCAGGCGCCGTAGGAGAACGGTTCGGGCGGGCCGACCTCCATGCCGAGTTCGGCGGCGGCCAGGGCGTAGTCGGCCTCGTCCAGGGGGAGGGCGAGCAGTTCGTGGAGCTCGCCCACGAGGCGTGCGACCAGCTGGCGGTGGGTGGTGGCGGCGTAGTCGGCGACGGCGGCGTCGTGGTCGGGGAACTCGTCGACGATGTCCTGCGAGAACCAGCCGCCGAGCAGTTGCGCGGTCTCGGGAAAGCGCGCGTGCCACTCCCAGCGCGTCTGCGGGGACGCGGGCTCCGGGACGTCGCCCTCCTCGATGCTCGCCTTCAGCCGATCGGCCAGTACCGTCAGCCAGCCACCGATCTCCGACTGGGGCATCCCGGTGTCCGGGACGGCGTAGAACTCGCCCAGCTCCCGCCGGATGGGCCCCGGGGGGTTGCGGCTGTACTCGCGCAGCTGGCGCTCCGCCTCCGCGATGGCCGAGGGGCGGGTGTGCCAGGTGTGCCGGAGGTAGGCGTCGAGGGCCCGGCTGCGCCGCTCCGGGGTGTCGTCGGCCGGCTGCCCCAGGTACGCGCGCATCACCTGGTCCAGCTCGCCGTACCTGCGGTCGTGTTCGAGGGGCTTCGTGGACATGTGCGGGCGGCCTCTACAGGTAGAACGGAACGGTCGTGTGGACGACGAAGCCGTGCGGGTTCGACGGCTCTCGGCGCAGCACCACGCGCGCCGCGCGGACGTCGACGGGTCCGTGCCCGGCCAGGAGGTCGCCTTCGAGCTGGACCCGGCCCACGGGTTCCTCGCGGGAGGGCCAGGCGGCCTCGATGGCGAGACGGGCCCGGGTGCCCTGCGCGAGCCAGCGGTGGATGGCCTGCTCGTTGGCGGTCACCACCTGCTGGGTGGCCCACCGGGCGGTCTCCCGGTCGGGATAGGAAGCGGAACGGGTGAGCACGGGGCTCCTCTCGAAGCACCTGGTCGGGTGCTGTGCTTGTACGGGCCGACGGCAGCCGGATCAGTAGTCGGAGAAGTTCCAGAACACGCCCACTTCGGTGTCGGAGACGACGACCAGGCCGCAGTCCTCCGAGTGGACGCTCAGCGGGCTGTACGCGAAGCCCTCCGCGGTGAAGTCGAGCGCGCCGGGGGTGTCGCCCCTGCCGACGTTGGTGTGGAAGGTGGCGTCGTCCCCGTAACGCGCGAGGATCGTCCGTGCCATGTTCCGCAGTTCCTCCTCGCTCTCCGTGAAGCGCCTCAGGCTGGACAGGGTGCAGCGGTCGTCGGTGAGGGCCAGGAGCAGGTTCTCGGCACTCTTCCGGTCGATCTCCTTGAGGCGACGCGCGACGTACTCCGGGGGATGGACGGCGAAGGGGTACGCGGGGAACTCCTCGCGCTCCGGGGCCCGTGCGGCCTCGTCGAGACCGGCCCAGCCCCGCGGATCCGGGACCGCCCGGGCCATCAGCGCGAGGACGTCGAGGACCCAGTTCTCGTGGCGACGCGGGCCGGTGGCGTCGTAGGGGTACGCGTCCTCGTACAGGTGGCGTACCGCGGCTTCCCAGGAGGTCTGGTCGACGGACATGTGGTGCTGGCCTTTCTCGGCGGGCGGGGCCCAGGGCGGGTCACGCCCTAGGACTTGGAGGGCATCGACGTCATGACGGTGAACGGCGGGGTGCGGTTACTGTCGTACCTGATCCGCGTGTCGATGCCGGTCACGTCGTACGCCTTGGCGTTGATACCGCCCTGCTTGTACCCGGACAGCGGGTCGTTCGGGTCCACCGGCTGCTTGCTCACGCTGCGGCCGCTGGTCTCGCCGGGGGGCGCCGTCCCGTAGAACGACTTGACGTCGCCGTCGGACGGCGGAGGCGGGCCCGTGATCCATGCCTGGATGTCCGCCTTGTTCTTGTTGAGGTTGTACTCGGTCAGTTCCTCCGCCCGCTGGTAGTCGGGGAAGGCGGAAGAGCCGCTGGGCATCGGCTTGCCGTGCGGCCAGGCCGCCGTCGGACCGCCCGACTGCTGGTCGCGCAGGCGCTGGGCGAGCTGCTCGTCCGTCTTGCCGACGTGCTTGTCCAGGGTGTGGCCGTCCCCCATGTACTCGTTGGCGGCGAGGTTCAGGTCGTAGTCGCCGTTCGAGTCGATCCTCAGCCAGACCTGCGAGTCCTTGAACTCCTCCAGGGCCCGCGTGCCGAAGCCGTGCGCACGGGCGACGCCGGCCTCGAACTTGGGAGCGCTCAGGTACGCCTCGTCCAGCGGTCCCTTCAGCGCCTCCACGCGGGTGGTCAGCCCGTCCAGGATGCCCGTGTACGTGTTGACGATCCGGTTCAGTCTGGCCGTGTCGATGTTGAGCACGGTCTTGACGTCGAACGACAGGAGCAGGCCCGCGCCCTTGCCGATGACCGAGGTGACCTTGCCGAGGAGGTCCTTGGGGTTCTTGGGCTTCTCCAGGTCCTCGATGATCTCCTTGGCGGCCTTCAGCATGGCGCGCTTGAGTTCCTCCGCGACGTCGTGGTTCAGGTCGACGGCGGCTTCGGCGTACTCGCGGAGGATGGTGGCGATGCCGTCGGCCGTGTCCTTGAGTACGGCCAGGACGGGCTCGCTGCCCGTGGGAAGACGGGGCGTGCCCGGTCCGGAGTTCGCGGTCTGCCCCCACTGGTAGCCGTCCCGCTGCTTTCCCCACGCGGTCCCGCCCCAGAGGGCGCTACAGAAGGTCCGCATGGCGGCCTCCCAGTCGGCCTGCTGGTGGTTGGTGATGGCGCCGACGGCCTGGGTGAGCTGGTCCGCCCCCAAGGACGCGCAGATGGAGACGTTCATCCAGCTGTGGCACAGCGAGTTGAGGTAGTGCTGCTGCGGGAAGGGGTGGACGTCCGCCACCCTGCCGACCCGGAACACGTGCTTGCACAGCGGCTGGAGGACGTCCCGGACGATCTCGGGAATGAGTTCCATCGCACCGCGCAGGATGTCGTCGCCGCCGTCGTCGTCACCCCACTTGATGTCGGGTGTCGAGCCGAACTTCGGGGCCGTGTCGATGACCGCGGGGCGGGGGCGCTGCTCGGGGGCGACCCCGGGCTTGGGGTTGGCCGCCGCGTCCGCCCGGGTGTAGGCGTTGGCCGTCTCGGTGAATCCGACGGCGACACCGCCGACGCTGACCACGGACTTGCCCCAGACCTCCAGCCAGCGGTCGCCGATCTTCTTGTACGCCTGGGCGAACTTCCGGGCCTCGGTGCCGGCGCCTCCGGCGTCGGGGTACTCGCGCAGCTCCGACAGGAGCTTGTGGGCCCCGCGCACCAGGAAGTCCTGTTGCGCGGCGACCCGCCCGGAGACCGACCAGAGGTCGCTCGGCTTGACGTCGATGGTGCCGCTGCCGCCCGGCGACTGGGCGGCGGTGGACGGGCCGGCCATCAGGCGCCGCCTCCCCAGCCTTCGAGCACGGACCTGTTGGCCGCGGCGTAGTTGAGGTGCCCCTTGGTCACGACCTCGTGGAGCCAGGCCTGACTGGCCTTCAGGTCACCGGCGGAGCGGCTCCACTTGTCCAGCTCGTCGATGAAGGCCTCACGGGCCTCGCCGTCCCAGCCGAGGACGACCTTGGCGGCCCGCCCGTACAGACCGTCCAGCTTCTCGTTGAGGACGCGGAGGATGTCCTCCAGGTCTCCCGAAAGGCGTTGCAGGGTGGCGAAGTCGACGGTGATGCGGTCTTCGTCCGGCATGGTGCTGTTCCCCCGTGGTTCAGATGTCCAGAATGCGGCTCTGTGGCTGGTCGGCGTCCGCTCCGGCGGCCCGGTCGGGCGCGGTGAGGGCTCGGGCCGCGGCGGAGACGTCCTCGCTCTCCTGCATCCGCCGGATCCGGGCCAGGGTGTCGAGTTCCTGCTCGGTGAAGCCGTCGCGCGAGGCACGCACGGCCGCTTCGAGGAGGACCATCACCTGCCGGATGCGCACGGCGTCCTCGGCGACACCGCGGTGCAGGGAGCGGTACGCGGTGGCGGTGGGCCCCTGCCAGCCGGCGGCGATCCTGTCGACGACCTCGTCCATACGGCGGGTCTGCCGCTCCAGATGGCGCTGCATGGCGTCGAGGTCGCCGGCCAGCCTGCCGAGGTCGTCCCCCGAGACGTCCAGATCGGCGTTCCGCATCCTGAGCCCCCGCTCGCCGTGCCTTCGCCCGCGCGTACCCGCGTGCGGCTGTCCACCCTAGGGCGCGACCGATGCCGATCGGGGCGCGGGGCTGCGAGACAGCCGGGATGCGGCGGATCGAAGGGCCCGCGGCAGCACCGCCGGACGGCCCGGCGGCGCCCGCCGGGCCTCACCCGCTCGCCGAGGGCGCCCGCGCGCCGTACCGGCTCGGCCGTGCCCAGCGGCGTCACGGTGCCTCTCGTCGCCATGGCACCGAGCTGCCAGTTGTTCGCCTCCGCTGCGCGTGGTCCCGAGGATCGGGGACATCCGGCACCTGGGCCTCAGCGACACCACCACCGGCCGACTCGCCCGGGCGCAGTGGATCGCTCCGGTGGCGGCGGGGCAGAACATGTACGGCCTCTTCCACCGCCGGGACCCGGACGTCCTCGACGCCTGCTCCCGGCAGGGCATCGCGTTCGTGCCCTTCTTCTCCCTGGAACCCTTGGGCCGCCCCGAGTCGGCCGAACCGCTCGCCCGGATCGCAGCCCGGCACGGAGCCACCCCGGCCCAGGTCGAACCCGCCTGGACGATGGCCCGGTCACCGGTGGTCCCCGCGATCCCCGGCACCTCCTCGATCGCCGCCGCGCCGTCGGCGTCGATGAAGCCCCAGGTCGCCGACCTGGGGCTTCATCGATTCAAGAGGCCCGATGGATGGGCTACGGCCTGCGGACACGTCCGTCGGGCGGGATGTGGTGGACGGCCCGGGCGAACCCGTGTCGACCGCCGTCGACCGCCTCTACCGGCACGGTGTGGCACGGCGGATCGCCGGTCGGGGGCCTCGGTCCCGGCTCCTTCACACGACCGCGACCGCCTCCAGCGGGCTCAGGGATGCCGCCCGGCGGGCCGGGACGGCGGCGGCGAGGGTGCCGATGGCGAGGGAGAGGAGGCAGACGAGGAGGAGGGTTCCCCAGGGGAGGACCAGGGTGTACTGGTCGATCGCGCCGTTGGCGAGGGAGCCGACCGCCCAGGCGCCGAACAGGCCGTCCGCCAGGCCGAGGAGGGTGCCGAAGCCCGCGACCGTCAGGGCCTCCAGGCGGATCATGCGGCGGACGCCGGAGCGGTCCATGCCGAGTGCGCGCAGGACGCCGATCTCCCGGGTGCGTTCGGCGACCGACATGGCGAGGGTGTTGACGATGCCGAGCCCGCTGATGACGACACCGATGCCGAGCATCCCGTACATCACGTTCAGCAGGTCGCCCATGGTGCCCGCGGCTTCCCGGACGAGTTGGTCGCGGTCCTGCACCGTGAGCAGCGGGTTCTCGCCCACGGCGGTGCGCAGCCGGGTCTCCAGGGCCTTGCTCGTCGTGCCGTCGGTGCGCAGCAGGACGCGCTGGACCGAGCCGGGCAGGAAGCTGTGTTCCGCGACCTCGGTGCGGTCGCCGAGGGCGTCGCGGGCGACCGGGTTGTCCTGGTAGACGCCGATGATCTCGTACTTGGCCAACTCGCCTGCGCGGCCCAGGCTTACGTCGAGCAGCCCGCCGGTCGTCACTCCGTGCTCCCGCGCGAGGGAGCTGGAGAGGGCGATCCGGCCGGGGGCCAGGCCCTCGACGGAGCCGGAGACGAAGTCGAGCTTCATGGTGTCGCGGACGGTGGCGGGGTCGACGCCGGAGATCTGTCGTACGCCCGCGCCGGTGAAGACGGTGGAGTCCGTGATCGCCGTGGCGGTCCGCACCCCCTCGGTCCCGGCGAGGCGGCGTACGGCGTCGGGGTCGATGCCCGTCATGGTGGAGCGGGTGCCGACGACGTAGTCCGCGCCGAGACCGGCCGCCGCCTGCCGGTCGAGTGCCTGACCGGTGGAGGTCCCGATGACCGCGAGCCCGGTGACGAGGCCGGTGCTGAGGAGCAGGGTGGCGGCGGTGGCGGCGGTGCGGCGCGGGTCGCGCAGGGCGTTCTCGCGGGCGAGGCGGCCGGTGACGCCGAGGCGGCCGGTCAGCCGTCCGGACAGCCGGATCACCGGCGGCGCGAGCAGCGGCGCGAGCGCGATCAGGGCGGCGACGAGCAGACCGCAGCCGGTCAGGGCGTTCCGCAGGTTCTCCTCGGAGGCGTCCTTCGCGTCGCTGAGCGAGACCAGCCAGGCCACGCCGAGCACGAGGAGCCCGAGACCGACGGCGCCCCGCAGCCGGAACCGCTGGGCGGCGGGCGGCTGTTCGGCCGTACGCATCGCCTCCACGGGCGCGGTCCGCGCGGCCCGCCGCGAGGGCAGCCAGGCGGCGAGGACGGTGACGCCGACGCCCACGCCGAGCGCCGCCGCGACCGAGCGCGGGCCGATCTCCAGGGGGCCGGTGGGCAGCGTGTTCCCGTCGGTGCCGAGGACGTGGGGAAGGGCCGCCGCGATGCCGAGACCGAGGAGGAACCCGACCGCCGACGCGATGAGGCCGACCACGGACGCTTCCAGGAGCACCGAGCGGGAGATCTGGCGGCGCGTGGCGCCGATCGCCCGCAGCAGGGCCGTCTCGCGGCTCCGGCGGGCCACCGCCATGGTGAAGGTGTTGACGATGAGGAAGGAGCCGATGAAGAGGGAGACTCCGGCGAAGACCATCGGGATCTTCTGGTAGCCCCGGGTCAGGGTGTCGACGAGGACGGCCTGCTGGGCGGCCTGCGCCTGGCCCGTGGTGGCCTCGGCGCGGTCGGCGGGGAGGACGGCCGTGACCCGGTCGGCGAGTGTGTGCGCGCCGGTGCCGGGCGTGGCGGACAGGTCGATGCCGGTGTAGTGGCCGGGGGTCGAGAACAGCTTCTGCGCGGTCGCCTTGTCGAAGAGGACGAGGGTGCCGCCCGCCGTGACCCGGGTGTCCTCGGTGGTCACGAGGCCGACGAGCCGCGCGGTCATGACCGGGCCGTCCGTGGCCAGCGTGACGGTGTCGCCGATGTGGAGCCCGCCCGCTTCGGCGGTACCGGTGTCGACGGCGATCTCGCCCGCGCGGGTGGGGGCGCGGCCTTCCGCCAGCGGATGGCGACCGTCCTCGCCGTCCTCGCCGTCCTTGCCGTTCTCGCCGGGTACGTACGCGGCGGCCAGGTTCGACCAGGCGTGCCCGGCGCGCAGCGGGGTGCCGTCGGCCGCGTTCAGGGTCGCCGAGCCGTCGACCGAGGGGCGTACGGCGGCGACGCCGGGCACCCGGGCCAGCTTCGCGGCGAGCGCGTCGTCGAGCACGCTCACCGGCGGCCCGTCCTGGGCGCCGGGCTCGGGTGCCTTCTCGGTGACGGTGACGGCGATCCCGGCGAAGCTCTTCGACGAGGCGGCGCGCTGGGCGGCGGCGGTGGTGTCCGCGAAGACGAGGGTGCCGCTGACGAACGCGACCCCCAGACAGACGGCGAGCACGGTCATGACCAGCCGGGCCTTGTGGGCCAGGAGGTTGCGCAGGGTTGTTCTCAGCATGGGGGTCTTCCAGGGCCTTGGGGGAGTGTCCGGGGCGGGATACGGGGCGCGGCGGCCGGGACGGGCGGCTCAGCCGTCGTGGGACCGCGCTCCCAGGCTCTTCATCAGGTCGAGGACGCGGTCCGGGGTGGGGCGGGCCATCTCCTCGACGAGGCGTCCGTCCGACAGGAACACCACGCGGTCGGCGTATCCGGCGGCGACGGGGTCGTGGGTGACCATGACGACGGTCTGGCCCAGTGCGCGCACCGAGTCCCGCAGGAAGCCGAGGACTTCGGCGCCCGCGCGCGAGTCGAGGTTGCCGGTGGGCTCGTCGCCGAAGACGATCGCCGGGCGGGAGGCCAGGGCGCGGGCGACGGCGACGCGCTGCTGCTGGCCGCCGGAGAGCTGCGCGGGCCGGTGGTCCAGACGCCCGGCGAGGCCGACCATGGAGACGACGCGGTCCAGCCACTCCCGGTCGGGGCGGCGCCCGGCGATGTCCAGCGGCAGGGTGATGTTCTCCAGGGCGGTGAGCGTCGGCAGCAGGTTGAACGCCTGGAAGATGAACCCGACGCGGTCCCTGCGCAGTTGGGTGAGCTGTCGGTCCCTGAGGCCGCCGAGTTCGGTGGTGCCGATGCGTACGGAGCCGGAGGTGGGCGAGTCGAGCCCGGCGGCGCAGTGCATCAGGGTCGACTTGCCGCAGCCGGAGGGGCCCATGATCGCGGTGAACTCGCCTTCCCGGAAGGCGATGTCGACCCGGTCCAGGGCGACGACCCGGGTGTCGCCCTCGCCGTAGACCTTGGACAGGTCGGTGGTGGCGGCCGCGATGCCGGTCATCGGGGGCGGCGACAGAAGGTCGGCGGACATGGTGCTCCTCTGCTCGTACGGAAAGCGCACGAGCAGCGTGCCGGGGGAACGTATCGGCACCTGGGCGACCACGTATCGACGCCCGCTCGGGTGTGTACCGGTCGTGCGACGGGGGAGAGGGGGGCGGGGATGTGGGGGTGGGGATGTGGGGGTACGGGGGTGGGGAGACGGGGTGCGCGAGAAGGGCCTCCCCAAGTGGGGGAGGCCCTGGAGGCAGGAGGGGCGCGTGCGTCCGGCTGTTACGGGCGGGGGCGGCGGGCCCTGCCGGCGGGGCGCCGGGTTCTCACGGCGGGCCCTACCGGCCGGGACCGTGGGCTCTCACGGCGGGCCCTACCGGCGGTCGGCCTGGCCGAGGACGAGGCGGGTGAGTACGCCGACAGCCAGCAGCGTTCCGCCGAGGAACAGGCCGATGACGCCGAGCACCCCGGCGGGCTGGCCCGATTCGCCCGCCGCCGTGTTCGCGGTGAGGGCGCCGACGATCAGCAGCAGGGACACGAGGGCGGTGAGCCCGCCGATGCCCCGGACGGCTTGGAGGAAGACGGTCCGCGTGCGGCTCGCGGGGGCCGTGCGGTCGGTCGGGTTCATGGTGACCTCCTCGGTTCGGGTGCGCTCAGGGTGCGCTCCGGGTGTACGTCGAAGAGTGCCGGAGGAACGTATCGGGGCCTGGGCCACGGTGTATCGGGGGCCGCTCCACTGTGTACCGACCTCCACCGTGTACCGCCCTCCGACCTCCACCGTCCACCGTGCACGGCCCTCCGACCTCCGACCTCCGACCTCCACCGTCCACCGTGTACCGACCGGACGACGGATCCGCCCCCCTCACCTCAGCCGGGCAGCCGCAGGGTGGCGACGGCGCCGCCGTCCGGTGCGTTGGACAGCCGGAGGTCGGCGCCGAGGACGCGGGCCTGGCCGAAGGCGATGGTGAGTCCGAGGCCGTGGCCCGTACCGCGTTCCCGGGCGCCGGTGTGGAAGCGGCGCGGGCCGTGCGCGAGGAGGTCGGCGGGGAAGCCGGGGCCGTGGTCGCGGACGACGACCGTCCGCCCGTCGACGGTGACCCGGACGGGGGCGCCGCCGTGCCGGTGGGCGTTGACGACGAGATTGCCGATGATCCGCTCCAGGCGGCGGGGGTCGGTCTCCACGGTCCGCGTCGGGCCCTGGCCGGTGACGTCGACGACTTCCGCCTCGAACCCCGTACGGGCCACGGCGTCGGTCACCACGGCGGCGAGCGGGACCCGGGCGTGGACCGGCTGTTCGGCGCCCGCGTCGAGCCGGGAGATCTCCAGGAGGTCCTCGACGAGGGCGCGCAGGTCGCGGATCCGGGCCCGCAGCAGGTCCTCGGTCTCCCCGTGCGGCAGGAGGTCGGTGGCGGCCAGCAACCCGCCGACGGGGGTGCGGAGTTCATGTGCCACGTCGGCGGTGAACCGGCGCTCGGTGCGCAGTCGCTGGGCGAGGGTGTCGGCCATCCGGTCGACGGTGGCGGCGATGTCCGCGACCTCGTCGTCGCCCTTGGTGGGCCCCGAGCGGGCGTCGAGGTCCCCGGCGGAGATCCGGGCCGCCGTCTCGGCGACGTGGCCGAGTCGGCGGGCGAGGAGCCCGGCGCCGTACACGGCCAGGGGGGTGGCCGCCGCGAGCGCGAGGAGCGAGGCGACGACCATGGCCGCGTCGAGCCGGGAGAGGTTGGCGTGGTCGGGGCCGAGGTTGATCTGCACGGCGAGGACGGGGCTGCCGGGTCCGCCGGTCCGCTGGGCGGCCCAGGCGCTCGGCCCCACGTTTCCCTCGACGTGCGGATCGTAGGCGGTGTGCCGGGCGGCGTCGGCCGGGTCGCGCAGGGCGGCGGGCAGGTCGTCGGGATCGAGGAGGGCGCCGTCGGTGAGGACACCGGTGCGCCGGTAGACGTCCATGGCCGCGTACACGGTGTTGAACGCCCGTGCCTCGCCGCGCCAGCGGATGTCGTGCGCGGTCCACAGATGGACGAGGACGCCGACCGCCGCGACCACGAGCAGGGCGGTGGCGGCGGCGAGCGCGGCGATCTTCCAGCGCAGCGAGGTGCGGCGGGGCCGGCGCGGGGGCGAAGGCCGGGGCGGCCGGGGCCGGGGCCGACGGGTGGCGGGCACGGTCACCGCCGGAGCTTGTATCCGAAGCCCCGGACCGTCTCGATCCGGTCGCGGCCCAGTTTCCGGCGCAGCCGCTGGACGCACAGGTCGACGACGCGGCTGTCGCCGTCCCAGCCGTACTCCCAGACGTCCCGCAGCAGGGTGTGGCGTTCCAGGACGACGCCGGGGTGGGCGGCGAACTCCAGGAGGAGCTTGAGTTCGGTCGGGGTGAGGGCGACCGGGTGGCCCGCGACGAAGACCTCCATACCGGCGGTGTCGATCCGCAGGTCCCCGAACTCCAGCACGTCCTGGTCGCCGGGCCGGTCCCCGCCGGTGGCCTGACCACCCCGGGCGGCGGGCGCGTACGTGGCGCGCCGCAGCAGCGAACGCATCCGGGCCACCAGGACGTACGTCTCCACCGGCTTGACGACGTAGTCGTCGGCGCCCGCCTCAAGACCCGCGACGACATCGAGCCCGTCGCCCCGGGCCGACATCATCAGTACGGGGATCAGGCTGGTCTCCCGGACCCGGCGGCACAGCCCGATCCCGTCGAGTCCGGGCAGCATCACGTCGAGGATCAGCAGGTCGAAGGGGTGCTCACGGAAGGCTTCGAGCCCGGCGAGCCCGTCGGCGGCGACCCGCACCTCGTAGCCGTAACGCTCCAGGGCGACGGCGAAGGACCGGCGCATCAGATCGTCGTCCTCGACGAGGAGCACGCGCGCGGTGGAGGCGGTGGAGGCGGGGGAGGCGGAGGAATCGGCCGAGCCGGTCGGGGTGGTTGAGGCGGATGGGCCGGTTGAGCCGGTTGATCCGGATGGGGTGGGGGGCTCGGGGGAGTCGGGCGAGGACAAGAGGGCGGCTCCTGTTCGTGCGAGGGGGGCGGAGGACCCTGGCCCCCGTACACCGGTCGCGGGCGCGGCCACGCCACGACCGGAACAATACGGCAGAGAGCGGACACCCCTCCGTGCCGCCGCCACCCCGGGAAACCGCCGCCGCCACCCTCGAACCCAAGAGAAACCCCAGGTGAGACCAGATGAGACCAGGTGCGCCCTCCCCCGAAAGTCCCGCACGGCCCGCCCTCCCGGCTCCCCTCCGATACGGTCCCGAGCGCTGCCCGACACGCGATGGATACACGGGGTGGATACACGGGGTGGCCAGGAAAAGCGCTTGTCGACAGTGCCCGCTCGCGTCCAGGCTGACCCGAGCCTGGCCCCGGGTCGGAGGACAGAGGCCAAGGACCACCCGAGCGGGCCCCCGTACAGGGATCTCGTACGTCGAAGAGAAAACACGGATGAGTCCGAGGAGGCATAGAGATGAGTCCACTGGTCCCCGCCGACCCGACCATGCTGCACCCCATGCCCGGCCAGCCCCGGGTGGTCCAGCTGAAGCCGCTGGTCACCTCGCCGTTGATCGAGGTCGGGGAGTACTCGTACTACGACGACCCGGATGATCCGACCGCGTTCGAGACGCGCAATGTGCTCTACCACTACGGGCCGGAGAAGCTGGTCATCGGGAAGTTCTGCGCGCTGGGCACGGGCGTGCGGTTCGTCATGAACGGTGCCAACCACCGTATGGACGGCCCTTCGACCTTCCCCTTCCCCATTCTGGGCGGTTCGTGGGCCGATCACTTCGACCTGCTGACGGGGCTGCCGGTGCGCGGTGACACCGTCGTCGGCAACGATGTGTGGTTCGGCCACGGTGTCACGGTGATGCCCGGCGTGCGCATCGGCCACGGCGCGATCGTCGCGACGGGCGCCGTGGTCGTCTCGGACGTCCCGGACTACGGCGTCGTCGGCGGCAACCCGGCCCGGCTCATCCGTACCCGGTACGCGGACGGGGACATCGCCCGGCTCCTCGCGGTGGCCTGGTGGGACTGGCCCGCCGAGCACATCACCGCCCATGTCCGCACCCTGATGTCCGGCAGCGTCGACGACCTGGAGAAGGCGGCCCCGGCGCGGGCGTAGAAGCCTTCCACCGTTTTCCCTCCCAAGGAGCGATATGACAAGCAGATGGACCGAACTGGCCGTCGACTGCCACGACCCCGAGCGGCTCGCGGCGTTCTGGTGCGAGGTGCTGGGCTTCACGGTGATCGACCGGTCGGAGGACGCGGTGGAGATCGGCTCGTGGACGCCGACGGTGGAGGACGTACGGGCCCGCCAGTCGGCCCCCACCCTGGTCTTCCTCCGGGTGCCCGAGGGCAAGACAGTGAAGAACCGGCTGCACCTCGACGTCAGCCCGATCGACGACAGCACCGAGGGCGAGGTGACCCGCCTGCTCGCCCTGGGCGCCACCCGAGTGGACGTGGGCCAGGGCCCCGGCCGCAGCTGGGTGGTGATGGCCGACCCGGAGGGCAACGAGTTCGACGTACTGCGCACGCTGGCACCGGAGAGACGGGAGGCGGGAGAATCACGAGGATAGGTTCTCGACAGTACGAGGATTCAGAGGTACGGGGCGAACGCGGTCTCCAGACGCTCGACGGCATCGTCGTGATCGCGCGCGTGCGGGCGCATCACCCACAGGTCCTCGCGGAAGGGCGTGAACCCCAGGGACTGCCAGGTGCGTTGGACGACGGCCTTCTCCCGGGCCTCCCGCGCGGCGTCGTCCCGGTCGCCGTCCGGGAGGTCGATCGGGTAGGGATGGGTCGCGACGATCGCCGCCTGACCGGCCACCCAGCGGAGCAGGTGGCCGATCAACAACCGGCCGACGCCGCCGAGTCCCCGCCACGCGGGGGCGATCCGGACCTGGTCGATGATGACGACCTGGTCGCCGTTGACGAGGCTTTCCTCCAGCTCGGGGTGCAGACCGAGTTCACCGGTCTGCTCGAAGAGCGGGGCGAAGTGCTCGTAGCCCGCGTCGCGCGAGTCCAGCGATTCGAGGATGCCGTCGATGCGCCACAGGTCCAGCGTGAGGCCGGACATGTCGAGGATCGTCAGCTCCTGGTACGCACCCCGGGACGACAGGCCCAGCGAGACACCGGGGGCCAGCAGCCGCGCGTTCTCCGCCAGGGCCTCCTCGTCGCCCGGTTCCCGCAGGGGCAGGACGGCGCGGCAGTTCCAGTCGAGCCGCGCGGGATCGCCGTGAGCGCCGGACGCGACGAGGGGGGCGGACGAGTGGAAACGTAACTCCAGACGGTCCAGCCGCGTCACGAGGTCCACCCCGGAGGGCGTGGCATCGGTCATGGGACCCCACGCTAGCCACGGGGCGTGCCTTGCAGGGGGCGATTGAGGAGACGGGCGGGGATCCGCGGAGATCGACGGGGATCCGCGGAGCGTCCGGCCCGGGATGTCACTGGAGCAGGCTCGTGACCGCCGGAGGGAGGATGCCGCGCAGGTCGGTGATGCGGACGTGCCGGGCGTGCGTGGCCGTGAACTCGTGGATCGGGACGTCCGGTGACCCGAAGGCGCTGTGGAAGGTGCGTAGCGCCCCGGGTGAACGGTCAAGGGCCCAGGCGGCGGTGGAGTTGCTGGAGCGCAGAAAGCGGATGGGTTCGGGGCCGACGACGTAGAGATCGGCCTGCCGACCGGAGCGGTCGGCAGCGAGCATCGCCAGGTCCTTGAAGGTCTGGCGCTTGCGGGCGGCGTCTGCGCCACGCCACCGGGCGAGTTTGAACTCCGCCACCCGCTGGTCGGTTTCGAGATCGTACGGCCGACTCGGGTCGTTGCCCGCTCCCAGGGAAGGCCGCTTGACGATCGTCTCGCCTTCATCGAGCACATGAGGGACGGTGAGCATGATCCCTGCGGCATGGATGAGGTCATTGAGCCGCCCGAGGCTTTCGCGGACGGTGAGCGCGGAGACGAGAAGCTCGGCGCCGACACCACCATCAGCGGCGGCGACAGCCGCGTGCCGGGCGTCGGCCCCGTGAAGCCGGTGCTCCAGGGCGGCGATCGCCGCCGTCAGTGGCTGCTGGTCGAGGAACTGCGCGAGCACGGCGACCGCCGCCCCCAGATCCACGGGCGTCGGGGGCTGCGGTCGGCTCTCGGTCTCGTCCACGACGCCCATTGTGCCCGGGGGTGGTTTCCTTGGGGATCGGCCTCGGCCCGTGGGCGGACGGCGGGAATCGCGAACTTGCGCCACAAGCTGGGGAAGGGCGAGGTCGGGGGGCGGTCGGCTGAGCCTGAAGGGACCGCTATCCCAGGACACCGAGTTGTCGCTCG
This sequence comes from Streptomyces sp. CBMA291, assembly GCF_014596525.1. Taxonomy (GTDB): domain Bacteria; phylum Actinomycetota; class Actinomycetes; order Streptomycetales; family Streptomycetaceae; genus Streptomyces. The sequence goes on from NZ_MSJP01000042.1 coordinate 40,916, forward strand.
GTACGCTCAAGCCAGCTTCGGTACCAGTGCGCGAAGTCGTGCCCGGTCGGCTCGATGCCCCGGTCCATCGGTCGTAGATCCTCCCAGATGGCACCTCGATACGGGCCCGTCATCACCAGCAGCGACGTATAGCCGCATCCCTGCTCGCTGAGGAACACCGCGCCCGCTCCCTGCGCGTCGTGCAGCTCCTCGTAGCGCGCCATCCAGGCGGTGTGGGCGTGAAAGAACTCCTCGTCGGTCGCGAAGGATTCCGCCTCGGGCTCCTGAGCGCCGAACGCGTCGAAATCGTCCCGCAACGCCTCAGCCTTGAAGGGCCGTCCGGCGTATTCGGCGGTGGTCGGCTGGGTGGAGAGCGCGAGCCCGATGCCACGCCACTGCCACCCGTCGTCGCCCAAGGACGGTGTCACCAGACCGTAGTGGGGGCCGGCCCCACCTGCTCCGACCTGTAGGAGAAAGCCGCGGTACTGCGCGGGCAGACCGACGCCCAGGTCCGCTTCCAGCGCCCGGAGCTGCGCCTCGTCCATGACCGTCCCAAGGCGAAAGCCATGCCCCAGCACACCGAAGACCTCGCCGGCTTCCGGGTGTTCGGCAAGCCGGAGCACCCGGTCCCGCACCCCCACCCAGGTGAACTCGTCCATGGGTACACGCTAGTGAGACGGCCGGGGGTGGGGGAAGGCGACGAGAGCGCGTCCCGGGCCGGGGCCGAGAGGGTGAGGGAGGGTACGGAAGACGGCTTCGTCGCCGGACCGGCCGAGCCAGGCGGATGACGGGAATCGAACCTGCGCTGCAAGCTTGGGAATCACCCGGCACTTGGGCCCACTTATGGCCTCTCACCTGCGCGAGCGTTCTGCGCTGGCTGCGGCTGAGCCGCTTCGTCCTGTCCTCGGCTGACTGCTGTTCACCGTCTCTAGTGGCACGTAGCGGCACGCCCTCTTGGGTGCCGCGCGGGTGCCTCGGTGACCACCTCCTGCCGGGGCGAGACATCAGATCGGGACAACAGCGGAACCTCAGGTCTTGGACCTGGGGCTGCTGTTCACCGCTCCCAGGGACATGGTTGGGGCGCGGAGTGCGGAGGGCCCCACCCTGCGGAGATTCGATTGTTCGAGCCGGTCCGGCCACGATCTACTCAACCCGGCGCCGTTTTCAGTGCCTCCCCCTAAGGTCACCGCATGACGACATTCCGTTCCGGTTTCACGCTCTGGCAGATGGTCAGCGGGGCTCGGGAGCTCACTGAGCACCCGAGCGTGCGGGAGCGCATCGACGCAGTGCTGAGCGTCATGGGTCCTGCCTTCGGCGGGACCGGGTACGGCAAGGGCAGGCCGTTGGTGAACGCCTTGGAAGACGTTGCCCAAGAATCGCTCCTGATCGGAAACTTCGCTCTTGCGCAGCGGTTCCAGCGCTTCGCCGCATACGCCGGCGGCGAACTGTTCCTTGAAATCCTGGAGAACTACTACGACGAGGATGCTCGGCATCGTAGCGAGGAAGGCATGCGCAGGCTGGTGGCCATGGGCGCCGATCGAGCGGTGGCTGTTCTGGACGCCCTCTCCAAGGACAACCCCGAGGCGACGGTGGCCGATGCACGGGACCTCTTTCGCGGTATAGCCCTGTCCGTGGACCACTTGGGCCTCGGTACAGGGGAGGGTGGGATTCGGCTGCCCACTCGAGAGAGGAGGCGACTCCAGCAGTACGGGCACATGGAGCTGGTCCTGAGGAACCTGCCGCGACCGGCCTCGACCGAGGCAGCGCGGATGGTGGGCGACTTCCTCGCGGATGCCGACGCGGGGTTGCTCGCTCAGTTGCTGGAGCTGAAGGCCCGGCGAGCGGGTCTCGACGCTCTGCGTGCTGTGGTGGAGGACGATACGAGTTCGGAGAGCGCCCTTCACGCCCGTCTGAAGAATCAGGAATGGATCTTCGGCGGTGCCTATGTGGCAGAACTGGCACGTCGGCAGTACACCGAAGACGCGATTCTGGATATCCCGCTTCTGCGTGGTGATGGGTCTCTTCACGTGGTGGAACTCAAGCGTGCCAACATCAAGGATCTGGTGATTCGCCGCAGCGGCCACCTCATGTTGGGTGCCGCGGCCCACCACGCGGTGTCGCAGGCGCAGAACTACCTCCGCACCATGGACGAGAACCGCAAGGCCATCCTCGCGGACCATGGAGTCGATACCCGTAGAGCCTCGGCAACGGTTGTGATCGGGCACCCGCGATTTGTCAGTGGGGGCATCACCCCCCAGGACATCGCGGAGACACTCCGCACCTACAACACACACACGGCACGCATTGAAGTGATCACGTACGAGACCCTGCTGGAGTCAGCAGCCCGGATGCTGGCCCTCGCATCGGCGCAGCAGAATCAGGACCTGACCGAGGAGCCCACGGCATGACCGAAGACAACCGACCTGGGATCGAACAACTCCTCGCCCGCCTGTGCGGTGGCGTGATTACAGGCAAGGACTACGTCGGCTACTTCCTCAACGAGCACGGAGAAGAGCTCGTCTTTGCCCAGCGCCGGGGAGAGAAGACCGCCCGGTTTTGGCACAGCGACGCCGACTGGCAGATGTTTCGCGTCGGCGACCACTCAGTACGGGTCGGCAGCGTGATGGGCGGAGTGATCACCGTCGGCGACCTGATCGTCGATCGCAATGAGGCGACATGGCTGTCCTCATGCCTTGCTGCCTCCCGCCACCTGCGTCAGAAGCGCGGCTGACGCGTCGCTCGGAGAATGGACAACAACAAAGCCCCAGGTCCCTGACCTGAGGCTTTGTAGAAGAGCGGATGACGGGAATCGAACCCGCGCTATAAGCTTGGGAATCACCCGGCGCTCGAGTCTTCATTCAGCAGCTGACCTGCGGAAACGGTTGGTTACGGCAAGGTGGGTGCCGTCTTCCCGGGGCTGCTGGTGACCGCTGTTAACCGCTCCAACTGGCAGCTTGTGGCACGGACGTGGTCTCAGTGTGGCCTCTGGCATCGACGTCAGGCGTGCATGCCCATAGCAAGGCCTCTGGATGTGCCCTCTGCTTGGCAGAGCAGGTGTGGGCTATTGGGCACCTTCCCGCGACATGGAGGTCGTCGATTCGGGGATACGCCAGACGATTCGGACCTGTTCTTCGAGAGGAAGTGAAGGGCCGCCAACGTAGATGGTATGGATGAGGTAGAGGACGGCCAGCCGGTACGCCTCCGGCTCGATGTCCTCCACTGACTCGGTGGTAGCCCTGCTGAGCCTGTTCACCTGGCGGACGACACGCGGCTCGGTTTCGAGGAAGCCGAGTTCGGCGACCAGGCCCGGTTCCAGATCGAGCTCCTCTCGCATCGCCTGGATCGAGCGTTGCATGAGGTCTGGTTCGGCTTCGATGCGGTCGAGAATGCGATCGAGCACGTATGTGTGGATGACGTCGGCTTCGATCCTGCCGTGCTCCTCGGGTTCCTCTCCGGTGCAACTGGGGCACCCACTGCACTCGGCGCGTTCGACGAGGCCATCCTCTGGACCCTGGTCAGCCTGCCGGGCGGACATGAAGCACGCAGCCACCCACATAGTCTCGGACCGGTTCAACTCCAGCTCCTCTGCGGTCCACAGATCGAGGTCCGGCTCGCTGTTGCTCAATTCCTCTGGTATCGGGATCTCGGAGCGCATCAGCGACTCCAGGGTGACCCAGGCCGGCTCCCAATCCCGAGCGCTGAGCAGCAGCGTCGCCAGCCTGTCACCCGGACGCTTCCAGAAAATGAGGTCATCGTCATCGCCGTTGACGAAGTGCTGGACGTGATCTGCTGGGTCAAATTCCGTTCCGGACATTTCCCCGAGGTGGGTGAGGAAAGCCTGTCGACCCCGGTAGCGCCCGACATAGCGGCGCGCCTGGGCTATGAAGGAGTCCATGGTGCTGTCGTTCAGCACCGCGTTGGGGCTGATGCCGATGAAGCGGGGGGGATTGAAGAGGCCGAAGCGGCGTAGTTGTTGGGTGGCGTTCGCCCAGTACAGGTTCTTGGTGTCGGGGTCGTACACCACGCAGTAGACAGGGATGTTCCCCTCTGCCCAGGTGTCTCCGTGTCGGTCGACAGGTACTGCGTAGCCGTTTCCTCGGCGCCAGCTTTCCCCGCCCTTAACCTGAACCTTGATCGTGTCGCTCGTGATGGCGCCCTCATCGGTGAAGGTGACGTAGAGATCCTCGCCGAAGTCGTTCTGCCCTGATATCTCCTGAACGATGTGATCATGCTCCTCAAGCAGCGTGCGCAGCGCGTTCACTGCGGCCTGCCCCACGCGCCGCCCTTTGGGGATCTTCGGCATGTCACTCTCTCCAGAGGATTCTCGTCTGCTCTGGCGGACCGTGCTGGCACCGCCATCGGTCACCTTGCATCACCCATCTGACATCGCACCCCGGGGCTGGGTGGGCAGTCGAGCCGCTGGGGTAGCGATGTCAGCCTGCGGGCAGGGGGGATCGCGGTGCGGAGGTGGTGCAACGCGCCTAGAGAGGTCTGGACAACGACGAAGGCCCAGGTCCCTGACCTGGGGCTTCGTAGAAGAGCGGATGACGGGAATCGAACCAGCGCTATAAGCTTGGGAATCACCGCCGCCCAGCTCGATCATCCCGCTTCTGACCTGCGGGAACATGCTCTGGTGGCGCTCATCCCACAAGCTCTTGGGCACCCGTGTCGACCGCTGTTGTCCATCCTGAAGGGCACGCTTGGGGCACGAGACGCGGACCCCGTCCTCACACCCCGACTGCCCACCGGACGGTCGCGACCGCGCCCAGGAGGAGCGGTGGAGCGAGCCACCAGGGGCCCATGGCGCGACGGATCGACGGAAGCAGAGTGATCAGCAGGGCGAGTCCGCTCGCGGCGATGGCGAGGACACAGGACAACTCGATCCCGGCCTGTGCTTCGTCGTCCCAGCTGCCTGCGGGCCGGATCGTGAGAGCCGTGTACACGAACCATGCGGCGATGGCGTGGAGGAGCACCAGCGGGACCGCCATGACCCACCGCAGGCAGCCGTCATCACCGGCCGCCCCAGCGGCGTCGGGCCGATCGGACATCACTGGAGAGCTCCCTTGGCTTCGTCGAGGTTCCTGGTGAAGGCCCGTCCGTAGGCCTGGGCGTCATCGCCCTGCCAGTACGGTCCACCGTTGTACCGTGCCGCCAGTTCCTGGCGCTGCTCGGGCGTCATCTGCTCGGGGGGAACGTCGGCGAACTCGCTCTCGGCCTTGAGCTGGGCCAGGTACTCCGCCGCGATGAAGATGTTCTGCCCCGGGTCCTGGAGGGACTCCTCCACGATGGCTCGCTGCTGTTCGGTCATGTTCTGGGGGTCGTAGCCGAGCACTTCGGCTCCGCGGCGCACCTGGATGGCGATGGGGCCGAAGGACGTTTCGTCCGGGGTTCCGCCGAGGCGCCACGGGAGGTTCTCCGGGGCGACCGGGCTCAGCCCCCAGGGCGCGTCGGCCTGCTCGCGGATCGTGTCCGTGAGGTCGTCGAGAATGCCGGGCTGTCCACCGATCTCCTGCCAAGCGATCCCGGCGACCACGTCCGCCGGCAATCCGGAGTTCTTCGCTGCGGCTTGAATGATCTCCTTGTTCGCGCTGATCCAGTCCTTCCGGTCCTGGCTCGACGACGGTGGACTCCAGTAGCTGTCCTCTGCGTCCGGCAGCGCGGACAACCGCGTCCGGATGTCGTGAAGTATCGGCGAGACCGGGGTGGTGCCGATCCCTCCGGCGTAGTCCTGCTTCGGTGGGCTACCGGGCAGGTGTGTGAGGGGATTGCCGCTGGCCTCCGTGGCCTCGCTCCTCAGGGACGCGATGGCCGCCACGATGTCCACGCGCTGGACGGAGCCCATGCGGAATTCGGGCAGTAGCTCGTACGCCCGCTTCAGTCCATGGACGCACAGGTCACGGGCTTCCTTCTCGGTCGTCCGAGCGAGGTGGAACGCGCCCCCCGCCGCATCGTGGAGCCTATTCGCCTCTTCCCGGATGTCGTCGACGTCCATGGTGAGTTCGGCGAGGAAGTCGAGGACACCTGTGGTGGCTCGCATGTCCTCCCATTGGCGCATGGGTTCGGCGTCCTGTGCCGCACGTGTGATCGCGGTGCCCTTGGTGCCGATAAGGGCGGCAAGGCTGCGCTCGTTGGCCTTGCCGTCCGAGTAGTGACTCTTGGCCGTCTCCAGCGCCCACGCATAGCTTCGCAGGGCGCCGGCTGCGTGCCCGTAGCCCTCGGCGATGTGCTGCATGAGTTTGCGTGCCTCGGCGAGCCGAGACACGTAGTGCTGACTGCCTTCGCTGTGCCAGTGCGTCCGCTTCTCCGCGCGCTCGGTCGGTGCGTCGACCTCGACCAGCATGTCGTGGAGGCGCTTGAACTCGTCGGCGTTCCGCTCGACGAGGGCGGGGTTGCAGCCTTCGAGGAACTCGACGTCCTTGCGGTAGCTCAGGCCGGTCACTTCGCCCCCGGGGCCACGTACTGGCCATCGCTCAGGACGTTGTCGAGGAAGCGACGGGTATGGGCGTCGTCCACGGCGACGAAGTCGGTCCCAGTGGTCTTGAGACGGGTGGCGAGCGCGGCGAGAAGCGCGACCGTGTCCAGGAACTGATCGTTGGCGAACCGACCGAAACGCTCTACTCGAGCGGCGACTTCGGCAGGGGATCTCGGGGCGCGCGCCATGGTTCCGAGATCACCGTCAGGCCTGCCTTCGTGGAGGAAGCCCGCGATCTCGATCAGCAGGTTCGCGTTCCCGTTGATGGAATCCGTGTTGTAGTCGAGCGTTCCGCCCGTGGTGGCACCGCCCTGATCCACGGGAAGCTGGTTGAGCCGCATGGCGGTCGGGCCGCCTAAGAGGAGCTAACAGAAAGCTTCGTTGAACCCATGTCTCCTTCCTCGGTTGCTCGTTGAGCGGGTTATGGGGAAGGGGAAGGGGCCTCCGTGGGTGGTGTCGGATGATCTGTGGGGGCGGATCGAGCCGTTGCTGCCGGTCAGGCAGCGC
>NZ_MSJP01000043.1 GCF_014596525.1 Streptomyces sp. CBMA291
ATAGTGTTTCGGTGGTCATAGCGTTAGGGAAACGCCCGGTTACATTCCGAACCCGGAAGCTAAGCCTTTCAGCGCCGATGGTACTGCAGGGGGGACCCTGTGGGAGAGTAGGACGCCGCCGAACAATTTTTAGCCTCAACCCCCGGACCTTGTCCGGGGGTTGAGGCATTTTTGCGTTCAGGACCCGGTCCGGTCCTAGGCTGTGGCCATGAGCTTCGACATGGTGATCTTCGACAACGATGGTGTGCTCGTGGACAGCGAGCCGATCTCCAATTCCCTGCTCGCCGCGTATCTGACGGAAATCGGGCACCCCACCACGTACGAGGAATCGGTACGGGACTACATGGGGTCCGCCATGCACCGCATCCACGACATGGTCGAGGAGCGCAGCGGACAGAAACTGCCGGCGGATTTCGACGAGGTGTTCCACGCACGGGTCTTCGCCGCCTTCCAGGAGCGGCTGGAAGCCGTACCCGGCGCCGGGAAGGTCGTCGAGCGGCTCTCCAGGGCAGGGGTGCCGTACTGCGTGGCCTCCTCCGGGAGCCATGAGCGGATCCGGGTGGGGCACCGTAAGACCGGGCTCGACGCCTGGTTCCGGGACGAGATCATCTTCAGCGCCGAGGACGTCGGGCGCGGCAAGCCGGCGCCGGACCTCTTCCTTCATGCCGCCGAACGGATGGGCGTGGCGCCCGAGCGGTGTGTGGTCGTCGAGGACAGCCTGCTCGGGGTTCAGGCGGCGCTCGCCGCGGGGATGGAGGTGTACGGGTTCACCGCGATGACCCCGCCGGAGAAGCTCGCCGGCGCCCACCGGCACTTCGCGACGATGGACGAACTCCCGGCGATATTGGGTCTGTGATCCATCTACCCAGCGGTAGTTTTCGGCCGTACGCTGTGCCGCCATGACAGATGCGCGGTTGCGGCGTGGGCGGGGATCCCTTGCGGTCAGCTTCTTCGTGCAGGGGGTCACCTTCGCCCTGCTCGTGACCCGAATACCGGCGATCCAGGACCGGTACGGGATCTCGGACGGGCTGCTGCCCGCCTTTCTCGCGGCCGTTCCGATCCTGGCCGGAGTGGCGAGCGTGGTGACCGAGAAGGTCGTCGCGAAGATCGCCCCGGCCGTGGTACTGCGCTGGGCACAGCCCTTCGTCCTGCTTGCCCTCCTCGCCGTCGGCATGGGCTCCGAACTCTGGCAGGCCGCCGTGGCCCTGGGGCTCTTCGGCCTCGCCGTGGGCGCCCTCGACGCCTCCATGAACATGCTGGGGGTGAGCCTCCAGCGGGCGTACGGGCGGAGCATCATGCTCGGCTTCCACGCCTCGTACAGCCTCGGCGGGATCGTGGGGGCCTCGCTGGCCTGGGCGGGGGCGCACTGGCACCTGTCGCTGTTCGTGTCCTACCTGCCGGTGGTCGCGGTGCTGCTGCCCGCCGCCGCCCTCGGGAGCCGGTGGTACGCGTCCGGTGGGGACGGGCCCCGGGCCGAGACGGCGGAACCGGTGGAGGGCAAGGGGAGCGCGGGCGTCGCCTTCCGGCTACTGCTGCCGCTCTGCCTGGTGATGTCCTTCGCCTATATAGGGGACTCGACGGTCTCCAACTGGAGTGCCAAGTACCTCCAGGACGTCCTCGGCAGTTCCGAGGAGCTGGCCACCGTGCCGTACAACGCGTACATGGTGACGACGCTGCTCGGGCGGGCCGTCGGGGACTTCGGGGTGCGGCGGCTCGGGGCCGCGGCGGTCGTGCGGGGCGGCGCGGTGCTCGCGGCGCTCGGTTTCGCCGCGGTGGCGACGGCGCCGGGCGCCTGGGCGGGGATCGCCGGGTTCACGGTCCTCGGGCTCGGGCTGAGCGTGCTCGTGCCGCAGACGTTCGCGGCGGCCGGGCGGCTCTTCCCGGGGAACAGCGACGCGGCGGTGGCGCGGCTCAACGTCTTCAACTACGTCGGGTTCCTGATCGGATCCCCGCTGGTGGGGGCGCTCGGGGACGCGTGGAGCTACCGGGGGGCGATGGTGGTGCCGATGCTGCTCGTCCTGGTGACGGTGGTGTACGCCACGTCGTTCGGTGCGCGCGGGGCCCGATACGGTGGCGGGCATGAGCGGCCGCACACTGTTGATGTGGGATGAAGCTGTCACGGAGTACGACTTCGGGCCCGAGCACCCGATGGACCCGGTCCGGCTCGCGCTGACGATGTCGCTGGTGCGGTCCTTCGGCCTCGACCAGGCGGTGGACGTGACGGCCGCCAAGCCGGCGGGGGACTCCACCCTGCGGCTGGTGCACCGCGAGGACTACGTGGCCGCGGTGCGGGCCGCTTCGGAGGATCCGCGCCACGCGGACCAGGCGTACGGGCTAGGGACGGTCGACGATCCGGCGTTCGCCGGAATGCACGAGGTGTCGTCGCTGATCGCCGGGCAGTCGGTGGCGGCGGCCGAGGCGCTCTGGCGGGGCGAGGCCGCGCACGCGGTGAACTTCGCCGGCGGACTGCACCACGCCATGCCGGGGGCCGCGTCCGGCTTCTGCATCTACAACGACGCCTCGCTGGCGATCGCCCGGCTCCTCGAACTGGGCGCGGAGCGGGTGGCGTACGTGGACGTGGACGTCCACCACGGGGACGGGGTGCAGGCGGCGTTCTGGGAGGACCCCCGGGTGCTCACCGTCTCGCTGCACGAGCATCCCCGGACCCTGTTCCCGCATACGGGATGGCCCGAGGAGACCGGCGCGGACGGGCCCGGCGAAGGCGGGGCCGTGAACCTGGCGCTGCCCGCCGGGACCGGTGACGCGGGCTGGGTGCGGGCCTTCCACGCGATCGTGCCCGAGCTGCTCGCCGAGTTCCGGCCGCAGGTCCTGGTGACCCAGCACGGGGCGGACACGCACTTCGAGGACCCGCTCGCGCACATGGCGGTGTCGCTCGACGCGCAGCGGGCGGTCCAGGAGGCCTGCCACGGACTCGCGCACGAGTACGCCGACGGGCGCTGGCTGGCGCTCGGCGGCGGGGGGTACGCGGTCGTGGACGTCGTCCCCCGGTCGTGGACGCATCTGGTGGGGATCGCGGCACACGCCCCGGTGGACCCGGCGTCGGCGATCCCGGAGTCCTGGCGGGACGAGGTGTACGCGCGGACCATGCAGCCGGGCCCCCGGCGGATGACGGACGGGCGGTGGCCGGTGGACTTCCGGGAGTGGACGGCGGGGTACGACCCGGCGGACCGGCTCGACCAGGCCGTGCGGGCGACCCGCAGGGCGGCCTTCCCGCTGCGGGGGCTGCTCGCCTGACGGCGTCCGGCGGACCGGTCTCCACGGCCCGCCGGAACGTTTCGCGGATCCTCGGCGAGCGTCTCCCGGTGCCGCGAAGGATCGTTTCCCTGCCGGGATTACGCCGACTGTGCGGTGTGCGGGGGATTCCAGGGCCCGCCCCGGGGCGTTCCGGCAGCATCGGACGGGTGTTGAGTACCGGGGCGCTGCGGGCGCATCTGTTGGCGGCGGGGTTGGCGGGCACGGTCGCGACTCCTCGGGAGGCGAATCTGCGGAGCTATCGGCTCTTCGCGGCGCGCGATCCGAGGGTGCTGCTGGGGCTCGATCCGGCATGGGCGTGGGACGAGGCGGATCTGCTGCGGCTGATGGCCGACAAGTGCGGGGTGTCGGGCGATCCGGCGCACCGGTCGGGGGCCGACCGGATCGACCCGGAGCGGACGGTACGGGCCCTCGACGCGTTCGCGGCTCGGCTCGGCGAGGCGGCCGCGCGGCGGGTTCCGGTGCTCCTCGGGACCGGACATCCCCATCGACTGCTCGGTTTCTACGTCGCTCTCGCAGACGCCTTGTCGGCGGCGGGATGTCTTGTCCTCACCCCGGCGCAGGGGAGATGTGTCGACATAACGACCCGGTTCGGCGTACGCACGCACCACCTCGACTACGTCCGGGGGGTCGCGCTCGTACGGGAGTCGGGGCCGTCGGGCGAGGGGCGCGCGATGGGGGCGCATTCCCATTCTCCGCTGCCGGTTCGCGCCGCGCTGGAGAGCGCCGCCGGGCAGGGCGGACCGCTCCCCGAGCTGGTGGTGGGAGACCACGGATGGGTCTGCGGTGCAGGTCAGCTGGGTATCGAGGCCATCGGTCTGGCCGATACGGATGATCCGGCCCTGTTCGTCGGTGAGGCGGAGGGGCAGGTGTCGGTGGCCGTTCCGCTTGATGACGGCGTACGCCCCGCGTACTACCGACCGCTCACACGCTATGTACTCAATCGAGCCCGTCTGTCACGGTAAACGGCCGATGGCAGCTCCTCTTCCCCACTCGTACCACCCGCCCCTAGTCTGGAGAGTGAGCGCTCGGCGACGAAGAGTCACCGGAGGGGAAGCCGGTGAGCGTCGCGGCGGAAGGTACAGGTGGGTCATGGCTGCTGGCGATCGGCCTCTCAACGAGGTCAAGTTTCTGACCGTGGCGGAAGTAGCCTCGGTGATGCGCGTCTCCAAGATGACCGTGTACCGCTTGGTGCACAGCGGTCATCTGCCGGCGATCCGGGTGGGCAGGTCCTTCCGGGTGCCGGAACAGGCGGTGCACGAGTATCTGCGGGAGTCCTTCGTGGGGGTGGGGACCGCGTAGAGTGAGCGCGGCGATACAGCCCGGCTAGCTCCCTATGTCCCTCGGATTACAAGCGCGGTGCTCGGGACGGTAGGCTAGGCCGACGTAGGTCGTGTGGGCCCAGACGCCCCGCACCGATCCCCGCCGGGAGGCTGGGATGTTCCGAGAAGTGAGCGAGGGTAGTCGTGGGCTCTGTTATCAAGAAGCGGCGTAAGCGGATGGCCAAGAAGAAGCACCGCAAGCTGCTCAAGCGCACGCGCGTTCAGCGTCGCAACAAGAAGTAAGCGACCGCTGTTCCGCAGCGATTCGTGCGTCAAGCGTGGCCCCTCACCGTTCGCGGTGGGGGGCCACGCTTCGTTGCGGGGAGAACCTCAGGCGCTACGGTGGCGGCAACGGAAGACCGACGGAAGGCGCTGATCTTGGGCAAGGTCGTGCTCGTCACCGGTGCCGCCCGGCATCTGGGGGGCCGTTTCGTACGCCGGATCCAGCGGGACCCGGAGGTGGAGCGGGTGATCGCGGTGGACGCGGTGGAACCGGCGCATGGGCTCGGGGAGGCCGAGTTCGTCCGCGCGGACATCCGCCGACCGGAGATCGCCAAGGTCCTCGCCGCGCATGACGTGGACACGGTGGTCCATCTGGACGTCACCGGCACGGCGCTCGGCGGCGGTGGCCGTACGTCGGTCAAGGAGACCAACGTCATCGGCACCATGCAGCTGCTCGGCGCCTGCCAGAAGTCGCCGAGGATCGGGCGTCTGGTGGTCAAGTCCAGCACCAACGTCTACGGCGCCGCCTCCCGCGACCCGGCCGTCTTCACCGAGACGACGCCCGCGAAGGCACTGCCGCGCGGGGGCTTCGCGAAGGACGCCGTCGAGGTCGAGGGATATGTGCGCGGGTTCGCCCGGCGCCGCCCGGACGTGGCCGTGTGCGTGCTGCGGTTCGCCAACATCCTCGGGCCCCGCGTCGACTCCCCGCTCTCCGAGTACCTGGCGCTGCCCGTCCTGCCGACCGTCCTCGGCTACGACCCGAGGCTTCAGTTCGTCCACGAGGACGATGTCGTCGACGCGCTGCGCCTCGCGGCGCACGAGCCCCGCAGGGCCACCCAGAACAGCGGCACGTTCAATGTGGCGGGGGACGGGGTGCTGCTGCTCTCCCAGTGCGCCCGGCGGCTCGGACGGCCCACCGTGCCGGTGCTGCTGCCCGCCGTGACCTGGGTGGGCTCGGCGCTGCGGACCGTCGGGCTCACCGACTTCGCACCCGAGCAGATCCGGCTGCTCACCCACGGCAGGGTCGTCTCGACGGTTCAGACCCGTGAGGTGTTCGGCTTCTCGCCGCGCCGGACGACGGCGGAGACCTTCGCCGACTTCGTCCGCGGGCGTGGCCCGGGGCTGCTGCCGCCGGAGACCCTGGCCGGGGCCGTGGACCGACTCGCGGAGCGGGTGGGGGCGCGGCTGGAGGTGCCGGTGGGGGAACCGGGAAGGGAGCCGGTGGGGGAGCCGGTGGGGCCTTCGGCGCCCTCCGCCGTACCTCCTGCCACCCCCGTACCTCCCATCACCTCCGTACCCCCTGTCACCCCCGTACCCCCTGTTAATCCTGTTCACGACGGATCCTGAGGAGACCGGACAGCGATGGCGGATGCCAAGGTCATTCCGTTCGACGACGACCGGTCCCGGGCGCGGCGGCGGCCCGGACGCTCCGACGGCGAGGCGGCGGCCGTGCGCGCCCTGCCGGGGGCCGTGGAGGGCGCCGGGCGGGCACCCGGGCCGGAGCCCGAGCACATCGGCGCCGGCTCCGGGGCCGGGGGCTGGGAGCGGCGGCTCGCGGGCGGGCTGTCGTTTCTGCGGCGGCGGATCACCGGCGACTACGAGGTCGACGAGTTCGGCTACGACGAGGAGCTGACCGATCAGGTCCTGATGTCGTTGCTGCGCCCGTTGTACGAGAAGTACTTCCGGGTCGAGGTGAAGGGCGTCGAGAACATCCCGGAGAAGGGCGGGGCGCTGATCGTCGCCAACCACTCGGGGGCCCTGCCGCTGGACGGGCTGATGATGCAGGTCGCCGTCCACGACCACCATCCGGCCGACCGGCATCTGCGGCTGCTCGCCGCGGACCTGGTCTTCGCCCTGCCGGTGGTGAACGAGCTGGCCCGCAAGGCGGGGCACACGCTCGCCTGCGCGGAGGACGCGGAGCGGCTGCTGCGGGCGGGCGAGATCGTGGGCGTGATGCCGGAGGGCTTCAAGGGCCTCGGGAAGCCCTTCTCCGAGCGGTACAAGCTTCAGCGCTTCGGCCGGGGCGGCTTCGTCTCGACGGCGCTGCGGGCGGGGGTGCCGATCGTGCCCTGTTCGATCGTCGGGGCCGAGGAGATCTATCCGATGGTGGGGAACGCCAGGACGGTGGCGCGGGTGCTGGGCCTTCCGTACTTCCCGGTGACCCCGACCTTCCCCTGGCTGGGGCCGCTGGGGGCGCTGCCGCTGCCGACGAAGTGGACGATCCAGTTCGGCGAGCCGATCTCGACGGACTCGTACGCGCCGGAGGCGGCGGAGGATCCGATGCTGATGTTCAACCTGACGGATCAGGTGCGGGAGCAGATCCAGCACACCCTGTACAAGCTGCTCGTGCAGCGCCGGTCGGTCTTCTTCTGAGCCGTTCAGGAAGGAAGGGGCGCCCCCGTCGTCGGGGGCGCCCCTTCCTTCCTGCTAGCGAGCGTCCTCGCTGTCGATGCCGAGGCCTGGAAGCAGCCCTGGCAGGAGCGGCGGCAGGGTCACATCCGGTACGTCGGAGGTCGCCGTGCTGCCGGTGGGGGACGTCGGCGTGCTGGTGGGGGAGGGCTTGAGCAGCCCGCCGGCACTGCCGCCGAGGAGACCGGCGTCCTCCGGGGAGCCGCTGCCGCCGTCCGGGCTCGGACTGCCGCTGGGGCCGGGGGAGTGCGGCGACGCGGAGTGGCTGCCCGTCGGGGAGGACTCCTGGGCGGACGGCGGATGGTGCGTGCCCGTGCCCTGGTGGTCCCGCGCCGTGCTGGGCCTTCCGCTGGGGCTCTCGGAGCCGACCGCGCCCGTCTCGGGCAGCCGGGGGAGCACCGACTGGAGCGGCTCGACCTCTTCGTCTATGGCGTCGAAGACGTTCGTCACCTCGCTGCCGACGTCCGCGAGCTGTACGGGCAGCCGGTCGCGGAGGCCGTTCCAGGTGGTCCGGTGGGCCTGGGAGAAGGAGTTGAGCCGGGCCATCGGGCCGATCTCGCCGTCCCGCTCGTACGCCTGGAGGAGCAGCCGGTGGCCCTCGGTGGCGTCGTGTCTCATCCCGCTGAGGACACGACGGATCTCGGAGAGGGACTCGTGGTCGAGATCGCCGGACCGGCCGCGCTCCATGAGCCTGCGGGCCTCGCTGAGCCGGGTGGACGCCTGGTCGAGGTAGAGATCGCCCCGGTCCGCGTCGTCGTCCGCCATGCCCAGTTTGATGTCCTCCATGCCCCGCTTGAGCCCGTAGAGCGAGTCGCCTGGGAGCGCGTCGGAGCTGGCGGCGGCGACTCCGCCGAAGGCGCCCGCCGCCACACCCACGGTGAGGCCGCCGGCGGCGAGCCCCTTGGACCAGCGGGACCGGGGGCGGAGTTTTCGCAGCGGGGACGCCCGGTGGGTGCCCTTGCCCGCGGTCCGTTGCTCCGGCACCGTGGGGCTCGCGGTCGTGCTGCCCTCCCTGAGCATCGCTTCCATGGCGGCGACGAGCTGGGCTCGCTGCACCACCTTGACCTCGGGGTCGAGCTGTGGCTTCGGCAGTTCGCCGAGACCGTTCGCCAAGGCCACCAGCCGACCCTGCTCGGCCGGTTCGGGCGGGGCCTCGGGCTGTTCGGGCGCAGTGCCCTCGGACGCCCGGTCCTCCAGGGCCTGGGCGAAGGCGTTCGCCCGCCGGTGGGCCGATACGTTCGCGATCACTGGCGGCACCTCCTCTCGTCATGACGGTCGACTCCCCGGGGTTTCCGGAAGGTTGCACACCTTGGGCGCGGCCACACGAAAGGGTGAGTGGCTGCGGACAGGGTGTGTCCACAGGGAGCCTGCATCCCGCACAACGAGCGGCGCGGCACTTGGGTTACGCGCGAAAGATGATCGGACCAGTGCGTCATCGAGGCGTCACCGACTGTGAGTTGGGTGGGGATCGTGGGTGTGCGCGGGGGACGGCAGGGGAGGGCCGGGGAGCCGTGGGGGGAGTCGGGGCGGAGGGGCCCGCCGGGCCGGTGTGGGGGACGCGTGCCGGGGCGCGCGTACCGGTCAGCGGGCGTCGTCCGGGAGGAGCCGGGCCAGGGTGCGTACGGCCCGGTACTGGAGGGTCTTGATCGCGCCTTCGTTCTTCCCCATGACCCGGGCGGTCTCGGCGACCGAGAGTCCCTGGAGGAAGCGGAGGGTCACGCACTCCTGCTGCTGGGGGTTGAGGCGGCGGACCGCGTCGAGCAGGGCGGCGTTGGAGAGGGACTCCAGGACGGAGTCCTCGGGGCTCCGCTCGACCTCGTTGGCGTCGAGCATCTCGCCGGTGGTGACTTCGAGGCGGAAGCGGCTGGACTTGAAGTGGTCGGCGACCAGGTTCCTGGCGATGGTGACGAGCCAGGCTCCGAAGTCGCGGCCCTGCCAGGTGAAGGTGGAGATCCGGCGCAGGGCGCGCAGGAAGGTCTCGCTGGTGAGGTCCTCCGCCGTCGCCTTCCCGCCGACGCGGTAGTAGATGTAGCGGTAGACCGTGTCGCTGTACTGGTCGTACAGGCGCCCGAAGGCCTCGGCTTCGCCCGCCTGGGCGCGCTCCACCAACTCCATCATCCGGGCGCTGTCGCTGTCGGCGGTGGGTCGGCGGGCGGTGGCCGAGGCCCCGGAGCCGGTGCGGGCACCGCGTCTGCCCACGGCTGCCCTGCCGTCGGCCAGGGCATAGCAAGGGCCGGCGGGTGCCGGGGCGGCGAAGGCGAAGGCGGGGACAGGGCCGGCGTACGCGGTGGGGACGAAGCCGCGCAAGTGGTCGAGGACCGTTGCGCGCAGCGTAGCCAGGCCCGAGGCGTCAACCCCGACGTGTGGGTACACGGGACTCCCAGAGGCAGAGCTTCCATCACGTGCAGTGCGGGACCATTCACCCGTCGTAGCGACGTGAGGGGTCCTTTGTGCGTTTGAGGAGAATAACGCTTCGTACAGGCAGCGCTACACCCAGTTGCTGAAATCACCGATTCCGTCGGTTTCGTTACTCATTGCAGTCGGAATTGCTTGCAATAAGTGGTCGAATTTTGATCGATTTGCTTTCGGGTGTGACTGCGCGCGCGTTGTGTTGTGCTCAAGTCCGGGGCCGGAGAGTGATCGGGGCCGCTGCGGGGTAAGGGGGCGGGAATGCCCGGTGGTCGAGGTGTACGGGGATGTTCGACCACGGATGGGTGAGGGCCGCTGGTCCGGGGCTGTCGCAGATGATCGAGGCCGAACGGGGGCGGGGTCCGCGCGGGGGCGATGGCGAGGGGCGGCCAGGGGCGGCCGGAGGCGGCTGCCGCGGCAGAAGGGTCGACGGGGATCGTCCGGGGGCCGCCGGGCGGTAGCCGGGGGCCGCTGCGGGCCGGTGGCGACCGGTCGGTGCCGACCGGTCGGCGAGGCTCAGTCGCGGGGCTCGGTCGGTGGTGCTCGGGTGGGTCAGGCGCGGCGGCGGTGCAGGGCGACCGCTGCGGCGGTGCCGCCGGCGATCGCGCCCAGGCCCGCGGCGGCGGGGATGCCGACCTTGGCGGCCTTGCGGCCGGTCCGGTAGTCGCGCAGCCGCCAGTCCCGTTCCTTGGCGTGCCTGCGGAGCTTGGCGTCCGGGTTGATCGCGTACGGGTGCCCGACGAGGGACAGCATCGGGATGTCGTTGTGCGAGTCGCTGTACGCGGCGCAGCGGCTCAGGTCGAGGCCCTCGGCTGCGGCCAGCGCCCGGACCGCCTCGGCCTTGGCCGGGCCGTGCAGGGGCTCGCCGACCAGCTTGCCGGTGTAGACGCCGCCGACGGACTCGGCGACCGTGCCGAGCGCGCCGGTCAGGCCGAGGCGCCGGGCGATGATCGTGGCCGTCTCCACCGGGGCGGCCGTGACCAGCCAGACCTTCTGGCCCGCGTCCAGGTGCGCCTGGGCGAGGCCCCGGGTGCCGGGCCAGATGCGGTCGGCCATGTACTCGTCGTAGATCTCCTCGCCGATCGACATCAGTTCGGAGACGCGGTGGCCCTTGACGATGGACAGGGCGCTGTCGCGGGCGTCCTGCATGTGCTCGGGGTCCTCGACGCCCGCGAGGCGGAACCAGGCCTGCTGCCAGGCGAAGCGGGCCAGCTCGCGGCGCTGGAAGAACTTCCGCTTGTACAGACCGCGGCCGAAGTGGAAGAGCGCGGCGCCCTGCATCACGGTGTTGTCGAGATCGAAGAAGGCGGCCGCGCGTGCGTCGCCGACGACGGGGAACTCGGGCTCCTCGGGGGTCTCCGCCTCGGCGGACGCCTCCGCCGCCTCCTCCCGCTCGCGTTCCAGCCGGAGCGAGGTCTCGCGCGCTGCCTCGGCAGCGGCCTCGCCTGCGAGGACGCTGCGCGCGGTGGCGGAGCGCCTACGGGGGGTGAGCCATCCCAGAGCGGCCATGCCGTGAGCATAGCCAGTCTGTTCGGTACTTCCCGACTTGTGGCGGTGCCGGGACGTGAACACCTGGGGGCTCCTTCCGTGCCGTCGAGGTCGGCGCTCCGGGTGGGCGGTGTCCGTGTCGCCGGGGAGCGGCTGTCTCCCGGCGGGCGGTGCTTCCCGGGGGCTGCTGTCCCTGGGGACAGAATGGACGGCATGTTCGGACGGACGAAGAAGAAGACGGACGGCTCCGCGAAGACGGCGGACGCCCTTGGGAAGGCGACGGGCGTCTCGGCGGGGAAGGCGGGCGTCCCGGCGGGGAAGGCGGGCGCCCCCGCGCGCACCGTGACGCTGATCGGCAAGCCCGGGTGTCACCTCTGCGACGACGCCCGCGCGGTCGTCGAGGCCGTATGCGCGCAGACGGGGGCGCGCTGGGAGGAGAAGGACATCAGCGTGGACGAGGAGCTGTATCGGGCGTACTGGGAGCAGATCCCCGTCGTCCTGGTCGACGGCGAGCAGCACACCTTCTGGCGCGTGGACCCGGAGCGGCTCCGGCGCGAACTGGGTACGTGACCGAAATACGGCTACCATCATGGACGTTTTGTTGAGTTTCGGGGGCGGGGTCGTAAGGAGAGTGTGCGGTTTTGCCCCCTTCAGGTTTTCAACGCTCTGACGGGTTCTGCGGTTCCGCGACGATGCGAACCGGCCACGTGACCCCGGTCACTTTGGCCAGACAAAACGGACACCATCTTTGTGCACGCGTTCACAAAGACATAGCCTGCATTCGACGGGGCGGTCTAGGGACATATGGCCGCCTGCAGCCCCGCTCATCCCGCAGGAGCACCGTGGCAACTGGCCGAACTCACCGACCGGCGACTCGTAGCCGAGGAATTCCCGAGGCCACCGTCGCCCGGCTTCCGCTGTATCTGCGCGCCCTGACCGCGCTCTCGGAGCGCTCCGTACCCACGGTGTCCTCCGAGGAGCTCGCGGCGGCGGCGGGGGTCAACTCCGCGAAGCTGCGCAAGGACTTCAGCTACCTCGGCTCCTACGGCACCCGTGGTGTCGGCTACGACGTCGAGTACCTCGTCTACCAGATCTCCCGTGAGCTGGGCCTCACCCAGGACTGGCCTGTTGTCATCGTCGGCATCGGCAACCTCGGCGCGGCCCTCGCCGGATACGGCGGCTTCGCCTCCCGCGGCTTCCGGGTGGCCGCGCTGATCGACGCCGACCCGGCCATGACCGGCCGGCCCGTCGCGGGCATCCCCGTACAGCACAGCGACGACCTGGAGCGGATCATCCAGGACGACGGCGTCTCCATCGGCGTCATCGCGACCCCGGCGGGCGTCGCCCAGCAGGTCTGCGACCGGCTCGTGGGCGCGGGCGTCACCTCCATCCTGAACTTCGCCCCGACCGTGCTCTCCGTGCCCGACGGCGTGGACGTGCGCAAGGTCGACCTCTCCATCGAGCTCCAGATCCTCGCCTTCCACGAGCAGCGCAAGGCGGGCGAGGAGGCGGACGCCGAGAACGGTCAGGACGCCGCCGAGACCGGCGCCGTCGGTATGGCGCCCGAGCGCCGTGGCGCCCCGGCCGGGGCTTCGACCGCCGCCGCTTCGACCGCCGCCGCCCCTTCGGCTGCCGCCGCCGCTTCGACCGCCGGTCGCAAGGGGCCCGACGGGGACGTCCCCGCGGTGATGCCCGCATGAGCCTTCTCGTCGTCGGTCTCAGCCACCGCAGCGCCCCCGTCTCCATCCTGGAGCGGGCGGCGCTGGCCCCGGACGCGCAGACCAAGCTCCTCCACGACACCCTCGCCGCCGAGCCGGCCACCGAGGGCACCGTCCTGGCCACCTGCAACCGCATCGAGCTGTACGCCGACGTGGACAAGTTCCACGCCGGTGTCGCCGAGCTGTCCACGCTCCTCGCCCAGCACAGCGGCGTCGGTCTGGACGAGCTGACCCCCTACCTCTACGTGCACTACGAGGACCGGGCTGTCCACCACCTCTTCTCGGTGGCCTGCGGCCTCGACTCGATGGTCGTCGGCGAGGGCCAGATCCTCGGCCAGATCAAGGACGCCCTCGCCCTCGGGCAGGACCTGCACACGGCGGGCCGCCTCCTCAACGACCTCTTCCAGCAGGCCCTGCGGGTCGGCAAGCGCGCCCACAGCGAGACCGGCATCGACCGGGCCGGGCAGTCGCTCGTCACCTTCGGACTCGAACAGCTCGTCCAGGGCGAGGACGAGGGCGCCGAGGGCGTCCCGGACATCGACACCTGGGCCAAGGGCAAGAGGGCGCTGGTCATCGGCGCCGGTTCGATGTCCTCGCTGGCCGCAGCCACGCTCGCGCGGTCCGGCGTCTCCGAGATCGTCGTCGCCAACCGCACCCTGGCCCGCGCCGAGCGGCTCGCCCAGATCCTGAACGAGCCCGGCGGCACGGGCGTCACCGCGCGCGCCGCCGAAATGGTTGCCGTCGGCGACGAACTTGGCCGGGCCGACATCGTCGTCTCCTGCACCGGAGCCACCGGCCTCGTCCTCACCGGCGCGGACGTCGAGAGCGCCGCCCGGGGCCGCCGGGCCCCGCTCGCCCTGCTCGACCTCGCCATGCCCCGTGACATCGATGCCGCCGCCCACCGGATCCCCGGGGTCCGGCTCGTCGACATCGAGTCGCTCGCCGAGGCCTCCGCCGACGCGCCCATGGCCGCCGACGTCGACCAGGTGCGGGGCATCGTCTCCGACGAGGTGGCCGCCTTCGGCGCCGCCCAGCGCGCCGCCCACATCACGCCCACCGTCGTCGCGCTGCGCACCATGGCCGCCGACGTGGTGACGAGCGAGGTCGCCCGGCTCGAAGGCCGGCTCCCCGATCTCGACGACAAGCAGCGCGCCGAGATCACCCAGACGGTGCGCCGCGTGGTCGACAAGCTCCTGCACGCGCCGACCGTGCGGGTCAAGCAGCTGGCCAGCGAGCCCGGCGGCGCCGGGTACGCGGACGCGCTGCGGACACTCTTCGACCTCGACCCGGAGACGGTGGCTTCTGTCAGCCGGGCCGACCTGAATGACGCCGACGTCAAGAACCGAGGGCGAGTATGACCGAGAGGGCACTGAGGCTCGGGACCAGGCGCAGCAAGCTCGCCATGGCCCAGTCCGGGCACGTGGCCGATGCCGTCCGGGAGCTGACCGGCCGGGCCGTCGAGCTCGTGGAGATCACGACGTACGGGGACACCTCGCGCGAGCACCTCGCGCGGATCGGCGGCACCGGCGTCTTCGTCGCCGCGCTGCGCGACGCGCTGCTCGACGGCGAGGTGGACTTCGCCGTCCACTCCCTGAAGGACCTGCCGACGACGCCGCACCCGCGGCTCACGCTGGCCGCGATCCCGCGCCGCGAGGACCCGCGCGACGTCCTGATCGCCCGCGACGGGCTGACGCTCGACCGGCTGCCCCGGGGCGCCCGGGTCGGCACCGGCTCGCCGCGGCGGATGGCGCAGCTCCACGCGTACGCCCGCAACCACGGTCTGGAGCTGACCTGCGTCCCGATCCGGGGGAACATCGACACCCGGGTCGGCTATGTGCGCGGCGGTGAGCTGGACGCCGTGGTCCTCGCCGCCGCCGGACTCAACCGCATCGGCGGCGAGGAGGAGCTGACCGGCTCCCTCTCGGTCGACCGGCTGCCGGTCGACGCCGTGCTGCCCGCCCCCGGCCAGGGGGCCCTGGCGATCGAGTGCCCGGCGGCCGACGCCGAGCTGGTCGCCCTGCTCGCCGAGCTCGACGACCCGCGCACGCGGGCCGCCGTGACCGCCGAGCGATCCCTGCTCGCCGCCCTGGAGGCCGGCTGCTCCGCACCCGTGGGTGCGCTGGCCGACCTGCTGGCCGACGACCCCGGTCACGGGCAGGTTGCCACTGAAATGCGCCTGCGCGGCGTCGTCGGCACCACCGACGGCTCGACGCTGGTGCAGCTGTCCACCACCGGACCCGTACCCACCTCGCACGACGAGGCCATGGCGCTCGGACGCGAACTCGCGGACGAGATGCTCGCCAAGGGTGCGGCCGGTCTTATGGGGGAGCGAGCACTTTGAACCCCGCCAGCCCGAACACCAGCCCGCTGTCCCCGGTTTTCGCGGGTCAGGGGCACGTCACTTTCCTCGGCGCAGGGCCGGGCGACCCCGGACTCCTGACCCTCCGGGCCGTCGAGGCCCTGGCCGGCGCGGACGTCCTGATCGCCGAGCCGGAGGTCCTCGAAGTCGTTCGCTGTCATGCGCGCGTTGGGGTGAGCACGCCCGAGCTGACGATAGTTGACGAAGCGTCAACAACCGCCGGTGTCCCCGTGTTGAGGGATGCCGCCAATCTTGTCATGGAGGCCGCGAGGGGCGGCAGGCGGGTGGTCCGTGCGGTGACCGGCGACCCCGGTCTCGACGGGAACGCGGGCGCCGAGATGCTCGCCTGCGCCGCCGAGGGCATCCCCTTCGAGGTCGTGCCCGGCGTGGCCACGGCCGTCGGCGTGCCCGCGTACGCCGGTGTCCCGCTCCGGGACGCCCAGGGCACGGACGTGCGCTTCGTCGACGCCAGGACCGCCGACGAGCGGTGCTGGGCCGAGGTCGGCGCCTCCGACGGCACCGTCGTCGTGTCGACCTCGCTCGACGCGGTGGCCGCCGCCGCCGGTGAGCTGGTGGCCGCGGGCCGC
The DNA here is from genome assembly GCF_014596525.1 of Streptomyces sp. CBMA291. Classification (GTDB taxonomy): domain Bacteria; phylum Actinomycetota; class Actinomycetes; order Streptomycetales; family Streptomycetaceae; genus Streptomyces. The sequence continues at coordinate 15,788 of NZ_MSJP01000043.1, forward strand.
AAGCCCGAGACCCCGCTCACCGTCACCATCGCCGGTACGACCACCCGGCAGCGGACCTGGAGCGCCACCCTCGGCACCATCGCCCAGGTCTTCAAGCAGGGCAAGATCCTCCCCTCGCCCGAGGGGCACCGGCCGGTCATAGCCGTCGTCGGCGAGGCCGTCGCCCCGGCGCGACGCGACCAGCTGTCGTGGTTCGAGTCCAAGCCGCTCTTCGGCTGGCGGGTCCTCGTGCCGCGCACCAAGGAGCAGGCCGCCTCGCTCTCCGACCAGCTGCGCTCGTACGGCGCGGTGCCGCACGAGGTGCCGACCATCGCCGTCGAGCCGCCGCGCACCCCCCAGCAGATGGAGCGCGCGGTCAAGGGTCTGGTCACCGGCCGTTACGAGTGGATCGCCTTCACCTCGGTCAACGCCGTCAAGGCGGTCCGGGAGAAGTTCGAGGAGTACGGGCTCGACGCCCGCGCCTTCGCCGGGATCAAGGTCGCGGCGGTGGGCGAGCAGACGGCCGCCGCGCTGGTCGACTTCGGCGTGAAGCCGGACCTGGTGCCCAGCGGCGAGCAGTCCGCCGCCGGTCTCCTGGAGGACTGGCCGCCGTACGACCCGGTTTTCGACCCGATCGACCGCGTCTTCCTGCCGCGTGCCGACATCGCCACGGAGACGCTGGTCGCGGGCCTGATCGAGCTGGGCTGGGAGGTCGACGACGTCACCGCCTACCGGACCGTACGGGCCTCGCCGCCGCCGGCGGACACCCGTGAGGCGATCAAGGGCGGCGGCTTCGACGCGGTGCTCTTCACCTCCTCGTCGACCGTGCGGAACCTGGTCGGCATCGCGGGCAAGCCGCACAACGTGACGGTCATCGCCTGCATCGGCCCCGCCACGGCCAAGACGGCCGAGGAGCACGGGCTGCGGGTGGACGTGCTGTCGCCCGAGCCCTCGGTGCACAAGCTCGCCGAGGCGCTGGCGGACTTCGGTCTGCGGCGCCGGGAGTCGGCCCTTGAGGCGGGGGACCCGGTCACCCGCCCGAGCGAGCGGCGTCCGGGCGCGCGGCGCAGACGTACGACCTGACCGGACCTCCGGCGGACGGCCAGGACCGTCCGGGAGGGTCCGGGAGGGTTCGGACGGTTTTCTAGGCGGGGCCTTTCGGGGCCCCGCCTTCGTCGTGCCCGGAAGCGGGCAGACGGAGGCGGACCCGCCTCGGCCGGGCGCGGACGGGACGGCCCCGCCCTGGTCGTGCCCGGGGCCGGGCAACACCCTGTCGGTAAGTGCACCGTTTGTACGGGCGTAGCCTCGGGCGTATGAACTCGTATGGATCTTTTCCCGGCGCCCGGCCGCGGCGGCTGCGGACCACGCCCGCCATGCGCCGGATGGTGGCCGAGACGCGGCTGAGTCCCGCCGATCTGATCCTCCCCGCGTTCGTGCGCGAGGGGATCACCGAGCCCGTGCCGATCCAGGCCATGCCCGGGGTCGTCCAGCACACCCGGGACACCCTGCGGAAGGCGGCGGTGGAGGCCCTGGAGGCGGGAGTCTCCGGGATCATGCTCTTCGGGGTGCCCGAGGACGCGAAGAAGGACGCCGCCGGAACGGCGGGCACGGACCCCGAGGGCATCCTCCAGGTCGCGCTGCGGGACGTGCGGGCCGAGGTCGGCGACGAGCTGGTGGTCATGTCGGACCTCTGCCTCGACGAGTACACCGACCACGGGCACTGCGGGGTCCTGGACGCCGACGGGCGGGTCGACAACGACGCCACGCTGGAGCGGTACGCCGAGATGGCGCAGGTCCAGGCCGACGCGGGCGCCCATGTGGTGGGGCCCTCCGGGATGATGGACGGCCAGGTCGGGGTGATCCGGGACGCCCTGGACACCATCGGCAAGGAGGACGTGTCGATCCTCGCGTACACCGCGAAGTACTCCTCCGCCTTCTACGGCCCCTTCCGCGAGGCCGTCGGCTCCTCGCTCAAGGGCGACCGCAAGACCTACCAGCAGGACCCGGCCAATGTGCGCGAGTCGATGCGGGAGCTGGCGCTCGACCTGGAGGAGGGCGCCGACATGGTCATGGTGAAGCCGGCCGGCCCGTACCTCGACATCCTCGCGAAGGTCGCCGCCTCGGTGGACGTGCCGGTGGCCGCGTACCAGATCAGCGGTGAGTACGCGATGGTGGAGGCGGCGGCGGAGAAGGGCTGGATCGACCGCGAGCGGGCGATCCTGGAGACCCTGACGGGCATCCGGCGGGCCGGGGCGCAGATGATCCTCACCTACTGGGCCACCGAGGTCGCGCAGGGCCTGGGCCGCGGCGGGTACTGAGCCCGGAATGGTGGGCGGACGCCGTCCGGCGCACCCTGGAGAGGTAGCCGACAGGTACCTCGCCGGAGGTGGTCCTCATGACGCACACACTCGTCGGATGGCACGTGGAGATGGAGTTCCGGGAGGAAGGTGACCGGACGCGGGCCGCGGCGATGGTGCGGCTCTCGGACGGCACCGAGTTCCGGGCCCACGGGACGGCGAACCGGCACCCTTCCGATCCGGACCAGCTCCGGGTCGGCGAGGAGATCGCGGGCGCGCGGGCGCTGATGGACCTGGCCTCGCAGCTGCTCCAGAAGGCGCACACGGAGATCGACGCGGTGTCCGGCAGGACGTCGCACGCCCTTCGCTGACCCCGGGACGGACCAGGACGAAGCCCCCGGCACGATGTCTCCGTGCCGGGGGCTTCGTCGTCGGACCGGGGGATCAGAGACGCTCGGGCGTCCTGATGCCGAGGAGCGCCATGCCCTGGTGGAGGGTGCGGGCGGTCAGGTCGCAGAGGAAGAGGCGGTTCTCCGCGACCTCACGGGCCGGTGCGGGCTTGATGACCGGGCACTGGTCGTAGAACGTCGTGTACAGCGAGGCCAGCTGGTAGAGATACGCGGCCAGCTTGTGCGGGGCGTGCTCCTCGGCCGATTCGAAGACGACCTCGCCGAACTGGTCCAGGTGCAGGCCGAGCGCGCGCTCGGCGGGGGCCAGCTCAAGCTCGGGGTGGGCCTGCGGGGTGCGGTCGCCCGCCTTGCCGAAGATCGACCGGATGCGCGCGTAGGCGTACTGGAGGTAGACCGAGGTGTCGCCGTTGAGCGAGACCATCTGGTCCAGGTCGAACTTGTAGTCGCGGGCGGCGGAGGTCGACAGGTCGGCGTACTTGACCGCGCCGATGCCCACGTACCGCCCGTTCTCCACGATCTCCGCCTCGGTCAGGCCCACCTTCTCGGCCTTCTCGCGGACGACGCCCGTGGCACGCTCGACGGCCTCGTCCAGCAGGTCCACCAGCCGGACCGTCTCGCCCTCACGGGTCTTGAACGGCTTGCCGTCCTTGCCGAGGACCGTGCCGAAGGCCAGCTGGACGGCGCGCACGTCGTCGCCCAGCCAGCCGGCCCTGCGGGCGGTCTCGAAGACCATCTTGAAGTGCAGCGACTGGCGGGCGTCGACCACGTAGAGCAGGGTCGTCGCCTTCAGGGAGCCGACCCGGTCGCGGATCGCGGAGAGGTCGGTCGCCGCGTAGCCGAAGCCGCCGTCGGACTTCTGGACGATCAGCGGGGTCGGGTTGCCGTCCGGGCCCTTCACATCGTCGAAGAAGACGCAGAGCGCGCCCTCGGAGCGGACGGCGACGCCCGTCTCCTCCAGGATGCGGCAGGTCTCCGCCAGCATGTCGTTGTAGCCGGACTCGCCGATGACGTCGGCGTCCCGGATGTCCATGTCGAGCTTGTCGAAGACCGAGTAGAAGTAGATCTTCGACTCGTCGACGAACCGCTGCCAGAGCGCGAGGGTCTCCTCGTCGCCCGCCTGGAGGTCGACGACGCGCGCGCGGGCCCGGGTCTTGAACTCCTCGTCGGAGTCGAAGAGGGCGCGCGAGGCCTTGTAGAGCCTGTTCAGGTTCGACATGGCCTCCTCGCCCGAGACCTCGGTCTCCGGCGAGTGGTCCAGCTCGTGCGGGTGCTCGATCAGGAACTGGATGAGCATGCCGAACTGGGTGCCCCAGTCGCCGATGTGGTGGCGGCGGACCACCGTCTCGCCGGTGAACTCCAGGATCTCGACCATCGCGGCGCCGATCACGGCGGAGCGCAGGTGCCCGACGTGCATCTCCTTCGCCACGTTCGGCTGGGCGTAGTCGATGACCGTGGTGCCCGCCGACTCGTTGAACGGCACGCCGAGCCGGGCGTCGGCGGCGCGGGCCGCGAGGGTCCGCACGATCGCCGCGTCGGTCAGCGTGATGTTCAGGAAGCCGGGGCCCGAGACCTCGATCTCCCGCAGGACGTCGTTCTCCGGGATGGCCGCGACGACCTGGCCGGCCAGCTCGCGGGGGTTGCCCTTGAGCCGCTTGGCGAGGGCCAGGATGCCGTTGGCCTGGAAGTCGGCCCGGTCGCTTCGTCGGAGCAGCGGGTCGGCGGCGCCGGCTTCCGGCAGGGCTGCCGAGAGGCCGTCCGCGAGGCGCTGCTGCACGGTCGAGGCGAGGGAAGGGACCGAGGCCATGAGCTTCCGTTCCTGTTGAGTCCGGTGGGTCTGAATCGCCCGTCAAGTGTCCCACGGCGGCGCAACGGGGTTTCCCCGCCTGTGGACAACCCGGCCGCTCGATCTTTCGCCTGTGGACAACTGCGGAGAGCACTCTTCCGTCTGGGAGAATGAGGGACGTAGGGATGTCAGTCAGAACCCTTCAGGAAGAACCTCTCCAAGAACCTCCCCGGAAGAAGGACGTACCGACCGTGGCACAGAGCAGCACCGAGACCGACTGGGTCTCCCGTTTCGCGGACGAGGTCATCGCCGAGTCGGAGCGACGTGCGCCTGGCAAACCGGTCGTCGTCGCCTCCGGCCTCTCCCCGTCCGGCCCGATCCACCTGGGCAACCTGCGCGAGGTCATGACCCCGCACCTGGTCGCCGACGAGATCCGCCGCCGGGGGTACGAGGTCAGGCACCTCGTCTCCTGGGACGACTACGACCGCTACCGCAAGGTGCCGAACGGCATCGAGGGCATCGACGCGTCCTGGGCCGAGCACATCGGCAAGCCGCTGACCTCGGTCCCGGCGCCCGCGGGCTCCCCGCACGCCAACTGGGCCGAGCACTTCAAGGCCGCCATGGTCGAGTCGCTGGCCGAGCTGGGCGTCGAGTACGACCCCATCAGCCAGACCGAGCAGTACACGGCCGGCGCCTACCGCGAGCAGATCCTGCACGCCATGCGGCACCGCGCCGACATCGACGCGATCCTCGACCAGTACCGGACGAAGAAGGCGCCGAAGAAGCAGTCGCAGAAGCCGGTCGACGAGGCCGAGCTGGAGGCCGAGGAGGGCTCCGGCGCGGCGAGCGAGGACGACGGCTCCGGCGGCTCCTCGGGCTACTTCCCGTACAAGCCGTACTGCGGCCGGTGCGAGAAGGACCTGACGACCGTCACGTCGTACGACGACGAGACCACCGAGCTGGCCTACACCTGCGTCTCCTGCGGCTTCGCCGAGACGGTGAAGCTCAACGAGTTCAACCGGGGCAAGCTGGTCTGGAAGGTCGACTGGCCGATGCGCTGGGCGTACGAGGGCGTGATCTTCGAGCCCTCCGGCGTCGACCACTCCTCGCCCGGTTCGTCCTTCGTCGTCGGCGGGCAGATCGTCCGTGAGATCTTCGGCGGAGTGCAGCCGATCGGCCCGATGTACGCCTTCGTCGGCATCAGCGGCATGGCCAAGATGTCCTCCTCGCGCGGTGGCGTCCCGACCGCCGCCGACGCGCTGAAGATCATGGAGGCCCCGCTGCTGCGCTGGCTGTACGCGCGCCGCAGGCCCAACCAGTCGTTCAAGATCGCCTTCGACCAGGAGATCCAGCGGCTCTACGACGAGTGGGACAAGCTGGAGGGCAAGGTCGCCGACGGCACCGTGCTGCCCGCCGACGCCGCCGCCCACTCCCGGGCCGCCCGCACGGCCGCCGGCGAGCTGCCGCGCACCCCGCGCCCGCTGCCGTACCGCACGCTCGCCTCGGTCATGGACATCACCGCGGGCCACGACGAGCAGACCCTGCGGATCCTGACCGAGCTGGACCCGGAGCACCCGGTCACCTCGCTCGACGAGGTCCGGCCGCGTCTCGACCGCGCCGAGAACTGGATCACCAGCCAGGTCCCGGCCGATCAGCGCACCATCGTCCGCGAGCAGCCCGACACCGAGCTGCTCGGCTCCCTGGATGACGAGGGCCGGGAGTCGCTCCGGCTGTTCCTTGAGGGCCTCGACACCCACTGGTCGCTCGACGGGCTCACCACCCTCGTCTACGGCGTCCCGAAGGTGATGGCCGGTCTCGACCCGGAGGCCAAGCCGACGCCCGAGCTGAAGCTGGCGCAGCGCGCCTTCTTCGCCCTGCTGTACAAGCTCCTGGTCAGCCGGGAGACCGGCCCGCGTCTGCCCACGCTGCTGCTCGCGGTCGGGGCCGAGCGGGTGCGGACGCTGCTCGGCGGCTGAACCGGGTGACGTCCGGCGGCTGAGCCGGTCGACGTCGAAGGGCCGCCGCCCCGGTCGGGGTGGCGGCCCTTCGACATGGCCGGGGCGGGTCAGGCGGAGTCGTGCTCGGCCATGCTGTCGTGGACCCGCTGCTTGATGCCCGGGAGGAGCTGGAAGAGCAGCTCCGTGCGGTCGGCGGGGAACTCGGGGAGTTCGTAGTACTCGGCGAGGGCGAGCGGCAGCTTCGCGTCGTCGGGGAAGTCGTTGTTGTCCTGGGCGTAGGACCACATGAACTTGAAGACGTCCTCCTCGAACTCGTTCACCGGAGCCTGCGGCTCCTCGACGAACTCGGGGTAGGGGACGAACTCCTCGGGACCCGGCGGGGGGAAGTCCTCCGGGCCTTGCGGCACCGGGACCGGCATGGGTTCGAGACCCTCCACGATCCGGGGGTTGTAGCTGCCCTCGTAGGAGGCGGGGGAGACCGTCTGGGCCGCGAACCACTGGCTCTCGTGGGTGGACGGTCCCTCGGGCGCGCCCTCGGCCCCCGGCTGGACCGGGGACTGCGCCTGGGCCTGTGCCTGGTCCGGGGTCTGCGCCGGTATCTGGTCCGGGGCCTGTGCCTTTGCCTGGGCGGGGACCGGTCCCACCGGCTGCTGCGGTACGGGTACGGGCGCCGCCGGGACGATCGCCGGGGGCAGGGGCTGAAGGTGTTCCCGGGGCGGGGCGGGGAGGAGGGCCGTCTCGACGCCGGCGGCCGCGAGGCCCGCCGCCGCCGTCTCCGCCAGCGGCACCCCGTAGCGCGCGAGGCGCAGCGGCATCAGGGCTTCCACCGGGGCCTTGCGGCGCCAGGCGCGGCCGTACCGGGCCTGGAGCCTGGCCTGGTAGATCATCCGCTCCTGCTCCAACTTGATGACCTGCTCGTACGACCGTAGCTCCCACAGCTTCATCCGGCGCCACAGCCGGAACGTCGGCACGGGGGAGAGCAGCCAGCGGGTCAGCCGGACGCCCTCCATGTGCTTGTCGGCGGTGATGTCCGCGATCCGGCCGACGGCGTGCCGGGCGGCTTCGACGGCGACGACGAAGAGGACCGGGATCACCGCGTGCATGCCGACGCCCAGCGGGTCGGGCCAGGCGGCGGCGCCGTTGAAGGCGATGGTCGCGGCGGTCAGCACCCACGCGGTCTGGCGCAGCAGCGGGAAGGGGATCCGCAGCCAGGTGAGGAGCAGGTCGAGGGCGAGCAGTACGCAGATGCCCGCGTCGATGCCGATGGGGAAGAAGTAGGAGAAGGTGCCGAAGCCCTTGTCGATGGCGAGTTCGCGCACGGCGGCGTACGAACCCGCGAAGCCGATTCCGGCGATGATCAGCGCACCGCCGATGACGAGGCCGATGAGTACCCGGTGTGTGCGTGTCAGCTGCATCGCGGCCACCCGCGACCCCTCCCGTCAATCGACAACCCGCCGCTCAGAGTCGCACATGTGCGCGGAGCCCGGCCCTCGGGGGAGGGACGGGCTCCTGGCGATGTGCCTGTCTGCGTTGGTTTGTGACTACTTGTTGGCTGCCGCGATGGCGGCGACGGCTTCCTTGGCGGCGGTCGTCGCGCCGTTGGCGATCGTCGTCTCGCTCGGGGTGGGGGCGCCCGCGTAACCGGCGCCGTTGTAGGAGAGCAGCACCAGCACGTTGCCGGAGCGGGCGATCACGGAGGTGTAGACGAAGTCCTCGTCCGTCTTGCGCAGCTGGTACGTCACCGTCTTGGCCTCTTCGCCGATGCCCGTGGCGGCGACGGTGCGGAGCTTCTTGGCGCCCTGGGTCTCCTGGACCTTGGCCAGCTCCTTGGCGAGGTTCTGCCGGGCGCGCTCCTGGCCGCTGCCGAGGGTGAGGTCCGAGGTGTAGCGGTAGAAGGACACGTCGAGCCAGCGGTACTGCGAGCCCTTCACGCCCTTGTCGTCCAGGCCGTTCCACGAGCAGCCGCCGCGGCTGGTGAGGTCGCTGGAGGGGGCGGGGGTGCCCGCCTTGGTCTTCGCCTTGGGCACCAGGGCGTCGATGGTCTTGGCGGTGACCGCCTTGCAGGCCTCGGGCAGCTTGGCGAACTTCGCGGGCTCGACCGTCTTCGTCGTCTGCGCGGGCGAGGGCGTCTCGGACGCCGTGGCGGTGGCCTTGTCCTTCGCCCCGGACGCCCCGGTGTCGCCCGAGCCGCCGGAGTCCGAGGAGCAGCCGGCGACGAGGAGCATCGCCGGGACGGCGGCGCAGGCGAGTATGCGGGTGAGGCGCGGAGCTGTTCGCTGCATGGTTCCTTCAGTCGCTTGTCGTACGGTCCGGCCGGTCCGGCGCGGGCGTGGGTACGGCCACGGCGTGGGGCCACGGGTACGCCGACACGTTACGTGCTCGACCCGTGCTCACGGACCGGAGCCGGGCGACTACTCCTCAAGGCGCTCGGCGAGCAGGCGGGCCAGATTCCGGGCCTTTTCCTGTAGTTCCCTGCTGTCGGGGGCCTCGGCCGCGCCGGTGGTCTGCTCCCGGTAGGAGACGGTCACGATGACGTTCGATGTGCGGAACACCACGCTGACGGTCCGCTGGTGCCCGTTCGCGCCGACCGTGCCGAGGGCGTCGTCGAGGAACGAGGTCTCGCCGAGACCTTCGAGGAGCCGGGGTTCCAGACCGGTGGCGTCGGCGGCGGTGCCGTCGGGCGAGCCCGGGGTGGGGGAGGTGGTGGCGGACGCCTGGGTCTGCTGGGTGGTGGTGCCCGGCGGTGTGGTCGGCGTGGCGGTGGCCGAGGCGGTCGGCGGGACCGTGGGCAGCGGGATGCCGGCCGCGAGCTGCTTGCGGGCGTACACCTCCTTCGCCCGGTCGTCGTCGCTGACGGCGGTGTCGTACGAGACGACCCGCTCGATGTCGAGGGCGAGCCGGTGGGAGGTGTCGGGGGTGTCGGCCCTCCAGGTGCAGCCGACGCGCCGGTCGGTGTCGTAGGTGACGGCGGCGGAGCCCCGGTAGGCCTTGTTCCGCTCGGCGTCGGGCAGGGCGGCGGCGCCCGGGAGCAGGTCCTTGAGGACGGGCTGCGGGACGGCGCGGCACGGTTCGAAGAGCGTGCGGTAGCGGCCGGGGGGCGCGACGGGCGGGGCGGAGGCGGCCTTGGCGTCGACGGAGACCTCGTCGGCGGGGGCGCCGGAGGAGCATCCGGTGAGGCCGGTCCCGAGGCCGAGGCCGAGGGCGAGTACGGCGGCGGCGCGCGCCGCGGACCCGGTGCGGCCGGGGGTGTACCTCATTCGCTGCACGGTCCCAGGCTCCCTTCTCCCGAAGACTTTCCCGAAAACTGTTTGCCGCTCAAACCCGGCTGATGGACACAATGTCTATCGCACACGCAGCCGTTGATGCCGGTCCGCTGTCACCTGTACGGGCTTTGGCTCCGGTTTTTGCGTTTTCAGACTTTTGAGCGAATCGGGGAGTTATGTCGTATGTGGAGGTACCGGGAGCGAAGGTTCCCATCCGGTTGTGGACCGATCCCGCATCGGTGGACGACGGCGCCATGCGCCAGTTGCAGAACGCGGCGGCACTGCCCTGGATCGAGGGGCTGGCCGTGATGCCGGACGTGCACTACGGCAAGGGCGCGACGGTCGGTTCGGTGATCGCGATGCGGGGCGCGGTCTGTCCGGCGGCGGTCGGGGTGGACATCGGCTGTGGAATGTCGGCGGTGAAGACCTCCCTGACGGCGAATGACCTGCCGGGGGACCTGTCGCGGCTGCGCTCGAAGATCGAGCAGGCGATTCCGGTGGGCCGGGGTCTGCACCGCTCGGAGGTGGCTCCGGAGCGGCTCCATCAGTTCCCGATGGCGGGCTGGAACGACTTCTGGTCGCGCTTCGACGGGGTCGCGGACGCGGTCAAGCCCCGCGGGGACCGGGCGCGCCGGCAGATGGGCACGCTGGGCGGCGGCAACCACTTCATCGAGTTCTGTCTCGACGAGTCGGGCGCGGTCTGGCTGATGCTGCACTCCGGCTCCCGCAACATCGGCAAGGAACTGGCCGAGCACCACATCGGCGAGGCGCGGAAGTTGTCGCACAATCAGGGGCTCGTGGACCGCGATCTGGCGGTGTTCGTCACGGACACCCCGCAGATGGCGGCCTACCGGCACGACCTCTTCTGGGCGCAGGAGTACGCGAAATTCAACCGCGCGGTCATGATGGCGCTCTTCCAGGAGGTCGTCCGGCGCGAGTTCCGCAAGGCGCGGGTGACGTTCGACCCGGTGATCTCCTGCCACCACAACTACGTGGCGGAGGAGCGGTACGAGGGCATGGACCTGCTGGTCACCAGGAAGGGCGCGATCCGGGCCGGTTCCGGGGAGTTCGGGATCATCCCGGGCTCCATGGGCACGGGCTCGTACATCGTGAAGGGCCTGGGCAACGAGGCCTCGTTCAACTCGGCCTCGCACGGGGCGGGCCGGCGGATGAGCCGCAGCGAGGCCAAGCGCCGGTTCTCCACGCGGGACCTGGAGGAGCAGACACGGGGGGTGGAGTGCCGCAAGGACTCCGGTGTGGTCGACGAGATCCCGGGCGCGTACAAGCCGATCGAGCAGGTCATCGAGCAGCAGCGGGACCTGGTGGAGGTCGTCGCCAAGCTGAAGCAGGTCATCTGCGTGAAGGGCTGAGCGGGGGCAGTGCGCCTCGTGAGGGGTGCGGGCCGCGTGGGTCGTGGCGGCTGTGCGGGACGTGGCGGTCGCGCAGGGAGTGGCGGTCGCGTGGGGCCGGAGGCCGGGAGGGAGGGAAGGGCCGGTGCGGGTGCGCCGGCCCTTCGTCTGTTCACGGACGTCCGGGGGCGGCCGGTTTACGGCTCGCGGTGGACCTTGGTGTTGGAGGCCTGGGCGCGGGGGCGCACGACGAGCAGGTCGATGTTGACGTGCGGGGGACGGGTGCAGGCCCAGGTGACGGTCTCGGCGACGTCCTCGGCGGTGAGGGGCTCGGCCACGCCCGCGTAGACCTTGGCGGCCTTCTCGGTGTCGCCGCGGAAGCGGGTGGTGGCGAACTCCTCGGTCCTGACCATGCCGGGGGCGATCTCGATGACGCGGACGGGGGTGCCGACGATCTCCAGGCGGAGGGTCTCGGCGAGGACGCGGGCGCCGTTCTTCGCGGCGACGTATCCGGCGCCGCCCTCGTAGGTGCCGTGCCCGGCGGTGGAGGACAGGACGACGATCGTGCCGTCGCCGCTCGCGGTGAGAGCGGGGAGCAGCGCCTGCGTCATGTGGAGCGTGCCGAGGACGTTGACCTCGTACATCCGGCGCCAGTCCGCGGGGTCGCCGGTGGCGACGGGGTCGGCGCCCAGGGCGCCGCCCGCGTTGTTGACGAGGACGGCGAGGGAACGGAACGCCGTGGCGAACTCGTCGACGGCGGCGCGGTCGGTGACATCCAGGGCGTAGGCGGCGGCCTGGTGGCCCGCCGCGTTGATCTCGGCGGCGAGGGCCTCGATGCGGTCCGTGCGCCGGGCGGTGAGGACCACGCGGTAGCCGGCCTCGGCCAGCTGCCTGGCCGTGGCGGCGCCGATGCCGCTGCTCGCTCCGGTGACGACGGCGATGGGGGTACCGGGGGCAGTCATGGCGGGGAGGCTCCTCGTGCGGCTGGTCGATGGGGTGGGCGCCCGGCCAGGATAGGTCGGGGCGCCGGTCAGCGGCCTCGCGGGGCGTACATGATCATGGCCATCCCGGCGATGCAGACGAGGGCTCCGATGACGTCCCAGCGGTCGGGCCGGTAGCCGTCGGCGGCCATGCCCCAGACGAGGGAACCGGCCACGAACACGCCTCCGTAGGCCGCGAGGACCCGGCCGAACTCGGCGTCGGGCTGAAGGGTGGCGACGAAGCCGTACACGCCGAGGGCGATGACTCCGGCGCCGATCCAGATCCAGCCCCGGTGCTCACGCACGCCTTGCCAGACGAGCCAGGCGCCGCCGATCTCGAACAGGGCGGCGACGACGAAGAGGGCGAGGGAGCGCAGGGTGAGCATGAGGGCAGCGTGCCATGGGACACGCGGGTTGATGGAGTGTCAGGAGATGGGGTGATAGGTGGCTATTTTTGGCTTATGTATGGAATTCGGAAGGGTGTGCTCGGCGTCGCGCTCGCCCTCGCGCTCGTCACCGTGACGGGCACGGGGGCGAGTGCCGGGGCCTGGGGGTCGTCGACCGGTCCGGGGGGCGGGCCGTCGGCTCGGTCGGGAGTGGCCGATGAGGGCCGGGGTTCGCCGGGCGGGTCGGGGGCTGTCGGCGGGGGGCACGGGTCTTCGCCCGGGGCGGGAGCGGTCGGTGGGGGCCGGGAGTCGCCGGTCGGGTCTGGGGCCGTCGGCGAGGCGGATGAGGTGTCGGGCGGGCCGGAGGCCGATCTGGCTCACCATGGTCATGTCTCCCTGTGGGGCGGGGAGGTCGGCGTCTGGCTGGTCACCGAGAACTTCGGGCCCGCCGATCTCGCTCAGGCGACCGTACGGCTCGCTTTCTCCGAGCCGATGGCGGGCGGCCGGGAGCTGCCGCCGTCCTGTCTGTGGAGCGGCGACCGGGTGCTGTCCTGCCGGACCGGCGCCCTGCCCGCCGTCGGGTCCGTCGGAGAACTGGCCCTCGACCTGCGGACCGCCGGTCTTCCCGACGAGCTGACCGTGGAGGTCTCCACGGCCTGGCAGGGCGGCACGGCCGACGGGAACCCGGTGAACGACCGGCACCGCGTCCTGGTGCTGGCCACCGGCGACCCGTACGTCTTCTGAAGCCCGGCACCGAAGCCCGCCCGGGTGTCCGACGGCCGGGCGATGCTCGGCCGGGCGTCCTGCGGCTCTGCGGCGCCTGGTCCGGTCTCCTGCGGCTCGGCGGGGGTCGGTCCGGTCTCTCGCGGTTCGGCGGGGGGCGGCCCGGGGGTCATCGGCCCGCCCAGCGGACGTAGCCGTCGGGGCGGACCAGGACCGCGTCGCGCTTTCCCGGGTCCCGCCAGGTGGCCCGGACGAGCCGATCGGGGGTGACGGGGGCGCTCGCGGGGAGGTCGGGGCGGGCTCCCTCAGGGGCGATCAGGACGAACTCGCCCGCCCGCAGCAGCTCGTAGAGCCGTCCTTCGCGCAGCCGCACGTCCGGTGCGCGCCGTCCCGCCGGGCGGGCGGTGCCCGCCGGAGGCGCGTACGAGATGCCGAGTCCGCTGATCAGGCCCATGGCCAGGGCGGAGACCGGCCGGACCGCGCTGACGAGCCGGGCGGTGAGGGTGCGGGCGGCCCGCGTGAGGGGCGTGTGGACCATCGCGAGCCGGATGATCGCGCCACTGGTGCGCAGCACCATCGCGCCGACCGGGTGCCGCTCGGAGTGGTAGCTGTCGAGCAGGGCCTCCGGGTCGGGTGCGGCGCCGCGCACGACGGCGGTGAGCTTCCAGGAGAGGTTGGCGGCGTCCTGGAGGCCGGTGTTCAGTCCCTGGCCGCCGGCGGGGGAGTGCACATGGGCCGCGTCCCCCGCGAGGAAGACCCGGCCCACGCGGTAGGCGGGGACCTGGCGCTCGTCGCTGTGGAAGCGGGAGATCCAGCGGGGGTCGTGCATGCCGTAGTCGGTGCCGATGGCGCGGCGGGTCAGCTCGCGGACCTCCGCGAGGTCGACGGGCTCGCTGTCGGCGACCTGCCGGGTGCGGCTCCAGCTCGTCACCCGGTACCAGCCGTCGCCGAAGGAGGCGAGGAAGGCGAAGGCGTCGTCGGAGCCCGCGACGGTGAAGCTCTCGGTGGGCTCCTGTGCCAGGCGCACATCGGCGAGGACCATGGAGTGGATCACGGCGCCGCCGGGGAAGGGCAGGCCCAGGGCGTCGCGGACCGCGCTGCGGACGCCGTCCGTGCCGACCAGGTGGCCGGCCCGCAGGGCGAACGGGGCGCCGTCGGGGCCGGTGAGCTCCGCCGTGACCCCGTCGGCGTCCTGGCGCAGTCCGCGCAGCTCCGTGCCGTAGCGGAAGGTGACGCCCGCGTCCACGGCCCGCCGTTCGAGGAGTCTCTCCACTTCGTACTGCGGGGTGACGAGCAGATGGTTGAAACGGCTGGGCAGCTGGTCGAGGTCGAGGTCGAGCGCGCCGAAGAGGCGTGCGCGGCCGAGGGTGGTGCCGGTGGCGAGGAGTTCTTCCGCCAGTCCCCGGGCGTCCAGCTGCTCCATGGTCCTGGCGTGGACGGCGAAGGCGCGGGTGATGTTGCTGAGGTCGTGCGGGCGCCGCTCGACAAGGGTGACGTCGATGCCCGCGGTGGCGAGGTCACCGGCGAGCAGCAGGCCGGTGGGGCCCGCGCCGACGACGAGTACCTGGGTGTTCGTCTGCTCCATGGTGCTCATGACCGCCTCCAGGGTGCCTACGATCGTTGGCCCACAACTGTTGGTCAACGCTTGTTGGCAACTGTAGTCCGGGTGCGATTGGAGTGTCAACACCTGTTGGCCTACAGTCGTTGGTATGACGACCGCCCGCCGTTCCGACGCCACCAGAGCCGCGATCCTGGAGGCCGCCCGCGAGCGCTTCGCCTCCGACGGGTACGACCGCGCCACCATCCGGGCCATCGCCCGCGACGCCGGGATCGATCCGTCGATGGTGATGCGCTACTACGGCAACAAGGAGGGTCTGTTCGCCGCCGCGTCGGAGATCGAGATCAGCCTGCCGGAGCTGGGCTCCCTGCCCGCGCGGCACATCGGGGCCGTCCTCGTCACCCACTTCCTGGAGCGCTGGGAGCGGGACGAGACGCTCACCGCGATGCTGCGGGTCAGCGTCACCAACGCGGCCGGGGCCGAACGCATGCGGCAGGTCTTCGCCGAGCAGCTGGGACCCGTCACCCGGGGTGTCTGCCCCGATCCGGCGGAGGCCGCGCACCGGGCCGCGCTGGTGTCCTCGCAGATCCTCGGCCTGGCGCTCACCCGCTATGTGCTGCGGCTGCCGCCGGCCGTCGAGATGACCCCCGAGGAGATAGTGGCCTGGCTCGGCCCGACCGTGCAGCGCTATCTGACCGCCGAGGCGCCCTGAGCCCGCCCGCGACACCAGGGGCGCGGTGCCCGGTTCGTACACTCTCCGCATGCCGCAGAAGAGTTCCGCCCGGCGCGACGCGCTGATGACCGAGTTGTTCGGGGAGGCCCGCCGCTACATGGCCGCCTACGCCCTGTTCAACCAGGCCGTCGCCGACCATCTGGGGCTCCACCCGACCGATGTGCAGTGTCTGAACCTGCTCGGTCTCGAAGGCGGGCCGGTGACCACCGGCCGTGTCGCCGAGCTGACCGGTCTCACCACGGGCTCGGCGACCCGACTCGTCGACCGCCTGGAACGCTCCGGCTATGTGACGCGTGAACGCGACACCGAGGACCGGCGTCGGGTCCTGGTCACGCTCGTCCCCGGACGGATCGCGGAACTCGGCGCCCTGTGGCGGAAGCTCAACGGCACCTGGGGCACGATGTTCGACGTCTACAGCGACGCCGAGCTGGCCCTGCTCATCGCCCATATGCGGCGGACCGTCGAGGTCGGCGCCGCCCAGATCGAGCGGCTGCGCCAGGGGGATCTGGACTGAGGCAGCCGTCGGTCCCGTCGGCCCGCCCGTCGGCCGCTCAGCCGGTCGTGGCCCCGCCGAACTCCCGTACCGCCTCGGACACGATCTCCTCCAGGCGCGCGTGGTGCGCCCCGCGCCAGTAGACCCGGCCGCACTCCCCGCACTCGGCGAACACGTCGTACGTCTTCTCCGTGCCCTGCTCCAGTCGCTCGCGCACCGCGTCCTTGTCGGTGTCGCTCAGCTGTCCGTTGCACGCCGTGCACCGGGTCCAGGGGGCGAGTGGCGGCGCGAAGCGCTCCAGGACGTCACGGAGCTGTTCGTCCGGCCGGTCGCTGTAGACGTAGGCCCCCGCCCACAGTTCGCGGCGGCGCAGCAGCCCCCGGTCCCGGGAGAGCAGCACGCGCCGCTCCCGCGCCGAGAGGGCGGCGAGCGCGGGGTCCCCGAGGTCCTCGCTCTGGTAGGCCGCGTCCACACCGAGCAGCCGCAGCCGCCTGGCCAGGGTGCCGAGGTGTACGTCCAGCAGGAACCGCAGCGGCGCACCCGGCACCCGCTGGGGGCGGACGACGCCTTCGACCTCGACGGACTCTCCTTCGGCCGGGATGTGCGAGGCGTCGACGGGCCGCCCGTCGACCAGCAGCCGCCCGGCTTCGGTGAGCGGCACGCCCAGGGACTCCACGAGATGTCCGAGGGAGGAGGCGCCGTCGGTGGTCACGGCCGTGCGGCCCGTGCGGCGCCCCGGTGCGACGAACAGCGCGAGGCCGGGGGCGAAGCTGATCTGGATCTCTGGTCCGTTCACGGGGACAGGATGGCATCGGGGCGGAAGGGGTGGCCAGGCAATTCCCCGGGGCGGAGCCCGTGGACCAAGGGGTGATGGCGGGGTGTCCGAGGGGCCGGTGGGAGCGGTGGCCGCAGGGGGTGGGCGGGGCTCAGGCGAGGAAGGTCTCCTTGTGGTCGCCGGCCCAGGCGGCGAAGGTGCGGGCCGGGTGGCCCGTCAGCTCCTCGACCGTGCGGGTCAGCGGGGTCGGGTGGCCGTCGTAGGCCGACCAGTAGGACAGCAGGGCGTCGGCGAGGCCCTCGGGCAGGAAGGCGGTGTCGGACTCCTTCCACCGCGCGGGGGTGGTCACGGTGTGCGGGGCCGGACGGCCCGTCACCTCGGCGAGGATCGCGAGCTGTTCGACGAAGGTCAGCGATTCGGGGCCGGTCAGATGGTGTGCGGTGCCGCGCAGCCGGGGCTCGGTGAGCACGGCGAAGGCGGCCTCGGCGATGTCCCGCTCGTGGATCGGGTCCCCGTACGCCCCCGGAACGGGCAGCGCGGGCCCGTGCCCGGCCCGGAGCGGTCGGGCCCACTGGAGGGCGTTGGCCGCGAAGGCGCCCGGCCGCAGATGGGTCACCTCGAAGGCGCCACTCGCGGAAGCGGCGTCCAGGGCGCGCTCGGCGGTGAGATGGAGGGCGGCGATCCGGTTCTCCTCGGCGTCCGGGGCGAGGACGGAGCTGGAGGAGAGCAGGACGACATGGTCGACGCCGGCGGCGCGGGCCCGCTCGGTGAAGGTCCCGGCATGGCTCGCCTCGGCGTACAGGAAGACGGAGCCGACGCCGTCCAGAGCCGTGTCGAAGGTGGCCGGGTCGGCGAGGTCGCAGCGCACGGTGCCGACCCCGGGCGGCGGGGAGAGGGCCTCGGGGTCCTTGGAGGCGGCTCTGGCCTCGATCCCCGCGGTGTGGAGCAGTTCGAGCAGGGTCGAGGCGACCCGGCCGCGGCTTCCGGTGACGAGCACGGTCATGGGAATTCCTTCCTGAGGGGCGTCGGCGGGGAGTATGCGCAACACATCATCTGCGTCACGCAGTCAAATATCCAGCGCGGTCCACGACCCGTCAACCCTGACAAAACCCTGAGGTACCGTCCCGCCATGAAGATCATCGACCTTGAGCCCGGCGACCCCAGGCTGGAGAGCGACCTCCTGCCGGTCCTCACCGAACTCCGCCCGCACCTCACCCCCGGACTGTTCCGCGAGGTCTACGCGACGGGGCACCCCCAAGGGCTGCGTTTCAGCGCCGCCTACGCGGACGACGGGCGCTGTGTCGGCGCGGCGGGCTGGCGGATCGTCGCCAACACCAGCTCCCTGCGCAAGCTTTACGTCGACGACCTCGTGACCGCCGCCGCCGACCGCTCCACCGGCGTCGGCCACGCCCTCCTCGCACACCTGGAGGCCCACGCCCGCGCCGCCGGTTGCCATGAACTCGACCTGGACTCCGGAACGCACCGCACGGGAGCCCACCGCTTCTATCTGCGCGAGCGCCTCGACATCGTGGCCTTCCACTTCTCCCGGCAGCTCATCACTCCGGGCGACACCGCCTCCTAGGCAGGTCCTCAGGGTCTCGTCTCCGGGAGATGTCCGGGACGCGCCCTGGATCTGGCGCGTTTTCTCCGGACGGCGGCGGGCAAGATCGGAGAGCATCGATCCCATGACGCACACCACCCCGCCCGGCATCGGCGACCTCCTCCGTATAGCCGCCGCACACGCCACGCCCCTCATCGCCGAGACCCCCGACACGGCGCTCGGCGCGCCCACGCCCTGTGCCGAGTACGACGTGCGCGCCCTCCTGAACCACCTCTTCGACGTCGTGGTGAACTTCCAGGGCCTGGCCGCCAAGGAGTCCGTCGACTTCTCCAGCACCCCGGACCGGCTGGCCGAGGAGGGCTGGCGCGACCGGTTCGCGGCCGAGACCGGCAGCCTCGTCGAGGCCTGGTCGCGGCCCGGCGCCGAGGAGGGCGTCACCGGGTTCTTCGGTCTGCCCGCGCGGACGGTCGGCCGCATGGTGCTGCTCGATCTGACCGTGCACGCCTGGGACCTCGCCCGCGCCACCGGGCGGGACTTCGAGCCCGATGCGGCCGTCGTCGCCGGGCTCGCCGAGGAGGTGGAGCAGCTGGCGCCGACGGGCCGGGAGATGAAGGTCTTCGGGGACGCCGTCGAGCTGCCCGCCGGAGCCACGTCCTTCGAGCGGCTGCTCGCCACCACCGGGCGCGACCCGCACGCCTGGGACGGCCTGTCGGGGACGGCCGAGGCCGCCCGGAGCGTCTGACCCCGCCGCCCGCCCCCGGGCCACCGGGACCTTGGCCCCGTCAGCCCGTCAGCCCGTCAGCCCGTCAGCCCGTCAGCCCGTCAGCCCGCGCGGGCGCCGTCAGCGCACAGCCACTGTCGGACCGGCGCCCCTGTCGGACGGCGGGCCACTGTCGGCCCACAGGTACCGCCAGACGGCGGCCCCCGTCAGACCGGCGCCCCCGTCGGACCGGCGTCCCCGTCAGACCGGTGCCGCCGTCAAGCGGGTGCGGCGGAGGGAGTCGGCGAACTCCTCCGCTCGGGTGAGCTGGGCCCGCAGTTCGGCGACCCGCTCGGCGGCGGCCCGCTCGTACCCCCGGACGAGGGCCACGAGCGCGGTCCGCTCCTCCGGTTCGAGGCCCGGCTCGGCCGCCGCGCGGTCGGCGGCCAGCCGGTCCACGGCGGAGAGCAGCTCACGGGTCTCGTCGAGGGTGAAACCGAGCGGCTTCATCCGGCGGACCACCATGAGCCGGGCCACGTCGGCGTCCGTGTAGAGCGGGAAGCCGCCCGGCGAGGCGGCGGACGGGACGACCAGACCGCTGTCCTCGTACTGCCGGATCGTGCGCAAGGGCAGTTCGGTCCGGGCGGCGACCTCGCCGATCTGCAAGGGCCCGCCCGAGGTGCCCACCGCTCGCGCTCCCCGGGGCTCTCGGGCTTCCCGCGCTTCTCGTGCTCCGCTCACGCGTCAGGTCCTTCCTGGTACGGGGCGACCCGGGGCGTTCCCCGAGGCGTACGGGGCTCACCCAGGGCGCGGCTTCCTCGTATGACATGGCATTCGTCCTAACTTCAGCACTTATGAGAGCTGGAAGTGCGGCGAAACGCCTGCTGGTAGGTCGTCCGTTGGACAGCGGCAGGCTCGGGGAGACCCTGCTGCCGAAGCGGATCGCGCTCCCGGTCTTCTGTAGCGACCCGCTCTCCTCGGTCGCGTACGCCACCGAGGAGATCCTGCTGATCCTCGCGCTCGGCGGGCTCGCCGTCCTGCACCTCGCCTGGTACGCGGCCGTCGGCATCGTCGTCCTGCTCCTGGTGGTCGTCGCCTCCTACCGGCAGACCTGTTACGCGTATCCCGGCGGGGGCGGCGCCTACGTGGTCTCCGCCGAGAACCTCGGGCGGACCGCCGCGCTCACCGCCGCCTCGGCGCTGCTCATCGACTACGTGCTGACCGTCGCCGTCTCCGTCGTCTCCGGGGTCGCCGCGATCACCTCGGCGGTCCCCACGCTCAACGGCTACGCCGTGGCCCTCTCGGTGTTCTTCGTGGTGGTCCTGGCCTGGATGAACCTGCGCGGAGTACGGGAGTCGGGGCGCTGGTTCGCCGTCCCCACCTATGCCTTCGTCGGCGTCGTCTATCTGATGTTCGCGGTGGCCGCCGCCCGGCTGGCGACCGGCGTGACGATCCGCGCGGAATCCGCCGACCTGCCCGTCGACGCGGTCTCCGCCTACTCCGGGATCGCGCTCGTGCTGCTCGCGCTGCGCGCCTTCGCCTCCGGCTGCACCGCGCTCACCGGCGTCGAAGCCGTCAGCAACGGCGTACCGGCGTTCGAGAAACCCAAGAGCCGCAACGCGGCCATGACCCTGGCCGTCATGGGCGGGCTCTCGGCGACCATGTTCTTCGGGATCACCACGCTCGCCATGGTCTACGAGGTGCACGTCGCGGAGGATCCCACGCGGCTCGGGCTCGCCCCCGGCACCCCGGTCTCCACCGCGCTGGCCCAGATCGGCCGCGCCACCTTCGGCGACTGGCACGTCCTGTTCTATCTGCTCCAGGCCGTCACCGCGGGCGTCCTCGTGCTGGCGGCCAACACCGCCTTCAACGGCTTCCCGATGCTCGCGTCCGTCCTCGGGCGCGACCGCTACGCGCCCCGGCAGCTCGTCCACCGCGGCGACCGGCTCGCCTACTCCAACGGCATCGTCCTCCTCGCGCTCGCCGCGATCGTCCTCATCGTCGCCTTCGACGCGCAGCTGACCCGCCTGATCCAGCTGTACATCGTCGGCGTCTTCGTCTCCTTCACCCTTTCCCAGGCCGGCATGGTCAAGCACTGGCGGCGAGAACTCGCCAGCCTCGCCGGAACCGGAACCGGAACCGGAACCGGAACCGGAACCGGAACCGGAAGCAGAACCGGAACCGGCATCACCCCTGGCCCCCGCACGAGGCCCCGTCCCGGCTCCCGTCCCGGCTCCCGGTCCGTCGCCTCCGAGCGCCGCCACATCCTGCGCCGGCTCTCCATCAACTCGGTCGGCGCCTGTCTCACGGCGGTCGTCCTCGTCATCGTCCTCGTCACCAAGTTCACCCATGGCGCCTGGATCGTCGTCATCGCGATGCCCTTGCTCTTCGCCGGGATGAAGGGGGTGCGGCGGCATTACGAGACCGTCGCCGCCGAGGTCGCCGTCGGGGCGGACGAGCGGCCCCGGGCCCTCGCGGGGAACCACGTCCTGGTCCTCGTCGCCACGATCAACGCGCCCAGCCTCCGGGCGCTCTCCTACGCGCTGACCCTGCGGCCCGACTCGCTCACCGCCGTCACCGTCGCCGAGGACCCGGCGGAGGCGGAGGTGCTCCGCGCGGCCTGGGACGCCCATGGCATCGAGGTCCCGCTACGGGTGCTCAGCTCCCCGTACCGCTCGATCGTCCAGCCGGTGCTGCGGCACGTCAGGGACGCGCCCGAGCGCGCGGGGGACGCGGTGATCTCGGTGATCATCCCCGAGTACGTGGTGGGGCGCTGGTGGGAGCAGGCGCTGCACAACCAGAGCGCGCTGCGGCTCAAGGCCCGGCTGCTGTTCATGAGGAACGTCGTCACGATCGACGTGCCGTACCGACTGGCCTCGGCCCGCGAACTCGCCGCGCAGCGGGCCTCGGCGGCCCGGGAGAGGGAGGAACGCCCCTGAAACGGGCCCCTTGCCTACCCCGAGACGGGCCCCGTACTCACCCCGAGGCGGCCCTCGAATTCACCCCGCACTGTCCCCGACGCCAGCCCCGGTCCGGTCTCAGGGCCACACCAGGCAGTACGGCTGATGGCCCGCCTCGTGGAGGCGGACCGAGAAGTCCTGCCATTCGTGGAGGAGCCGGTAGACGTCGAAGGCGTCGCGTGGGCCGCCCCGGTCCGGGACCGTGGACCAGATGAAGGCCGCCGCTCCCACCGACTCCTCGCCGATCGCGCGCAGCGGGTCGACCACGGTCATCGGCAGCTTCACCACCGCGTAGTCCGGGTGCAGCACCACCAGCTCAAGCGGGGGCACCCGGTGCAGGGGCATGCCCTGGATGCCGGTCAGGACCATGGCGGCTATGGTCTCCGGCTTGATCTTGGTGAACATGCCGCCCATGCCCAGTTCGTCCCCGCCCAACTCCTCGGGGCGCATCGAGATCGGGACCCGGGCCGCCGTCGCGCCGTCGGGCGCGCCGAAGTACTTGTACGTCACCCCCAACCGGCCACTCCCGCCTCCGGGGGCCGGTTCGCCGGGGGTCTCCCCGGAGCCCGGGAGCCCCTGCGCGTCGGGGTTGCCGCCCGGGGCGCCCGACGCCGGACCTTCGGTCCTCCGGCGCCGGTGCCTCCCCCGCCGGGCAGACTCCGGACCCAAATCGTCCGTCCCCTCGCCCGGTCCGCCACCGCGATGCATATCTCCACCCGACTGCTTTTTTTCGGCAACACGACCCCGCCGCGCAACCCGATCATCGTGTCAGTGACCTCCCCCGCGTTCGTACGGTGAAACACCTGTCCGCAAGAACGCCGTCGCCTCTGACACCATGGATTACGTGAGCCATCCCTATGTAGCCCCAGTTTCGCAGACGCGGAGGGCGAACGCCCCGGCGTAATACCGAGGATGTCCTCACCGTCCGTTCGTTCCCGATGTCGTGCCCTCAGTCGTTCTCGCAGGTCAGGATCACAGTGCCGTATTCATACGAAGCCCCAGTCTCACAGACGCTTTTCGACCGCGCGTCCCTCGTGACGCCCGGCGGCGTGAACTCCCCGGTGCGTGCCTTCCGGGCCGTGGGTGGAACGCCCCGGTTCATGGTGTCCGGTTCCGGTCCCTACCTCACCGATGCCGACGGGCGCGAGTACGTCGACCTGGTCTGCTCGTGGGGGCCGATGATCCTGGGGCACGCGCACCCCGAGGTCACCGCCGCCGTGCAGGAGGCCGTGGCCCGCGGCACCTCCTTCGGCACCCCCGGCGAGGGCGAGGTCGCGCTCGCCGAGGAGATCGTCGCCCGGGTCGAGCCGGTCGAGCAGGTGCGGCTCGTCTCCTCCGGTACGGAGGCCACGATGTCCGCCATCCGGCTGGCCCGCGGCTTCACCGGGCGCGCCAAGGTCGTCAAGTTCGCGGGCTGCTACCACGGGCACGTGGACGCGCTCCTCGCCTCGGCCGGTTCGGGTGTCGCCACGCTCGGGCTGCCCGACACCCCGGGCGTGACCGGCGCGCAGGCCGGGGACACGATCGTGCTCCCCTACAACGACCTGGAGGCCGTGCGGGCCGCGTTCGCCGCGCACCCGGGCGAGATCGCCTGTGTCATCACGGAGGCCTCGCCCGGCAACATGGGCGTCGTGCCGCCGCTGCCGGGCTTCAACCAGGGGCTCGCGGACGCGTGCCGGGAGAACGGCGCGCTGTACATCTCCGACGAGGTGATGACGGGCTTCCGTACCTCGCGGGCCGGCTGGTACGGCGTCGACGGCGTCAAGGCCGACCTGCTGACCTTCGGCAAGGTCATGGGCGGCGGCTTCCCGGCCGCCGCGTTCGGCGGGCGGGCCGACGTCATGGGCCACCTCGCCCCGGCCGGTCCGGTCTACCAGGCGGGCACGCTCTCCGGTAACCCGATCGCGACGGCCGCCGGGCTCGCGCAGCTGCGGCTGCTCGACGAGGCGGCGTACGCGCAGGTCGACGCGGTCTCGGCACAGGTCCGGGGCCTGGTCTCGGAGGCGCTGACGAAGGAGGGCGTGGCGCACCGGGTGCAGACCGCGTCCAATATGTTCTCCGTCTTCTTCACCGCCGACGAGGTGCGGAACTACGACGAGGCGAAGCGTCAGGAAGCCTTCCGCTTCAACGCCTTCTTCCACGCGATGCTGGCCGAGGGCGTCTACCTGCCGCCGTCCGCCTTCGAGTCCTGGTTCGTCTCGGCGGCCCACGACGAGCGGGCGATCGAGCGGATCGCCGCCGCCCTGCCGTCCGCCGCCCGCGCCGCCGCGGAGGCCACGGCATGAGCGAGCAGCGCGGCACCGACCGCAAGACCGACCGCAACGGCGAGGACATCACCGTCGTCCATCTGATGCGCCACGGCGAGGTGCACAACCCCGACGGCGTGCTGTACGGGCGCCGCCCCGGCTACCACCTGTCGGAGCTGGGCCGCCGGATGGCGGACCGGGTCGCCGAGTCCCTGGCGGACCGGGACGTCACGTACGTCGTCGCCTCCCCGCTGGAGCGGGCGCAGGAGACGGCGACGCCGATCGCCAAGACGCACGGTCTGGACCTGGCGAGCGACGAGCGGCTGATCGAGGCGGCGAACGTCTTCGAGGGCAAGACCTTCGGCGTCGGCGACGGGGCCCTGCGCAAGCCGGCGAACTGGAAGCACCTGACCAATCCGTTCCAGCCGTCCTGGGGCGAGCCGTACGTCGAGCAGGTCGTCCGGATGATGGGCGCGCTGGACGCGGCGAAGGACGCGGCGCGGGGGCACGAGGCGGTCTGCGTCAGCCACCAGCTGCCGATCTGGATCGTCCGCAGCTTCGTGGAGAAGCGGCGGCTCTGGCACGACCCGAGGCGGCGGCAGTGCACGCTGGCCTCGCTGACCTCGTTCACGTACCGGGGCGACCGGATCGTCTCGGTCGGATACAGCGAGCCCGCCCGGGACCTCGTCCCCGCGCATCTGCTCGCGGGCGCGAAGCCGGTCAAGGGCAAGTCGAAGGCGTTCGGAGCGTAGCCCCGGCCGGGGGCTCACGGCTCACGGCTCAGGCTCAGGGCTTACGGCTCGCGGCTCAGCCTTACGGTCCGCGGCTCGGGCTAACGGCTTACGGGAAGGGGCCCGGGGACACTAGTCTCCGGGCCCCTTCCCCGCGCCCGGCACCCCCCGCGCCCCCGCGCCCGGCACCGCCCGCGCCCGGCACCCCGATCCCTCCCAGCGCGGGCTCCCCTGCCCATACGCCTCCCCGGATCCGTACATTCCGGACGAAGGCCGTCCCCGCTGGACAGCGTGCCGTCGCGCGGGTCAGAGTGCGGGGACGGTCGACGGTGTCCATGCCAAGCACTCGCACGCGGCGCACCCGTAGCCCACCCGCAGCGCACCTCCCCCAGGGCGCCCATCGCACACCCGTCGGACACCGTGAAATTTTTGTGCTATTTCCCGGAACCTCCATGTTCGTCCTGGCATCTTTCCCATTGTCGGATTGGATGACGTTCAGGTCATACATCAGCGCGAATTGGGGAAGTCATGCGCGGGATCAAGGGGATCAGTCGAAGGGGGCTGCTGGGGGCGGGCGTAGGTGCCGCGGCGGCGGTGGGACTCGCCGCCTGCAACACCGGAAACCAGGGCAAGTCCGGACACGCCACGCCCGGCAAGGGCGGCGGAGTCACGGCGGATCCCGCCAAGCCCACCCCCACCGAGGAACACGTCAGGCTCATCGGGGACGGTTCCACCGCCGACACCGGCGCGCAGCCGCACCAGCCCGACGCCCCCGTGCCCCTGGAACCCGGCCAGACCCCGCCCCAGTTCGTCGTCTTCTCCTGGGACGGCGCCGGCGAGGTCGGCAACGGCCTCTTCCCGCGCTTCCTCGAACTCGCCGGGAACCACGGCGCGGCGATGACCTTCTTCCTCTCCGGGATCTACCTCCTCCCGGAGTCCAAGAAGGACCTCTACCGCCCGCCGAACAACCGCGTCGGCGCCTCCGACATCGGCTACCTCACCGACGACCACATCAAGGACACCCTGAAGTACGTCCGTCAGGCCTGGCTCGACGGACACGAGATCGGCACCCACTTCAACGGGCACTTCTGCGGCGGCTCCGGCTCCGTCGGCCACTGGACCCCGGCCCAGTGGCAGAGCGAGATCGACCAGGCGGTGAAGTTCGTCACCGAGTGGAAGACCAACAGCGGCTGGACCGACCTCGACCCGCTGCCCTTCGACTACACCAAGGAACTCGTCGGCGGCCGCACCCCCTGTCTCCTCGGCCAGGACAACCTGCTCCCCACCGCCAAGCGGCTCGGCTGGCGCTACGACGCCAGCTCGCCCGGCGGACGGCAGACCTGGCCCGAGAAGCGGAAGGGAATCTGGGATCTGCCCCTCCAGGCCGTTCCCTTCCCCGGGCACTCTTTCGAAGTCCTCTCGATGGACTACAACATGCTCGCGAACCAGTCGAAGAACACGACGAAGGGCATGCCCTCGCGCTACCCCGGCTGGCGCAAGCAGGCGACCCAGGCCTATCTGGCCGGATTCACCCGCGCATACGAGTCGAATCGCGCGCCCTTCTTCATCGGCAACCACTTCGAACAGTGGAACGGCGGCATCTACATGGACGCCGTGGCGGAAGCCCTCAAGGGAATGGCTGGAAAGAAGGAGGTGCGTCTCGTCTCCTTCAAGCAGTTCACCGACTGGCTCGACGTACAGGACCCGAAGATCCTCGCGAAACTGCGCACGCTGGAAGTGGGAGAGAAGCCGGAAGGCGGCTGGAATACTTTCCTTCGGCCCGCCACGCCCACCCCGACCGCCCACTCGTCGACCCCTTCCACTTAGAAGATCTTGACAAGGGGCTTTCCGGGCACGTAGGGGGGTGCCCGAGATCTCCCAAACGCCCATGCGAAACTTTTCACATGAGCCTTAGCCGTGCCCCTCGACGCACCCTGCTCGCCGTCGGAGTGCTGACCGCCGCCCTCGCGCTCTCGGCCTGCGGCGGCGACAACGGCAAGTCCGGCGGCGGTGGCAACACCAACTTCGTGACCAACACGGGCGGCATCTCCACCGCCGCCAAGGGCGAACGCGCCTCCACCGGGAAGCTCGCGGGCGAGACCCTCGAAGGCAAGCAGCTCGACGTCGCCGACCTCAAGGGCAAAGTCGTCGTCCTCAACGCCTGGGGCTCCTGGTGCAGCCCCTGCCGCGCCGAGGCACCGCACTTCGCCAAGGTCTCCAAGGAGCTGAAGAGCCAGGGCGTCGAGTTCGTCGGACTCAACACCCGCGACCCCAACAAGCAGCCCGCCCTCGCCTTCGAGGAGGACTACGGGATCTCGTACCCCAGCCTCTACGACCCGCAGGGCAAGCTCATCCTCTTCGGCTTCCCCAAGGGCACCCTCAGCCTCCAGGGCATCCCCTCCACCGTCGTCCTCGACAAGGAGGGCAAGATCGCCGCCCGCTCCCTCATGGCGCTCGACGAGCAGAAGCTCCGCTCGATGATCGAGCCCCTCCTCAAGGAGAAGTGAGCCGGTGAACGAGACGGTCACCAGCGGAGCCCTGCTGCTCGCCCTGCCCATCGCCGTCCTCGGCGGGCTGGTCTCCTTCTTCTCGCCCTGCGTCCTGCCGCTCGTCCCCGGCTACCTCTCGTACGTGACTGGGGTCACCGGCTCGGACCTCGCCGAGAAGCGCCGCGGCCGGATGACCGCGGGTGCCGTCCTCTTCGTCCTCGGCTTCACCGCCGTCTTCGTCTCCGGCGGCGCGCTCTTCGGCTACTTCGGTTCCACCCTCCAGGAGTACCGGGAGACGCTCACCACGATCCTCGGCGTGCTCATGATCCTCATGGGCGTGTTCTTCATGGGTCTGATGCCCTGGTTCACCCAGCGGGAGTTCCGCGTCCACAAGAAGCCCGTCGCCGGTCTGATCGGCGCGCCCCTGCTGGGCGCGCTCTTCGGCATCGGCTGGACCCCGTGCATCGGCCCGACCCTCGCCTCGGTCAACGCGCTCGCCCTCGAACAGGCCAGCGCGGGCCGCGGGGCGCTCCTCGCCTTCGCGTACTGCCTCGGGCTCGGCGTGCCGTTCGTGCTCGCCGCGCTCGCCTTCCGCAAGGCCCTGGGTGCGTTCGGCTGGGTGAAGAAGCACTATGTATGGGTGATGAGGATCGGCGGCGGCATGATGCTCGTCACCGGCGTCCTGCTCCTCACCGGCGCGTGGGACAGCATGGTCGCCACGATGCAGGGCTGGTCCAGCGGTTTCACGGTGGGGATCTGACGTTCCGAATGAGCACGACCGACACTTCCGACACGACGGAACGGCAGGAGAGCCTCGGCGAAGCCGGAGCGCACCTGTCCACCGCCCCCGCCGACGACCGGGCCGAGACCGCCATCGGCGGCCCCGCCCTCGGGATCATCGGCTGGTGCCGCTGGTTCTGGCGGAAGCTGACCTCCATGCAGGTCGCCCTGATCCTGCTGTTCCTGCTCTCCCTGGGCGCCGTCCCGGGCTCCCTCATCCCGCAGACCAGCGCGGACGAGATGAAGGTCCAGGCCTTCAAGGACGCCCACCGGACGCTGACGCCGCTCTACGAGAAGCTCCAGCTCTTCGACGTCTACAGCTCGGTGTGGTTCTCCGCGATCTACATCCTGCTGTTCGTCTCCGTCATCGGCTGCATCGTGCCCCGCACGCTCCAGTTCGTCGGCCAGCTCCGCAGCCGTCCGCCGGGCGCCCCCCGGCGCCTCGACCGGCTCCCCGCGTACGCCACCTGGCGGACCGAGGCCGAGCCCGAGCAGGTCAGGGCCGCCGCGCTCGACCTCCTCAAGCGGCGCCGCTTCCGCGCCCACCCGGCGGGCGACGCGGTCGCCGCCGAGAAGGGCTATCTGCGCGAGGCGGGGAACCTGGTCTTCCACATCGCCCTGATCGTGATGCTCGTCGCCTTCGCCTGGGGCCAGCTCTTCAAGTCCGAGGGCGGCAAGCTGATCGTCGAGGGCGACGGCTTCTCCAACACGCTCACCCAGTACGACGACTTCAAGTCGGGCTCCCAGTTCGGCATCGACGACCTGTCGCCGTTCAGCTTCACGCTCGACCGCTTCGACGGCACGTACGAGAAGAGCGGCCCCCAGCGCGGCACCCCCCGCACCTTCGAGGCGTCCGTCCGCTACACCGAGGGCGGCGCCGACAAGAAGGCCGTCATCCGGGTCAACGAACCGCTCATGGTCGGCGACTCCAAGGTCTATCTGATCGCCCACGGCTACGCGCCGGTCGTCACCGTCAAGGACGGGCGCGGCAAGGCCGTCTACCACGGCGCCGTGCCGCTGCTGCCGATCGACAACAACATCACGTCCACCGGCGCCATCAAGGTGATGGACGGCTACCGGGACAAGAACGGCAAGCGGGAGCAGCTCGGCTTCCAGGCGTTCTTCGTGCCGACCTTCGCGGGCGCGGGCAAGGGAACGATGTTCTCGCAGTTCCCCGCCCTGGACTTCCCCGTCATGGCGCTCACCGGCTACCACGGCGACCTGCGGGTCGACTCCGGGCTGCCGCAGAACGTGTACCAGCTCGACAAGTCCAAGATGAAGCAGTTCACGGACGCGTCCGGCAACAACCTCGCCCGGCGGCTGCTGCCCGGCGAGACCATGACGCTCCCCGACGGAGGGGGCTCCATCACCTTCGAGAAGGACGTGAAGGAGTGGGCCAGCTTCCAGATCTCGCAGCAGCCCGGCAACGGGCTCGCCCTCACGGGCGCGATCGCCGCGATCGCGGGTCTCTCCGGTTCGCTCTTCATCCAGCGCCGCCGGGTCTGGGTCCGGGCCGTCCGCGGTGACGACGGTGTGACCGTCGTCGAGATCGCGGGTCTCGGACGCAGCGAGTCCGCGAGGCTTCCCGAGGAGCTGGGCGATCTCGCGCTCGCGCTCACGACGGACGCACCCCCCGCCCCCGAGGCCGTACCGGAACCGGAGGCGTCCCCCACCCCGGGCGCCGCGCCGGAGCCGGACGCGCCCCGCACCCCCGGCGCCGACACCGCCGTCGGGGAAGAAGCCGCAGGTGCCGCACCGGAACCCGCGGAAGAACCCGCAGAAGCACCTGCCCCTTCTGGAGAGGCCGACAAGTGATCCTCGCCGCCACGACCAACGAGAGCCTGGCGCAGGTGAGCGACTTGCTCATCTACTCCTCGATGGCCGTCTACACCCTGGCTTTCTTCGCCCACATCGCCGAGTGGGTGCTGGGCAGCCGCAGCAAGGTCGGCCGCACCGCCGCCGCCCTCACCCCGCGCGCTGCGGCCCCCGCCACCGCCGCCGTGTCCGTCCAGGTCAAGCGAGGCGGCGGGACCGCCGTGCTCGACAAGCCGAAGGTCGTCACCCGGTCCGCCGCCGGCACCCGGGACGTCCCGGACGGCCCCGGCGCGGCGGGCGGCACCGTCAAGGGCGACCTGTACGGCCGGATCGCCATCTCGCTGACCGCCCTCGCCTTCCTGATCGAGGCGGCGGGCGTGACCAGCCGGGCGTTCTCGGTGCAGCGGGCCCCCTGGGGCAACATGTACGAGTTCTCCACCACCTTCTCCACGGTGGCGGTCGGCGCGTACCTCGGCTTCCTCGTCGCGAAGAAGAACGTGCGCTGGATCGGCCTCCCGCTGGTCACCACCGTCCTGCTCGACCTGGGCATGGCCACCACCTGGCTGAAGACCCCCAGCGACCAGCTGGTCCCGGCGCTCGACTCGTACTGGCTCTGGATCCACGTCTCCACCGCGATCTTCTGCGGTGCGGTCTTCTACATCGGCGCCGTCGCCTGTCTGCTGTACCTGTTCCGCGACTCGTACGAGAACAAGATCGCGACCGGCGGGAACCCCGGCGCCTTCGCCCGCTCGGTGATGGAGCGGCTGCCCTCGGCCGCCTCGCTCGACAAGTTCTCCTACCGGGTCAACGCGGCCGTCTTCCCGCTCTGGACGTTCACGATCATCGCGGGCGCGATCTGGGCCGGTGACGCGTGGGGCCGCTACTGGGGCTGGGACGCCAAGGAAGTCTGGTCCTTCATCACCTGGGTCGGCTACGCCGCCTATCTGCACGCGCGGGCCACGGCGGGCTGGAAGGGCCGCAAGGCCGCGTACATCGCGCTCATCGCCTTCGCGTGCTTCCTGTTCAACTACTACGGCGTCAACATCTTCGTGAGCAGCAAGCACTCCTACGCCGGAGTCTGATCCCGCGACCGCCGGAACCCCGGCCCCCGGCCCACACGGCCGGGGGCCGGAGTCGTCTCCGGCCCCCTCGCCCCGTCTCACCCCCGCTTCGGCGGCAGGCAGGTCCCCGTCGGCGGCTTCCCCTCCGGCCAGGCCATCTGCACGAAGCGCTGACTGCCGTCCTGGGCCAGCTCCACGATCGGGACCGCCTTGTTGTACGGGTTGCCGTAGTTGTCCAGGCAGATCCAGCCGCTCGCCCCCTGCACCCGCAGCGAGCCCTTGACCTGCGGCCACTGATTGCCGACGTCCTCCTTCGCGGGGAAGGCGGAGCCGTCCGGGGTGGCCTGGCGGATCGCGTGCACCGCCGTCGCCATGGCGTCGTACGCGATGATCGCCTGCCCGTCCGCGAGCGCCACGGGCCGCTCCTTCGGCGCCGACTTCGCGATGTCCCGGACGAAGTCCTCGTAGGCCCGGACCGAACCGCCCGTCGCCGGGACCTTCCGGCCCGGTCCCGGCCGCCACGCGTCCGGGTGGGCGAGGGCCGCGTACCGCACCGTCACCTTGTTCTTCAGGGCCTTGCGGTCGAGCTTGCGGTCCGCGCCCAGGTACGAGCCCTCGTCCCCGGTGAGGATCGTGAAGGCGCGGTCCACGCAGCCCCGGGCGCCGAGCGCGTTGATGAACTGGCGCAGCTGGGTGTGGCGCCCGGCGAAGAACACGGTGTCGGCGGAGGTGTCGCAGAGCAGCAGGGTGATGTTGCGGAAGGTGTTGGCGGTGGTGCCTTCCTGGGTGGAGTCGGAGGGGTCGGAGGTGAACTGCTGGGGTTCGAGCGGCGCGTTCTTCAGGGAGGCGTCGAAGGCCGACTTCAGGGTGTCGATGTAGTGGTCGCCGGTCCGGTCGTCCTGGACGAGGATCGCCTTGGCGGAGTCGACCCGGCCGAAGTGCGCGAGGGCCTTCGCCTCGTCGCTGTTGGTGGGGGAGACCCGGGCGAGCCCGGGGAAGGGCTTGCCGCCGGGGCCGTTGGCGATGTCGTCGGCGGTGATGGTGGTGCCGACGACCGCGATCCGCGCCTGGGTGAGGACGGTCACCGCCTCCCGCATCTCCGTGGAGGAGGTGGCGATGCCGGACACGGCCCGCAGCCGCTGGGGCCCGTCGGCGAGCGCGAGGAGCCGGTCGACGGCGGTGCGCCAGTAGGCGTTGCCCCGGCCGGTGTTGGCGAGCACCAGGCGGATGGTGGGCCGCTGCCCGTTGGACTCCCGGTTGGCCCGGAGCTGGTAGGCGTACGCCCCCTGCACCTCGTGCAGCACCTTGGTCCGCATGCCGGTGTCGGTGGAGGTCAGCGGCAGCATGACGGCGACGGTGACGTACTCGCCGGAGGCCAGCGTGGCGTTCTCCGCGCGGATCGCCCCGGCGACGTCCCGCAGTTCGGGCACGCCGAAGTCGTGGCCGTCGCCGTTGACGCCGACGCACTCGGAGCTGCCGACCGGGCGGTCCACCCCGGCGGCGCAGGAACGGTCCTCCGGGGTGGTCAGCCGGAGGATGCCGTACGCGCCGAAGCCGAGGACGACACAGGCGGAGACGAAGAGGGCGACGAGTTTCTGACGTGGGGTGCGGACACGGCGGCGGAGGGGATCGAGCGGGCGGTGGGGCATGGCGTCAGACTCCGTCCTCACGGCCGGGCGGCAGCGACGGCTCCCGCCAGGCACGGATGTCACGCGGCCAGTGGGTGGCCGCGTCCCAGAGCGAACCGCTGCCCGTCAGATGACGGCCGGAAAGCCGCCGCAGTTCGTGCGCGAGCCGGTCGGCCACCTCCTCGTCGGGCAGCGCCAGCGGATCGGTGAGCAGCCATACGGCGTGCAGCAGACGCCGTACGGCGAGGTGCAGTTCGGCGGTGTCGGCGTCGAGCCCCGGCGGCAGCGGGACCGGCGCCCCCTGGCCGAGGGCGACCGCACGGCGCGGATCGGGCTCGGTCACGGTCCGCTCGCGCGGATGCGGCGCCGAGCCGATGAACCTCAGCCGCCCCAGCCAGTCGAGGACGTCCGGCCCGGGAAAGGTCTCCCGCAGATGCGCGACGGCCTCGTCGGTGTGCCCGAGCGCCAGATCGTGGTGGAGCCGGTACGGGCCGGGCTCGGGCCCGTAGTGCCGGCGCAGGGTCTCGTGGACCGCGAGCCAGGCGCTGTACCGGGGGTGGTCCTCGTCCTCGAAGCGGAGCCGGTGCAGCAGCAGGGCGCGCAGCAGCGGATCGGCGACGAAGTGCCGGGGGCTCTCGGTCCACTCCTCCGCGCGCAGCAGGTCGCGCACCCGCAGCGCCACGTCCCCGTCGAGGGACTCGCCCTGGAGCCGGGCACGGGCCAGCATCCGAGCGGACTCCTCGTCGTGGGCGGCGGCGAGCACGGCGTAGGGACCCGGGCGGAGGACCGGCAGCAGCTCGGCGAGGAGGGCGGGGGCGACCGGCACCGGCGCGGTGTCCTCGCGCAGCTCCACCGTCAGGTCGAGCAGCCGCCCCGGGGTGAGCCGGGCCCGCAGCCGGGGCTCGACCTCGCCCGCCGCCCGGCCGAGGAGCGCCACGCCGAGGGGCCGGCCGCCGGTCAGCCGGTGGACGGCGCGGGCCAGCTCGGCGGGGGCGCGGCCCGCCGGGTCGTACCGGTCGAAGACGGCCCGGGTCTGCGCGGGGGAGAGCGGGGTCAGCTCGACGGCGAGGATGCCGGAACCGACGCTGGAGCCGCGCGGGCAGGGCGCCCGGTGCGCGGTCTCCGGCAGCCGGGTGCGGGTGGCCTGCCGCAGCCCCTCGTGGTCCCGGATCCGGGAGGCGGCCAGGACGACGATGCGGTCCCTGCGGCCCTCGGCGCGGGCCCGCAGGACCGGCTCGACGAGCCGTCGGCCGAGGGGTTCGTGGGCGTTGTCGAGGAGGAGCAGCGGGCGGCCGACGCGGGAGCCGCGCCGGAAGCCGGTGTAGGCCCTCAGCAGGTCCTCGGTGAGCGCGCCGACGAGGAAGTCCTCGGCCTCGCGGCGGCGCCTGCCGTCCAGCTCGAAGTCGATCGCGAGCTGCCGCAGCCCGGCCTCGCCCCGGCCGCCCGCGTTGCGGTAGCCGCCGTACCAGGCCTCGGCGGAGCGCTGGAGGCGTCCGAAGACCTCTTCGAGGACGGTCTCCACGGTCGCCTCGGCCAGCAGCCCGGCGATCGGCACGGTGGCCTCGGCGAAGGTGGCGGCGAGCTTGGCGAGGACCTTGCCGACCCAGTTGGCGGCGGCGCCCCGGGTCGCGTCGACGGTCGCGAGGAGCGGTCCGAGCCGCAGCAGATCGCGCCGGGCCCGCTCGTCGTCCTCCCGTGACCAGGCGAGGGAGGCGACGGCGACCAGCCCGAGGGAGAGCCGGGGGAACCGTACGGGCGAGGCCCCCGGCACCTTCGGCGACAGCTGGACGGCCAGCTCGGCGAGGGCTCCGGTGACCGGGGTCCAGCCGGGGCCGTGGTCGGCGGGCGGCTCGATGCGGGCGCAGTCGACGAGGGCGAGCGGGGTGTGGCCCTTGTAGCGGTTGCGGACCTCCTTGAGCAGGGCCGTCTTTCCGGTGCCGCGCCCGCCGGTGAAGACGGTGACCGGCGGGTCGTCGCCGTGCTCGAACGGCACCTTGCCCGCGCCGTCGCGGGTGAGCCCGCTGAGCCGGGCCACCAGACCGGCGTCCTCCAGGGCCGCCTCGCGGCCGTACAGCTCCCTGTCCACGAACCGTCACCCCCGTCACAGTCAACTCCAGGATAGGGAGGGCGCGTTGGGAAAGGCGTCTTCTTTTCGTCTCTGCTTTCGAGTCGTTGCGGGGGTGTTGTGGGGCTGTGGCGGTGGGGGAGGTTTGGATCGGCCGCAGGCCGGCTCGGACGCCTGGGGCGCGGGGCCCTTGCGGCGGGCGGGCGTCGGGCCCGTACGACTCGCGGACGGTCTGGGCGTCGGGCCCGTACGACTCAAGGACGTCGCGCCCGTCGGGTCCGTACGTCGGGCGGGTGCCCGGCCCGTACGGCTCCCGAGGGGATCTCCCCGGTCAGCTCTCCGGGTCCGCGTCCCGTTCGCGGCGCTTCAGCTCCTCCTCGCGGCGGCGCAGGTCGGACTCCCAGTCCTTGAGCGCGGACTCGTCCTTCGCGGGTTCTTCGGAGGGGGCGGCCGACGGTTCCGGCTTCGGCTCCTCGCGCAGGGACTTCAGGAACTCGGGGTTGTCGTCGGGGGCCACCCAGCCGCCCGAGGAGCCCCGGGCACGGGTGGCGCGGGGGCCGCGCTGTCTGCCCGCGGCGATCCAGCCGATCGCGCCGACGACGGAGAACAGCAGGATCACGATCGCCCAGACCGGCTTGGGGAGGTGCTTGACCTCGTCCTCCGGGGTGTTCAGGCAGTCGATGAAGGCGTAGATCATCAGCGCCAGCGGCAGGATGAACATCAGCGCCCTGAGCATGTGGAACGGCCCCCTGGAAGCGGTGGCGGGGGCGCGCTACGGCGGCCCCGGTGACAGGTCAAGGGTAGCCGGTGACCGATACTTGCCCCTATGGCTTACGACGATCTCCGCTCGCTGCTCAGGGCTCTGGAACGCGAAGGCGACCTCAAGCGCATCAAGGCCGAAGTCGACCCGTACCTGGAGGTCGGGGAGATCGTCGACCGGGTGAACAAGGCAGGAGGCCCGGCGCTTCTCTTCGAGAACGTCAAGGGCTCCGCCATGCCCCTCGCGATGAACGTCTTCGGCACCGACCGCCGCCTCCTCAAGGCCCTCGGCCTGAAGTCGTACGCGGAGATCGGCGAGAAGATCGGCGGACTGCTCAAGCCCGAGCTGCCGCACGGCTTCGTCGGCGTCCGCGAGGCCTTCGGCAAGCTGGGCTCGATGGTCCACGTGCCGCCGAGGAAGGTGAAGTCCGAGGCCGCCCCCGTCCAGGAGGTGGTGCTCACCGGCGACGACGTCGACCTCGACCGGCTGCCCGCGCTCTTCACCTGGCCCAAGGACGGCGGCTCCTTCTTCAACCTGGGGCTCACCCACACCAAGCACCCCGAGACCGGCGTGCGGAACCTGGGCCTCTACCGCCTCCAGCGCCACGACAAGCGCACCATCGGCATGCACTGGCAGATCCACAAGGACAGCCGCAACCACTACGCGGTCGCCGCCGCCCGGGGCGAGCGGCTGCCGGTCGCGATCGCCTTCGGCTGCCCGCCCGCCGTGACGTACGCCTCGACGGCTCCGCTTCCCGGCGACATCGACGAGTACCTGTTCGCCGGGTTCGTGCAGGGCAAGCGGATCGAGATGGTCGACTGCAAGACCGTCCCGCTCCAGGTCCCCGCCCAGGCGGAGGTCGTGATCGAGGGCTGGCTGGAGCCGGGCGAGATGCTCCCGGAGGGCCCCTTCGGCGACCACACCGGCTTCTACACCCCGCAGGAGCCCTTCCCGGCGCTGAAGATCGACTGCGTGACCATGCGGAAGCGTCCGCTGCTCCAGTCGATCGTGGTCGGCCGTCCGCCGACCGAGGACGGTCCGCTGGGCCGGGCCACCGAGCGGTTCTTCCTGCCGCTCCTCAAGATCATCGTGCCGGACATCGTCGACTACCACCTGCCGGAGTCGGGCGGCTTCCACAACTGCGCGATCGTCTCGATCGACAAGAAGTACCCGAAGCACGCGCAGAAGGTCATGCACGCCATCTGGGGCGCGCACATGATGTCGCTGACCAAGCTGATCATCGTGGTCGACAAGGACTGTGACGTCCACGATCTGCACGAGGTCTCCTGGCGGGCCCTCGGCAACACCGACTACGCCCGTGACCTCACGGTCGTCGAAGGCCCGGTCGACCATCTCGACCACGCCTCCTACCAGCAGTTCTGGGGCGGCAAGGCGGGCATCGACGCCACGAGGAAGCTGCCCGAGGAGGGGTACGTCCGGGACGGCGGCTGGCCGGACATGGTCGAGTCGGACCCGGCGACGGCCGCCCTCGTCGACCGGCGCTGGAAGGAGTACGGACTGTGATGGCCACGGCCGCCGTGCCGGGCGCGCAGCCCGGCCGCACCAAGGCGTTCCTCCGGCTGGTGATGATCGAGCACTCGGTCTTCGCGCTGCCCTTCGCCTACATCGCCACCCTGACGGCCATGTTCCAGCTGGACCGGAACATCCACTGGTGGAAGCTGCTCCTGGTCACCGTCTGCATGGTGGGTCTGCGGACCTTCGCGATGGCCTGCAACCGGATCATCGACCGCGAGATCGACGCGCGTAATCCGCGCACGGCGGGCCGCGAGCTGGTGACCGGCGCGGTCTCGGTGCGCTCCGCGTGGACCGGCGCCGGCATCGCGCTCGTCGTCTTCCTCGGCGCCGCCGCCCTGCTCAACCCGCTCTGTCTGGCCCTCGCGCCGCTCGCGGTCGTCCCGATGGTCGTCTATCCGTACGGCAAGCGGTTCACCAACTTCCCGCACGCGATCCTGGGCCTGGCCCAGTCGATAGGGCCGATCGGCGCCTGGCTCGCCGTGACCGGCTCCTGGTCGTGGGACGCGGTCGTCCTGGGGCTCGCGGTCGGCGTCTGGATCGGCGGCTTCGACCTGATCTTCGCCTGTCAGGACGTACAGGCGGACCGGGCGCACGGGGTGCTCTCGGTGCCCGCCCGCTTCGGCGTCCCGGCGGCGCTGTGGGGCGCCCGCGGTTCGGCGGTCGTCACCACGGGGCTGCTCGTCTGGTACGCGCTCGCGACGGACGCCGGGCTGTTCTTCTGGGCCGGTCTGGTGATCGTGGTGGCCGCCTTCTGCTACGAGCACTCGATCGTGAAGCCGCACGACCTGTCCCGGCTCGACCGCGCGTTCTTCACGACGAACGGCTTCATCGGGATCACCCTGTTCGTCTGCGCCCTGCTGGACCTGCTGGTCCGCGGTCTGACCCCGTAGTCCCCGGCACGATGACGGATAGGCTCGACGGCATGAACGACGGCAAGCGCACCCCCTGGGTCGTCGGGGTCTCCGGGGCGTCGGGCACGCCGTACGCCGCCGCCGTGCTGCGCGGGCTCCTCGCCGCGGGGGAGAGCGTCGACCTGGTCGTCTCGCGCTCCTCGCGGCTCACGCTGCTCGACGAGACGGGGATCTCCTTCCGCGACGCGCACTGGCGCGAGGACCTGGCGCTCTGGCTGGCGCGGGGCGCGGACGGGAAGCCGGACGCCTTCGACGTCGCGGGAGCCCTGGACGACGTGCGGTACTGGGCCGCCGGGGACCTGGCGGCGGGGCCGTCCTCGGGTTCGTACCCGGCGAAGGGGATGCTGGTGGTGCCCGCCTCGACCGCCGCGGTGGCGGGAGTGGCACTGGGGCTTTCGAAGGACCTGTTGCAGCGGGTCGCGAGCGTGACGCTCAAGGAACGACGGCCGCTGGTGGTCGCGGTGCGGGAGACCCCGCTGAACGGGCAGACGCTGCGCCACATGGTGACGCTGGACGAGGCGGGCGCCGTGGTGCTGCCCGCCTCTCCGGCGTTCTACGCGGGGGCGACGCACATCCAGGATCTGGTGGACTTCGTCGCCGGGCGGGTACTGGACGCGGCGGGAGTGCCGCACGGCCTGTACCGGCGTTGGGAGGGTGAGCTGGGCGGTGCCGCGTCCCCCCGGTCTGATTAGCGCTTCGCGGCGTGCTTCTTCTCGGCACGCTCGGCAGCGGCGGACTTCTGGTGGGCACGCGAGCGGTTGGCCATCTCCTGTAGCTCGCGCATACGGGCGTAGGCCATCTCGATCGTGTACACGGTGACACACTCCTGAAGGATCGTCTTTGATCTGGTGAAAGATTCAGGGGGTCTCATCCCCTGCATGCCTTAGATTCTATACTAAAACTCGCGGTAACGCTGGAGATTGGAAGGTTTTTTCCTATGGACGCCGTGGACAGGCAGCTCATCCAGGCTCTGCGTGAGAACGGGCGCGCCTCCTACGCCGAGCTGGGTCGGCTCGTCGGGCTCTCCGGCCCCTCCGTCACCGACCGCATCAACCGTCTCGAAGCCGCCGGGGTCATCACCGGCTACCGCGCCACCGTCGACGCCGCCTCGCTCGGCCTCGGCGTCACCGCCCTCATCGGCATCTCCCTCTCCGACGCCGCCGACCACGAGGACGTGGCCCGCCGTCTGAAGGACCTGGCCGAGATCGAGGACTGCTGGTTCATCGCCGGTGACGACTCCTTCATGCTGAAGGTCCGCGCCAGCGACGTGGACGGCCTGGAGCGGACGATCCGCCGGCTCAGCGGCACCAAGGGCCTCTCCCGTACGCGCACCACCATCGTGCTCTCCACGAAGTGGGAGAACCGGGTCGGAGAGCTGCCCGAGGAGGTCTGAGAGTACGGTGAACGACTGAGTCTGATTTCGGAGAAAAGGGAGGCGGCCGCAGATGGACGCTGGGCTCAAGCGCGACCTTGAGCAGAAGGTCCGGGACGGTGAGCGGCTGAGCCGTGAGGACGGCATCGCCCTGTACGAGTCCGACGACCTGGCCTGGCTCGGCGGTCTGGCCCACGAGGTCCGGACCCGCAAGAACGGCGACGTGGTCCATTTCAATGTCAACCGGCATCTGAACATGACCAACGTCTGCACCGCCTCCTGCGCCTACTGCTCGTTCCAGCGCAAGCCGGGCGAGAAGGACGCGTACACCATGCGCATCGAGGAGGCCGTGCGCCTCGCGAAGGCGATGGAGAACGAGAACCTCACCGAGCTGCACATCGTCAACGGGCTGCACCCCAACCTGCCCTGGCGGTACTACCCGCGCTCCCTCTCCGAGCTGAAGAAGGCGCTGCCGCACGTCTCCCTCAAGGCGTTCACCGCCACCGAGATCCACCACTTCGAGACCATCTCGGGGCTCTCCGCCTCCGAGATCCTCGACGAGCTGATCGAGGCGGGTCTCGAATCGCTGACCGGCGGCGGCGCCGAGATCTTCGACTGGGAGGTCCGCCAGCACATCGTGGACCACCGCACCCACTGGGAGGACTGGTCCCGGATCCACCGGCTCGCCCACGAGAAGGGGCTCAAGACCCCGGCGACCATGCTCTACGGGCACATCGAGGAGCCCCGGCACCGGGTCGACCACGTGCTGCGGCTGCGTGAGCTCCAGGACGAGACCGGCGGCTTCCAGGTCTTCATCCCGCTGCGCTACCAGCACGACTTCGTCGACATGAAGGACGGCAAGGTCCGCAACAAGCTCCAGGCGCGCACCACGATGGCGACCGGCGCCGAGGCGCTGAAGACCTTCGCGGTCTCCCGGCTGCTCTTCGACAACGTGCCGCACGTCAAGGTCTTCTGGGTGATGCACGGCGTGCAGACGGCGCAGCTCGCGCTCCAGCACGGCGCCG
This sequence comes from Streptomyces sp. CBMA291, assembly GCF_014596525.1. Lineage (GTDB taxonomy): Bacteria > Actinomycetota > Actinomycetes > Streptomycetales > Streptomycetaceae > Streptomyces. Next base: position 56,115 of record NZ_MSJP01000043.1, read on the forward strand.
ACGACATGGACGGCTCGGTCGTCGAGTACAAGATCACGCACGATGCCGACAACTACGGCACGCCGAACAAGCTGACCCGCGAGGACCTGCTGGAACTCATCACGGACGCGGGCTTCCGGCCGGTCGAGCGCAACACCCGGTACGAGATCATCCGCGAGTACCCGGGCCCGGACGCGGACCGGCGCGAGACGCCGCAGGCGATGCGGGTCTGAGCCGTCTCCCCGGTGGAACGGGCGAAGGGCCGGTGGGGAGTCGTCCCCGCCGGCCCTTCCCGTACTCCGGGGCCGGGGGTCAGTTCAGCGGGAGCAGCAGGATGATGTCGTCGCGGTCGTCGCCGGGGGCGACCCGGATCGCGCCCGGGACCCGGCCCACCTCCTTGTAGCCGGACCTGGCGTAGAAGGCGTCGAGGCCCAGACCGCCCCGGCAGGTCAGCCGGATCGCCTCGACCGCCTCGAAGCCCTCGGCGGTGCGGGCGGTGTCCTCGGCGGCGGCCAGCAGGGCACGGCCGTACCCCTTGCCCTGGTGGCGGGGGTGGACCATCACCGTGTAGAGCCACACCCAGTGGGACATCAGCGGGTTCGTGTTGAAGGTGAAGAAGGCCGTGGCGGCTATCTCCCCGTCCTCGTCGCGCCCGACGAGCAGCCGGGTGCCGCCCTGGGCCATGGCGGTCAGGTGCCGGAGCAGGGCGGGGCGGATCTCCTCGGGGGTGACCGGGGGCGTGAAGCCGACCGCGCCGCCCGCGTTGGAGACATCGGCCCAGAGGGAGAGGACGCCGTCGCGCAGAGCGGGGTCGACCGACGGGTCCAGCTCGAAAGTAAGGGTCATAGATCAAGATTATCTATTACCGATACGGGGCTCAAGAGGCCCGGCCCCGGCGGCGGCGGCGCCGCGTGCTTCACTGGAGGGGCGCGTGCCCCTATGGGGCATCGGGAACCTTTCGGAAACGTCGGAACGGAAGAGTGGACTGACATGCTCCGCTACACGCTGATGCGGCTCGGCCTCTTCGCCGGGTGCTTCCTCGCCCTGTGGGGACTCGTCTACGCCGGGGTGCTGCCGCGCGGGCTCGGCGACTCGAACCTGCTGTGGGTCCTCGTCCTCTCCATCGTGATCTCCGCCCCGCTGAGCTTCATCCTCCTGCGCGGGGTGCGGGACGAGGCCAGCGCCGACGTCGTGGCGCGGGTCGATCGCGCCAAGGGCCGCCTCGCGGCCAACCGGTCCCAGGAGGATTCGCTCTGAGGCCGGTGGGAGCGGTGGCGGCGGAGCGGCCCGTCCCGTAGGGGCCGCGTAAGCTTCGTCACAGACCCGCACAAGATCGAACACCCCTCTCCGGCGCCATCAGGCGTACAGGAGTGGGGTGTTCGGCGTTTTCGGGGTGGAAAATGGGGGCAGCCTGCCTCAAAGAAGGGCTTTGAGGTTCTCAAAGTTCAAGTGTTAACGTGTTCGACATGACGACACCTGTGCGCTTCCTCGATGCCGCGAGCACCCCGCTCGTGGCGCGCCTGCATGTCGGTCTGTGCCGCTGTATGTCCGCGGTCTGTTGCCGCGCGGTCTGACCCGGCGTCATGCAGCGGCCCGCGCGAGAGCGTGAGTGTGCCGCACCCCCGTCCCGTATTGCCCTGATACGCACCTGTGGAGTGTGCTCATGTCCGTGTCCGCAACCGAGGCCAAGCCCTCGTCCCGGATACCCAAGGTCCCCTTCTGGGTCCAGATCGTCGCCGGTCTCGTCCTCGGCGTCGTGCTCGGCTGGCTCGCCCGCAGCCAGGACGTCTCCTGGCTCAAGGAGACCCTGTCCCAGGTCGGCGGCATCTTCATCCAGCTGCTCAAGCTGGCCGTCGCCCCGCTGGTCTTCTTCGCCATCCTGGTCTCGATCACCAACCTGCGGAAGGTGGACAACGCCGCCCGGCTCGCCGCCCGTACGCTGCTCTGGTTCATGATCACCTCGCTGATCGCGGTCGCCATCGGCCTCGCGATCGGTCTGATCACCAATCCGGGCGCGGGCACCGGCCTCACGCCGCAGGACGGCAAGCTCCCCAAGCACCAGGGCTCCTGGATCGACTTCCTCACCGGCATCGTCCCGACGGACGTCATCACCCCGTTCACCGAGCTGAACGTCCTCCAGATCGTCTTCATGGCCGCCGTCGCCGGCATCGCCGCCCTCAAGCTGGGCGAGAAGGCCAAGCCGATCCTCACCCTCTCCGAGTCGGTCCTGGAGCTGCTCCAGAAGGCCCTGTGGTGGGTCATCCGGCTCGCCCCGCTCGGCACCGTCGGTCTCATCGGCTACGCCATCGCCAACTACGGCTGGGACCTCATCGGCAAGTACGCGACCTTCACCGCCGACATCTACGTCGGCTGCGCCCTGGTCCTCTTCGGCGTCTACCCGCTGCTGCTCGCGACGGTCGCCAAGCTCAACCCGCTCCAGTTCTACAAGGGCGCCTGGCCCGCCATCCAGCTGGCCTTCGTCTCCCGCTCCTCGGTCGGCACCATGCCGCTCACCCAGAAGGTCACCGAGCGCCTCGGCGTCCCGAAGGAGTACGCCTCCTTCTCCGTCCCGTTCGGCGCCACCACCAAGATGGACGGCTGCGCCGCGATCTACCCGGCGCTCGCCGCGATCTTCATCGCGCAGATCTTCGACGTGCAGCTCGGCATCCGCGACTACCTGCTGATCGCCTTCGTCTCCGTGATCGGCTCGGCGGCCACCGCCGGTCTGACCGGCGCGACGGTCATGCTGACCCTGACCCTCTCCACCCTGGGCCTCCCGCTGGAGGGCGTCGGCCTGCTCATGGCGATCGACCCGATCCTCGACATGATGCGGACCGCCACCAACGTGGCCGGTCAGGTGCTGGTCCCGGTGCTGGTCTCCGCCCGGGAGAAGATCCTCGACCTCACGGCGTACGAGAACGCCTCGGGCTCCCCGGTCGACGAGTCGTCCCTCGGCCGGGAGGCCGAGCACAAGGAGAAGGTGGCGGTCGCCGCCTGATCCCGGCACCGCACCAAGGCCCCACGTGCCCCCTGCCCCACCCGGGCAGGGGGCACGTAGGCTTCTTCGGGGCATCCAACGGATCTTGGAAGCAGGGGTGGACGCCATGGCCGACGGGACGAGGGCGCGGCGACTGCCGCGCGCCGTGCGCGAGCGGCAGATGCTGGACGCGGCCGTACGGAGCTTCGCGCGCCACGGCTACCAGGCGACCTCCATGGACGAGGTCGCCGAACTCGCCGGAGTCTCCAAACCGCTGGTCTACCTCTATCTGCACTCCAAGGAAGACCTCTTCACCACCGTGATCAGGCGGGAGGGGCAGGCACTGCTCGCCGTGGTCGCCGAGGCGGTCTCCGACCGGAGCGCCCCACCGGACGAGCGCCTCTGGGCGGGCCTGCTCGCCTTCTTCTCGTACGCCGCCGGGCACCCGGACGCCTGGACGGTCCTCAGCCGCCAGGCACGCACCCAGGGCGAGCCGTTCGCCGGAGAGGTGACCCGGCTGCGGGCGGGGGTCACGGACTTCATCGCGGGCCTGATCGACGACGCGGCGCGGGAGACGAGGGGCCCCCGGGAGGCGAGGGAAGCCCGGGAGGCGCGGGGCCCTCGGGGAGCGGGGAAGGCCGGGGAGGCGCGCGAGCCCCGGGGGCCGCGCCCCGCCGCCGACCTCCCGGACCTCGACGTCACCGCGCTCGCGCAGGCGCTCGTAGGGGCGGCCGAGTCACTGGCGAACTGGGCCAACGAGACCGAGGGCGTGACGGCGCGGGACACGGCGACGACACTGATGAACTTCGCGTGGTCCGGGCTCGGGAACCTGATGAGGAGCGAGGGGTGGGCTCCGGCGCCGGGCGGGTCGGTGTCGGGTGGGTCGGCGTCGGGCAGGGCGGTGTCGGGTGGGTCCGGGGCGGGCCGCCCCGAGCCCTTCGCGTCCTGACCGGAGTCGTCTCCCCGGAACCGTCTCCCGGGGTCTCCGGCCCCCGACGTGTCGGGCCTGAGAGCCGAGGCGCCGACGTCTGAGGCCCTGATGTCTCGGGCCCCGACGTGTAGGGCCCGATGTCTGAGGCCCCGATGTCTGAGGTCCCGAGGTCCGAGACTCCGAGGTCCGAGGCTTCGACGTCTCGGGCCCGATGCCTCGGGCCCCGGTCCGGTCGCCGTCCTCAAGGCCAGAGCAGTTCCCGGGTCCAGCCGTCCGGGGTGCGGCGGTAGCGGAGGCGGATGTGGCGGCGGTGGGGGTCGCCCTGGAAGAACTCGATCTCGGACGGTTCGACGATGTAGAGGGTCCAGGTGGGGGCGGGGGCGTCCGGTTCCGCCTCGGCGCGGCGCCAGGCCGCCTCGCTCGCCGCCTCCAGGGTCGCGGGGGAGTCGAGGACCTCGCTCTGCCGGGCCACCAGGGCGGAGGCGAGGGCTCCGGTGGTCCGGGCGTGCAGATCCGCGTACGCCTCCTCGGGGGTGCCCGTGACGACATGGCCCCTGACCCGGACCTGCCGGGCCTGGACCGGCCAGTAGAAGCCGAGCGCGGCCTCCGGGCGGGCGGCGAGCTGACGGCCCTTGGCGCTGGTGGCGTGGGAGGCGAAGTGCCAGCCGCGCGCGTCGGCGTCGTGCAGCAGGACCGTCCGCACGTCGGGGCGGCCGTCCTCGTCCGCCGTGGCCACGGTGACGGCGTGCGGCTCGGTCTGGCCGGCCGCCGCCGCTGCCGCGAACCAGTCGTGGAAGAGGGGCAGCGGTTCGGCCGGGGCGCTCGCCGGGTCGAAGGAGGGCAGCGGGGAGTCCCAGGTCTTCAGGGAGTGCAGGACGCGGAGGAAGTCGGTCATGGCCCCACGGTAGGGCGCCGTCCTGCCCCGGCCGGTCTTCCGGATCACGCCGGGCCCGCTCAGTCCCTCCCCAGGACCACCGTCCCCGAGGAGCAGAACCAGCCGCCCGTCCCTGACACCACCGCGAGCCTCGGCAGCGAGCCGTCCGGGCGCCGCACCTGGAGCCCCGGCGCCTGACCGCGCAGCTGCCGTACCGCCTCCACGATCAGGAAGAGCCCGCGCATCCCCGGGTGGCAGGCGGAGAGCCCGCCGCCGTCGGTGTTCACCGGCAGCCGGTCCTTCTCCTGGACGAAGGGACCGCCCTCGCCCTTGGCGCAGAAGCCCAGGTCCTCCAGGGTCACCAGGGTCATGTAGGTGAAGGCGTCGTAGACCTCGGCGAGGTCGACCTCCGCCGGGGTCACGCCCGCCCGTTCGAAGGCGAGCCGTCCGCTGACCGCCGCCGGGGAGACCGTGAAGTCCTCCCACTCGGACATCGTGGTGTGCGAGACGTGCTCGCCCGTGCCGAGCACCCAGACCGGGGCCGTACGGCAGTCCCGTACGTACTCCTCGGCGACCAGCAGCACCGCGCAGCCGCCGTCGGTGCGCGGACAGCAGTGCAGCCTGGTGAACGGGTCCGCGATCATCGGCCCGGACAGCACCTCGTCGACGGTGACCGGCTCGCGGAACATCGCCTCCGGGTTGAGCGCCGCGTTCGCCCGGGTCCGGACGGCCACCTCGGCCAGCTGCTCCAGGGTGGTCCCGTACTGGTGCATATGGCGGCGCGCGGCCATCGCGTACTTGGCGATCAGGGTGTGCCCGTAGGGGACTTCGAACTGGAGCGGTCCGCGCGCCCCGAAGGAGAGGTTCGAGGTCCGCCGCCGGGCCCGGACGTCGGCGCGCGCGGTGGAGCCGTAGACCAGCAGTACCGCTTTGGCGTGCCCGGCGGCGATGGCGTCGGCGGCGTGCCCGGCCATGACCTCCCAGGTCGCGCCGCCGACGGAGGTCGAGTCCACCCAGCGGGGGCGCAGTCCCAGATACTCGGCGACCTCGACCGGCGCGAGGGTGCCGAGCCCCGCAGAGGCGAGACCGTCGACGAGCGAGCGGTCGAGCCCGCTGTCCGCGAGGGCCCGCCGGGCCGCCTGGGCGTGGAGCGCGTACGGGGTGGGCCCGTCGACCCGCCCGCAGTCGGAGAGCGAGACACCGACGACGGCGACACGACGGGCGCTGCGCGTGGAGGTGGCCATGAATCTGACGGTACATCAGATCAGTCGGATCGGACCCGGCTCTTCTCTGGCGACTCCACGCGCCCCTGCCTAACATGACGCCCCATCAGATACGGAGGGAGCGCCATGGAAGCCGCCGAAGGACCGCCCGTCTCCCACGCCCGGGGGCCCGCCGAAGGACCGCCCGTCGAGGAACCGTCCGTCGAGGAACTGTCCGCCCCCCTCACCGAAGAGCAGCGGGAGATCCGTCGTACCCTGCGCGCCCTGCTCGCCGAGCACGCAGGGCCGGGGGAGAACCGCGCCGCCGCCGCCGACCCCCAGGGGTACGACCCCGAGCTGTGGGCCCGGATGTCGGGGGCGCTCGGCCTCGCCGGGCTCGCGCTCCCCGAGGAGTACGGCGGAGTCGGCTGCGGGCCCGCCGAACTCGCCCTCGCCTGCGAGGAGACCGGCCGCGCCCTCGCCCCCTCCCCGCTCCTCGCCACCAGCGTCCTCGCCGCCCCGCTCCTCGCCGCCCTCGGCACCCCCGCCCAGCGCGCCGCGCTCCTCCCGCGCCTCGCCGACGGCAGCCTGACCTGCGCACTCGCCATCCCCGGCGCCGCCCTCGCGCTCGCCCTCGGCCTGACCGGCGACAACACCGCCGAGCAGTGGTCCGGCGGCGGCCGGGCGGGCGGCGTCCAGGCCCGCCCCACCGGCGACGGCGGCTGGCTCCTCTACGGCGAGGCGGGCCAGGTCCTCGACGGGCACAGCGCCGGACTGCTCCTGGTCGCCGCCCACACCGGCGGCTTCGCCCGCAGCCGCACCCTCCTCTTCCTCGTCCGGGCCGACGCCGACGCCGACTGCGATTCCGACTGCGATTCCGGTTCCGGCGCCGGTTCCGATTCCGGTTCCGGCGCCGCCGTCCCCGTCCCCGTCCCCGTCCCCGTCCCCGTCCACGTCCCCGTCCCCGGTCTCGTCAGGACCCGGCGGCCCACCCTGGACCTCACCCGGTCCCAGGCCACCGTCCAGTTCCGGGACACCGGGGCCGAACTCCTCGGCGAGGAGCCCGCCGACGTCCTCGGCGCCCTCGCCACCGCCGGTCGCACCGCCGCCGTGATGATCGCCGCCGAGGCCGTCGGCGCCGCCCGCGAGGTCCTGGACCGGACCGTCGCCCACGTCGGGGCGCGCGAGCAGTTCGGGCGGCCCGTCGGCTCCTTCCAGGCGGTCAAGCACCGGCTCGCCGACCTGTACGTGCGGATCGAGGCGGCCCGTGCGCTCACCCGCTGCGCCGCCCGCGAGCCGGGACCCGGGCCCGAGAACGGGCCGCTCGCCCTCGCCCACGCCCTGGAGGCGCTGCGCGCCACCGCTGGGGAGTCCCTCCAGCTGCACGGCGGGATCGGATTCACCTGGGAGCACGAGGCGCATCTCTTCTTCAAACGGGCGACCGCCGACGAACTGCTCTTCGGGCCGGTACGGCGGCTGCGCGCGCGGGCGGCGGAGCGGACCGGGCTCTTCGGGGAGGCGGCGTAGATGTCCCTCGGGCGCCGATGGGTGCAGAGGGTGTCGTCGACCCGGACGTTCGCCCGGATCGCCCCCCGGGTCATCCCCCTGATGGATACGGCCGTACACCGGCTGACCGGGGGAAAGGTGCTGCCCAGTGCCCGGATGCTGCCGGGTCTCGTACTCACCGCGCGGGGGGCGCGCAGCGGGCTGCCCCGGGTCACCCCGCTCGCCTGTCTGCCCGAGCGGGAGGGGTGCTGGCTGCTCGTCGGCTCCAACTTCGGCCGCCCCGGACACCCCGCCTGGACGGCGAACCTGCTGGCCCATCCGGACGCCGAGGTGCACTGGCGGGGTGCGACGGTACCGGTCCGCGCCGAACTCCTCGCGGGCGAGGCGCGGGCGGTGGCCTGGCGGGCGGCCCTCGCGTTCTGGCCGCCGTACGCCACCTATCAGGCGCGGGTGGAGCGCGAGATCAGGGTCTTCCGGCTGACCCGAAGGGAGCCGGGGTGAGCCCTTAGGGGGGCCGGGCCGAGTCCTTAGGGGGGCGGACTGGCTCCTCAGGGGGCGTGCGGTGAGCCCTTAAGGGGGCGGACTGAGTCCTCATGGGGGCATGGGGTGAGCCCTCAGGGGGCTGGGCTGAGCCCTTAGGGGGAGTCGGGCTGGGGCCTTCAGGGGGGGGCGGGAGGCGGTTTCCGGCCCGGATACGGCGACGCCGACGGCGGTCCGTGGGGGCGGACCGCCGCCGGCGTCGGCGACAGGACGGGTGAAGGAAGGAGGGGGCTATCTGGTCGGCTTCTTGCCGGTGATGCCCAGATGCACCAACAGGGCCAGGTTCGGCTTGAGTTCGGCCTGCTTCACACCCCAGGTGGTGAAGCCCTTCTGGTGGCTCGCGACCGCCGCCAGCATGGCGACCAGAGCGCCCGCCATCGCGGCGGGGCTGACCTCCTTGTCGACCTTGCCCTTGGCCTGGAGCTCCTTCACCGCGTCCGTCAGGGAGTTGGTGACCGAGTTCAGGATCTTCATGCGGATCTTGTAGAACCGCTTGTCGCCCTCGGCGGCTCCGAGGTCCACCACGCGGAGGATCGCGTCGTGCCTGCGCCAGAAGTCCAGAAAGCCCTCGACGAGGTCCTCGGCGGTCTGCCAGCCGGCCTTGCCGACCCAGGAACGGCCGCCGACCAACTCGGTCAGCCCGGCTCCTTCCTTGGCCATCTCCTCCGCGATCTCCAGGACCGCGCCCTCGACGTCGGGGAAGTACTGGTAGAACGTCGCGGGTGAAGTGCCCGCCTTCCGGGCCACGTCGATGACCTTGACGTCTCGGTAAGGCGAGGAGCTGAGCATCTCGCCGAGGCAGTCGAGCAGCTTCTGCCGCGTCGCCTGGCCGCGTCGTCCGGCTACGCGGCCGTCGACGGTGCGTACTTGTCCTGTCATGCCGTCAGCTTACCGAGGGGGTGTCGGCGCGCGATTCGGCCGACTGCAAATGGGGTGCGACCCGGCTCCTCCCTCGTTCCCCGAGGTCGGCGCGGGTGTACGGGGCGAGGCCCGAGGGCGGGGGAGGGGCGGGATCACGCCACTTCCGGTGCCCGGAGGAAGCGGACGAGAGAGTTCCGTACCCGAATAGGCTTATGAACAGCCTGTGGAAAACTTCGGTGGACAACTCAAGCGCCCCAAGGGTTGTACGCCGAAAAATAGTTACTTTGTTCGCATGTCGGGGCGCGCGGGAGTGCCCCCTCGGCTCTAGCGTGACTCCATGGCCGTACGCATTGAGGGCACCCCCTGCTGGGTGGACGCGCAGCTTCCCGATCTCCAGGCGGGCAAGCGCTTCTACGGCGAGCTTTTCGGCTGGACCTTCGACCCCTCCCGCGCCGAGGCCCTGCTGCACGGGCGCCGGGTCGCCGGTCTCCTCCCCAAGCGCGACGGCCGCATGCCCACCACCTGGACCCTCTACCTGGCCACCCCGAACGCGGGCACCCTCGCCACCCGGATCAAGGCGGCCGGCGGACAGATGGTCATGGAGCCCTATCCCGTGGGCCCCTTCGGCGTCCTCGCGCTCGCCGCCGACCCCGGCGGCGCCGTCTTCGGCATCCGTCAGGAGGGCGACGGCGACGGCTTCGAGGTCACCGGCGAACCCGGCACCTTCCGCTGGATGGAGGTGCACACCCGGCTCCCCGACGCCGTCGACACCTTCTACGCCTCCGTCTTCGGCTACCTCGGCCGTCAGGCCGACCCCCGCGAGGCGGGCATGGGCCCCGGCTTCGACTACCGGGTCTGGTCCCCGCCCGGCGCGCGCCCCGGCGCGGACGCCGACTTCGGCGGACGGGCCGTCATCACCGAGGACTTCCCCGCCGAGATGCCCGGCCACGTCCTCGTCCACTTCGCCGTCGCCGACTGCGACGAAGCCTGCGCGACCGCCGTCCGGCTCGGTGGCCGGGTCGCCGTCCCGCCCACCGACACCCCGCACGGCCGGGTCGCCGTCCTCCACGACGACCAGGGCGCCCGCTTCGCGGTCGTCGCCGCACCCCGGACACCCGCCGCCCCTCCCGAACCCCACGTAACTCCCGAACCCCACGCCCCTCCCGTGCCTCCCGTGCCCGACACACCCCCCGCCCCTCCCGCCCCCAGTACACCCCCCGTCACGTGAACCACCCCGTACACCTCGTACACCTCGTACACCCCGTACACCCCGTACACCCGGTTCACCGGGTTGCTCCGGTACACGCCCGGACCGCCCGGCCCGCCCGGTCCGTCCCCCGGCGTCCGGTCCGAACCGGCTGACGGGGGACGTGCCCGGCGACGCCCGCCGCGACGCGTGACACCCCGATCCGCCCCCGGGTTCGCCACCGGGCCTTCGGACAGGAAGAATCAGGGCCACGGGGCCGTACCCTCATGGCCCGTACGGGGAGGTGGCAGGCAAGTGGAACAGCTGACGCAGCACGACCCGAGACGTATCGGGCCCTTCGAGGTGCTGGGCCGGCTCGGCGCGGGCGGAATGGGCCTGGTCTATCTCGCGCGCTCGGCCTCGGGCCGACGCGTCGCGATCAAGACCGTGCGCACGGAGCTCGCGGAGGACCAGCTGTTCCGGGTCCGCTTCACCCGTGAGGTGGAGGCCGCGCGAGCGGTCTCCGGCTTCTACACGGCCGCCGTCGTCGACGCCGACCCGCGCGCCGCCGTCCCCTGGCTGGCCACCGCCTACGTTCCCGCGCCCTCGCTCGAAGAGATAGTGAACGAGTGCGGGCCGCTCCCGGCCCAGGCCGTGCGCTGGCTGGCCGCCGGTGTCGCCGAGGCCCTCCAGTCCATCCACGGCGCGGGCCTGGTCCACCGCGACCTCAAGCCCTCCAACGTCCTCGTCGTCGAGGACGGCCCCCGGGTGATCGACTTCGGCATCGCGTCGGGCGTCTCCAACACGCGTCTGACCATGACCAACGTCGCCGTCGGCACCCCGGCCTACATGTCCCCCGAGCAGGCCCGCGACTCGCGCAGCGTCACCGGCGCCAGCGATGTCTTCTCGCTGGGCTCGATGCTGGTCTTCGCCGCCACCGGCCACGCGCCCTACCACGGCGCCAATCCGGTCGAGACCGTCTTCATGCTGCTCCGCGAGGGCCCCGACCTGGCGGGACTCCCCGAGGAGCTGCGGCCCCTCATCGAGTCCTGCATGCAGATGGACGTCACCCGCAGGCCCACCCCCGCCGACCTCCAGGCCCAGTTGGCACCGCATCTGTTCGGGCCCGGCAGCGACGACAGCGGCACCGCGTCCGCCTGGCTGCCGCCCAGCGCCACCGCCATGATCGAGACCCGCAGGGGCGGCGGACGCCCGGTCCCCGCGGCTCCGCCCGCCCTGCGCCGTACGCCGCCGCCCCGGCCGTCGGGCGCGCCCCCCCGCCCCGGGTCACCGGCCACGAAGTCGCCCTCGACGCCCGAGACACCTGCCGCGAGCAGGGACTTCTTGCCTTCGACGACGGCGTGGACGGCTCCGTCGTCGAGGGTGAGGGAGCCCTGGGGGGTGGAGGC
>NZ_MSJP01000044.1 GCF_014596525.1 Streptomyces sp. CBMA291
GACGGGCGGCTTCCCGGGAGCCGGCACGGGCGCGGGAGCCGGTACGGCAGGGGGCCCCGGGCCCGGTCCCGGCACCCCGCCCGAGCCCACGCGAAGCCCCGCCCCGCCCGCGTACGCCCCGCCCGCGCCGCACTCCGTCGCGCCCGAGGACGACGTCCCGGAGGCGGACGACCCGGACCTCGTCGACTCGGCGCTCTCCGGGCACGACCTGATCGTGCGGGAGCTGGGCGCCACGGTTGTGGAGGAATATCCGAACCAGTAGGACCGTCTCGCTCGGTGGCCCGCACAAGGGGCATCCCGCCCCGCGGGCTACCCTGGCTTGCGTGAAGGTCCTCGTCATCGGCGGCGGCGCCCGCGAACACGCCCTGTGCCGCTCTCTCTCCCTCGATCCCGACGTCACCGCTCTGCACTGCGCGCCCGGCAACGCCGGAATCGCGGAGGTCGCCGAGCCGCACCCCGTCGACCAGCTGGACGGCGACGCCGTCACGCGCCTCGCCACCGAACTGGAGGCGGATCTGGTCGTCGTCGGCCCGGAGGCGCCGCTCGTGGCCGGGGTCGCCGACGCGCTCCGCGCCGCCGGCATCCCCGTCTTCGGCCCGTCGCGGGAAGCGGCGCGGCTGGAAGGCTCCAAGGCGTTCGCCAAGGACGTCATGGCCGGCGCCGGGGTCCCCACCGCCCGCAGCTACGTCTGCACCACCCCCGAGGAGATCGACGAGGCGCTCGACGCCTTCGGCGCCCCGTACGTGGTCAAGGACGACGGTCTCGCGGCGGGCAAGGGCGTCGTCGTCACCGACGACCTCGCGCACGCCCGCGCGCACGCCCTCGCCTGCGACCGCGTGGTCATCGAGGAGTACCTCGACGGCCCCGAGGTCTCCCTCTTCGCCATCACCGACGGCACCACCGTCCTCCCGCTCCAGCCCGCGCAGGACTTCAAGCGCGCGCTCGACGGCGACGAGGGCCCCAACACCGGCGGCATGGGCGCCTACTCGCCGCTGCCCTGGGCCGAGCCGAAGCTGGTCGAGGAGGTCCTGGAGACCGTCCTCCAGCCCACCGTCGACGAGCTGCGCCGCCGCGGCACCCCGTTCTCCGGTCTGCTGTACGCCGGTCTGGCGATCACCAGCCGGGGCATCCGGGTCATCGAGTTCAACGCGCGCTTCGGCGACCCCGAGACCCAGGTCGTCCTGGCCCGCCTCACGACCCCGCTCGCGGGCGTCCTGCTGAACGCGGCCAACGGCACCCTGGACGACCAGGCGCCGCTGAACTGGAGCGACGACGCCGCCGTCACCGTGGTCGTCGCCTCCCACAACTACCCGGACACCCCGCGCACCGGCGACCCCATCGAGGGCCTGGCCGAGGTCGCGGAGAAGGACGCCCCGCTCGCGTACGTCCTCCACGCCGGGACCAGGCGGGACGGCGACGCGATCGTCAGCGCGGGCGGCCGTGTCCTCTCGGTCACCGCCGTCGGCGCCGACCTCACGCAGGCCCGCGAGCGCGCCTACGCGGCGGTCGGCCGCATCCGCCTTGACGGCTCCCAGCACCGCACCGACATCGCGCGGAAGGCCGCCGAAGCCTGATCCCCCTAGGGGAAGCACCCCCGGCCGTGCGGTGACGAGCAATGCACCGCACGGCCGCTTCTGCGCCATCACCTTTGCCCAAAGCCATTCCATCGAGTGACGGCAGAGCCATCCGGATGACGTCCGCCACCGCCCCAACTAGGGTGCGGCGAAGGTGTTCCGGCACTTGGCCCACCGGCATTGCGATGTCAGTGACTGGTGCCACAGTGGGGGAGTGAGCAACACCGCCACAGGCAGTCCCGACGTGGGCAGGAGGGGGTGATGTACGGCGTGTCCGGTACCGGTTCCGTAATCGGCGAGGAGTGGGGCGCGCGCGCCGCGCACTCCCGCGCACTCGCGGTGCTCAGGGTCCGCGGCAGGGCCCTGGGCCTCGCGGTCCTCCCCACCGCCGTGGCCGTCGTGCTCTACGCGGGCGGGGTCGCGGGCCACTTCACCGGCCCCGGCTGGGACACCGCCCGCTGGGTGGTCACCCTCCTCGCCGTCCTCGTCCTGGCCGTCGCCGCGGCCGTCGCCCTCGTCGTCGTACGGGCCCGCCCGGCGGCCACGCCCACGGTGGAGCTCTCCGAGACCGCCGCCCCCGATCTCTACCGGCTCGTCAGGGACCTCGCCGACCGGCTCGACGTCCCCGCGCCCGCCTCCATAGCCCTGACCCCCGACTGCGACAGCTGGCTGGAGGACCGCACCCACCGCGCGCTGCGCTCCTCCGCGGGCGGGACCGGCGGGGCCTCCGGCGCGCCCGTCCTCGTCATAGGCTCGCCCTTCCTGTGGTGGATGCGCGTCGCCGAGCTACGGGCCGTCCTCGCCCCCGTCGTCGCCGGTACGGGCCCCGCCGCGCATCCCGACATAGCCGCCGCCCGCCGCTTCGTGCGCGGGCTCGACGCCGCCGTCGCGGTCCCCGCCGAACCGGGCCTCGGGCCGGTCCGGCGGCTCGGCGCGCACGGGATCGGGCAGGTCGCCCGGGTCCTGCTGCGCGCCTGCCGGGGGCACGCCACCGAGATGGAGCGCGGAGTCGCCGCCGCGGGCTCGGAGCGCGCCCAGGCCGTCGACTACGGGGTGCGGATCGTCGCCCAGGAGCAGGTCGGGCTCGCGTACGCGGGCTGGGACCGGCTCCTGACCCGGGTCGCGCTGCCCGCCTGGCGCATGGGCCGCTGGCCCGCCCGGCTCGACGCGGGCGTGGTCTCGGCCCTGACCGAGCTGTCCCGCAGGGACCGGCTCGCGGACGGTTTCTCCGCCCGGCTCGGCGAGCGCCCCGCCTGCGACCTCCTGGAGGAGCCGGGCGCGGTCGACGAGGCCGCCTCCCTGCTCGCCGCCCGCCTCTTCCACGGCGGTCCCGCCCGGTCCTGTCCCGACTGGGCGCCCGTGGAGTGGAGCCAGTATCCGGAGGAGGTCGTCGACCGCAAGTGGCGCACGGACGCGGCCAGACTCCACCGGGTCCTCGACGACCTCGGCGTGACCACCGCCCCGCCGACCTCCGACGACGGCCCGACCCTGAGCAGGGTGATCGCCCATCTGACGAGGACGGGACCCGACGGGACCTCCGGCTCTCTCACACCCGAGGCGCCCCACGAGCCTGCCCTGCCTCATGAGCCCGTCCACCCTCATGAGCCCGTTCTGCCTGACGAGCCCCATGAGTCCCGTGAGTCGCACGAGTCCGGTGAGTCGCACGAGTCCGGTGCCCTCCTCGCCTCCGACGAGCTCGACGAGCCCGTGAACCCCGCCGCCGAAGCCCTCGCCGCCGCGCTGAGCGCGCTTCTGGCGCGGGAGGAGGCCGCCAGGGAGGCGCGGATGGCCGCCGACGCCTCCCAGACCCAGGCCCAGCCCCGGAACCAGGCCCGGAACCAATCCGAGACCCGTACCCAGGCCCGTACCCAAGCCGAGTCCCAAGCCGAGGCCCACCCCTCGCCCCCCAGCCTCACCCCCGTCCCCGCGCCCGGCCTCGCCGTCCCCGTGCCCGGTCTCGGGGGCGACGACCGGGGGCCGGGGGCGGGCTCCGGTGCCGTCAGCGGGCCCGACGGGCCCCTCCCGCTGTTCCCGCTCCAGCCGCCCCGCAGTGGCCGTGAGCTGCTCGCCGACCATGTCACCGCGATGGTCTGCTGCGCGGCCGTGGACACGGCGCAGGCCGCTCCCGGGCTCGACTGGCTCGACGGGCCGACCCTGCTCGTCGGCGGCAGGCGGGCGGCCGATCTCGGGCCCCGGGTCCTCGCGCTCGTCGAGGACGGCGATCCCGAGCCGCTGCGCCTCTGGCTGGTTCGCACCGGTGTGCGGCCGGAGAAGCCCGTACGGCTGGACTGAGACCGCCCGGAAGGGAAGCCTGGCAGGTCGTCGCGGTGGCACCCGTGCGTCAGGGACCCGGAACCGTCCGGAGTCCCCGGTTCCACTCTCGTCAATTCGCGACGAACGGTGACGGAGTGCGCGCGTTATGTGATGTGCTGGAGACCGCCACTGACAGAGGCACGCACCAGACACCTGCGCCAGTGGCACTGACCAGCCACGGGCCGATCGACCGACCGGGGGAGCCGAAACCGACCGGAACGACCGGGGGAGTCGAGGGAGGGCGCAGCATGGGGGCGGACCAGATCAGGCGGTGGGAGTCGGGGGCACTCGCACACGCCGTCAGTGATCCTTTCGGGCAGGGCCCGCTGCCCTGGCTGCGCGGCTCGGAGAACTACTTCGACGACACCGGGCAGATGGTTCCCTGGTACGCGGACGAGATCCTGGCCAGGGGCGGCTGCGGGGGCCCGCGCACGGCGGACGACGTGCGCCGTCAGATCAAGGGCTTCGCGTCCGTGGGGGCGGTGGCCCCGGGCGAGTCGATCGACTTCCACATCACGGTGGACCCGCCGCAGGAGTTCTCGGCGGACGTCTACCGGATCGGCCACTACAGCGGCCACGGCGCCGCGAAGATCTGTACGAGCCCCCGGCTGGCGGGGATCGTGCAGCCGCCGCCGCTCACCGCCGACCGTACGGTCTCGTGTCACCACTGGTGGCAGTCCTGGCGGCTCCAGGTCCCGTCCTACTGGGCGATCGGCGCGTACGTGGCCGTGCTCACGACCGCCGACGGGCACCGTTCGCACATCCCCTTCACCGTGCGCGACGACCACCCGGCCGATCTGCTCCTCGTGCTGCCGGACGTGACCTGGCAGGCGTACAACCTCTATCCGGAGGACGGGCACACGGGGGCCAGTCTGTACCACGCGTGGGACGAGGACGGCCGGCTGCTCGGCGAGGAGGAGGCGGCCGTCACGGTCTCCTTCGACCGCCCGTACGCGGGCGCGGGGCTGCCGCTGCACGTGGGGCACGCGTACGACTTCATCCGCTGGGCCGAGCGGTACGGCTACGACCTGGCGTACGCGGAGACCCGGGATCTGCACGCGGGGCGGGTCGACCCCACGCGGTACCGGGGGCTGGTCTTCCCGGGGCACGACGAGTACTGGTCGGGGCCGATGCGCAGGACCGTGGAGTCCGCCCGCGACCAGGGGACCTCGCTGGTCTTCCTCTCCGCCAACACCATGTACTGGCACGTCGAGCTGGGTCCTTCGCCGTCCGGGGTGCCGGACCGGCTGCTGACCTGCCGGAAGCGGCGCGGTCCCGGCCGTCCCACGCTCTGGCGCGAGGTGGACCGGCCGGAGCAGCAGCTGCTGGGCATCCAGTACGCGGGGCGGGTGCCGGAGCCGTCCCCGCTGGTGGTCAGGAACGCCGAGCACTGGCTCTGGGAGGCGACCGGGGCGGGGGACGGCGACGAGCTGCCGGGACTGGTCGCGGGCGAGGCGGACCGCTACTTCCCGAGGACGCCGCTGCCCGAGCACCAGGGCCGCATCCTGCTCGCGCACTCGCCGTACCAGGACGGGGAGGGGGTGCTGCGGCACCAGGAGACCTCGCTCTACCGGGCGCCCTCGGGGGCCTGGGTCTTCGCGTCCGGCACGTTCGCCTGGTCTCCGGCGCTCGACCGGCCGGGCCATGTCGACTCGCGGGTCCAGCGCGCCACGGCGAACCTTCTCGACCGGATCTGCAAGAGGGAATGAGCGGTTCCGCCGGGTGAACAGGAGGTCGGGACCGGGGCCGCTCGCCGTCGGACTCTTCCCGTGCGAGAGAATTACAGCGCTCCTGGATCAACCTACGCGGAGGAACCGTGTCCGGATTCGTAGAAAAGCCCGAGCCTGTTCAGGTCCCGGGCCTGACCCATCTCCACACGGGCAAGGTGCGCGACCTGTACCGGAACGAGGCCGGTGACCTCGTGATGGTGGCGAGCGACCGTCTGTCCGCGTTCGACTGGGTCCTGCCCACGGAGATCCCCGACAAGGGCCGGGTCCTCACCCAGCTCTCCCTGTGGTGGTTCGACCTGCTGGCCGATCTGGTCCCGCACCACGTCCTCTCGACCGAGCTTCCGGCCGGGGCGCCCGCCGACTGGGCGGGCCGGACCCTGGTCTGCAAGTCGCTCGACATGGTCCCGGTCGAGTGCGTGGCCCGCGGCTATCTGACCGGCTCCGGGCTCGTGGAGTACAAGGAGTCCCGTACGGTCTGCGGTCTCGCGCTGCCCGAGGGGCTCGGCGACGGCTCCGAGCTGCCCGCCCCGATCTTCACCCCGGCGACGAAGGCGGCGGTCGGCGACCACGACGAGAACGTCTCCTACGAGGAGGTCGCCCGTCAGGTCGGCGCCGAGACCGCCGCGCTGCTGCGCCGGACGACGCTCGCGGTGTACGGCAGGGCCCGGGACATCGCCCGTGAGCGCGGGATCATCCTCGCCGACACCAAGTTCGAGTTCGGCTTCGACGGGGAGAACCTGGTCCTCGCGGACGAGGTCCTCACGCCGGACTCCTCGCGCTTCTGGCCTGCGGACCAGTGGCAGCCGGGCCGCGCCCAGCCTTCGTACGACAAGCAGTTCGTACGTGACTGGCTGACGTCTCCGGCGTCCGGCTGGGACCGCAAGAGCGAGCAGCCGCCGCCGGCTCTGCCTCAGGAGATCGTGGACGCGACCCGCGCCAAGTACCTGGAGGCGTACGAGCTGCTGACCGGCAAGTCCTGGTCCGACAGCTTCTAGCCATCGCCGTTCCCCTCTCCTCATCCCTCCTCGGGCCTCCGGGCCGGGGGAGAGATGGGAGGAGTGGGAGGGGTGAGGGAACGAGAAAGCCCCCGGTCGATTCGACCGGGGGCTTCTTCATGGAGCGGACGACGAGATTCGAACTCGCGACCCTCACCTTGGCAAGGTGATGCTCTACCAACTGAGCCACGTCCGCATGCGCCGTAGCGCGGGGCTAACTATACCCAACATTTCGACGGGGTGAGACACCGAGGAAGTGAGGGCCCTCGCGCGGGGGAAGGTCTTCCCCCGCGCGAGGCGACTTCCCGTTGTGACGGCTCTCACGTCGTGGGGTGGCGGGGGCTTCGCGTTCAGGGACGCGAGGGGAGAAACGCCGAAGGCCCGGTTCCTGAGAACCGGGCCTTCGATCTGGAGCGGACGACGAGATTCGAACTCGCGACCCTCACCTTGGCAAGGTGATGCTCTACCAACTGAGCCACGTCCGCATTGCCTCCGCCCGGCTTTCACCGTGCGGTGCGAGCACCACTCTACCTGATGCACTGGAGTGCTTCGGACTTGCGATGCAGAGCGGGTGACAGGAATTGCACACTGCGCCTTCCCCCTGGAAGGGGGATGTTCTGCTACTGAACTACACCCGCACGCTGCTTGAGGCGGGGCCTTCCGGCCTTGCCCCTCGGCGTGATCCAAACTCTAGCCGATCATGGGGGGTGGAATGCAAATCGGGTTCGGGGCGAGGTGCGGGGCGGACTCCGGGACGGGCTCCGGACGAGCCCCGGATCGGGCCGTGGACGGGTTCGTGGGCCGCGGGTCGGGCCAGGGCCCGGGGGCGCTTCGTCGCGGGCCCGTCGGACGCGGCGGGGCCCGGCGGGGTGTCGTACCCCCGCCGGGCCCCGTGCTCGCCTCGCCTCAGCTCGCCGCGTGGAACGCCTCGTAGATCCGCTTCGGGATCCGGCCACGGGCGGGCACGTCCATCTTGTTGGACTGCGCCCAGGCGCGGACGGCCGCCGGATCGGGCGCCAGGGAGGTGCGGGTGTACGTCTCCGTCGAGGAGCCCCGGCCTGCCGTCACACGGGCGGGCAGCTTGCGCCCGGCCTCCAGGTACGGGGCGAGCGCCGTACGGAGTTTCTCTGCATTGGCAGCATTCAGGTCGATCTCGTACATCTTCCCGTCGAGGCCGAACGCGACCGTTTCAGCCGCTTCTCCGCCGTCCATGTCATCGGAGAGAGTGACCACCACACGCTGAGCCACGGATATCGGTCCTTTCCTGCGGCCGACGCCGTTGAGAGGGGCGCTTGTGGCGCCTCTGACGTGCGGCGATGACGGCCTTGCGGCCGTGCCGGGACAATGCTGCTTTCTTCTGGATTCCTTTGTACAGCGGCAGGCGTCGCAGGGGGAAGCCCTGGCAATTGTTTCCGCGTGTCCCGGCGCAATGAGGAAGCGGTATTTCACTGGAATATCGCGGGTCGCGCCCGTGTGCGGACAGGGGTGTGGCTTCGTCGGCGCAGACCGCCTGTGACCTGGCTTTTGGAGGATCCTTCAGATCTCTACCCGCGTAGAATTTGGAGGCAGGTACGCTGAGGGAACCGCCCACGCAACACACCACCGGGAGTGCCAGTGGCACGCGTCGTAGTCGACGTCATGCTCAAGCCGGAGATTCTCGACCCCCAGGGGCAGGCGGTGCAGCGCGCACTGCCCCGCCTGGGATTCGCCGGAATCGCCGACGTCCGCCAGGGGAAGCGCTTCGAGTTGGAGGTGGAGGGACCGGTCGATGACGCCGCCCTCGCCCGCATCCATGAGATGGCCGAAACCTTCCTCGCCAACACCGTGATCGAAGACTTCGTCGTGAAGGTGGAGTCGTGACCGCACGCATCGGCGTCGTCACGTTCCCCGGAACGCTCGACGACCAGGACGCGCTGCGCGCAGCGCGTCTCGCGGGCGCCGAGCCCGTCTCGCTGTGGCACCGCGACAAGGACCTCAAGCAGGTCGACGCGGTGGTCCTGGCCGGCGGTTTCTCCTACGGCGACTATCTGCGGGCCGGAGCCATCTCCCGCTTCTCGCCGGTGATGGAGACGATCATCGAGCAGGCGAAGGCGGGCATGCCCGTCCTCGGCATCTGCAACGGCTTCCAGGTCCTCACCGAGGCCCACCTGCTGCCGGGCGCGATGCTCCGCAACAACCACCTCCACTTCATCTGCCGCGATCAGAAGCTGCGGGTGGAGAACGCGGGCACCGCCTGGACCTCGGACTACACCGAGGGCCAGGAGATCGAGGTCCCGCTCAAGAACATGGACGGCCGGTACGTCGCCGACGAGCGCACGCTCGACGAGCTGGAGGCCGAGGGGCGGGTGGCCTTCCGCTACCTGGACGTGAACCCCAACGGCTCGCTGCGCGACATCGCGGGCGTCACCAACGCCGCGGGCAACGTGGTCGGCCTCATGCCGCACCCCGAGCACGCCGTCGAGCCGCTGATCGGCACCGGCAAGACGGACGGTCTCGGTTTCTTCACCTCGATCCTCAAGAAGCTGGTCAACGCCTGATGCTGTCTTCTTCCGGGGGCCGACCCCCGTACCCCCGAGCTTTCGACACCGTCAAGCACGCGAGCGCGACGCCGGACAGCGAGCAGCCCTGGAAGGAGCTCGGCCTCAAGGAGGACGAGTACGCGCGCATCCGCGAGATCCTCGGCCGCCGTCCCACCGGCGCCGAGCTGGCCATGTACTCCGTCATGTGGTCCGAGCACTGCTCGTACAAGAGCAGCAAGGTCCACCTGAAGCAGTTCGGCGAGAAGACCCCCGTCAACGACGCCATGCTCGTCGGCATCGGCGAGAACGCGGGCGTCGTCGACGTCGGCCAGGGGTACGCGGTCACCTTCAAGGTCGAGTCGCACAACCACCCCTCGTACATCGAGCCCTACCAGGGCGCGGCGACGGGCATCGGCGGCATCGTCCGCGACATCCTCGCCATGGGTGCCCGCCCGGTCGCGGTCGTCGACCCGCTGCGCTTCGGCGCCGCCGACCACCCCGACACCAAGCGCGTGCTGCCCGGTGTCGTCGCCGGCATCGGCGGCTACGGCAACTGCCTCGGCCTGCCGAACATCGGCGGCGAGGTCGTCTTCGACTCCTGCTACCAGGGCAACCCGCTGGTCAACGCCGGTTGCATCGGCGTCATGAAGCACGAGGACATCCACCTCGCCAAGGCCTCGGGCCCCGGCAACAAGGTCATCCTCTACGGCGCCCGCACCGGCGGCGACGGCATCGGCGGCGTCTCGGTCCTCGCGTCCGAGACCTTCGACGACACGAAGCCGGCCAAGCGCCCCGCCGTCCAGGTCGGCGACCCCTTCCAGGAGAAGCTCCTCATCGAGTGCACCCTGGAGATCTTCCAGGAGAAGCTCGTCGCGGGCATCCAGGACCTCGGCGGCGCCGGGCTCTCCTGCGCCACCTCCGAGCTGGCCTCCGCCGGTTCCGGCGGCATGCGGGTCGACCTGGAGAAGGTGCACCTGCGCGACGCGACCCTCTCGCCCGAGGAAATCCTCATGAGCGAGTCGCAGGAGCGCATGTGCGCGATCGTCGAGCCCCAGCACGTCGACCGCTTCCTGGAGATCTGCGAGAAGTGGGACGTCATCGCCGTCGTCATCGGTGAGGTGACCGAGGGCGAGCGGCTGGAGATCTTCTGGCACGGCGAGCAGATCGTCGACGTGCCGCCGCGTTCCGTCGCCCACGAGGGCCCGACCTACCACCGGCCGTTCGCGCGCCCGGAGTGGCAGGACGCGCTCCAGGCGGACGACGCGGGCAAGCTGCCCCGGCCGCAGGACGGCGCCGAGCTGAAGGACCAGGTCCTGAAGCTGGTCTCGTCGCCGAACCAGGCGTCGAAGTCCTGGATCACGGACCAGTACGACCGGTTCGTGCAGGGCAACACGGTCCTGGCGCAGCCCGAGGACGCGGGCATGGTCCGTATCGACGAGGAGACCAACCTCGGCGTGGCCATGGCGACCGACGGCAACGGCCGGTTCGCGAAGCTCGACCCGTACACGGGTGCGCAGCTCGCGCTCGCGGAGGCGTACCGCAATGTCGCCGCCTCCGGTGCCAAGCCGCTCGCCATCTCCGACTGCCTGAACTTCGGCTCGCCCGAGGACCCGGCCGTCATGTGGCAGTTCGCCGAGGCCACCCGCGGTCTCGCGGACGGCTGCCTCCAGCTGGGCACCCCGGTGACCGGCGGAAACGTCTCGCTCTACAACCAGACCGGTGACGTGGCGATCCACCCGACGCCCGTCGTGGCCGTCCTCGGTGTGATCGACGACGTCAACCGCCGTACGCCGATCGCCTTCGCGGAAGAGGGCCAGCTCCTCTACCTGCTCGGCGACACGCGTGAGGAGTTCGGCGGCTCGGCCTGGTCCGAGGTGATCCACCAGCACCTGGGCGGTCTGCCGCCGGCCGTGGACCTCGACCGGGAGAAGCTGCTCGGCGACATCCTGATCTCCGCCTCCCGCGACGGCATGATCGACGCGGCGCACGACCTGTCCGACGGCGGTCTCGTGCAGGCGGTCGTCGAGTCCTGCCTGCGCGGCGGGAACGGCGCGCGGCTGGTCGTCCCCGAGGGCCTGGACGCGTTCACCTTCCTCTTCTCGGAGTCGGCGGGCCGCGCGGTCGTCGCCGTTCCGCGCAGCGAGGAGCTTCGCTTCACCGACATGTGCGGTGCGCGCGGTCTCCCGGCGACCCGGATCGGTGTCGTCGACGGTGACGCGGTCGACGTGCAGGGCGAGTTCGCGCTCTCCCTGACCGAGCTGCGCACGGCGCACGAGGCGACGATCCCGGGCCTGCTGGCCTGACCCGGCATCACCCTTAGGGGCCTTCCCCGCCCTTAGGGGGAGTCCCCGCCCTTACGGGAAGCCCCCGTCCGGCCTTCGGGCCAGGACGGGGGCTTTTCCGTACGGTCGTACGGTCCCACCGCCCCGATTCCGCATACGGCTGACGCCCGCACCCGGGCCGTACGGGACACCGGGGCGGGGCGGCCCTAGCCGGAGGTCCGGCGGCGGGAAGGCAGGCAGCGCGGAGGCCCGGCGGAGCGGAGGCTCACCCGTGAGGCGGAGGCCCGGCGGAGCGGAAGCCTGCCCGTGAGGAGGTCCGGCGGCGCGGGCCGCCCCCGGCGGCTAACCTCGCCTCCATGCCACCGGCCAAGAAGCGCACCCGCCGTTACGACTCCGCCAGGACCAGGGCCGCCGTGCTCGCCCAGTTCGGGCACGTACGGGAAGCCGTCGACGCCCTCACGCCCGAGCAGCTCGACGGGCCGACCCGGCTCGGGGAGTGGACCGTACGGGATCTCGCGGCGCACCTCGCGTGGACGGTGGACTCGGTGCCGCGGCTCCTCGCCGAGCCCGAGCCGGTCGCGGGGGGCGCGGGGAAGGACCGGACGGCCCTGCTCGACTGGCCGTTCGCGACCGTCGGGGCGGCCGCGCGGATCGACGAGCAGACCCGGGGCATCGACACCGTCGACCTGCCGGGGCTCTACGCGCGCGTGGCGGAGGAGTACGAGCGGGCGACGGCGGACGCGCCCGACGAACGGCTGCTCGCGGTGCGGTTCGGGCCGATGACCCTGGCCGATTTCCTCGTCACCCGGACGGTGGAACTGGTCGTCCACACCGACGACCTGAACGCGGCGACCGGCGGCGCCGTCCCCTTCGACCGCCAGGCTCTGGCCGCCTGCACCCGGCTCCTCGCCGACGCGCTCGCGGCGAAGGCGCCCGGCGGGGCGGTCGAGGTCCGGGTCCCGCCGTTCGCGGTGGTCCAGTGCGTCGAGGGCCCCCGGCACACCCGGGGCACCCCGCCGAACGTGGTGGAGACGGACCCGCTGACCTGGATCAGGCTGGCGACCGGGCGGACCCGGTGGGCGACCGAACGGGACGCGGCCCGGATCAGCGCGAGCGGCGAGCGCGCGGACCTGGCGGAGCTGCTGCCCCTGATGGGCTGAGCCGGATCCGGAACCGTTTCCCGACGGGGCCCGTCCCACCGCCATGCAGACGCAGAGGCAGGTGCGGAGCCGGAATCGGACACGTAACGAGACCCAAGGGCTGAGCAGCGGGCGGAAGCGGAGGTGGCCGGGCGGCGCCCTCGTCGGCGCCGGACTCGTCCTCCTCCTCGCCGGGTGCGGTACGGCGGGGGCCGGGGGGCCCGGCCCGGGGGCGGTTCCACCCGATCTGCCCGTCGCCGGTACGTACTGGACGATCGGCGCGGTGACGGTGGACGGACAGCGGTCCGCCGCCCCGGACGGGGCCCGGCTGGCCTTCGGCACGGACGGGCAGGTCCACGGAGACAACGGCTGCAACTCCTTCGGGGCGACCGTCGCCGTCCGGGGCGATCTGCTCACCGTCTCCCCGGGCGGGAGCACGGCGAAGGCCTGCCCGGAGGACCGGGGGCGCTTTGAGAGCGCCTGGACGAAGGCCTTCACCGGCCCTCTCAGGGGGACCCTCAAGGGACAGGCCCTGACCCTGACCGCCCCCGACGGCCGGAACTCCCTCGAACTGAAGGCCGAGCCCTCCGCCCCGCTGCGCGGCACCCCGTGGCGGATCGACGGGCTCGTCTCCGGGGAGACGGCGTCCGCGCTGCCGACGGACAGCGGGACGAAGGCCCGTCTGGTGATCGGCGCGGACGGCCGGATCACCGGGAACCTGGGCTGCAACAACTTCTCCGCGACCGCCCGGGTCGAGGGCGGGACGCTGACGGTCGAGGGCCCGGCGGCGACCACCCGGATGATGTGTTCGAGCCCCCAGATGCGTCTTGAGACACAGCTGTACGCCCTCCTCGACGGCCCCCTCGCCTACCGCCTGGACCACAGGACCCTGACCCTGACGACCCCCGAGGGGAAGGGGTTCACGGCGACGGCGACGGCGACGGCGACGGCGGGGGAGCCGGGGGATGAGGGGGGCGCGGGGGCGCGGCAGGACCCTTAGGGGCCTTAGGGCTCCTAGGGACCCTAGGGCTCCTAGGGCCCCTACGGGTTCCCACCCCGCGCCCTCCGCCAGGAGTCTTCCGCCTCCCCCTCCCGGGTCCTCCGGCCCCCACCGAAGTGGACCTTCGCGGCGTCCCCGAGCCCCTTCCCCTTCATACCCTCGGGGGTATGGAGGGCTTCGGAGGAAGCGGCCCCGTCGTGAGGAGAGACCCGTGAAGACCGTCATCGTCGGTGGTGTCGCCGGAGGCATGTCCACCGCCACCCGCTTGCGCCGCCTGGACGAGCAGGCCGAGATCGTGGTCCTGGAGCGCGGTCCGCACGTCTCGTACGCGAACTGCGGACTGCCGTACCACCTGGGCGGGGTCATCGCGGACCGTGAGGCGCTGCTGCTCCAGACGCCCGAGTCGCTGGCCGCCCGGTTCGGGCTCGACGTACGCACCGGGCACGAGGTGCTCTCCGTGGACACCGCCGCCCGGACCGTCCTGGTCCTGGACCTCGCGGACTCCCGTACCTACACCGAGCCGTACGACCACCTGGTGCTCAGCCCCGGTGCCCGCCCCGTGGTGCCGCCGGTGCCGGGCGCCGAGCGGGCGCTGACCCTGCGGGACGTCACCGACACCGACCGGATCAAGGCGGTGGTCGACGGCGGCGCCCGGTCCGCCGTGGTCGTCGGGGGCGGCTTCATCGGGATCGAGGTCGCGGAGAACCTGCGGCGGCGCGGGCTCGCCGTGACCCTGGTGGAGGCGGCCGGTCAGCTCCTCGGCCCGCTGGACCCGGAGATGGCCGCCCCGGTGACGGCCGAGCTGCGGGCGCACGGCGTGGACGTGCGGCTCGGCGCCCGGACGGTGAAGGTGCTGCCCGACGCCGTGGAACTGGAGGACGGCGGTCTGGTCCCGGGCGATCTCGTCCTCTTCGCCATCGGCGTACGGCCGGACACGGCACTGGCCGAGAACGCCGGGCTCGCGATCGGGCCGCGCGGCGGGATCGCCGTCGACGAGCGGCAGCGGACCAGCGACCCCTTCGTGTACGCGGTCGGCGACGCGGCGGAGAAGACGGACCACCTCACCGGCGAGCCCACCCTCGTCCCCCTGGCCAACCTCGCCAACCGGCACGGCAGGCTCGCCGCCGACGCGATCGCCGGGCGCCCGGTGCGTTCGGCTCCGGCGATCGGCACGGCGGTGGTCGGGGTCTTCGGTCTCACCGCCGCCGCGACCGGCTGGAACGAGAAGCGGCTGATCGCCGCCGGGCGCCCGCACCAGGTGGTGCACACCCATCCGGTCTCGCACGCGGGCTACTACCCGGGCGCCGAGCGGATGGCGCTCAAGCTGCTCCTCGACCCGTCCGACGGCACCATCCTGGGGGCGCAGGCGGTCGGCGGCGCGGGCGTCGACAAGCGGATCGACGTGCTCGCCACCGCGATCCGGGGCGGCCTCACGGCGGCCGACCTCGCCGATCTCGAACTGGCCTACGCCCCGGCGTACGGCTCGGCGAAGGACCCGGTGAACCTGCTCGGGCACGTCGCCGACAACCTCGCCACGGGCACGACCCGGACGGTGCAGTGGCACGAGCTGGACGCGGCCCTGGCCGCCGGTGCGGTCCTCGTCGACGTCCGCACCCCGGCCGAGCACGCCGCCGGAGCCATCCCCGGCGCCCTGAACATCCCCCTGGACCTGCTCCGCGACCGGCTCGACGAGCTTCCGTCCGGGCGTCCGCTCGTCGTGCACTGCCAGGTCGGCCAGCGCGGCCACACCGCCGCCCGCCTCCTCGCCCAGCACGGCCACCAGGCCGCCAACCTGGACGGCGGCTACCTGACCTGGCAGGCGGGCACGGCCGGAAGCGCGTGACCCGGTGGCGGAGGCGCCACGCGTGACCCGGGCGGCGGAGGCGCCCCCTGGGCGGGGCCGCGCCACCGCCGTCCGTCAGTGCGACAGCCAGTCGGTACGGCCGTCAGTCAGTACGACAGCCTGTCAGTACGGCCGTACGTCGGTACGACAGCCCGTCAGTACGGCAGCAGCTCCGCGTCCGTCCGTTCCCAGGAGGTCCGCAGTTCGGCGAGGAGCCGGGGTTCGAGGGGGGCGTGGTCGGCCTGCTCGCGGGCGTCGTTTCCGAGGTCGAAGAGCTGGTCGCGCCCGTTCTTGCCCCGGTAGTACTTCCAGTCGCCCCGGCGCAGCGCCCGCTCGCCGCGCACCCGCCAGAACAGGTCCCGCTCGGGGACCGCCTCGCCGCGCAGCAGATACCCGGCGAGGCTGGTGCCGTCGAGCGGGTACGCGGGGTGGGGGCGGGCGCCCGCGAGGTCGAGGAGGGTGGCGGTCCAGTCGGGTGTGAAGACCGGCAGGTCGCTGACCTGCCCGCCGTCGACCCGCGCGGGCCAGCGCAGGATGGACGGCACCCGTATGCCGCCCTCCTGGAGGGACGCCTTGTTGCCGCTCAGCGGCCAGTTGTAGGAGAAGCGCTCGCCGCCGTTGTCGCTGGCGAAGAAGACGAGGGTGTCGCGCTCCTGCCCCGAGCGGCGCAGCGCGTCGAGGACCTTGCCGACCGAGCGGTCGAGGTCCTCGACCATCTGCTTGTACTTGGCGACGGAGCCGCCGTCCTGGTGCCAGAGCGCGGAGCGGTCGCCCGCCTTGATGCGGCGCACGATCTCGGCGCTCAGCTCCTCGTCGCCGTCGGCGATCCAGGGCCAGTGCGGGGTGGTGAAGTTGAGGTTGAGCAGCCAGGGGCGGTCGTGCTCGCGGTCCTCGATGTACTCGCTCGCCCGCTCGGTGAGGATCCGGGTGTAGTAGCGCAGGTCCTTGTAGGGGGCGTCGCCCTCGTAGAGGTCGTACTCGCCGCCGAGTCCCAGCTTGGAGTAGTACTCCAGGGCGCCGCCGAAGTTGCCGAAGAACTCGTCCCAGCCGGAGCGGGTGGGGGAGTAGTCCGGGAGGTAGCCGCAGTGCCACTTGCCGATGAGGGCGGTGGCGTAGCCGGCGGCGCGCAGCTGGGTGGCGAGCGTGGGGTGGGTGGGTTCGAGCCCGACGGACCGGTCGGCGATCGGTTCGGCGAGCCCGCCCCTGGTCCGCCCGGGGTAGCGGCCGGTGTAGAGGCTGAAGCGGGTCGGGGAGCAGGTCGCGGAGCCGGAGTACGCGTCGGTGAAGCGGACGCCCTGCCGGGCGAGCCGGTCGAGGTGCGGGGTCTTGATGTGGGGCGAGCCGTAGGAGGAGAGGTCGGCCCAGCCGAGGTCGTCGCCGAGGATGAAGAGGATGTTGGGGCGCCGGGAGTGACGGCGCGGGTGCGCGGCGCGGAAGGGGCGCTCGTCGGCGGGGCGCGGGGTGGCCGCCGCTGCCTCGGCGGGGGCGGTGCCGAGGGCGGCGACAGCGGCGGCACCGGCGGCGGCACCGCCGAGGGCGCGGCGGGACAGGGGCGTGGACATGCGGGGTCTCCTGAGGGAGCTGCGTCTGAGCAGGGGGCTCCGGCGCCCGGCGACGGCGAGTTCACGGCGCGGGGACGCGGAGGGACACGCCCCGGAAGGATCGGGGCGGTGAAGGAGCGCGCGAGGAGGAGAAGGGGGTCAGACGCAGCGACAGGCAGCGCTGGTGACACGGACGAGGTCCACGTGTCGGCGCTGGACGAGGGTGACCGAACGGTCACGCGAGGGCTGCATGCACGGGAGCTTGCTCGAACTCACGTGCACCTGTCAACGCCCGTCCCGTTCCCCGGACGGCAGGGGGGAGACCCGTAGGGGTGAGGCGGAGACGCGTACGGGGTGGGGCGGAGGGGACCCGTACGGGATGGGGCGGGGGACCCGCACGGGGTGCGCCTGGAGCCCGTACGGGAAGCCCGAGGGGAAGCCCGTACAGAAGCCCGGGGAAGCCCGTACGGGAGAGCCGGAAGCGCCCCCACCCCGGCACCCCGCATCACCCTGACCGCCACCCGGAGGCCCCGGCACCCCGGAGCCCCGTCACCCCGGCACCCCGGAGGCCCCGGCACCCCGGAGCCCCGTCACCCCGGCACCCCGGAGGCCCCGGCACCCCGGAGCCCCGTCGCCCCAGAAGCCCCGGCACCCCGTCACCCCCGTACCCCCAAGATCCCCCGCACCCGGGAGGAACCTCCCAGGGCCCCGGCCGAAAACGATCGCTCCTGGCGCCCCGGAGTCCCCTCCCCGCGCTCCCCGGGCGTGCACTCCGTCACATCGCCGGGGGTCCCGCACCCGGCTGCGGGTGCCCTCCCGGACCGGCGCGGGTGCCGGGATCCCTTCCCCCGCCTGCCTCGTAGGCCTCTCCAAGCCGAAAACGATCTATTGGTGCGATCGCACGAGCGCGGCCGGTCCCGCAATTCCTCAATTCGGACCAGTGGTCGAGCCCGTCTACACTCGGGAACGTGCCACGTGGTGACGGTCGACTCAATCACGACCTGCTCCCCGGTGAGAAAGGCCCCCAGGACGCTTGCGGCGTCTTCGGTGTCTGGGCTCCGGGTGAAGAGGTCGCAAAGCTCACGTACTTCGGGCTCTACGCCCTCCAGCATCGGGGCCAGGAATCCGCGGGTATCGCGGTCAGCAATGGCTCCCAGATCCTCGTCTTCAAGGACATGGGCCTCGTGTCCCAGGTCTTCGACGAGACCTCTCTCGGTTCCCTCCAAGGTCATATCGCGGTCGGTCACGCCCGCTACTCGACCACCGGGGCGTCCGTGTGGGAGAACGCGCAGCCGACGTTCAGGGCAACCGCCCACGGCTCCATCGCGCTCGGCCACAACGGCAACCTGGTGAACACGGCTCGGCTCGCCGAAATGGTCGCCGACCTGCCCAAGAAGGAAGGTCGCGCGACCCAGGTCGCCGCCACCAACGACACCGACCTGGTGACCGCGCTCCTCGCGGGCCAGGTGGACGAGGACGGCACGCCGCTCACCATCGAGCAGGCTGCCGCGAAGGTTCTCCCCGAGGTCCGGGGCGCCTTCTCCCTCGTCTTCATGGACGAGCACACGCTCTACGCGGCGCGCGACCCGCAGGGCATCCGCCCGCTGGTCCTCGGCCGTCTGGAGCGTGGCTGGGTGGTCGCGTCCGAGTCCGCCGCGCTCGACATCTGCGGTGCCAGCTTCGTCCGCGAGGTCGAGCCGGGCGAGATGATCGCGATCGACGAGAACGGCATCCGCACCTCCCGATTCGCGGAAGCGAAGCCCAAGGGCTGTGTCTTCGAGTACGTGTACCTGGCCCGTCCGGACACGGACATCGCCGGCCGGAACGTGTACCTCTCCCGGGTGGAGATGGGCCGCCGCCTCGCGAAGGAGGCGCCCGCCGAGGCCGATCTGGTCATAGCGACGCCGGAGTCCGGAACTCCCGCCGCCATCGGCTACGCCGAGGCCTCGGGCATCCCCTTCGGCGCCGGTCTGGTGAAGAACGCCTACGTCGGGCGCACCTTCATCCAGCCCTCGCAGACCATCCGCCAGCTCGGCATCCGGCTGAAGCTGAACCCCCTCAAGGACGTCATCCGGGGCAAGCGCCTGGTCGTCGTCGACGACTCGATCGTCCGCGGCAACACCCAGCGCGCCCTGGTCAAGATGCTCCGCGAGGCCGGCGCGGCCGAGATCCACATCCGGATCTCCTCGCCGCCGGTGAAGTGGCCCTGCTTCTTCGGCATCGACTTCGCCACCCGCGCGGAGCTGATCGCCAACGGCATGTCGATCGACGAGATCGGCAAGTCGCTGGGCGCGGACTCGCTCTCGTACATCTCCATCGACGGGATGATCGAGGCGACCACGATCCAGAAGCCGAACCTCTGCCGTGCCTGCTTCGACGGCGAGTACCCGATGGAGCTGCCGGACCCCGAGCTGCTCGGCAAGCAGCTCCTGGAGACCGAGCTGGCCGCGGGCCCCGCCGCCACGGCGGCGGCGGACGCCCTGCGACGCCCGTAAGACCCCGCCGCCCGCGCCGCCTCCCCGGCGGCGCGGGCGGTACGAGCAGCACGAGCTGTACGAGCTGTACGACGACACGAAAGTTCTCACCCATGTCTGAGACCACCGGTGCCAGCTACGCCTCCGCGGGCGTCGACATCGAGGCGGGCGACCGCGCCGTCGAGCTCATGAAGGAGTGGGTGAAGAAGACGAAGCGCCCCGAGGTCCTCGGTGGCCTCGGCGGTTTCGCCGGCCTCTTCGACGCCTCGGCCCTCAAGCGCTACGAGCGCCCCCTGCTCGCCTCCGCCACCGACGGCGTCGGCACGAAGGTCGACATCGCCCGTCAGATGGGCGTGTACGACACCATCGGCCACGACCTGGTCGCGATGGTCATGGACGACATCGTCGTCTGCGGCGCCGAGCCGCTCTTCATGACCGACTACATCTGCGTGGGCAAGGTCCACCCGGAGCGGGTCGCCGCCATCGTCAAGGGCATCGCCGAGGGCTGTGTCCTGGCCGGCTGCGCCCTGGTCGGCGGCGAGACGGCGGAGCACCCGGGCCTCCTCGGTCCGGACGACTTCGACGTGGCCGGCGCGGGCACGGGTGTCGTGGAGTACGACCGGCTGCTCGGCCCCGATCGCATCCGTACGGGGGACGCGGTCATCGCCATGGCCGCCTCGGGTCTTCACTCCAACGGGTACTCGCTCGTCCGGCACGTGCTCTTCGACCGCGCGGGCATGAGCCTCGACCAGCGGGTCGAGGAGCTGGGCCGGACGCTCGGCGAGGAGCTGCTGGAGCCCACCAAGATCTACTCCCTGGACTGCCTGGCCCTCACCCGGACCACGGACGTCCACGCCTTCAGCCACATCACGGGCGGCGGTCTCGCGGCCAACCTGGCCCGGGTCATCCCGGACGGGCTGCACGCCACGGTCGACCGCTCGACCTGGACGCCGGACGCGATCTTCGACCTGGTCGGCAAGGCCGGTCAGGTGGAGCGCCTGGAGCTGGAGAAGACCCTGAACATGGGCGTCGGCATGATGGCCGTCGTCCCCGCCGACTTCGTCGACGCGGCCCTGACCACGCTGGCGGACCGGGGCGTCGAGTCCTGGGTCGCGGGCGAGATCACCGAGCGCGGCGCGCACACCACGGGCGCGGAGCTGGTCGGCGACTACGCGAAGTAGGACAGACCGGGGCAGTACACACGGGGCGCTCCTGAGGGGCGCCCCGTACGTGTCGGCCCCGTACGTGTCGGGGGCGCCCCTGACACGAGCCCTGACATCAACCCTGTCGCGACCCCGGACATGACCGCTGTGACGACCCCCGTTACGGCCCCCGGCGCGTCCCCTGACCGGAGCCGCCGGAGCCGCCGGGACCGAAGCCCCGAGACCGAGGGCCCCGTGACCGAGGCCCCCGGGAGTACGCGGACAGCACGGAAACCCGGCCGGGTGATCCCGGACCGGGTTTCGGTGGTTCAGAAGGTCAAGCGCGACGCGGGGACGCACCACTCGGACCGGACTGATCGTCCTCGTCCTCGTCGTCCGTGTTGTAGAGATCCGCGTACTGGGCGTACGGGTCGTCTTCCTCGTCGTCGTCCTCGAACGGCTCGCCATTCGGCGGCTGGCTCGAAGTCGAAGCGCCCAGCTCATTGGCCAGACGCGTCAGGTCCGTCCCGCCGCTGCTGTACTTCAGCTGGCGGGCGACCTTGGTCTGCTTGGCCTTTGCCCGGCCGCGCCCCATGGCTCGACCCCCTCGGTGACGGGGCTCGTCGGCCCCAGAGTCTTGACACGCGTTCATGATTCGGAACGGACTCTCGACAGAGAGGCCGGTCCGTAGGGCTTCAACGGTACCTGTTTCCGCGGGTCTACGGTACGCCGCGCGCATCACATACCCCGGTACAGAACCTTCGAGGCGCCCTTTCCTCGCTGGTCAATCGCGATTTTAACCTCTTCTGAGGGTCCGACCCGCCGAATGGCGTGAGCGAAGTCTCGCCAGGGACGCCCCTGGACCTCTCCGCGCCACCCGGGCGATGCGGAGAGGTCCAGAGGATGCCGGTGGGGTCCCTGAGGCGCGCTGGAGCGGCCCCGGGGCGGTTCCCGGCCGGATCAGGCCTTCCCCCGGGCCGGATCCGGATCAGGCCTTCCGTGCCGAGGCCATCCGCTGCTCGGCGATCCGGTCGGCGGCGGCGGCCGGCGGAATCCCGTCGGACTTCGCACGTGCGAAGATTTCGAGGGTGGTGTCGAAGATCTTCGTCGCCTTCGCCTTGCAGCGGTCGAAGTCGAAGCCGTGCAGCTCGTCGGCGACCTGGATCACGCCACCGGCGTTGATCACGTAGTCGGGCGCGTAGAGGATGCCCCGGTCCGCGAGGTCCTTCTCCACACCCGGGTGGGCGAGCTGGTTGTTGGCCGCGCCGCAGACGATCCCGGCGGTGAGGACCGGCACGGTCTCGTCGTTCAGGGCGCCGCCGAGCGCGCAGGGCGCGTAGATGTCCAGGCCCTCGACGCGGATCAGCGCGTCCGTGTCGGCGACCACGGTCACCTGCGGGTACTTGTCGGTGATCCGGCGCACCGACTCCTCGCGCACATCGGTGATCACGACCTCGGCGCCGTCCTCCAGAAGGTGCTCGACGAGGTAGTGGCCGACCTTGCCGACACCCGCCACGCCGACCTTGCGACCGCGCAGGGTCGGGTCGCCCCAGAGGGTCTGCGCGGAGGCGCGCATGCCCTGGAAGACGCCGAAGGCGGTGAGGACGGAGGAGTCGCCCGCGCCGCCGTTCTCGGGGGAGCGGCCGGTGGTCCACTTGTTCTCGCGGGCGACGACGTCCATGTCGGCGACGTAGGTGCCGACGTCGCAGGCGGTGACGTACCGACCGCCGAGGGAGGCGACGAACCGGCCGTAGGCGAGGAGCAGCTCCTCCGTCTTGATCTTCTCCGGGTCGCCGATGATGACGGCCTTGCCGCCGCCGTGGTCGAGACCGGCCATGGCGTTCTTGTACGACATGCCGCGCGCCAGGTTGAGCGCGTCGGCGATGGCGTCGGCCTCGGTGGCGTACGGGTAGAAGCGGGTGCCGCCGAGGGCGGGGCCCAGGGCGGTGTTGTGGAGGGCGATGACGGCCTTGAG
Organism: Streptomyces sp. CBMA291; assembly: GCF_014596525.1. GTDB lineage: Bacteria > Actinomycetota > Actinomycetes > Streptomycetales > Streptomycetaceae > Streptomyces. The sequence continues at coordinate 22,528 of NZ_MSJP01000044.1, forward strand.
GCCGGTGGCGCGGTCCTGACAGAGCACGACTTGCTCGTGGCCGCCCTGCTCCGAGTGGAACAGGGTGCGGAGTACGTCAGCAGGAACGCCGGTCACATCGGTCACGGTGGTGACTCCCAAGTACGAAGCGGCGGGTGGTCCTCCCTGAGGGTGGGGGAGGACCGGTTCGGCAAGAGAGTAAGTCCTACCTGGGCGTAGATCAGCGGCAGTGCCCAGGATCACCCCCTCGGAGGGGGCCTCCGTGGAAGGATCACGGCATGTCGGTCGTCTCCTCGGTCCTCATTCCCTACGCCTCCTATCTGCGGGTCTACGAGCCGCTGGCGGCGTTCCCCGAGCCGGAACGGACCCATTGGGCCCGCTACGCGCGGGAGTCGCGCGCCCCCGGCGCCCAGGAGGAGCTGCGGAGGTCGCTCGCCGATCTGCTGCCGACGCCTCCGGTCCCGGTGCCGGTGCACGAGAGCGCCGAGGCCTTCGTCGCGGTCCTCGACGGGGTGGTGGTGGTCTGTCCGTGGCGGACCCGGCTGCGGGGCTGGCTGGCGCTGCGGGAGGTGGCGGACCAGTTTCCGGCCCCGGTCCTGGACGCGATGCTCCCGCCGGTCGTACGGGCCCAGGTGACGGCGGATCACGAGCGCTGGCTCGAACGGAACCCGGACGCGCGCCCCTGGATCCGCACGGCGGTCTGGCAGGTGCCGCTGCGCTGGTTCGCGCTCTTCGGGGACGAGGACCGGGAGTACGAGCCGGGGGCGCCCAAGGGCGCGGAGGGGGAGCCGGCGGGCCGGGCGCCGGTGCTGCGGTACCGGACGACGATGGCGCAGGCCCGCCGGAGGCTGGCGCGGGCCCTGCGGGCGCTGCGGGAGGCCTACGACGAGGGACCCCTGACGGAGGGTCTGATCGAAGTGGGGCGCTGGCTGGAGGAGTTCCATCCCCGGGCGCTCGTGGAGCTGGACTACGGGGGGCTCGTGCACGCGGTCCCGGAGGAGTGGCTGGCCGGTGACCGCTCGGCGGCCCAACTGGCGGAGGGGATCGCGGCGCTGCGGGCGGGGGACGGCGAGGCGGCGAGCGAGGCGTACGGGCGGCTCGCCGAGCGCTGGCGGCTCGTCAGGGAGCTGCGATTCGCGAATTGACATCAGTCGGACAGATTCGTCAGGTCGGTATCGACAAGACATGTCCGACCGGTGTAAATGATCTTCATGACCAGGGAGTTGCGGGTGGCCGATTTCGGTCCGCCGGTGGCGACCGGGTCTTTTGGCACTCCCAGGTGGGGACGTTGGTCCTGATCCGGGCCTTTGGCCCAAGCGTGACGGAAAGCACTTAACGCACTCTTGCGCCCATCACCTACCCTCGTGCCAAAATAGGACAAGGAGTCCGGGGAGGGTTCCTTCCGTCCAACTTTGGGCGGAACGCTCAGCATTGCACTCTATGGGGGGTCTGAGGACTCCTGATCGCTCTGTGACTGATCGTCACAGACGCGTGACTGTCCGTTATGGCATGGTCCATCGACTTCCGCCGCTGATGAACACCTGCGAGGGCAATTCCATCGGTTTGGCCGACGTGGCTGGACGGATGGTGTAGTTGTAGTGCCGAGGACAAGCCGTTCGTCCTATAACCGACTCGGCCCGCTTCTGTCATTTCGGGCAGCGCGGGTCAAGGTGCAGAATTTAGAGGAAAGAACCGAGATTGGTTCGGTTCTCCCGAGGAGGCCGCTCATGACCGCTCGCACCCCTGATGCCGAGCCGCTGCTGACCCCTGCCGAGGTTGCCACGATGTTCCGTGTGGACCCGAAGACGGTGACCCGTTGGGCGAAGGCCGGGAAGCTCACGTCCATCCGCACCCTGGGTGGGCACCGCCGCTATCGCGAGGCCGAGGTCCGCGCGCTGCTGGCGGGCATTCCGCAGCAGCGCAGCGAGGCCTGAGGCCGCGCATTCACCCTGTAGTACCCGTTACGCCGGGCATGTCCGGGTCCCCCAACCCGGTCGCCCACCCCTAGCTCTGCCGACGGTCTCCTGCCCCAACAGGTTTCCGTCACCGATCGCGCTGGACTCCGCCGGGTCCGGCGCGATCTTCTTTTGTCTCCGGGGGGTATTTCCGTCGCGGGCGGCGTTCCCTGTGACTGGTGGTGCAATTGCACATATTAAATCGCGCCGTTGTAGGAAGGGTGTAAGTGAAGCGGTTTCTGAAACTCCTTCAGTGACACCCGTCACATTGGCGAAGCCCTGCCACAGAACAGCCTCCCACCTTCCGGGGCGCCCCCGGCCCGCCGATGGTCACGGGCCCTCAGGACTTTCGTCCCCGCCCCTCCCGGCGCGCTCCTCGGCCTCCTCGGGCGCCGCCGGCCGTATGCAGGGCTCCGGGTCCTCCGGCCCCTCGGGGCACTCCATGGCGAGCCGCAGAAGGCGATGACAGACCACGCAGTGGCGCGTGAGGTGTCCGAAGCGCGAAGCGGCCGCCAGATGGGCGCGGAGCAGTGCTCTCGTGTCGTGCCGTGCTGCGGACGCCGCGGCCATGCGCGAACACCTCCGATGTGGGCCCCCGAATCCCTGAAGACCGGGGTACCGGCGGGCGCCCCGCCGCGTCAAGGCTCCGGACATGACGAAAGGCCCGCATCAGCTGATGCGGGCCTTTCGCAGAGGCGATCCTGACGGGACTTGAACCCGCGACCTCCACCTTGACAGGGTGGCGAGCTAACCAACTGCTCCACAGGACCTCGTTGCGAGTCAGACTGTACAGCAGGTCAGGGGCTCAGGTCGAACTCACCGACGGCGAGGATCCGCTTACGCCCCCGCCGCCCCGCCCGGCCCCGGCGACCCGGCTCGGGAGACCCGGCCCGGCTCCGCCCACGGAGCCCGGCCCCCGTCCCCTACGGAGCCGCCGCGTCGATCGCCTTCACGATCCGCTTGTCCGACACCGGATACGCCGTGCCGAGCGCGTGCGCGAAGTAGCTCACCCGCAGTTCCTCGATCATCCAGCGGATGTCGGTCACCGAGGACGGCACCGGACGCCCCTTCGGCAGCTGTTCGAGGAGCCAGGCGTACTCGTCCTGCATCTCCTGGACCTTCTCCATCCGGGTGGTGTCCCGCTGCACCCCGGTCGGCATCTGCTGGAGCCGCCGGTCCACCGCCACCAGATAGCGCATCAGGTCGGGCAGCCGCTTCAGCCCCGTACGGGTGACGAACCCGGCCGGCACCAGCCAGTCCAGCTGGGCCCGCACGTCCCGGAGGTTCGGCAGCAGCGCCGGGCTGCTCGTGGACTTCAGGCGCCGCTCGCACGCCTGCCAGGCCGCGAGGACCTGACGGACCTGGTCCACCGTCCGTACCGTCGTGTCCACCAGGTCCGCGCGGACCCTGTCGTACAGCTTCCGGAAGGACTCCTCGTCCCAGGCGGGGCCGCCGTGGTCCGCGATCAGCTTGTCCGCGGCGGCGGTGGCGCAGTCCTCGAAGAGGGCCTGGACCGAGCCGTGCGGGTTCGAGGACAGGGCCAGCTTCTGCTGGTTGGTCAGCTTGTCCGAGGCGAACTTCGCCGGGTTCACCGGAATGTTCAGCAGGATCAGCCTGCGGGTGCCCCGCCACATCGCCCGCTCCTGCTCGGCCTCCGAGTCGAAGAGCCGTACGGCCACCGAGTCGCCCTCGTCCACCAGGGCCGGGTACGCCTTCACCGGCTGGCCGGCCCGCCGGGTCTCGAAGACCTTCGTCAGGGTCCCGATCGTCCAGTCCTTGAGGCCCGTGCGCTCCAGGGAGGGCCCGGAGCCGTCCCGGCCGCCCGTGGCCTCCGCCGCGGCCTGGGAGAGGGCCTTGCGGGCCTTGGGGCGCAGCTGGAGCCGGAGCGTCTCCAGGTCCTTGGCCTCGGCCAGCTTCCGGCGCCGCTCGTCGACGATCCGGAAGGTCACCTTGAGGTGCTCGGGGACCTTGGCCCAGTCGAAGTCCTCGGGCGTGACGGGCACGCCGACCATCCGCTGGAGTTCCCGGGCGAGCGCCCCCGCCAGCGGCTCCTGCACCGGCACCACGGTGTCGAGGAAGCGGCGCGCGAAGTCGGGCGCGGGCACGTAGTGGCGCCGGATCGGCTTCGGCAGCGAGCGGATCAGCTCCGTGACGACCTCGGCGCGAAGCCCCGGGATCTGCCACTCGAAGCCCTCGTCCACGACCTGGTTCAGGACCTGGAGCGGGATGTGGACGGTCACGCCGTCGGCGTCCGCGCCCGGCTCGAACTGGTACGTCACCCGGAACTTCAGCGGTCCCTGCCGCCAGGAGTCCGGGTAGTCGTCCTTGGTGACGGCCCCGGCCTTCTCGTTGATGAGCATCTCGCGCTCGAAGTCGAGGAACTCAGGCTCCTCGTGGCGCTTGTGCTTCCACCAGGAGTCGAAGTGGGCGCCGGAGACGACGTGCTCGGGGACGCGCTTGTCGTAGAAGTCGAAGAGGGTCTCGTCGTCGACGAGGATGTCCCGGCGCCGGGCCCGGTGCTCCAGCTCCTCGACCTCGGTGAGCAGCTTGCGGTTGTCCGCGAAGAACTTGTGGTGGGTCCGCCAGTCGCCCTCGACGAGCGCGTTCCTGATGAACAGGTCGCGGGAGACCTCCGGGTCGATCCGCCCGTAGTTCACCTTGCGGTCGGCGACGATCGGGACGCCGTACAGGGTGACCTTCTCGAAGGCCATCACGGCCGCCTGGTCCTTCTCCCAGTGCGGCTCGCTGTACGTCTTGCGGACGAGGTGCTGGGCGAGCGGCTCGATCCACTCGGGCTCGATCCGGGCGTTGACCCGGGCCCAGAGCCGGGAGGTCTCCACCAGCTCGGCGGACATGACGAAGCGCGGGGGCTTCTTGAAGAGCGCGGAGCCGGGGAAGATCGCGAACTTGGCGTTCCGCGCGCCCAGGTACTCGTTACGGCTCTCCCGGCGCCCGTCCTTCGCCCCCTCCTTGGCCTTCGACCCGTCCTTGGACTCCTTCACGTCCTTCAGACCGACGTGCGAGAGCAGCCCGGAGAGCAGGGACACGTGCACGGACTGCTCCGGCGCGTCCTCCTCGTTGAGGTGGATGCCCATCTGCTTGGCGACCGTCCGCAGCTGGGCGTAGATGTCCTGCCACTCGCGGATCCGCAGGAAGTTCAGGTACTCCTGCTTGCACATCCGGCGGAACGAGGACGAGCCGCGCTCCTTCTGCTGCTCGCGCACGTACCGCCACAGGTTGAGCAGGGCGAGGAAGTCGCTCGTCTCGTCCTTGAACCGGGCGTGCAGCTGATCGGCCTGCGCCTGCTTCTCGGAGGGGCGCTCGCGCGGGTCCTGGATGGAGAGCGCCGCCGCGATGACCATGACCTCGCGGACGCAGCCGTTGCGGTCGGCTTCCAGGACCATCCGGGCGAGCCGGGGGTCCACGGGCAGCTGGGAGAGCTTCCTGCCCTGCTCGGTGAGGCGCTTCTTCGGGTCCTTCTCCGCCGGGTTCAGCGCGCCCAGCTCCTGGAGCAGCTGGACGCCGTCCCGGATGTTGCGGTGGTCCGGCGGGTCGATGAAGGGGAACTTCTCGATGTCGCCGAGCCCGGCGGCGGTCATCTGGAGGATGACGGAGGCCAGGTTCGTCCGCAGGATCTCCGCGTCCGTGAACTCGGGGCGGGTGAGGAAGTCGTCCTCCGAGTAGAGCCGGATGCAGATGCCGTCGGAGGTACGGCCGCAGCGGCCCTTGCGCTGGTTGGCGCTGGCCTGGCTGACCGGCTCGATGGGGAGCCGCTGGACCTTGGTCCGGTGCGAGTAGCGGGAGATGCGGGCGGTGCCCGGGTCGATCACGTACTTGATGCCGGGGACCGTCAGGGAGGTCTCGGCGACGTTCGTGGAGAGGACGATCCGGCGCCCGGAGTGCGCCTGGAACACCCGGTGCTGCTCGGCGTGCGACAGGCGCGCGTAGAGCGGCAGGATCTCCGTGGCGGGGAGGTTCCGCTTGGCCAGCGCGTCGGCGGTGTCGCGGATCTCCCGCTCGCCGGAGAGGAAGACCAGGACGTCGCCGGGAGCCTCCCGGCGCAGTTCGTCGACGGCGTCGCAGATCGCGGTGATCTGGTCGCGGTCGGACTCCTCCGAGTCCTCTTCGAGCAGTGGTCTGTAGCGCACCTCGACCGGATACGTACGGCCGCTGACCTCGACGATCGGGGCGTCGCCGAAGTGCCGGGAGAACCGCTCCGGGTCGATGGTCGCCGAGGTGATCACGACCTTGAGGTCGGGGCGCTTCGGGAGCAGCTGGGCCAGATAGCCGAGCAGGAAGTCGATGTTGAGGGACCGCTCGTGGGCCTCGTCGATGATGATCGTGTCGTAGGCGCGCAGCTCGCGGTCGGTCTGGATCTCGGCGAGCAGGATGCCGTCGGTCATCAGCTTCACGAAGGTCGCGTCCGGGTTCACCTGGTCGGTGAAGCGGACCTTCCAGCCGACGGCCTCGCCCAGCGGGGTCCGCAGCTCCTCGGCGACCCGCTCGGCGACCGTGCGGGCGGCGAGCCTGCGGGGCTGGGTGTGCCCGATCATGCCCCGGACGCCCCGGCCCAGCTCCAGACAGATCTTCGGGATCTGCGTGGTCTTTCCTGAGCCCGTCTCACCGGCGACGATCACGACCTGGTGGTCGCGTATCGCCTCCAGGATCTCGTCCTTCTTCTGGGAGACGGGCAGCTGTTCGGGATAGCTGATCGAGGGCAGGCGGGAGGCGCGCCCGTCGACGCGTTCCTTGGCCTTGGCCGCCTCTGCGGCGATCTCGTCCAGGACGGCCGCGCGGGCCTCGGGCTTGCGGATGCGGCGGGCGCCTTCGAGACGGCGGCCGAGCCGGTGGGAGTCCCGCAGCGAGACCTCGGCCAGGACGGACTGGAGGGCGGCGAAGGAAGTAGACATACGGAGTCCAGGATCGCACCTGCGGCCGAGAACCGGCGAACCGATTTACGGGCGGCGGGCCGGGGCGCGACCCCATGGGGTGCGTACTATTTCGGACACGCCGACCGGACCGGGATGAGGTGACGCATGTTCCGCACGGCCCGCGTGCCGACGTCCCTCGGCACCCTCGCGGCCCTGGTCCTCGGCTTCCTGGTGATGTGCGGTCCCGCCGATGTCCGTACGGGCGGTCTCGCCGCCGGGCGAACGGCGGGCCCTGTCGGCGCTGGTGGGGCGGGTCCTGCTCCTGTCCGTACGGCCGATCCTGCGAGCGCCCGTATGACGGGCCCTGCGGGTGCCGGTACGGCGGGTCCTGTCGACGCGCGTACGGACGGTCCTGTCTCCGTCCGTACGGCCGGTCCTGCTGCCGTCCGTGCGGCCGGTCCTGTCTCCGTCAGTTCGGCCGGTCCTGACTCCGTCCGTACGGACGGTCCCGTGGGTGTCCGGGACAGGGTGCCCGGTTGTGACGGGTCCGGTTTCGGTGGGGAAGGGGCGGCGGGGCCCGTCGTGCCGCCGAGGGCGCACGGCTTCGCCGAGCTGCTGCCCGCGCTCGCCGCCGACCGGACCGCGCCCGGTGTCCGGCACTCCGGTACGGACGCCCCGGCGGCGGCCCCGGGGCGGGAGCCACCCGCGCGCGTACCTCCGTCTCCCGTGGAGCTGTCTGTCCTGAGGGTGTAGACGGACGGCCCTCCGCCGTCCGTCCGTTCGTCATTCCCTCCCGCACCCCAGGAGCGCTTCCGCATGCCCAAGCCCGCCGCCAAGCCCGCCGCCAGGAGCGTCGCCAAGACGCCCGCCGGGAGCCGCCGGATCGTCATCGTCTCCGGGGTGGCCGCCGCCGCCGTGCTGCTCGGCCTCGTCTCGTACACGGCCACCAAGCCCGCGTCCCCGGCCGCCCCCGGCTCCGCCCGCGCCGAGGTCTCCGCCGACCCGGCCGCCGGGATCTACGCCGCACTGGAGAAGTTCGCCCGCCGCGACCCCTCCGACAAGCTCGCCCTCGGCCGCGCCGACGCGCCCGTGGTGCTCGTCGAGTACGCCGACTTCAAATGCGGCTACTGCGGCAAGTTCGCCCGGGACACCGAGCCGGCCCTGGTGAAGAAGTACGTCGACGAGGGCGTCCTGCGGATCGAGTGGCGGAACTTCCCGATCTTCGGCGCCGAGTCGGAAGCCGTCGCCCGCGCTTCCTGGGCGGCCGGACAGCAGGGCCGGTTCTGGGAGTTCCACCGGGCCGCCTACGCGGAGGGCGCCAAGGAGAAGGGCTTCGGGAAGGAGCGCCTGACCGCCCTCGCCCGGGAGGCGGGCGTCCCCGACACGGACCGGTTCGCCCGGGACGCCGAGGGGGAGGCGGCCCACGCGGCCGTCCGCGCCGACCAGGAGCAGGGCTACTCGCTTGAGGTGAACTCCACCCCGTCCTTCCTGATCAACGGCCGCCCCCTGGCGGGCGCCCACCCGGTGGAGACCTTCGCCGAGGCCATCGAGGCGGCGGCGAAGACGGCCGAGGCGTCCAAGCCCGCCGGGGCGTCCGGAGCGGCAGGGGCGTCCGGGGACGGCGAGGCATCCGGGGACGGCGAGGCGTCCGCGACGCCGTCCGGGGCCGGGCGATGACCTCCGGCATCGGCTACTTCGCCGCCTTCCTCGGCGGGCTGCTCGCCCTGCTCAGCCCGTGCAGCGCCCTGTTGCTCCCGGCCTTCTTCGCGTACTCCATCGACACGCGCGCGAAGCTGGTGGCGCGGACCGGCATCCTCTACGCGGGGCTCGCGACCACGCTGGTCCCGCTCGGCACGGCCGGTTCCTTCGCGGGCCGGCTCTTCTACGGGCACCGGGACCTGCTGGTCACGGCGGGCGGCTGGCTGATCATCGGTCTGGGCGTCCTCCAGATCCTTGGCCTGGGCTTCGCCTCGCGCCGGATCGCCGAGACGAGCGGCCGCATCCGGCCCACGTCGGCGCTCTCCGTGTACGCCCTCGGTCTGGTCTACGGCCTGGCCGGGTTCTGCGCGGGCCCCATCCTGGGCAGCGTCCTGACGGTGGCGGCGCTGAGCGGCAGCCCGGCCTACGGGGGGCTGCTGCTCGCGGTGTACGCGCTGGGGATGGCGGTCCCGCTGTTCGTCCTCGCGCTGCTCTGGGAGCGGTACGACCTGGGGCGCCGCTCCTGGCTGCGGGGGCGCCCGCTGCGGCTCGGCCGGTTCACCCTGCACTCCACGTCGCTGCTCTCGGGGCTGTTCTTCGTGGCCCTCGGGGTGCTGTTCCTGGTCTTCGACGGGACGACCGCGCTGCCCGGTCCGCTCTCGGTGGACACGTCGTTCGCGGTGGAGGAGCGGGTGGCCTCGCTCGGCCGCGCGGTCCCGGACTGGGCGCTGCTCGTCGCGGTCGTGGCCGTGGTGGCGGCGGTCCTGGCGGTACGGGGCCGGCGGGGGAGCCGTAAGGGGGAGCGGGAAGAAGCCTGAGGGCGGGGCCCTTACGGGGAGGTCCCTCGCGGGATGTCCCCGTAAGGGTGCCGTTCGGGAAACCCGGGAAACGAAGAAGGCCCCGTTCTTTCGAACGGGGCCTTCTCTGCTTGTGGCTGGGGCCGGGGTCGAACCGGCGACCTATCGCTTTTCAGGCGATCGCTCGTACCAACTGAGCTACCCAGCCACGGAACCGTTTCCGGCTCCTGCGATCCTGACGGGACTTGAACCCGCGACCTCCACCTTGACAGGGTGGCGAGCTAACCAACTGCTCCACAGGACCTTGCGATGTGCGAGCACTAGTCTCGCACACGGTAATACGTGCCCCCAACGGGATTCGAACCCGTGCTACCGCCTTGAAAGGGCGGCGTCCTGGGCCACTAGACGATGAGGGCTAGAGGCTCACCTGCGCGCTTCTCAGCGCGTCGGGGACGTGAGAAGCATATGGGATGCCGGGCGCTATCGCCAAAACGGATTCCGGCGGGGGGAGAATGGGGGCGTGCTGGAGATGACGCGCGAGGAGTTCGAGGAGCTTGTCGCCGAGGCGCTGGACCGGATTCCGCCGGAGTTGACCCGGCTGATGGACAACGTCGCGGTGTTCGTCGAGGACGAGCCCTCCCCTGACGATCCCGAGCTGCTCGGGCTCTACGAAGGGACCCCGCTGACCGAGCGGGGCGAGTGGTACGCCGGGGTGCTCCCGGACCGGATCACCATCTACCGGGGGCCGACACTGCGGATGTGCGAGTCCCGCGAGGACGTCGTGGCGGAGACCGAGATCACCGTGGTCCACGAGATCGCCCACCACTTCGGCATCGACGACGAACGGCTGCACGCGCTCGGCTACGGCTGACCGGCCACGGCTGACCGGCCGCGGTCGACGGGTCACGGTCGACGGGTCACGGTCGACGGGATGCGGTCGACGGGGCGCCGGTGCGGCCGACCGGTGGCCGACGGGATGGGGCCGCCACCCGGTCGGCGGGGTGCGGTGCGGCCGTCCGGTCGGGCTGGTGTGCCCCGGGTCGCCGCTGATCGGGCGTGGGTGCGGCTCGTTTCGGGCGTGTCCCTTGTGGTGGCCGGGGAGTTGGGCAGGGTGACGCGTTGCGTTTCCTGCCCGTTGTGTCCTGGAGGTGCCCCCCATGCGCCCTTTGCCCACCCCGGTGAGATGGGCCGCCGCCGCGCTGGCCGTCGCCGCCTGCGCCGGTCTGAGCGGCTGTATGAGCGTGAGCGACGAGGGGGCGAAGCCGACGCCCGGCACGTCCGGTGTGAAGCGGGGTGCGTCGGCGGGGCCCGTGGGCGAGGGCACGGCGGGCGGCGACACCGGATCGTGGGAGGGGCCGACGGGCCAGACCGGGCCCGAGGTGACCGGAGCCGATTCGGCGTCCCCGGTGCCCAGCGGCTCCCCCACGGACACGGAGTACCCCTCCGTGATCGTGGGGGTGCCGGTCGAGCGGCCGGGCGTCACGCCGAAACCCAAGCCGACGGTCGGCCACGAGAACCCGGGCGCGGGCACGGGCGGGCCCGTGGGGAGCGTCACCGGCGGCGGGAGCGGCGGAGGCACCGGGACCGGTGGCGGCTCCGGCGGCGGCGGGACCACGCCACCCCCGGAGCCGACCGCGCCGACCGCCGAGCCGACCCCGGAGCCGACGGTTCCGTCACCCGAGCCGACGCCCGAGCCGACCTCGAATCCGACCGAGCCGCCGCAGACCGGGGCGGGCACCCAGATGGGTGCGCTGCGGGTGATCGAAGAGTTCGGCGAACCCCTGGAGCCGATGGCGTCTCCGCAGGTCGGACCGGTGTGAGGCGGCCCGATTTGCCATAGGCGGGGGAGGGTGCGTATGGTAGTAGATCGTTTGATCCCATTGCCCGGCGCCGAAACAGAAGAGCGCCGTGTGGCGCGTACTCTCCCTAGCCGTGGCTGACCGCATTGAGGCGGTCGTGTGCGAAATCACGGAGTTGACGGGCGCGTGCCGAGACTCCGGAAGGTTTCGCATTTCGCATGTCCATTTTCAGTTCTGACCACGCCGTCATGCCCGAGAACGACGAGATCGTCGAGGCCGCCGAGGCCACCGACACCGTCGAGACCGAGGCCGACACCCTCGACATCAAGATCGACACGGATGTCGACGCCGACACCGTCGCCGACATCGAGGCGGCCGTCGCGGACGTCGACGCCGACATCGACGCCGAGGCCGACGAGGAGCCCGCCGAGCCGACCCTCACCTTCGGTGACCTGGGTCTGCCCGAGGGCATCGTGCGCAAGCTCGCGCAGAACGGCGTGACCACCCCCTTCCCGATCCAGGCGGCGACCATCCCGGACGCCCTGGCCGGCAAGGACATCCTCGGCCGCGGCCGTACCGGCTCCGGCAAGACCCTCTCCTTCGGTCTGCCGCTGCTCGCCACCCTGGCCGACGGGCACACCGAGAAGAAGAAGCCCCGCGGCGTCATCCTCACCCCGACCCGTGAGCTGGCGATGCAGGTCGCGGACGCCCTCCAGCCCTACGGCGACGTGCTCGGCCTCAAGATGAAGGTCGTCTGCGGCGGTACGTCCATGGGCAACCAGATCTACGCCCTGGAGCGCGGCGTCGACATCCTCGTCGCCACCCCGGGCCGTCTGCGCGACATCATCAACCGCGGCGCCTGCTCCCTGGAGCAGGTCCGGATCGCGGTCCTCGACGAGGCCGACCAGATGGCCGACCTGGGCTTCCTGCCCGAGGTCACCGAGCTGCTCGACCAGGTCCCCGAGGGCGGCCAGCGTCTCCTCTTCTCCGCCACCCTGGAGAACGAGATCGACACCCTGGTGAAGCGCTACCTGGTGGACCCGATCACGCACGAGGTCGACCCGTCCGCCGGTGCCGTCACCACGATGACCCACCACGTCCTCGTCGTGAAGCCGAAGGACAAGGCGCCGGTCACCGCCGCCATCGCCGCCCGCAAGGGCCGCACCATCATCTTCGTCCGCACCCAGCTGGGCGCCGACCGCATCGCCGAGCAGCTCCGCGACGCCGGTGTGAAGGCCGACGCGCTGCACGGCGGCATGACCCAGGGCGCCCGTACGCGGACCCTCGCCGACTTCAAGGAGGGCTACGTCAACGCGCTCGTCGCGACCGACGTCGCCGCCCGAGGCATCCACGTCGACGGCATCGACCTGGTCCTCAACGTGGACCCGGCGGGCGACCACAAGGACTACCTGCACCGCTCGGGCCGTACCGCCCGCGCCGGCCGCTCCGGTGTCGTGGTCTCCCTGGCCCTGCCGCACCAGCGCCGTCAGATCTTCCGGCTGATGGAGGACGCGGGCGTCGACGCCTCGCGCCACATCGTCGGCGGTGCCGGCGCGTTCGACCCCGAGGTCGCCGAGATCACCGGCGCCCGTTCGCTGACCGAGGTCCAGGCCGACTCGGCGAACAACTCGGCCAAGCAGGCCGAGCGCGAGGTCGTCGACCTGACCAAGCAGCTTGAGCGCCTCCAGCGCCGTGCCGTCGAGCTGCGCGAGGAGGCCGACCGTCTGGTGGCCCGCGCCGCCCGTGAGCGTGGCGAGGACCCCGAGGCCGCCGTCGCCGAGGTGACCGAGGCCGCCGAGGCCGAGGTCGCCGCCGCCGCCGTCGAGGCCGAGCGTGCCGCGCGCCAGGAGGAGCAGCGCCGCGAGGAGCGCCCGGCCCGTGACGAGCGGGGCAACTACGAGCGCCGTGACCGTGGCGGCTTCCGCCGTGACGACCGCGACGACCGTGGCGACCGCGGTGGCTTCCGTGGCGGTGACCGCGGTGGCGACCGTGGTGGTTTCCGTGGCGGTGACCGTCCGTCCGGTGGCTTCCGTCGTGACGACCGCCCCTCGGGTGGTTTCAACCGTGACGACCGCGGCGGTGACCGTGGTGGTTTCCGTGGCGGCGACCGCCCCTCCGGTGGCTTCCGTCGCGACGACCGCCCCTCGGGTGGCTTCAACCGTGACGACCGCGGTGGCGACCGTGGTGGTTTCCGTGGCGGCGACCGCCCCTCCGGTGGCTTCCGTCGCGACGACCGCCCCTCCGGTGGCTTCAACCGTGACGACCGTGGCGGCGACCGTGGTGGCCGTTCCTTCGAGCGTCGTGACGACCGCCCCTCCGGTGGCTTCCGTCGTGACGACCGCCCCTCGGGTGGCTTCAACCGTGACGACCGCCCCTCCGGTGGCTTCAACCGTGACGACCGTGGCGGCGACCGCGGCGGCCGTTCCTTCGAGCGCCGCGACGACCGCCCCGCCGGCGGCCACCGTGGCAGCGACCGTCCGTTCAACCGCGACCGTCGTGACGACCGCCCCGCGGGCGGCTTCCGCTCCAGTGGCGGCGACCGCCCCTACGGCCGTCGTGACGACCACCGCGGCACCGGCTCGACCGGCGGCTCCTTCGGCCGCCGCGACGACAAGCCGCGCTGGAAGCGCAACGGCTGAGCGCCACTGACCTGACGGAACAGGGCCCGTACGACCTCGTGTCGTACGGGCCCTGATTCGTACCCCTGTACGGAGGTATACGCTCAGCCGGTCGACGCGGGGGGAAGTGCCGGCCAGGGGCCCGGCGAGGACTCCTCCCCGCATCCCGTATCGCGGGCTGCGAGGACCCCCTCCGCACCCGCATCGCGGGCCGCCCCGGGGAGGGACCCCTCTTTGTCTCGTTTCGTCAGCGTGCGGCGGCCCCGTGCGCGCATCGCCGTCCTCACCACCGCGCTGCTCGCCTCCGGAGCCGCCCTCGGGCAGCCCACGATGGCCGCGCAGACCGCCGGGGTCGAACGGCTGGACATCACCCCGAGCCTGCGGACCGAACCCCGGCACGACACCGTCGCCGCCGTCGGCCCGACCGGCTACGCCCACACGCCCGAACCGGCCGACGGGCGCACGGGCGCCCCGCTGGAGTGGACCGACTTCGCGACGGGCGGCAGCGTGACGCTCGGCACGGGCGCGGGCGCCACGGGCACGGGCTCGACCGGCTCCGCCTTCGGGGACTTCGCCGAGTTCGGCACCGGCGGCCGGTACGCGTACGTCACCCAGAGCGGCGCCCCCGCGCTCCGCGATCTGACCACCGGTGCCCAACGCCCCCTGGCCGTCCCCCCGAACGCGCGCTACCAGGCACTGCTGGGCGAGACGGTCCTCTTCCGGGAATACGCCTCCGCCGAGGCCCCCGGGACCGCCACCGGCTTCCTCCTCACCCGCGCCGACGACCCGGCCGCGCCCCCCGTCCCCGTCACCGGCTGGCCCGCCGACGCCAGGCCCGCCACCGCGCGGCTCGTCGCGGGCGACGGCACGGCGGCCGTCCTCCGCTTCGGACGCGCGGCGGGCTCCTCCGACGCCACCGACCTCGGTCTCGTCGACCTGCGGACCGGCGCCCTGACCGTCCTGCCCATGCCCGCGGGGGCGGAGGTCGGCGCGGTCGCCGTCAGCCCCGACAGGCTCGTCTGGGTGGACGGCGACCGTGTCGCGCACCTGCGCGAACGGACCGCCCCGACCGGCGCGGAGCGGCTCCTGTCGCTCCCCGGGGGCCTGTCCCCCTCCCGTATCGGCCTCGTCGGCGAATGGGTCCTCGCCCTCGGCGACACCCCCGGCCCCGCCCTGACCCGTACGCTCCTCGCGCTCCACCCCGACGGGCGTACGCAGAAGCTCCTCGGCGGCGCCGAGGGCGGGTTGACCCAGATCGCGGGCGGCGGGGCGGCCGTCGTCGGCGGCGCATCCGCCACCGACTGGGCGCTCTTCAGGATCCAGCCCGGCAAGAACGGCGGCGCCCCCGCCCTGGAGAAGCTGCGCCGCATCGACCCGCTGCCGGTGCGCACCGACGGGATCGCGCTCGGCGGAGGACGGCTCACGACCCTGGAGCAGGACGGCCCCAAGGGCCCCGGCTTCTACGGCCGGACGCTGCCGGTCGGCCCGGTGCGGACCGGGCAGTCCGCCCCGGCGTGGCAGGGCGCGGAGCCGGGCGCCGAACGGCTGCCGACCCCGCTCTTCGACGGCGGCGACGGACGTACGGTCTCCTTCCCGCGCCTCCCGGCCGCCGGGCGTGCCGTCGTCGCCCGTACCGTCGACGGCAGGACCGTCCGGGTCCCCGTCGGACAGGACGGCCGGATCGCCGACGCCTTCGGGCGGTGGGCGGTCTTCCAGACCGGGACCCCGGCGGCGGGGCAGCTCGTCGCGGGCGGCGAGACGCTCGTCGTCGACACGGAGGCGGCGAGGACCGTGTCCCGGCAGGCGCAGACGGCGGCGGCGCTGTGGGGCGACACCCTGTTCACCGGTACGGGGACGGGCGGCGAGGTCGCCCGCAAGGACCTGACCACCGGCAAGGACCTCGGCAAGATCGCGACCGGCTCCGGCTGCCCCCTGACGGAACTCCAGACGGCGGGCGGACGCTGGCTCTACTGGGCCTGCGGGGCGTACGCGAAGCAGGGCGTCGTCGATCTGCGGAGCGGCGCCCGGATCGCGCTGCCCGCCTCGTACGGCACGGGCGGTCTCCTCGGCGACGGCTACTACGTGGACCAGTACTCCTCGTACCTCCGGCTGGTCGACGTCTCCTCCGGGCGGGCCGTGACGAGCACCCTGCCCAGCACCACGCCGGTGCCGGGCGGGCGCCGGGAGAGCTGGGCGGTGGACCGGTTCGGCGGCGGCATCGCGTACAAGGACACCGCCGACCTCGTCCATGTCATGTGGCCGGGCGTCCCCGCCTCCGACCTGACCACGGTCGGCACGGGCGCGCCCGGCACGCTGCGGGCGGCGACCGACTGGAAGGCCTCCTGGCCGCTGTCGAAGCCCGTGTCGATCTGGCAGCTGACGCTCCGCCACAAGGCGACCGGGACGGTGCTGCGCACGTACGGCGGGAACGAGGCCCGGGGGCGGCTCGGCGCGCTCTGGAACGGCAAGGACGCGTCCGGCCGCCCGGCGGTGAACGGCGCCTACACCTGGACGCTGTGGGCGAAGCCCGCCGACGGCCGGGGCCCCGACCTGACGTTCTCCGGGACCGTGGCCGTCACCGGCGGCACCCCCGTCTGGCACGACCTGGTGGGCGAGGACGGCTTCGGCGATCTGCTGGTCATGGACAAGACCGGGGTGGTCTCCCTGTACCGGGGCACGGGCACGGGCGCCCTCTCCGGCCGGGTGGCGGGCTCCACCGCCCGCTTCGCCGCCGCTACGCTGCTCGTCCCGTTCGGCGACGTCAACGGCGACCGCTGCCCGGACGTCCTGGTACGCCAGGGCGACCAGCTGCGCGCCTACCGGCCCGGCTGCGGCAAGGTCCTGACCCCGTCATCGCCGTACACGGTGATCGGTTCGGGCTGGAAGCAGTACGACCAGCTGACCTCGCCCGGGGACATGAACGGCGACGGATACGCGGACCTGGTGGCGCGTCAGGCGTCGACGGGGGACATGTACTTCTACGGCGGCACGGCGGACCACCGTCTCAAGGCCCGGGTGCGGATCGGCACGAACTGGAAGACGTACAAGCGGATCATCGGAGTCGGAGACCTGAACGGCGACCGCAGGGGCGACCTGCTCGGCCTGGACACCGCCGGAGTCCTGTGGAAGTACCACGCGACGGCCACGGGCGGGGTCACCGCCCGGACCAAGACGGGCTGGGGCGCCTTCACCGCCGTCACCGGCGCGGGCGACCTGACGGGCGACGCCCGCCCCGACCTCCTGACCCGCGACACCGCAGGCCGCCTGTGGCGCTACAACGGCCCGTCCTTCACGACCCGAACCCTTGTCGGCACGGGGGGATGGAACACGTTCGCTTCGCTGTCCTGAGGGGTGGGTCGAGCCGTGGGATGGGGCGAGGCCCGCACCTGGGCGCGGGGTGCGCCGTCCCGCTCCCGCGCCCAGGTGCCCCCGGGCGCGGCGCGCCCTCCGCTCCGCACCGGATGACGGCCGACCTCACTACGCGGCGCGCCCTCCACCCCGTGTCGGATACCCGATCGGTTCCGGCAGCCTCTCGGGCTATGCTGCACGGGTGCCCTCGTGCAGGGGCCGTTAGCTCAATTGGCAGAGCAGTGGACTTTTAATCCATTGGTTGTGGGTTCGAGTCCCACACGGCCTACCGAATCGGGCCCAGGTCAGAAGGTTTCTGGCTTGGGCCCGAAGTGTTTTCCGGGGCCGGGGGACGAGGTTCCCGGGTTTCGGTCGTGGGCTACGACCAGCCGTGTTCGGTGAGTGGTTCGCCGCCGTCGAGGTAGCCGAGCAGGCCGGCGGCCGGGTACTCGATGATGTCTTCGGGCAGGTCGTGTACGGCCCACCAGCGCAGGTCGAGGCACTTGTCGGGCTCGCGGTTGACGGGTTCGCCCTGCCATTCGGTGGCCTCGAAGAACAGGCCGATCCGCTCGGTCCCGGGGCTCTGCCGGTGGTGGACGACGTGCACGAGCCGCAGGTGTCCGGGGTCGACCTCGACGCCGGTCTCCTCGCGCAGTTCGCGCGCGGCGCCGGTGGTGAGCGGTTCGCTGGTGTCGAGTTTGCCGGAGGGGGCGTGCCAGCGGCCGTGACCGTACGGGCCGCCGCGCTGCGACAGCAGCACCTTGTCGCCGTCGCGCAGGATCACGTGCGTGTCGATCACGGGGGTCGCGGGTGTTGCGTTCATGGGGTCACCGTGGGGTCGTCGTGCGGGTGCGGGTGCGGGTGCGGGTGCGGGTGCGGGTGCGGGTGCGGGTGCGGGTGCGGCGGTTCGACGCTACCGCCGTGCCGGGGTATGGCGTCGGCGATTCGCTTCGCTACGTCCGTGGGGGTGGCGTGGGTGGAGTCGAGTACGAGCACCTCGACGCCGAGGGACGTCATGGTCCGCGCGGCCCGGTGGTAGAGCGCGGCCTCGCGGGCGGGTCCGTCGGGGTCGTCGTGGAAGCGGTGGCGCCTGCCGCGCTCTGCGAGGCGGGCCGCGATGTCCTTCGGCCCGGCGGTGAGGATCACGGCGAGGTCGGGCAGCAGGACGTGCCGGTTCAGCGCGAGCACGAACGGTTCGGGGACTCCGTCGAGCGGTTGGAGAACGAGACTCGACGCGAGGTAGCGGTCGCAGACGACGGTCTCGCCGGCCCGGAGCCGGGGGAGGAGTTCGGTCTCGATGTGTTCGTAGCGGTTGGCGGCGACGAGACAGGCGAGGGCGTGTCCGTGGACGCGGTCGGCCTCGGCCCGGGTGAAGCGGCCGAGCAGGCTCGCCGAGGGCTCCGTCGTCGTGTGGACGCCGGGGACACGGCCGCCGAGCAGATGGCCGAGTTCGGCGACCGTGGTCGACTTCCCGACGCCGCTCGGGCCGTCGAGGGTGAGGAACACGCCGGGGTACGCGGTCATGCGACGACCCCCGGGCGGTTGCGGTCGTGCTGCTCGCGGGTCAGCCGGGCGAGTGTCGCCCGCAGGGTGGGCAGGGGGACGGTCCCGAACTGGAGGCCGACGGAGAAGTTGAACTCGTCGCGCTGCCGCATGGACTCGTCGGCACCGGCGGCGGTGAGGTCGACGTCGGAGTACGCGAGCAGGGCGTCGGGCTCGTACCCGGCGGCGGTGAGCCGCTGCCAGACCGGTGTACCGGGGTAGGGCCGGAACTCGAACACGCTCGCCCGGAAGCGGCCGGAGCCGTACTGGTCGGTGATGTTCCACAGGGTGTGGATGTGGCGCACGGTGGCGTCGAGATCCGCCTGCTCTTCCCCCGGGTACCCGAGGATGAAGTACCCCTTCACGCCGATGCCGCGGGCGAGCAGCCGGGCGGCGACCTTCTCGGTCATCTCCGCCGTGATCCGCTTGTCCATTCCGGCGAGCACCCGGTCGCTGCCCGACTCGATGCCGAGGGCGACCTCGCGCAGCCCGTTCGCCTTGAGCATGTCGAGCATGGCGTCGTCGAGGCGGTCGAGTACGTTGATCCGCCCCGTGGCGTCCCACCCGGCACCGGTCGCCGATCCGGTGCCGGGTGAACGCCTCCATCTGCGGGACGATCACGCGCTTGGCGCCGAGGAACAGGTCGTCGACGAACCGGTACGCGGTCGTCCCGTGGGTCTCGTGCAGATGGTCGAGCTCGGCGACGATGCTCTCGGGTGAGCGGGGCCGGATCGTCACGTCGGGGTTGGCCGAGACGGCGGCGCCGCAGAACCCGCAGTCGTACGGGCACCCGCGCGAGCCGACGATGTTCGCCTCGGTCCGGCCGTCGTCGGCGACGTACGGGTCCTGCGGCAGGAAGGCGCGGTTCACGAGCGGCAGGGCGTCGATGTCCGGGCTCAGCCAGTGGGCGGTGTCGCCGCGCGCGATAACCGGCGGCGTGGGTGCCGAGCAGCCGGTCGCGCCACAGCACCCCGGGCAGTTCGGCGCGGCGGCGCTCGTCCGCGAGCAGCGCGGCGACCCGGGTCTCGCCCTCGCCGACGACCAGGGCGCGCAGGTTGCCCATGCGGGGGTCGTCGAGGACGCGGGCGGGCATCGCGCGGGCGTGGTGGCCGCCGACCATGAGCGCGATCCCGGGGTCCAGCAGTGCGGTGATCCGGGCCGACATCTCGTACGTGGGGGCGAGCAGGTTCATCCCCACCCACCGGGGCCGGACGGCGTTGATCAGACGGGCGGTCTCGGTGACGCCGAGGCCGTGTGCCTCGGCGTCCAGCAAGCCGACGTTGAATCCCGCGTGTTGGGCGTAGGTGGCGATGTACGCCATCCCGAGGACGGGCAGGGTGTAGTCGTTCGTCCGGGGCCGCAGCGCGTAGTCGCGGAGCGGGGCGTTCACGAACAGGGCGTCGAGGACCCGGGTCGGGTCGGCGCCGGTGATCAGTTCAGGGGCGGTGCTGTCCTCCGTGGCCGTTAACGGCATTGTTCCCCCACGTGAGAGTGAAGAGGGTCAGGGCGTGGAGCTGCTTGCGTGCCGGCGCCCATCGGCGCCAAAGGTCCTCGAACTCCCCGTCGGTTCCCGGGAGGCCGAGGCCTGGGGCCGCCTTGCGCGCCCAGGTGCGTACGGCGAGGTCGCCGTGCGGGTAGACGGAGAAGTCGCCGGTGTAGTCGGCCGCTGCGGCAGCAGCGGTCCACGGGCCGATGCGGGGCACCCGGACGAGTTCCTTGACCAGGGTTTCCGGGTCGAGGGCGGACCACTGCTCGCCCCGGTCGAGGTACGCCTCGGCTGCGGCACACAGCGCCGTGTGGTTGAACTTCGTGCCGACGGCTGCGAACTCGTCGGGCGAGAGGCCGAGTACGGTCTTGGGGCTTGGCACGAGGGCGAGTTCGCCGGCCGTCGTGCCGAATCGGCGCCCGTACGCCGAGGAGAACGCCTGATGCTTCCGCACGGCCTGCTTGGCGCTCACGACCTGGCGGAGGATCGCCGTCACGATCGCGTCCCACAGTGAAGGGTTCTTGAGGTGCGCGACCGTGCCGAGGCGTACCAACTCGCCGAACAGGGGCTCGGCTTTCGTGGGGGTGGCGGGGAGTTCGATCGACGACGTGTAGGCGAGGGGCGGCGGCTCGCTGAGGGAATTCCCCGAGACTGGCCGTAGGCCGAGGTGCTGGAGCTGGTGATTCCAGGTGGCCAGCCACGTGGTGCCGTCGTGCTCGACGAGCCGGGCGCGTGTGCCCTCGGCGGTCGTGTGCCACGCGGGGTGTTCGGTGATCAGCGTCGTTCCCACTTGCCTGCTCTCTCTCACTGCACGCCACGGTGGGCGCAAGGCGTTCTCGCAGGGGGCAGGCACATGCAGTTCGAGGTAAGGGGCGGGCTTCACGCCCCACTTGACGGCCCCGCCGCTTTCAAGAGATGCCGAGAACGAAACAGGCTGGCCAACACCGAGCAACGCGATCATCAGGCTCAGCCCGCCGTGTGCGTTCTCGGTCGCTTCCACGATGTCGTCAGGGGTCATGCCGAGCGCGCCCCCGGCACGAATCTGTGTGCGGATCGCCTGTATCGCTTCACGGGCGGTGGGGAAGACGCGAGGGTCCTGAACGAGGGTCGGCACCGGAGCGTCATCCGAGGTGTAGCGGAGAACTTCGAGCAGGAAACCATCGTCGCGAGTCATCTGAGTCGGCGCGGGGCCGACGGGTGGAGCTGCCCCGTCACCGCTGGTCACACCAGGTAATGCGTGCATTCCTCAGCCTTTTGGGTGTGGTGCCATCGCCGCCATGAGTGCAGAGCGGCAATAGGTCGTACTGCCTGAGCGGAAACACGATACGGCGACTCCCAACAGGCATGTGCGCAGAGAGTTTTAAGCCGCTTTGGATGTGACTCCACGGGATGTGACGACGGAGTGCGACCGTAGCACTACGCGGTGCGCCTGCAAGTGTGTACCGGTACAAGCATGCAGGCTGGCATATGCAGAACTCCCCGCCCGGGTCGGGCGAGGGGTTGAGCTGCCGATGGCGGGAGGCGGCAACCTGGCTAGCTCACGAAGTGGTCGAACTCGCCCGCTTTGACGCCCGCGATGAACGCGGCGAGCTTTTCGGGCGACGTGGTGATGATGGTTGCCGGGTCATCGCTCTCGCAGAGCATGATCGCGTCGTCTTTCTTGGCGATGTGCAGGCACTGCTCGCCGCCGCCCCCGGAGAAACTCGACTTCTGCCACTGGAATTCGCTGTTCTTTCCTGACTTTCTCACAGTTCTCTCGCGATGTGGTGAATGAAACTTCGCGACTCGTCCGGGTCGAGTGCAGCCTGTTCGGCGAAGGCGAGCAGGGCCCGGTACCGGTCGAGGTCTGCGGCTGCGTCGCGGAAGTTACCGCCGAAGGGCGTGTCGATGTGAACGGTGTCAAGCTGTGGAACTGCACCGGTCGCGTACATCACCGTCAGGGTTGCTTCAATGAAGAGATCCGCAGTGAAGGGGATCACTCGGAGTGTGATCCAGTCCTGCTCAGACACGTTCAGTAGATGGTCGAGTTGGTCGCGGGCCACCTTCCGGCCGCCCACTCGCATTCGTAGCGCAGCTTCGTGCACGATCGCTTCGAAGCGAGTCGGCGTGTCCCGCTCGAAGATCGCGCGGCGCCGCATTCGGTGCTCGACTCGTGCGTCCACCTCGTCGGTGGGTACCCGAGGGATGACACCCGCGAACAAGGCTCGCGCGTAGTCCTCCGTCTGCATGACGCCGGGGAATGTCATCGGCTGGAGACATCGGAGACTCGTTGCGTGGTGTTCGAGCTCGGCAATATCGAGAAACCCGGGGGCGAGGATGCCTCGGTACTCATCCCACCAATGCGTTCCGCGTCGCTCCATGGCGATGGCGCACAAAGCGGTCAGCAGGTCGTCGTCGTCGGATCGGTAGAAGGCGAACAGGCGGCGAATCCGATCTTCGCTGATTCCGAGGCGCCCGGCTTCTATGTTGCTGATCCTGGCTGCGTCGGTGGAGAGCAGGCCGCCGGCATCGCGTGCGGTCATGCCGGCGCACTTGCGCAGTTTCCGCAGCTCAGAGCCCAACCGGACTTGGCGGGCAGTCGGATTGTCCCTCGGCGGCATGGGCCCCTTCCCCTTGTCCTGCCCGAGTCTGACGCTTGTGGCGGCACCGGTCCACCCGGGTGAGACTCGCGGGTACATGGTTGTACCGGTGCAGTCTTGCACCCTATGGCCCTGGCGGCACTGCGCAGTGTGCAACGGCCGCTGGACAGCGCTCTGTGCGACTTCCGCAGCGACGCGGAGTCGGGGCGCGGCCTTCTGCTTGTGGACGCAATGTCCGCCGTCTGGGGTGTCACAGGACCGGTGGACGATGATCCGTCCCGTAAGCGGGTTTGGTCCGTTCTCGACGAACCTACGGATGGGGTGGTCGCCGCATGACGCCGGAACGCACTGCCCTTGGCTTCGCTACGACACGATCGCGGCCGTCGGCGACATCACCGGCGACGGCAAGGCGGATCTGGTTGCCCGGGACACCACCAGGGAGAGGAATGAAGTGCCGCAGTCCGGAAAGGTGCTCCGGGGCGAGGTGCGGGACGCTGGGAGTGCTCGTGGACGCGGATGTGAACGTGGACGTGGAGGTGGGGTCGGTGGTGGAGAGCGGGGCCGAGGACCCGATGCGGGTGCCCCGGGTGCTGGCCCGGTGCGCGGTGGGGGCGGCCCTCGCGGCCGTGCTCTTCCTGCTGACCGGGCTCGACGGCGGCGGGCTCGTGGTCCTGTTCAGCGGGTTCGTCGGGCTCGCCTGTTCGGCCGCGGGCATCTGGTGGTTCCTCGCGCACCGGGGGCCGCTGCGGCTGCTCGGCGCGCTCCTCGCCGTCGGCGCGCCCCTCGCGGTGCTGAGCCTGTACGTCGTCGGCGGGCTGTGGGCGACCGCGCTCGTCGCCCTCGCGCTGTGGGGCGTGGCCCTGCTCTGCGCACGGGCCTCGCTGCGACGGCTGCGGGCGCTGAACGGGGACGGCGAACGGACCGACCGCGCGCGGGGCGAGCGGCGGCCCCGGCCCCGCCGACCCGTCCTGATCATGAATCCGAAGTCCGGAGGCGGGAAGGTCGGCAGCTTCGGGCTCGTCGAGCGCGCCGAGCGGCTCGGCGCCCGGGTGATCCTGCTCGATCCGTCCGTCGAGACCGATGTCGCCGCCCTTGCCCGGGAAGCCGTCGCCGACGGCGCCGATCTGCTCGGGGTGGCCGGTGGCGACGGTACGCAGGCGCTGGTCGCCGCCGTGGCCGCCGAGCACGACCTGCCGTTCCTCGTCGTCTCCGCCGGGACCCGCAACCACTTCGCCCTCGATCTGGGGCTCGACCGGGCCGACCCCTCCGCCTGTCTCGACGCGCTCGTCGACGGCGAGGAACTCCGTGTCGACCTCGGCTTCGTCTCCGGCCGCCCCTTCGTGAACACCGTCTCCTTCGGGGTGTACGCGGATGTCGTCCAGCGCCCCGAGTACCGCGACGCGAAGGCGGGCACCGCCCTGGACGCCCTGCCCGATCTGCTCCAGGGCGGCGAGGGCGACCGGCTCGACGCGCTCGTCGACGGCTCCGCCCTCCCGGCCCAGCAGGCGCTGCTCGTCAGCAACAACCCGTACGCCGCGCCCGATCCCTTCGGCGCGGCCTCCGCCCGCCGCCCCCGGCTCGACAGCGGCGCGCTGGGCGTGATCGGCATCCGCGTGGACGGCGCCGCCCAAGCGGCCGAACTGGCGGTACGAGGCACCCAGGCGGCGGGCCTGAACGTCCTGACGGCCACCCGCGTCGAGGTGACGGGAAAGGTGGAGGGGGCGGGGTTGGGGTCGGGGCCGAGTTCGGGGTCGGGTGAGGGGCCGGGTTCGGGGTCGGGTTCGGCGGAGGGGCCCGCTGGTGGGTCCAGTGCGACTGGTAGGTCTGGTGGGTCTGGTGCGGCTGATGGGACTGATAGAGCTGGTGAGGCCAACGGGGCCAACAGGGCCAGTGCGGCTAGTGGGTCCGGTGCGGCTAGTGGGTCCGGTGCGGCTTGTGGGTCCGGTGCGGCTGGTGTGGCCAGTGGCTCGGCTGCCGGTCCCGCTGACGGGGACGGTGGTCCCTCCGTACCCCCGGTTCCCTCCGGCTCCATCGCCGTCGCCGTCGACGGGGAAGCCCTCACCCTGCCCACCCCCGTCGTCTGCGTCCTGAGGCCGCGCGCCCTGCGGGTCCTCGTGCCACGGCACCGGCCCGGGGCCGCCGACCCGCCACCGCCTCTGGACTGGCGGCGCGTCACCTGGCTCGCCTTCCATTCGGCCCACCACACCGCACCGAGGAGCGGCACATGACCGGCACCACCGGGACGACCACGACCGGACCCCTCCGGGCGGTCCTCCGGGATCTGCGCGCGATCGACGGCGCCGTGTACGCGGCCGTCGCCGCCACGCCCACCCCCACGCTCGACACGGGGCTGCGCAGGCTCTCCACCGCCGCCGACCACTCCAAGATCTCGTTCGTGGTGGCCGGCGCGCTCGCCCTGGCCCCCGGCAGGCCCCGCCGGGCGGCGCTCGCCGGGCTCGGGGCCGTCGCGGTGGCCTCGGCCTCGGCCAATCTGCTCGGCAAGCGGCTGGTCCGCAGGGCGCGCCCGGACCGCGAGGCGGCCCGGGTGGTGGTGAGCCGACATGTGCCGATGCCGGACTCGGCCTCCTTCCCCTCCGGGCACACCGCCTCGGCGGTCGCTTTCGCGACGGCCGTCGGCGTGGTGCTGCCCCCGGCCGCCGTGCCCCTCCACCTCCTCGCGATGGCCGTGGGCTACTCCCGCGTCCACACCGGGGTGCACTACCCGGGCGATGTCGCCGCAGGCGCCGTCCTCGGCGTCGGAAGCGCGGCCGTGTCCTTGGCGGCGGGGGCGTCCCTGATGTCGGCGGTCGGGGGGAACGGGGGTTCCCCGGGCGGGGGGAAGTGAGGGTCCCCCCCCCCGGGCGGAGGCCCCTGTCAGGGATCGCCTGTCAGGGGCTTGCAGGTCGGCCCCTCCCCGACAAGGGCCCCCACCAGACCTGCGGGGCTCCGGTCGGCCGGGGGCTCCAGACCGCCCCAAGGCCCCCAACCGTCCCAGGGCCCCCAACCGCCCCAGGTCGCCGACTGCCCCAAGTCACCCAACCGCCCCGAAGTCGCCAACCGCCCCAAGCCCCCGATTGCCCCGCCTCAGTACCACGCCCGCGCCAGCTCCTCAGCCCCCGATCGCCCCGCCCTCAGTACCGCGCCCGCGCCAGCTCCTCCTCCGTCAGGCCGAGCGCGGCGATGCGCTCCGGGTCCGCCAGGACGTGCAGTTCCACGATCCGGTCCCCGACGACCGTGAACGCCAGGAGCGAGCCGGGGCGGCCGTCCTTGACCGAGAGGACGGCGGGGGCGCCGTTGACGATCATCGGCAGGGAACCCGTACGGAACTTGGCGTACGTGAGGGCCTGGGCGATGACCGCCTCGGCGCCCCTGACGACCCGGGAGACCGACGCCAGGCTCCGGCCGCCGTCCGCGCGCAGCACCACGTCCGGGTCGAGGACGGCCAGTAGCCCCTCGAAGTCGCCGCCGTGCGAGGCGGCGAGGAACGCGTCGGCGATCTCGCGCTGGCGGCGCGGGTCGGGACCGGGGGCGGGCGCGGTGTCCCGGACGCGGCGCCGGGCGCGGCTGGCGAGCTGGCGGGTGGCGGCCGGGGTGCGGTCGACGACGGGTGCGATCTCGTCGAAGGAGACGGCGAACATGTCGTGCAGGACGAAGGCGAGCCGTTCGGCGGGGGCGAGGGTGTCCAGGACGACGAGCAGGGCCAGGCCGACGGACTCGGTGACCTCCGCCGCGTGCTCCGGGTCGGTGGTGTCGGCGACCCGGACGACCGGGTCGGGGACGTAGTACTCCAGCGGGTCCTCGCGGCGGGAGCCGCGCGAGCGCAGCATGTCGAGGCAGACCCGGCCGATGACGGTGGTCAGCCAGCCGCTGAGGTTGGCCACGTCGGCGACGTCGCTGCGGCTGAGCTTGAGCCAGGTCTCCTGGACGGCGTCCTCGGCCTCGCCGAGCGAGCCCAGCATCCGGTACGCCACCGCCCTGAGGTGGCGCCGGTCGGCCTCGAAACGCCTGGCCAGGAGTTCCTTGTCGTCGTGGTCCACTCGTCGCTCTCCCCGTTCGCGTACCGCCATGCCCGCATGACGGCCCTGACCTGATGAAGGCCCCTGATGACGGCCCTGCCTTCATGACGGATCGGACGGCGCCGATGTGACACCCGTGACGACCCCGTACGACGGCTGGAATCGAACATCAACGGCCGGCATCTCTTCGGTACGTGAGATCCACGCCCAGTAGGAAGCAGTGCCCGGGATTCACCGGCCAGTCCCACTCATCGCCGTGGATTCTCCCTTCAAGGTGGCGCTCGTCCTCCCTAAATTGATCACCATGACGACGACATCGACGCAGGTCAACCCCGCTGACCTGGTGAACCCGGCCGACACCGCCAACGCCGCCCACCCTGCCAACGCCGCCCACCCTTCCGACTCCGCTCGCCCGGTCGGCCCCGTCAATCCCGTACTCCGCGTTCCGCCCGCCCCGCCCGCCGCCGCTGCCGCGTACTTCTCCGCGAGCCTCGTCTTCCACGCCGACGTCTCCGACGTCGCCACCGTGCTCGCCGAGTCCGCCGCCGACGGGACCGATCCGGGCTTCGTGGTGCTCGACTCGCGGTCCACGGCCTCGTGGGACCAGGGGCGCGTACCCGGCGCGGTGCACCTGCCGACCGCGCTGATCCCCGAGCAGGCCGAGCGGCTGCTCGACCGGTCCGTGCCGGTCGTCACGTACTGCTGGGGCCCCGGCTGCAACGGCGCCACGCGCGCCGCGCTCGCCCTCGCCGAGCTGGGATTCCAGGTGAAGGAGATGCTGGGCGGCTTCGAGTACTGGGTCCGGGAGGGCTTCGCGTACGAGACCCCGGAAGGGCCCGCCGAACAGGCCGCCGACCCGCTCACGGCACCCGTCGGCACCGAGGCGTGCGGCTGCTGAAGGAAGCCGATTTCCACATCACCCCGGTCATGCCGTAGAGTCATGTTTACCGACGCGGGGTGGAGCAGCTCGGTAGCTCGCTGGGCTCATAACCCAGAGGTCGCAGGTTCAAATCCTGTCCCCGCTACTCAGTAGCACGAAGGCCCGGATCCATTCACTGGATCCGGGCCTTCGTCGTATGCCCGGAATCCCGGCCCCCTTGGTTCCGCAGGCGTCTCCGCCGGGCGCTTGACCTTGACGTAGCGTCAAGTTCTAGCGTTCTCGGCATGGAGTGGTCGATCCAGGAGATCGCCAGGAAGGCGGGCACCACCAGCCGCACCCTCCGGCATTACGGAGAGCGCGGACTGCTGGAGCCGAGCCGGATCGGCGCGAACGGTTACCGGTACTACGACCAGGCGGCGCTGGTCCGCTTGCAGCGCATCCTGCTCCTGCGCGAGCTGGGGCTCTCGCTCCCCGCGATCGCCGAGGTCCTCGCGGGGGAGCGGGACACGGCGGCGGCGCTGCGGACCCATCTCGCCCTTCTGGAGCAGGAAAGGGAGCGGCTCGGGCGCCGGATCGCGTCCGTGCGGACCACTCTCCACAAGACCGAGAACGGAGACGAACTCATGGCCGATGAAGTATTCGACGGCTTCGACCACACGGCGTACGAACAGGAGGTCGCCGAGCGCTGGGGGCGGGACGCCTACGCGACGGGCGACCGCTGGTGGCGCGGGCTCGACGCCGGGCAGCGCAAGGCGTTCCTCGACGAGCAGACGGGCATCGCCCGGGACTTCGCCCGCGCCCGGAAGGAAGGGCTCGCCGCCGACGCCGACGAGGTCCAGGAGATCGCCCGGCGCCAGGTCGTCTGGCTATCCGCCACCACGACCCCCACCAGGGAGTACGTGACCGGTCTCGGGCGCCTGTACGTCGACGATCCCCGTTTCGCCGCGCACTACGACAAGCACGGCGAGGGCACCGCCGTCCTCGTCAGGGACGCCCTGGAGATCTACGCGGAGCGAAACCTCTAGGGCCTGTTTCTCGGATCTCCTGACGTGGGTTGGGTGCTGGGTCCAGGGTGGATGTATGGGCCGTGGGGATCTGACGAATGCGGAGTGGGACCGGCTGGAGTCGTTCCTTCCGCGAGGTGGCAC
>NZ_MSJP01000045.1 GCF_014596525.1 Streptomyces sp. CBMA291
CCGCCGGGCCCGCCGCCGCGCGCGTACCGGCACCCGCCGCCGCGCGCGTACCGGCACCCGCCGCCGCGCCCGTACAGGCGCCCGCGTCCGTGACCGACGCGCACCCGGTCCCGCCCGTGCCCGTCGCGGGGGACGCCTCCGGGTGGTCCATGGACGAGCGCCTGTACAACCAGGTCTGGGGCATGTTCGAGGATCTGGCCCGTACCGCCGCCGCGTACCGCAGTGCCTGTGGCTTCGCCGAGTCCCGGCTCGACCGTGAACTCGAACAGTCCCTCTCCGACTACCGTTCCCGCGCCGGGGGCGCGAACGACGTCGCGCGCGCCACCGCTCGCGCCCGCCACGACGAGCTGGTGGGGCGGGCGCGGGAAGTGCTCGACCGGGACCTCGACCGGCTCGTGGCCGAGGCCGAGGTCGTCGAGCCGGCCCTGCCCCCGGCGTACGCCCGTTGGGACAATCCGGTCTGGCACGCCTACCGGGCCCCGTCCGAGGAGCCGATGGCCGTCCGCCTCGGCGATCTGCACCTTCCCGAGCGGGCCGATCTGCGGATCCCCATGCTGGTCAGGCTGCCGCTGGAGCGCGGTCTGTGGGTGGACTCGGGCGACCGGGGCCACTCCGAGGCGGCCGCCCTCCTGGACGAGGCGGAGCTGCGACGGCTGGCCCTGGAGAGCGCGGTCGCGCACGCGGCGCGGCTGCTCGCGGCACATCCGGCGGGCGGGCTGACCCTCCATGTGGTGGACCCGGCGGGAGCGGGCGCCGCCGGGCTCGCGCCACTGGTGGAGAGCGGCGTCCTCACGGCCCCGCCCGCCCGGGGCGCGGCCGGGGTCTCCGCCCTGCTGGAGCGGCTCACCGAGCGGGTGGACCTGGTGCAGATGGCGCTGCGGAACGGGGCGGAGGACGCGCTGCCGCCGGGTCTGGACACCTCCCGGCAGCTGCTGCTCGTCCACGATTTCCCACATGGCTTCGACGACCGGGCGGTGACCCGGCTGCGGTACCTCGCGGACGAGGGGCCCTCGGTCGGGGTGCACCTGCTGATGGTGGCGGCGCGGGAGGACGCGGCGGCGTACGGGCCGCTGCTCGATCCGTTGTGGCGCTCGCTGCTGCGGCTCACGCCCGTCCACGACGACCACCTCGCGGACCCCTGGGTCGGGCACTCCTGGTCGTACGAGCCGCCGTTGCCGCCGCCGGGCAGCGGTGTGCTGCGTCAGGTCCTTGCCCAGGTGGCGGCCGCCCGTTCAGGAAAGCGGCTCTGACCTGGCCTTTTGGATCTTCTTTACCCTCCTCTTTACCTTCTCTTGGTCTTTCGGGTAGGCTTCCGGGTGCGGAGGGGAGTACTCCCCATGCGCGGCGTACCCGTCAATACGGACGGATCCTCGGTGATCCGATCCCGGGGCGTCGGCCCGGCGGCGACGGTTCGTCGCCGGGTGGAAGAGACCTCCGGCAGCGACGACGCTGATCAGTAGCCGTACGACGCCGGAGGCGCAGTGGACGTTTCAATGACCTTGTGGGTCCTGACCATTCTCGGTCTGGGGGCCCTGATCGGAGCCGACTTCTTCATCGGGCGCAAACCCCATGACGTGTCGGTCAAGGAAGCCGGGGTCTGGACGATCGTCTGGATCGTGCTCGCCGCGCTCTTCGGAATCGGCCTGCTGATCTTCGGCGACAGCCAGGCGTCCGGCGAGTTCTTCGCCGGATACATCACCGAGAAGTCCCTCAGCGTCGACAACCTCTTCGTCTTCGTCCTGATCATGGCGAAGTTCGCGGTCCCCTCCCACCTCCAGCAGCGGGTACTGCTCGTGGGCGTGCTGATCGCCCTGGTGCTCCGCGCGATCTTCATCGCCGCGGGCGCCGCGATCATCACGAGCTTCTCCTGGGTCTTCTACATCTTCGGCGCGTTCTTGATCTACACCGCCTGGAAGCTCATCCAGGAGGCGCGCTCCGGCGAGGAGGAGGACGACTTCGAGGAGAACCGCCTCCTCAAGACCGTCGAGAGGAAGTTCGGTGTCGCCGACCGCTACCACGGCACCAAGCTCTTCATCCGGAACAACGGCAAGCGGGTCCTGACCCCGCTGATGGTCGTCATGCTGGCCATCGGCACCACGGACATCCTCTTCGCCCTCGACTCCATCCCGGCGATCTTCGGCCTGACCCAGGACCCGTACATCGTCTTCACCGCCAACGCCTTCGCCCTGATGGGTCTGCGGCAGCTGTACTTCCTGATCGGGGGGCTGCTGAAGAAGCTGGTCCACCTCAGCTACGGCCTGTCGGTGATCCTCGGCTTCATCGGCGTCAAGCTGGTGCTGCACGCCCTGCACGAGTCCGGGGTGCACGTCCCCGAGATCTCCATCCCGGTCTCCCTCGCGGTCATCTGCGGTGTCCTGATCATCACCACGATCACCAGCCTGATCGCCTCCAAGCGCCAGTCCGAGCGGGCCGCCGCCCAGAGCGTGGCCGAGTCGGACGGCGCCGGGAAGGACAGCGTCGGCGCCTGACGCGGGCACACACGGCGACGGCCGGCCGGGGAAGCCTTCCCCGGCCGGCCGTCGCCGTCCTCCGGTCCGTCTCAGGCGGTGGCTGGTTCGGGCGCGGGCTCCGCGGCGCCCTTCGGCAGCGTCTCCGGAAGGAGCGCGAAGCAGGCCAGGCTGACCAGCGCGACCAGGGTCAGATAGGCGGCGACACCCCAGGGCGGGCCCGATCCGCCGTCGGACAGGGTCGTGGCGACGAGGGGAGTGAGGGCGCCGCCCAGGACGCCCGCGAGGTTGTAGCCGACGGCGGCACCCGTACAGCGCACCCGGGGCTCGTACAGCTCCGGCAGATACGCGGACACCACCGCGAACATCGTGATGAAGGCGAGCAGCGAGCCCAGGAAGCCGAGGAACATCAGCGGCGGCCGGGCCGTGTACAGCAGGGCCACCATCGGGAACATCCACAGGGCCGAGGCCGCGCACCCCGCCAGACAGAGCGGCCGACGGCCCCAGCGGTCCGCGAGGAGCGCCACGAAGGGGGTGAGCGCCCCCTTGACCGCCACCGCCGCCATCACACAGGTCAGCATCACCGTGCGGCTCACCCCGAGCCGCTCGGTGCCGTACGTCAGGGACCAGGTGGAGACCGTGTAGAAGACGGCGTATCCGACCGCGAGGGCTCCGGCGGTCAGCAGGACGAGCCGCCAGTGGTCGCGGGCGACCTCGGTCAGCGGGGCGCCCGAGCGCCGTCCGGACGCGGACAACTCCTCGAACTGCGGGGTCTCCGTCAGCGAGGACCGCAGCAGCAGCCCGGCCGCCGCGAGCAGCCCGGCGGCCCAGAACGGCACCCGCCAGCCCCAGGAGCGGAACTCGGCGTCGCTCAGTCCGGCGGAGAGCGCCAGCATCACGCCGTTGGCGAGCAGGAAGCCGATCGCCGGGCCGATCTGGGGGAAGCTCGACCACAGCGCGCGCCGGTGCGCGGGGGCGTGTTCGGCGGTCAGCAGGACGGCCCCGCCCCACTCCCCGCCGAGGCCGAGTCCCTGGAGGAAGCGGAGCAGGATCAGGAGCACGGGGGCGGCGACGCCGATCGTGGCGTACGAGGGGACGCAGCCGACGGCGACGGTGGAGCAGCCGGTCACGAGCAGCGAGACGAGGAGGACCGGGCGCCTGCCGTAGCGGTCGCCGACGTGTCCGAAGAGGGCCGAGCCGAGCGGGCGGGCGACGAAGCCCACGGCGAAGGTGCCGAAGGCGGCGAGGGTCCCGGCCAGCGGGGAGAAGCTCGGGAAGAAGAGCGGCCCGAGGACGAGGGCGGCGGCGGTCCCGTAGACGAAGAAGTCGAAGAACTCGATGGCGGTGCCGACGAGCGAGGCGGCGGCGAGCCGTCCCATGGAGGGGGCCGAGGGCGGAGCCGGGGGTGGCGAGGGGAGCGGGGGCGGCGCGGAGTGCGACGGGGAGTGACTGGGGCGCATATCGCGCCAACTACCCGGCGGTCGCCCGGGTTACGGGGGCGTGCGGGAGCGCGCGGCGGCTGGAACCGCACGCTCCCGGCTCCCCGGCTCCCGGAGACGCATCGGCTTCCGGGACACACCGGTTCCTGGAGGTCCACCGGTCTCTTGAGAGGTTCACCGGGTGCCTGCTCCCCGAGGCGCGACGGCGCGCGGAGGCTTCCTCATCGGCCGCCCCGGCTCCCGGAGGTCTACCAGCCGCGCTCGCGCCACTGCGGGAGGGACGGGCGCTCGTCACCGAGCGTGGTGTCCTTGCCGTGGCCCGGGTAGACCCAGGTCTCGTCGGGGAGGACCGCGAAGAGCTTGGTCTCCACGTCGTCGATCAGACTGGCGAAGGCCGCCGGGTCCTGCCGGGTGTTGCCGACTCCGCCGGGGAACAGGCAGTCGCCGGTGAAGAGGTGGGGGTGGCCGTGCGGGTCGTCGTAGACCAGGGCGATCGAGCCGGGCGTGTGCCCGACCAGGCGGCGCGCGGTCAGCTCCACGCGCCCCACCCGGATCGTGTCGCCGTCCTCGACGGGCACGTCGGTCGCGACCGGGATGCCCTCGGCGTCGTACGCGCCCGCGTACGTCACCGCGCCGGTGGCCGCGACGACCTCGGCGAGCGCCTGCCAGTGGTCGCCGTGCCGGTGGGTGGTGACGACGGCCCTGACGCCGTCGTCACCGATGAGGGTGAGGAGTGTGTCCGCGTCGTTGGCGGCGTCGATGAGCAGCTGCTCGCCGGTGGCCCGGCAGCGCAGCAGGTACGCGTTGTTCTCCATCGGGCCGACCGCGACCTTCGAGATCATCAGATCCGTCAGTTCGTGCACGTCCGCAGGTCCGCCGACCTTCACCACTCCGCTGTACGTCATGGGCTCAGACTAGCCCCGCCCACCGACAGCGGGCCGGGGAGAGCCCCGGTGGCTCTACAGTGCCGGGAGGGTCGGCAGCGGCCCGCCCTCGGCCGTCAGGGCCGCGCCGTCGCGCCGCCCCGCGAGCCAGCCGACCAGCTCGGTGGCGGGGCCCGTGACGACGACGCCGCCGGTGGCGCCGCCGGTCGTCCAGCTGCCGCCGTCGGCGGAGCGCAGGGTGGTCGCGGGGACGCTCTCCAGGCCGGTGAAGCGCTGGGCGAGGAAGGCGATCTCGCGGGTGACGAACTCCTCGGGGAGGTCTTCCAGCTCGTAGCCGACGCCCAGGTCGACGTGGTGCAGGTCGACCTCCACCCAGCGGCGGAAGGGGATCCGGGAGGCACTGTCGCGGACGCCGTTGCGCATCTCGACGGTGCGGCTCCAGTCGGCGGGCTCGGCGGTGACGGCGCGCAGGCGCTCCGTGGTCGCGCGCAGGTCGGCGAGCTGGGCGTCCAGCGGCCGGCCCGCACCCGCTTCGATGTCGTCCTCGCGGCTCGCCGCGTCGGCGTACATGGGAAGCCCCTGGAGGACGTTCACCAGGGCGTCGGCGTTGCGGGCGACGTGGGTGAGCACATGGCCGCGGGTCCAGCCGGGCAGCCGTGACGGCTCGGCCACAGCGGCGTTGTCAAGGGAGGCGGCCGCTGCCAGCAGCTTCTCGGTCGCCTCGTGGACATGGGTGAGGTCGCGTTCGTGGTCGATCATGGCGCCGACCCTAGTGCCATCGGGGTGCCACCACTCGTTCGGGTGAAGAGGTCTCCAGAACGCCGGAAATCGAATGTACGTGCTATAGGCTCCAGGGAAGCATCCGGCATCCTTGAAGTGTTGGGTCAAGTGGCACATCCGCTCTCTGAAGAAAGGTGCGGACCGGCGTGGCCGACCGTCTCATCGTCCGTGGCGCTCGTGAGCACAACCTCAAGAACGTCTCGCTCGACCTCCCGCGTGACTCCCTGATCGTCTTCACCGGGCTCTCGGGATCGGGCAAGTCCTCCCTCGCGTTCGACACGATTTTCGCCGAGGGGCAGCGCCGCTACGTCGAGTCGCTCTCCTCCTACGCCCGTCAGTTCCTCGGCCAGATGGACAAGCCGGACGTCGACTTCATCGAAGGTCTGTCGCCCGCAGTCTCCATCGACCAGAAGTCGACCTCCCGCAACCCGCGGTCGACGGTCGGCACGATCACCGAGGTCTACGACTACCTCCGGCTCCTCTTCGCCCGCATCGGCAAGCCGCACTGTCCCGAGTGCCGCCGCCCGATCTCCCGCCAGTCGCCGCAGGCCATCGTCGACAAGGTCCTTGAGCTTCCCGAGGGCAGCCGCTTCCAGGTGCTCTCCCCGCTGGTGCGCGAGCGCAAGGGCGAGTTCGTCGACCTCTTCGCCGACCTCCAGACCAAGGGCTACAGCCGCGCCCGCGTCGACGGCGAGACCGTACAGCTGAGCGAGCCGCCGACGCTGAAGAAGCAGGAAAAGCACACGATCGAGGTAGTCGTCGACCGCCTCACCGTGAAGGACAGCGCCAAGCGCCGCCTCACCGACTCCGTCGAGACCGCCCTCGGCCTCTCCGGCGGCATGGTCGTGCTCGACTTCGTCGACCTCCCCGAGGACGACCCCGAGCGCGAGCGGATGTACTCGGAGCACCTCTACTGCCCGTACGACGATCTGTCCTTCGAGGAGCTGGAACCGCGCTCCTTCTCCTTCAACTCGCCCTTCGGCGCCTGCCCCGACTGCACCGGCATCGGCACCCGCATGGAGGTCGACCCCGAGCTGGTCGTCCCCGACGAGGAGAAGTCGCTCGACGAGGGCGCCATCCACCCCTGGTCGCACGGCCACACCAAGGAGTACTTCGGCCGGCTCATCGGCGGACTCTCCCAGGCCCTCGGCTTCCGCACGGACATCCCGTACGTGGGACTGCCGCAGCGCGCCAAGAAGGCCCTGATGTACGGCCACAAGACCCAGGTCGAGGTGCGCTACCGCAACCGGTACGGCAGGGAGCGGGCGTACACGACCCCCGCCTTCGAAGGCGCCGTCTCCTTCGTCAAGCGGCGGCACAGCGAGGCGGAGAGCGACTCCAGCCGCGAGCGCTTCGAGGGCTACATGCGCGAGGTGCCCTGCCCCACCTGCGAGGGCACCCGCCTCAAGCCGATCGTCCTCGCGGTCACGGTCATGGACCGGTCCATCGCCGAGGTCTCCGCGATGTCCATCAGCGACTGCGCCGAGTTCCTCTCCCGGCTCACGCTCAACGCCCGTGACAAGAAGATCGCCGAGCGGGTCCTCAAGGAGGTCAACGAGCGGCTGCGCTTCCTCGTCGACGTCGGCCTCGACTACCTCTCGCTCAACCGCGCCGCCGGCACCCTCTCCGGCGGCGAGGCCCAGCGCATCCGGCTCGCCACCCAGATCGGCTCCGGTCTGGTCGGCGTGCTCTACGTGCTCGACGAGCCGTCCATCGGCCTCCACCAGCGCGACAACCACCGGCTCATCGAGACCCTGGTCCGGCTCAGGGACATGGGCAACACGCTCATCGTCGTCGAGCACGACGAGGACACCATCAAGGTCGCCGACTGGGTCGTCGACATCGGCCCCGGCGCGGGCGAGCACGGCGGCAAGGTCGTCCACTCCGGTTCCCTGAAGGAACTCCTCGCCAACGAGGAGTCCATGACGGGCCAGTACCTCTCCGGTCGCCGGTCCATCCCCACGCCCGAGATCCGCCGCCCGATCGACCCCGAGCGGGCGCTCACCGTGCACGGGGCCCGCGAGAACAACCTGCGGGACATCGACGTCTCCTTCCCGCTGGGCGTCCTCACCGCCGTCACCGGCGTCTCCGGATCCGGCAAGTCGACCCTGGTCAACGACATCCTCTACACCCACCTGGCGCGCGAGCTGAACGGCGCCAAGTCGGTGCCCGGCCGGCACACCCGGGTGGACGGCGACGATCTCGTCGACAAGGTCGTGCACGTCGACCAGTCGCCGATCGGCCGCACCCCCCGGTCGAACCCGGCGACCTACACCGGCGTCTTCGACCACGTCCGCAGGCTCTTCGCCGAGACGATGGAGGCCAAGGTCAGGGGCTATCTGCCCGGCCGGTTCTCCTTCAACGTGAAGGGCGGCCGGTGCGAGAACTGCTCCGGCGACGGCACGATCAAGATCGAGATGAACTTCCTCCCGGACGTCTACGTCCCGTGCGAGGTCTGCCACGGCGACCGGTACAACCGGGAGACCCTGGAGGTCCACTACAAGGGCAAGTCCATCGCCGAAGTCCTCGACATGCCGATCGAGGAGGCCCTCGACTTCTTCGAGGCCGTCCCGACCATCGCGCGCCACCTGCGCACGCTCCACGAGGTCGGCCTCGGATACGTCCGGCTCGGCCAGTCGGCGCCCACGCTCTCCGGCGGCGAGGCCCAGCGCGTCAAGCTCGCCTCCGAGCTTCAGAAGCGCTCCACCGGCCGCACGGTCTACGTCCTGGACGAGCCGACCACCGGTCTCCACTTCGAGGACATCTCGAAGCTGATCAAGGTCCTCTCCGGTCTGGTCGACAAGGGCAACTCGGTGATCGTCATCGAGCACAACCTGGACGTCATCAAGACCGCCGACTGGCTCATCGACATGGGCCCCGAGGGCGGCAGCGGCGGCGGTGTCGTGGTCGCCGAGGGCACACCGGAGGAGGTCGCCTCGGTCCCGGCCAGCCACACCGGCAAGTTCCTCCGCGAGATCCTGGGCGCGGACCGCGTCAGCGACGCGGCGCCCGCCGCACGCGGGACGAGGAAGACGGCGGCGAAGAAGACGGCGGCGAAGAAGGCCCCCGTCAAGGCCTCCGCCAAGGCTCCCTCGAAGAAGGCCGCCACCGCCACGAAGGCCACGACGTCGAAGGCCGCCGCGACGAAGAAGACCGCCGCGGGCAAGACGGCGGCGAAGAAGACGACGCCGAGAGCCCGCAAGGCCTGAGGCGGCGGGCCGGAGCCCGAGGGCGTGCCTCGGGTTCCGGCCACGCGCCCGGCTGTGTCTCTCCTCTCACACCCCGGGCGACGAAGCCACGCCCCCGTGCGGGCCGGGGCCGGTCCCGGCCCGCACGGTGTGGCGTCCGTGCAGGCCAAGACCTCGGCATCGGGCCGTACGGGGGACAGGCCCCGGCGTCGGGGGCGGGAGACTCGCCGGTATCGTCGGTTCGGTCACCCTCTGGGTGCTTGTCCCCGATCTCACCGTGGAGCGCACATGTCCGGCCAGTCCAGCCGCCGCACCGTTCTGAAAGGCGCCGCCCTCGCCGGGGCCGCCGGGCTGGGCGTCGCCGCCTGCTCCACCGACTCCAAGCTCGGCCACGCCGGGGTGCCCACCCCGACCGCCCCGGTCGACCTCGGCAACCCCGACGAGGTCCCGGTCGGCGGGGCCAAGCTCTACCGGGAGCAGCGCCTCGTCGTGAGCTGCCCCGCCAAGGGCCAGTACAAGGCCTTCAGCGCCCAGTGCACCCACGCGGGCTGCGTCCTCGACAAGGTCGAGGCGAACGAGGGGAACTGCCCCTGCCACGGCAGCCGCTTCGACACGACGACCGGCAAGGCCCTGCGCGGCCCGGCCACCGTCCCGCTCCCCG
Organism: Streptomyces sp. CBMA291; assembly: GCF_014596525.1. Classification (GTDB taxonomy): domain Bacteria; phylum Actinomycetota; class Actinomycetes; order Streptomycetales; family Streptomycetaceae; genus Streptomyces. Next base: position 9,421 of record NZ_MSJP01000045.1, read on the forward strand.
AGGTCCCGGTCCGCGTCGAGAACGGCAGGCTGATAGCGGGTCCCAAGGCCGACCCCAAGGCCGCCTCAGAGGCCACCCCCAAGGCCTGACCCGTACGACCACTCCCGGCCCACCCCTACCGCCAGTCCCCCCTTCCACGCCCAGGACCCCCGGGCGTACGGACTGCCCGGCGAGGTGGGCCGTTGCGGTGTACGGGGCCCGGCGGAGGCCGCCGGTGACCGGTGCGGGGCGCGCCCGCCGAGGCCCGGCCGAAGCCTCTGGCAGCGCGCCGGGAACGCCGCCCCGTCGAACGGGGCACCTGGAGGCCGTACGGCCCGCCCGCGGAGCCGAACCCGCGCGCGTACGTGCCGACCGGAAGGGGACAACGGAGGATTCCCCCTCCGGGCCCTCCCGACCGGCCTCGGATCGGTCCTCCCGACCCGCCCCGGATCGGCCCTCGCCCGTGTCCCCGACCGGCCCTTGACGCGGCCCGCCCCGTGACCGGTGCGCGAGGCCGGACTGTCGGTGCCCGCCAGTAGGGTGGGGAACATGGCAGACCCCTCCAGCTACCGCCCCAAGCCGGGTCAGATCCCCGACTCCCCGGGGGTCTACAAGTTCCGTGACGAGCACCGCCGGGTGATCTACGTCGGCAAGGCGAAGTCACTGCGCCAGCGGCTGGCGAACTACTTCCAGCCGCTCACGAGCCTGCACCCGCGCACGGCCACGATGGTGACCACGGCCGCCTCCGTGGAGTGGACCGTCGTGTCGACGGAGGTCGAGGCGCTCCAGCTGGAGTACTCCTGGATCAAGGAGTACGACCCCCGGTTCAACGTCAAGTACCGGGACGACAAGAGCTATCCGTACCTCGCGGTGACGATGAACGAGGAGTTCCCGCGCGTCCAGGTCATGCGCGGCCACAAGAAGAAGGGCGTGCGCTACTTCGGGCCGTACGCGCACGCGTGGGCGATCCGCGAGACCGTCGACCTGATGCTGCGGGTCTTCCCCGTCCGCACCTGCTCGGCGGGCGTCTTCCGGAACGCGGCCTCGGCCGGGCGCCCCTGCCTCCTCGGCTACATCGGCAAGTGCTCGGCGCCCTGCGTCGGCCGGGTCACCCCCGAGGAGCACCGCGAACTGGCCGAGGAGTTCAGCGACTTCATGGCCGGCCGTACCGGCACGTACATCCGGCGGCTGGAGAAGCGGATGATGCTGGCGGCCGAGGACATGGAGTACGAGAAGGCGGCCCGGCTCCGCGACGACATAGGGGCCCTGCGCCGCGCCATGGAGAAGAGCGCGGTGGTCCTCGCCGATGCCACCGACGCCGATCTGATCGCCCTCGCCGAGGACGAGCTGGAGGCCGCGGTGCAGATCTTCCACGTGCGCGGCGGACGCGTCCGGGGCCAGCGCGGCTGGGTCACCGACAAGGTCGAGGCCGTCGACACCGCGGGACTCGTCGAGCACGCGCTCCAGCAGCTGTACGGCGAGGAGAGCGGCGACACGGTCCCCAAGGAGGTCCTGGTCCCCACGCTCCCCGAGGACGCGGAGTCCGTCACCGCCTGGCTCTCCGGCCGCCGAGGGTCCCAGGTCTCGCTGCGCGTCCCGCAGCGCGGCGACAAGAAGGACCTGATGGAGACCGTCGCGCGCAACGCCCAGCAGGCCCTCGTCCTGCACAAGACGAAGCGCGCCAGCGATCTGACGACCCGCTCCCGGGCCCTGGAGGAGATCGCCGAGGCCCTGGACCTGGACTCGGCGCCGCTGCGGATCGAGTGCTTCGACATCTCGCACCTCCAGGGCGAGGACGTCGTCGCCTCCATGGTGGTCTTCGAGGACGGGCTGCCCCGCAAGAGCGAGTACCGCCGCTTCCAGATCAAGGGCTTCGAGGGCCAGGACGACGTCCGGTCCATGCACGAGGTGATCGGCCGCCGCTTCCGCCGCTACCTCGCGGAGAAGGAGAAGACGGGGGAGTGGGGCCCGGCCGCCGTGACCGGACCCGTCGAGGGCGGCGCCCCCGGGGACCTGGAAGGCACCGCCACGGCCCTCGACGCCGTCGCCACGCCTCCCGCCGCCACGCCTCCCGAAGGCGCCGCCACGGCCCTGGACACCGCCGCCGAGGCCCTCGACGGCGCGCCCGGGGACCCGGACGACGGCGGGCGTCCCAAGCGCTTCGCGTACCCCCCGCAGCTCGTCGTCGTCGACGGCGGACAGCCGCAGGTCGCCGCCGCCCGGCGGGCCCTCGACGAGCTGGGCATCGACGACATCGCCGTCTGCGGGCTCGCCAAACGCCTGGAAGAGGTCTGGCTGCCCGGCGAGGACGACCCCGTGGTGCTGCCCCGTTCCAGCGAGGGCCTGTACCTTCTCCAGCGGGTCCGCGACACGGCGCACGACTTCGCCATCCGCTACCAGCGGTCCAAGCGGACCAAACGCATCCGGAGCAGCCCCCTGGACGGCGTCCCCGGCCTCGGCGAGACCCGGAAGCAAGCTTTGATCAAGCATTTCGGCTCGGTGAAACGGCTCAGGCAGGCGACAATCGATCAGATCTGCGAAGTCCCCGGCATGGGCCGGAAGACCGCGGAGGCGGTCGTCGTGGCCCTCGCCCGGACGGCCCCCGCGGCACCCGCCGTGAACACGGCGACAGGAGAGATCATGGAAGACGACGGGGACGGCAGCGCATGAGCGCGCACGAACGGAACACGCGCCACCCGCACGACGAGCACGACCGAGAAGACGGAGCAGGACACGTGAGTACGGGCACGAAGGAGACCCCCGGCGACAACGGCGCCGAGGCGGCCATTCCCGAGCTGGTGATCATCTCCGGCATGTCCGGAGCGGGCCGGTCCACCGCGGCGAAGTGCCTGGAGGACCTCGGCTGGTTCGTCGTGGACAACCTGCCGCCCGCCCTGATCCCCACCATGGTGGAGCTGGGCGCCCGCTCCCAGGGCAACGTCGCCAGAATCGCCGTCGTCGTCGACGTCCGCGGCCGGCAGTTCTTCGACAACCTCCGCGAATCCCTCGCCGACCTCGACTCCAAGCAGGTCACCCGCCGGATCGTCTTCCTGGAGTCGTCCGACGACGCCCTGGTCCGGCGCTTCGAGTCGGTCCGCAGGCCCCACCCGCTCCAGGGCGACGGCCGCATCACCGACGGCATCGCCGCCGAGCGCGACCTGCTGCGCGAACTGCGCGGCGACGCCGACCTGGTCATCGACACCTCCAGCCTCAACGTCCACGAACTGCGCGCCAAGATGGACGCCCAGTTCGCCGGCGACGAGGAGCCCGAGCTGCGGGCCACCGTCATGTCCTTCGGCTTCAAGTACGGCCTGCCCGTCGACGCCGACCTCGTCGTCGACATGCGCTTCCTGCCCAACCCGCACTGGGTCCCCGAGCTGCGCCCCTTCACCGGTCTCAACGAGGAGGTGTCGAACTACGTCTACAACCAGCCCGGCGCCAAGGAGTTCCTCGACCGCTACACCGAGCTGCTCCAGCTGATCGCCGCGGGCTACCGCCGCGAGGGCAAGCGGTACGTGACCATCGCCGTGGGCTGCACCGGCGGCAAGCACCGCTCGGTGGCCACCGCCGAGCGCCTCGCCGCCCGCCTCGCCTCCGAAGGGGTCGAGACCGTCGTCGTGCACCGGGACATGGGGCGCGAGTGAAGCCGAACCGTCGGCGCGGCTCCACCCTCACGGTGCGGCGCGCGCTCCGCAGACGCGGCGCCCAGCCGAAGGTGGTCGCCCTGGGCGGCGGCATGGGCCTCTCGGCCTCCCTCGCCGCCCTCCGCCGGATCACCGGCGACCTCACCGCCGTCGTCACCGTCGCCGACGACGGCGGCTCCAGCGGCCGGCTCCGCGAGGAGCTGGGCGTCCTGCCCCCGGGCGACCTCCGCAAGGCGCTCGCCGCGCTCTGCGGCGACGACGACTGGGGCCAGACCTGGGCCCGGGTCATCCAGCACCGCTTCCAGTCCAAGGGCGAGATCAACGGGCACGCCGTCGGCAACCTGCTGATCGTCGCCCTCTGGGAACAGCTCGGCGACCCCGTGCAGGCCCTCGACCTGGTGGGCCGGCTGCTCGGCGCCCAGGGCCGGGTGCTGCCCATGTCCGCCGTGCCCCTGGAGCTCCAGGCCCTGGTCAAGGGCCACGACCCGACGCGCCCTGAGCATGTGGACACCGTGCGCGGCCAGGCGACGGTGGCGCTCACCCCCGGCGAGGTGCAGTCCGTGCACCTCGTGCCGAACGACCCGCCCGCCGCGCCCGAGGCGGTCGAGGCGGTCCTCGATGCCGACTGGGTGGTGCTCGGTCCCGGCTCCTGGTTCTCCTCGGTGATCCCGCATCTGCTCGTCCCCGAACTGATCGACGCCCTGGCCGAGACGAAGGCCCGGAAGGTCCTCTCGTTGAACCTCGCGCCGCAGCCCGGGGAAACCGATGGTTTCTCCCCGCAGCGTCATTTGGAGGTTTTGGGACGACACGCACCTAAACTCGCTCTGGACGTGGTGCTCGCCGACGAGGCCGCCGTGCCCGACCGCGACTCCCTCGCCGATGCCGCCAAGCGGCTCGGCGCCGCGGTCGAGCTGGCGCCGGTGGCCGGGCCCGACGGCTCCGCGAAGCACGACCCGGAGCTGTTGGCCGCCGCGTACGACCGTATTTTTCGGATGCATGGAAGGATCGGCCCATGGCGATGACGGCAGCGGTGAAGGACGAGATCTCCCGGCTCCCCGTCACCCGGACCTGCTGTAGGAAGGCAGAGGTCTCGTCGATCCTGCGGTTCGCGGGCGGGCTGCACCTGGTGAGCGGCCGCATCGTGATCGAGGCGGAACTCGACACCGCGATGGCGGCCCGCCGCCTCAAGCGGGACATCCTGGAGATCTTCGGGCACAGCTCGGAGCTGATCGTGATGGCCCCCGGCGGGCTGCGGCGAGGCTCGCGCTTCGTGGTGCGGGTGGTGGCGGGCGGCGATCAGCTCGCCCGGCAGACGGGCCTGGTCGACGGCCGGGGCCGGCCCATCCGGGGGCTTCCCCCGCAGGTGGTCTCCGGCGCCACCTGTGACGCGGAGGCGGCCTGGCGGGGTGCCTTCCTCGCCCACGGCTCGCTCACCGAGCCCGGCCGCTCCTCCTCCCTGGAGGTCACCTGCCCCGGCCCGGAGGCCGCCCTCGCCCTGGTCGGCGCGGCCCGTCGGCTCTCCATCGCGGCGAAGGCCCGCGAGGTCCGGGGCGTGGACCGGGTCGTCGTCCGCGACGGCGACGCGATCGGCGCCCTGCTGACCCGGCTCGGCGCCCACGAGTCGGTGCTGGCCTGGGAGGAGCGGCGGATGCGGCGCGAGGTCCGCGCCACCGCCAACCGCCTGGCCAACTTCGACGACGCCAACCTGCGCCGTTCGGCCCGTGCCGCCGTGGCGGCCGGGGCCCGGGTGCAGCGCGCCCTGGAGATCCTCGGCGAGGAGGTGCCCGAGCACCTCGCGGCGGCCGGCCGGCTCCGCATGGAGCACAAGCAGGCCTCCCTCGAAGAGCTGGGCGCGCTCGCGGACCCGCCGCTGACCAAGGACGCGGTGGCCGGCCGTATCCGCCGACTGCTCGCGATGGCCGACAAGCGAGCGCAGGACCTGGGCATCCCCGGGACCGAATCCAACCTCACCGAGGAACTGGACGACAGCCTGGTCGGCTGAGCTGTACGGGACCGCCCGCCGGGAGCCCTGGTCGGCTGAGCTGTACGGGACCGCCCGCCGGGAATCCTGGTCGGCTGAGCCGTACCGAACCTCCTGCCGGGAGGTCCTGGTCGGCTGAGCCGTACGGGACCGCCCCACCGGGAGGTCCTAGTCGGAGTCGAGCCGTACGGGACCGCCCCACCGGGAGACCTGGTCGGAGCTGACCCGTACGGAACCGCCCACGGGAATCCCCGTCGGCTGAGCCGTACGGAGTACCGGCCACGGAGTTGTCAGTCACGGAGTTGCCAGTTACGGAGTGTCAGCCGGGAGCCCGTACGGCGAGGCCGGGTGGGAGCGCCGGGTCCCCGATCGGCCTAGTCGTACGGAACGCTCAACTCCCCTCCGCCGGTGCCTTTCTGAGGCACCGGCGGTTTCCGTCCCGGCCCCCGCGCGGCACTCTTGACACGCCCGGAGGTGCCCAAGAGCCTGGCGTCCGTGCACCTTCGAGGCAGACAACAGCAAGGGGGGCTCATGAGACGCAGAGCGGGATCGATCCTCGCCGCGGCTTCACTGCTGATCGCCGGCGTGGCGGCGGCACCCGTCGCCGGAGCGCAGCCGAACGACCGGGACGGGGGCGACGCCCTCTCCGTATGGCGCGCCCAGGTCTCCTCGGAGCAGGTACCCCTGCTTCTAAAGGCCGGAGCCGACGCCCGGGAACTGACCGAGCAGGTGCCCGCCAAGGGCTCCGCCACGGTCGAACTCGTCCTCACCGACCGGCAGGCGGGACAGCTGCGGGGCGAAGGCGTCACGCTCGCCGAGCACCGGCTGTCCGCGCAGGCGGAGAAGCGGGTGGCCGCCGCCGGGGACGGCGTCTTCCGCCCGTACGGGGGACCGCACGGGCTCAAGCAGGAGATCCTGGACACGGCGCGGGCCAACCCCGGCCTCACCAAGGTCGTCTCGATCGGCAAGACCCTCAAGGGCCAGGACATCCTCGCCCTCAAACTCACCAAGGGCGCGCGGCGCACCGAGGACGGCTCGAAGCCCGCCACGCTGTACATGTCCAACCAGCACGCCCGCGAGTGGATCACCCCCGAGATGACCCGGCGGCTGCTCCACTACTACCTCGACGGCTACGGCAAGGACGAGCGGATCACCCGGATCGTCGACTCCACCGAGCTGTGGTTCGTGCTCTCCGCCAACCCGGACGGCTACGACTACACGCACGCCGACCCCGCCCACCGCCAATGGCGCAAGAACCTCCGCGACAACGACGGCGACGGGCGGATCACGGCCGGCGACGGCGTCGACCTCAACCGCAACTTCGCCTACAAGTGGGGCTACGACAACGAGGGCTCGTCCCCCGACCCGGCCGACGAGACCTTCCGCGGCAAGGGCCCCATGTCGGAGCCCGAGACCAAGGCCCTCGACGCCTTCCAGAAACGCGTCGGCTTCGCGTACGGCGTCAACTACCACTCGGCCGCCCAGCTCCTGCTCTACGGCGTGGGCTGGCAGATCGCCACCGACACCCCCGACGACGTGGCCCTGAAGGCCCTCGCCGGGACCCCGCGGAACTCGGCCGTCCCCGGCTACCGGCCGCAGGTCTCCTCCGAGCTGTACATCACCAACGGCGAGGCGGACGGACACGCCGCCAACGTCAACGGGATGCAGATGTTCACCCCGGAGATGTCGACCTGCGCCACCGCCTCCCGGGTCGACCCCGACGACGCCTGGGACCCGGCCGACTGCGCCTCCGTCTTCACCTTCCCGGACGACGAGAAGCTGATCCAGGCCGAGTTCGCCAAGAACATCCCCTTCGCCCTTGCCGTCGCCGAGACCTCCGCCCACCCCGACCGGCCCGTCTCCCCGGTCGGCATCGACGCCCCCGACTTCACCCCGAAGACCTTCGCCACCTCCTACGCCCGGGGCGAGGACCAGGAAGTCGCGGTCACCGCGCGCAAGTCGCTGCGCGACAAGACCCTGACGTACCGGATCAACGGCGGACGCGCCCACAGTGAGCGGCTGGCCGCCTGGCGGGGCGGCGAGACCTACGGCGGCGAGGACAACCTCTACTTCGACGAGTACCGCGCCGCCGTCGAGGGCGCCCGCCCCGGCGACTCCGTCGAGGTCCGGTTCACCGCCCGCACCCGCGAGGGCCGGGCCACCTCCTCCGTCCCCTTCACCTACCGGGTGGCCCAGCGGCCCCGGGGCGACGTCCTCGTCCTCGCCGAGGAGGGCGGCACCACCGCCGCCCGGCACACCGGCGCCTATGTGAGGGCCCTCGCCGACAACGGGCGCGCGGCCGCCGTCTGGGACGTCGCCACCCAGGGCGCCCCGGACGCGCTCGGCGTGCTCTCCCACTTCCGTACCGTCGTCTGGTACACCGGCGCCGAGGCGCCCTCCGGGGCTGCCCAGCTCGCCGTCCGCGCCTACCTCAACGAAGGCGGCAAGCTGCTCGACGCCGGGGAGAAGAGCGGCGGACTCACCCGGATCGGCCTCGCCGAGTCCGACGACTTCGCCCAGTACTACCTGGGCGCGTACCAGCGGTCCGGGCTGAAGAACCCGCCGGCCTTCGCGGGCGCCGGAGCCCTCGCGGGCACCCGCGCCGCACTCGGCGCGGCCGACGGCGACCCGCTGGACGACGCGGGCGCCTACACCGTCACCTCCGACATCCTGAAGCCGAAGGACTTCCCGCGGTTCGCGAGCAGCGCCGCCGCCGGTGACTACCCGGGCGTCCGCACCCCCTTCGAGCCCGCCGAGGGCACGGCCTTCGCCGCCCTGAAGCACGCGGACGGCGTCTGGTCCCGGCTCGCCAGGACCGTCGACCTCACCGGTGTCCCGGCAGCCTCGGCCCCGCGTCTGGACTTCCAGGTCAGCTACGACACGGAGCCCGGCTACGACAACCTCGTCGTCGAGGCCCACACCGTCGGCCTCGACGACTGGACCACCCTGCCCGACACCCGCGGCGGCACCTCCCCGGAGCCCCCCGCCGACTGCGGAGAGGGCTTCTACGTCGGCGCCCACCCCTTCCTCTCCCACTACCTCACCGTCGCCGGGGACAGCTGCGCCGCCACCGGCACCACCGGCTCCTGGAACGCCTTCACCGGCTCCTCCAACGGCTGGCGCCAGGCCTCCGTCGACCTGAGCCCCTGGGCGGGCCGGAAGGTCGAACTGGCCGTCTCGTACATCTCCGACCCCGGCACCGGAGGGACGGGCGTCTTCGTCGACGACACCCGCCTCTTCACCGGATCCGCCGTCGAGAGCGAGGGCTTCGAGACCTCCCTCGGTGCCTGGAACGTGCAGGGCCCGCCCGCCGGAAGCCCCGGCAACGGCGCCGACTGGGCGCGCTCCGGGGCCCTCTACCACTCCCAGGCGGCGGTCACCACCGACGACACCGTCCTCCTCGGCTTCGGCCTCGAACACGTGCCCGCCGCCACCGAGCGGGCCCGACTCGTCGGCCGTGCCCTCGCGGTGCTCCGCCGCTGACGGAACGTAGTGGGGCCGAAGGTCCCGGGACGGCCCGTACCCGTTGCCGGGTACGGGCCGTCCCGCCTTTTCCCTCACGTCACGGGCTCGTACGGATGCGCTCGATGTCACTCCCGGGCGCGGGGGGAGGTAGGGTCGTAAGCGGTCGGGGACATCCCAAAAAACAGAAATCTCGCCGGCGTCGAGCACACCGGCGTACCTGACGAGGAGATCGGTTCGTGACGATCCGCGTAGGCATCAACGGGTTTGGCCGCATTGGCCGGAACTACTTCCGTGCGCTCCTTGAGCAGGGTGCGGACATCGAGATCGTGGCCGTCAACGACCTGGGCGACACCGCGACCACGGCCCACCTGCTGAAGTACGACACCATCCTGGGCCGCCTCAAGGCAGAGGTCAGCCACACCGCCGACACCATCACGGTGGACGGCCACACCATCAAGGTGCTCTCCGAGCGCGACCCGGCGGACATCCCCTGGGGCGAGCTGGGCGTCGACATCGTCATCGAGTCGACCGGCATCTTCACCAAGCGCGCCGACGCCGCGAAGCACCTCGCAGGCGGCGCCAAGAAGGTCCTCATCTCGGCTCCGGCCACCGACGAGGACATCACCATCGTCATGGGCGTCAACCAGGAGAAGTACGACGCCGCGCAGCACGACGTCATCTCCAACGCGTCCTGCACCACCAACTGCGTCGCCCCGATGGCCAAGGTTCTCGACGAGAACTTCGGCATCGTCAAGGGCCTGATGACGACGGTTCACGCGTACACCAACGACCAGCGGATCCTGGACTTCCCGCACAAGGACCTGCGCCGCGCCCGCGCCGCCGCGGAGAACATCATCCCGACCACGACCGGTGCCGCCAAGGCCACCGCCCTGGTCCTCCCGCAGCTCAAGGGCAAGCTGGACGGCATCGCCATGCGCGTCCCGGTCCCCACCGGCTCCGCCACCGACCTGGTCGTGACCCTCGACCGCGAGGTCACCAAGGACGAGGTCAACGCCGCGTTCAAGAAGGCCGCCGACGACGGCGACCTCAAGGGCTACCTGTTCTACACCGAGGACCCCATCGTGTCCTCGGACATCGTGAGCGACCCGGCTTCCTGCACCTTCGACGCCTCCCTGACCATGGTTCAGGACGGCAAGACGGTGAAGATCCTGGGTTGGTACGACAACGAGTGGGGCTACTCCAACCGACTCGTCGACCTCACCGTCTTCGTCGGCGGCCAGCTCTAAGCATCAGGGCGGGCTTTCGATGTGAGCAGGGCTCGGGCAGCGCAACGCCGCGCTGTGCGAGCCCTGTTTGTGTGCTCCACCGCGTACCAAGGAGTCTGTGACAGATGAAGACGATCGACGAACTTCTCGCCGAGGGTGTCTCCGGCAAGCGGGTGTTCGTCCGCGCCGACCTCAACGTGCCGCTCGACGGCACCACCATCACCGACGACGGCCGCATCCGTGCCGTCGTGCCCACGGTCAAGGCACTCGCCGACGCGGGCGCCCGGGTCGTGGTCGCCTCGCACCTGGGCCGCCCCAAGGGCGCCCCGGACCCGGCGTTCTCCCTCGCCCCGGCCGCCGCCCGGCTGGGCGAACTGCTCGGTGCCGAGGTCGCCTTCGCGACGGACACGGTCGGCGACTCCGCCACCGCCACCGTCGCGGGCCTCGCCGACGGTGGTGTCGCCGTCATCGAGAACCTGCGGTTCAACCCCGGCGAGACCTCCAAGGACGACGCCGAGCGCGGCGCCTTCGCCGACCGGCTCGCGGACCTCGCCGACCTCTACGTGGGCGACGGCTTCGGCGCGGTGCACCGCAAGCATGCCTCGGTCTTCGACCTCCCGGCGCGCCTCCCGCACGCCGCCGGCTACCTGATCGCCACCGAGGTCGGCGTCCTGCGCAAGCTCACCGACGACGTCAGCCGCCCGTACGTGGTCGTGCTCGGCGGCGCCAAGGTCTCCGACAAGCTCGGCGTGATCGACCACCTCCTGGAGAAGGCCGACCGCATCCTTGTCGGCGGCGGCATGGCGTACACCTTCCTCAAGGCCCAGGGCCACGAGGTCGGCGTCTCGCTGCTCCAGGAGGACCAGATCCCGGCGGTCCAGGAGTACCTGCGGCGCGCGAAGGAGCGCGGCGTGGAGTTCGTGCTCCCCGTCGACGTGCTGGTCGCCCCCGGGTTCCCGGACCTGAAGACCAAGGCCCCGGCCCACCCGGAGACCGTCACGGTGGACGCCATCCCGGCGGACCGGATGGGCCTGGACAACGGCCCCGAGAGCCGTAAGCTCTACGCCTCGAAGCTCGCCGACGCGGCCACCGTCTTCTGGAACGGCCCGATGGGCGTCTTCGAGCACCCCGACTACGCCGAGGGCACCAAGGCCGTTGCCCAGGCGCTCGTCGACTCCCCGGCGTTCACCGTGGTCGGCGGCGGCGACTCCGCCGCGGCCGTCCGCATCCTGGGCTTCGACGAAAAGGCATTCGGCCACATTTCGACCGGCGGTGGCGCCTCCCTCGAATACCTTGAGGGCAAGACGCTTCCCGGCCTCGCCGCACTGGAGGACTGACCCCCTTATGAGCACGCGCACCCCGCTGATGGCGGGCAACTGGAAGATGAACCTCAACCACCTTGAGGCCATCGCCCACGCCCAGAAGCTCGCCTTCGCGCTGACCGACAAGGACTACGACGCGGTCGAGGTCGCCGTCCTGCCGCCCTTCACCGACCTGCGCTCCGTGCAGACCCTGGTCGACGGCGACAAGCTCAAGATCAAGTACGGCGCCCAGGACATCTCGGCCCACGACTCCGGTGCCTACACCGGCGAGATCTCGGGCCTGATGCTGTCCAAGCTGAAGTGCTCCTACGTGGCCGTCGGCCACTCCGAGCGCCGCCAGTACCACGCCGAGAACGACGAGATCTGCAACGCCAAGGTGAAGGCCGCGTTCAAGCACGGCCTGACCCCGATCCTCTGCGTCGGCGAGGGTCTGGACATCCGCAAGGCCGGACAGCAGGTCGAGTACACCCTCGCCCAGCTCGACGGCGGTCTGAAGGATGTCCCGGCCGAGCAGGCCGAGTCCATCGTGATCGCCTACGAGCCCGTCTGGGCCATCGGCACCGGCGAGGTCGCCACCCCGGAGGACGCGCAGGAGGTCTGCGGCGCGATCCGCGGCCGCCTCGCCGAGCTGTACTCGCAGGAGCTGGCCGACAAGGTCCGCATCCAGTACGGCGGCTCGGTCAAGTCCGGCAACGTCGCCGCGATCATGGCGCAGCCGGACGTCGACGGCGCCCTGGTGGGCGGCGCGGCACTGGACGCCGACGAGTTCGTCAAGATCGTCCGCTTCCGCGACCAGTGAGTATGCGGTAGCGGAGTTACGTCGTACCCTTGCGGGGGTCGGGCAGGTGCCCGGCCCCCGTCCGTATTAGCCCTCCGTACAAGTCCGTCCGTACGAGTCCGAGGAAGTTGGTCCAGCCGTGGTTATGGGGTTCTCGATCGCCCTGATCGTCTTCAGCGCGCTGCTGATGCTGCTCGTGCTGATGCACAAGGGGAAGGGTGGCGGCCTCTCCGACATGTTCGGTGGCGGCATGCAGTCCTCCGTGGGCGGCTCCTCGGTCGCCGAGCGCAACCTGGACCGGATCACCGTCGTGGTCGGTCTGCTCTGGTTCGCCTGCATTGTGGTACTCGGCCTGCTGATGAAGCTGGACGGGTAACTCCTAACACTGGACGCGCGTTGGGCCTTACGTAGACTGGGGCATCTTCGAGCACCATCACGCAGGGAGTTACGACCGTGGCAAGTGGCAACGCGATCCGGGGAAGCCGGGTCGGCGCGGGGCCGATGGGGGAGGCCGAGCGAGGCGAGTCGGCGCCGCGCCTCCGCATCTCCTTCTGGTGCTCGAACGGGCATGAGACCCAGCCGAGCTTCGCCAGCGACGCACAGGTCCCGGAGACCTGGGACTGCCCGCGCTGCGGCTTCCCGGCAGGTCAGGACCGGGACAACCCGCCGGACCCGCCGCGCACGGAGCCGTACAAGACCCACCTCGCCTATGTGCGCGAGCGTCGCAGCGACGCCGACGGGGAGGCGATCCTCGCGGAGGCGCTGGCGAAACTGCGCGGCGAGATCTGATGACAGTGTGACGGTGTGAAGAACGGGCCTGCCCGCGAACTCGGTTCGCGGGCAGGCCCGTTCGCCTTTCCCCCGCCGCCCGCGCCCCCGACTTCCCTGCTCACGGCCACTGTCAGTGGCGTCCCCTACTGTCGGTGACGAACGGATGGGCGGCGAACGGGATCGGCGGCGAACGGGACCGCCCGATCCGGCCGGAGACAGGGGGGCACCATGACCGCGACACCACTGAGCACCACACCAGGCAAGGACCGCACCGCCGCGCCCCCTTGGCGCGGCGGATTCGGACGCCTCTGGACCGCCGCCGTCGTCTCCCGCCTCGGCGACGCCCTGCGCGCCGGGGCGATGCCCCTGCTCGCCGCCTCCCTCACCGACGACCCCCTCCTCATCGCCTCCGTCACCGCCTGCGGCTTCCTCCCCTGGCTCCTCTTCGGACTCCTCGGCGGCGCCGTCGCCGACCGCGTCGACCAGCGGCGCGCCATGTGGGCCGTCGACCTCCTCCGAGGCGTACTCCTCGCCGGCTTCGCCCTCGCCGTCGCCCTCGGACACGCGGGCATCGCCCTCCTCCTCGTCCTCGCCTTCACCCTCACCACCCTCCAGACCCTCTTCGACAACGCGGCCACCGCCCTGCTCCCCACCCTCGTCCCCACCGAGGCCCTCGCCGGGGCCAACGCCCGCCTGATGACCGGTCAACAGCTCGCCGGAGGACTCCTCGCCACCCCCCTGGTCCCCGTCCTGCTGCTCGCCGGAGCCGCCATGCCGTACGCGGCCGACGCCGCCACCTACCTCCTCGCCGCACTCCTCGTCGCCTCCCTGCGCACCGGGGCACCCGACCGGCCGCCCCGCCCCGCCGGGTCCACCCTGCGCGCCGAGATGGCCGAGGGCATCGCCGCGCTCCGCCACGACCGGACACTGCGCTGCCTCGGCATCGCCACCGCCCTCTGCAACACGGGGGTCGGCGCCCTGATCGCCACCCTCGTCGTCCTGGTCACCGACGGCCTCCACGCGGGGAACGCGGGCTACGCGGCCATGGGCACCGCCTTCGCCGCGGGCGGCGTCATCGGCGGCTTCCTCGCCCGCCGGATCGCCGAGCGCACCGGACGGGTCCGCGCCGTCCTCCTCGCCGGGACCGTCCAGACGGGTTGTCTGGTTCTGATGGGTACGGTGCCCGTCCTGGCGGTATCGATCGGAGCCATGGCGGTGTTCGGATGCATGGGAACGGTGTGGAACGTCCAGCTGACGACCCTCATGCAGGAGCGTGCCCCCGAGGGCATGCTCGGCCGCGTCGCAGCGGCCTTCCGGACCCTCGCCGTCGCGGGCGCCCCGCTCGGGGCCGTCCTCGGCGGCGCGGTGGCCGCCGGCTGGGGACCGCTCACACCCGCGCTCCTGGCGGCTGCGCTGTTCGCGCTCACCGTCGCGTCGCTCGTACCCCTGATCAATTAGGTTGGGAGACGCAGCGGGGCAGACAAGCAGGACGAGAAGAAATGGGCGATGTCCGAGATGAACGACCAAGGCCGCACCAGGCTCAACCGGCTGCCCGAGTGGGCGGCCCTCGGCAAGCACCGTGAGCAGTTGGGCGACACCCATCTGCGCGAACTCTTCGCCGCGGACCCGGAGCGTGGCAGCGGCTACGCACTGCGCGTCGGAGACCTCTATCTGGACTACTCCAAGCACCTCGTCACCGACGAGACGCTGACCCTGCTGCGGGAACTCGCCACCGCCACCGGCGTGGCCGAGCTGCGCGAGGCCATGTTCCGCGGCGAGAAGATCAACACCACCGAGGACCGCGCGGTCCTCCACACCGCGCTGCGCGCCCCCCGGGACGCCGTCGTCGAGACCGACGGGGAGAACGTCGTCCCCGGGGTGCACGCCGTACTCGACCGGATGGGGGCCTTCGCCGACAAGGTCCGCGCGGGGGAGTGGACGGGCCACACCGGCCGGCCGATCAGGAACGTCGTCAACATCGGCATCGGCGGCTCCGACCTCGGTCCCGCGATGGCCTACGAGGTCCTGCGCTCCTTCACCCGGCGGGACCTGACGTTCCGTTTCGTCTCCAACGTGGACGGCGCCGACCTCCACGAGGCGGTCCGCGACCTCGACCCCGCCGAGACCCTCTTCATCGTCGCCTCGAAGACCTTCACCACCATCGAGACGATCACCAACGCCACCTCCGCAAGGAACTGGCTGCTCACCGGCCTCGGCGCCGGTCAGGAGGCCGTCGCCCGGCACTTCGTGGCCCTCTCGACCAACGCCGAGAAGGTCGAGGAGTTCGGCATCGACACGGCGAACATGTTCGAGTTCTGGGACTGGGTCGGCGGACGCTACTCCTACGACTCCGCCATCGGCCTCTCCCTGATGATCGCCATCGGGCCGGACCGCTTCCGCGAGATGCTCGACGGCTTCCACCTCGTCGACGAGCACTTCCGCACCGCACCGCCCGAGGAGAACGCGCCGCTGCTGCTCGGCCTCCTCGGCGTCTGGTACGGGGCGTTCTTCGACGCCCAGTCCCACGCGGTCCTGCCGTACTCGCACTACCTGTCCAAGTTCACCGCCTACCTCCAGCAGCTCGACATGGAGTCCAACGGCAAGTCGGTGGACCGTCAGGGCGAGCGGGTCGACTGGCAGACCGGCCCCGTCGTCTGGGGCACCCCCGGCACCAACGGACAGCACGCCTACTACCAGCTGATCCACCAGGGCACCAAGGTCATCCCGGCCGACTTCATCGGCTTCGCCCGGCCCGTCGCCGACCTGGCGCCCGGTCTGGTGGCCCAGCACGACCTGCTCATGGCCAACTTCCTCGCCCAGACACAGGCGCTGGCCTTCGGCAAGACCCCCGAGGAGGTACGGGCCGAGGGCGTCCCCGAGGAACTCGTCCCGCACAAGACCTTCCAGGGCAACCACCCGACGACGACGATCCTCGCCGACGAGCTGACCCCCGCCGTCCTCGGCCAGCTCATCGCGCTCTACGAGCACAAGGTCTTCGTCCAGGGCGCCGTCTGGAACATCGACTCCTTCGACCAGTGGGGCGTCGAGCTGGGCAAGGTCCTCGCCAAGCGGATCGAGCCGGTCCTGACCGACGGCGAGGACAGCGGACACCTCGACAGCTCGACCGCCGGGCTCGTCGGCGTCTACCGCTCGCTGCGCGGACGGTAACGACGATGAGGGGGGAGAACGCGGTGCGGCTCAGGCCGCCGAGGAACGCCGTGGACGAGCGGGCCGTGCCCTGGTGGCGGGTCAGGATCCTGACGGCCACCGTCGTACCGGCGCTGGTCCTCGCCGTCCTCGGCACCCTGATCGGGCCCGCCCGGTTCTGGCTGCTGACGGCGGCCGGGGCCGTGACGGCGGCCGGACTGCTCTGCGCCGCGTTCTTCCCCGGCTGGTGGTTCCGGGTGCACCGCTGGGAGGTCACCGAGGACGCCGTCTACGCCCGCACGGGGGCCTTCTGGCAGGAGTGGCGGATCGCCCCGATGTCCCGCGTCCAGACCGTCGACACCTCGCGGGGCCCGCTGGAACAGGCCTTCCGGCTCGCCACGGTCACCGTCACCACCGCCTCCTCCCGAGGCGCGATCCGCATCGGCGGCCTCGACCACGAACGGGCCGCCGCCCTCGCCGAGCACCTGACCGCGCTCACCCGGGCCACCCCTGGGGACGCCACGTGACCGTGGACCCGGCGCGGTCCCGAGACTGGCCGGGACTTGGGGCCGGGGCCGGGGCGGAAGCCGAGTCCGGGGCCGAGACCTGGGCTGGAGCCGGAGCCGGAGCCGAGTCCGGGGCCGGAGCCGCGCAGCAAGGCCCCGCCGACCTCGTCACCCCCGCCACCCCCGAGCACCCCGTCAAGCTGCTCGACCCCGTCGACGGCTGGCTCCGCCTCGCCCCCCGTACCGTCCTCGTGCGGGGTGTCCTCTTCGCCGGGGTGCTCGGAGGCGCCGGTCTGCCGCTCGCCTTCGGGTTCACCGGCTCACGGCCGTGGTGGCAGGCCGCCTCCTGGATCGTCGGGGGCTTTCTGCTCGTCCTCGGCGTCACCCTCGTGGCCGAGACGGTCCGGTTCCGGCGGACCCGCTACCGCGTCGGCCCCGAGCGGGTCGAGCTGCACACCGGGCTGCTCGTCGTCCAGCGCCGCTCGCTCGCCCGCGACCGCGTCCGCAGCGCCGATCTGAGCGCCAACCTCCTCCAACGCCTCTTCGGCCTCGTCAAAGTCCGCGTCGGCACCGGAGAGCACACCGGCGGCGAGTCCACCCTCGAACTCGACCTGGTCACCCGGGCCGAGGGCGAGCGGCTCCGGCGCGAGCTGCTCGCCCGCACCACCGCCCCCGCCGAGGCCCCCGACCCGGACGGCGCCCTCGCCGTCCTCGACCCGCGCTGGATCCGCTTCGCCCCCGTCTCCTTCCTCGCCCCCGCCCTCGGCAGCGCGGCCATCGGCGCGGTCATGCAGGTCAGCGAGTGGTTCGGCGCCCAGGCGCAAGTCATCGACTGGATAGGGGACCGCTTCCGGGAGGTCTCCCTCACCTGGATGATCGTCGATCTGGTCCTTCTCGCCACCGCCGTCGGCGCGGTCGGCGCCCTCGGGCTCTGGGCCGAGATGTGGTGGAACTACCGCCTGGAGCGCGAGCCGGGCGGCACCCTCCGGGTCTCCCGGGGCCTGCTCACCTCCCGCTCGGTCTCCCTGGAGGAACGACGGCTGCGGGGGATCGAACTGGTCGAGCCTTTCGGCGCCCGGATCTTCGGCGCCGCCCGGGTCGACGCGGTCGCCACCGGCCTCGCACAGGACGACGGCGACCGGCACGCCGACCTGAAGAACCTGCTGCCGCCGGTGGAGCGGGCCGTCGCGGACCGGGTCGCCGCCGACGTCCTGCGCGAACCGGTGCCGCCCACCGGGATGCCCCTGGCCGCCCACCCCCGGGCGGCCCGCGACCGCAGGGTGCGCCGGGCCCTGGGCGGCGTCCTCGTCCCGGCCGCCGTCCTCGCCCTGCTCGGGGTGCTCCTCACCCCCGTCCTGCTGTACGTGGCGGCGGGCGGTGTCCTGCTCGGCGTCCCGGTCGCCGTACTGTTCGCCCTCGACGCCTACCGGGCCCTCGGCCACGGCGTCGGCGGCGCCTGGCTGGTGACCCGTTCGGGGACGCTGCGGCGGGCCACCGTGGTGCTCCAGCGCTCCGGTGTCATCGGCTGGACGATCAGACAGTCGTACCTTCAACGGCGTGCCGGGGTGCTGACCCTGACCGCCACGACGGCGGCGGGTGCGGGGGCGTACGAGGTCCGCGACGCCGGGCAGAGCCAGGGCCTGACCTTCGCCGCCGAGGCCGTACCCGATCTGCTCGCGCCCTTCCTGGAAGCCGTACCCACGCCGGAGGCCCGGTCCACCGAGGGGTGAACCGGGCCTCCGGGCGCGGGATCGAAACGCGGGATCGGGCAGTGGTGTCAGGCAGCGGTGCCCGACCGTGGGATCAGGCCGACGCCGGCGGGTAGAGGCTCCTCGGGAGTTCCGAGGCCGCCGCCGCGTCGAGCAGCCACAGGGTGCGCGAGCGGCCGCGGGCGCCCGCCGCCGGGGCCTGCACCTCGCCCGCGCCGGACAGCGCGATCGCCGCCGCCTTCGCCTTGTCCTCGCCCGCCGCGAGCAGCCAGACCTCCTTGGCCGCCCGGATCGCCGGAAGGGTCAGGGAGACCCGGGTCGGCGGCGGCTTGGGCGCACCGTGCACCCCGACCACCGTGCGCTCGGTCTCGCGGACCGCGGGCAGCTCGGGAAAGAGCGAGGCCACATGGGTGTCGGGGCCGACACCCAGCATCAGCACGTCGAAGGCCGGGACCCCGCCGTGCTCGCCGGGACCCGCGGCGGCGGCCAGCTCCGCCGCGTACGCGGCCGCGGCCGCGTCCACGTCGGAGCCGTACGGCCCGTCCGAAGCGGGCATGGCGTGCACCCGCGCGGGGTCGAGCGGCACCCCGTCGAGCAGGGCCGCACGGGCCTGGGTGACGTTCCGCTCGGGGTCGCCCTCGGGCAGATAGCGCTCGTCACCCCACCACAGATCGAGCCGCGACCAGTCGACCGCGTCCCGGGCGGGCGCCGTGCCGAGCGCCGCGAGCAGCCCGTTGCCGTTGCGCCCACCGGTCAGCACCACCGATGCGGAACCCCGGGAGGCCTGCGCGTCGACGATCTTCGTGATCAGCCGGGCGGCGGCCGCCTCGGCCATCAGCTCCTTGTCGCGGTGGACGACCAGCTGAGGGGTGCTGGTCACTTGGCCGCCGCCTTCTTGGCCGGGACCTTCTTCGCGGCGGGCTTCGCCGCCGGGGCGGCCGACTGCCCGGACCCGGGCACGGAATCCGCGACCGGCTCCGCCGCGAGGTCCGACGAGACCGGCTCGGACGGGGCCGGTTCCGACGAGAGGTCCGCCGGAACCGGCGGCTCGGGCGCGGTCACGGCCGCCCGCTCGTCGAGCTGTCCGATGCCGATCCGCAGCGCCGTCGCGTAGGTGTCGTCCGGGTCGAGCCTGCGCAGCTCCTCCGCGATCAGCTCGGCCGTCTCGCGGCGCTTGAGCGCCACGGCACGGTCGGGCTGCCCCTGGATGGAGAGCGTGGCGAGCGAACCGTCCGGCCGGTCGAGGACGATCGGGCCCGAGTCGGTCTCCATCCGTACGGAGGTGAGACCGGGGCCCGCCGACCTGGTGCGCCGCACCGGGACCTTCAGCCGGTCCGTGAGCCACATGGCGAGCAGTTCGACGCTGGGGTTGAACTCCTCGCCCTCCACCTCGGCGGCGGTGACCTCGCACACGACCTGGTCGAGCGCGGCGGCCAGCATCGAGCGCCACGGGGTGATCCGGGTCCACGAGAGGTCGGTGTCGCCCGGGGTGTAGGTGTCCGCGCGGGCGGTCAGCTCCTCGATGGGCTGCTCGGCGGAGTACGTGTCGGTCACCCGGCGCTGGGCGAGGGCGCCCAGCGGGTCGTTCGCCGGGTCGGTCGGCGCGTTCACCGGCCACCAGACGACGACGGGCGCGTCCGGAAGCAGCAGCGGCAGGACGACCGACTGGGCGTGGTCGACGACCTCGCCGTAGAGCCGCAGGACGACCGTCTCGCCGGTGCTGGCGTCGGCGCCGAGGCGGACCTCGGCGTCGAGCCGTGCCTGGGAGCGGTCGCGTGGGGAGCGCGAGACCCGCTTGATGACGACGAGGGTCCGCGAGGGGTGCTCGCGGGACGCCTCGTTCGCGGCCTTCAGCGCGTCGTAGGCGTTCTCCTCGTCGGTGACGATGACGAGGGTGAGCACCATGCCGACGGCCGGCGTGCCGATCGCCCGCCGCCCGAGCACCAGCGCCTTGTTGATCTTCGAGGACGTGGTGTCCGTCAGGTCGGTCTTCATGGCCTGCGCCAGCTCCGTCCGTCTCGTGCGAGCATCTCGTCCGCCTCGACCGGACCCCAGGTCCCGGACTGGTACTGCGCGGGCTTGCCGTGCCGGTCCCAGAACCGCTCGATCGGGTCGAGGATCTTCCAGGACAGCTCGACCTCCTCGACGCGCGGGAAGAGGTTGGAGTCGCCGAGCAGGACGTCGAGGATGAGCCGCTCGTACGCCTCCGGGCTGGACTCGGTGAAGGACTCGCCGTACGCGAAGTCCATCGACACGTCCCGGATCTCCATCTGGGTGCCGGGCACCTTGGAGCCGAACCGCACCGTGACGCCCTCGTCCGGCTGGACCCGGATGACGATGGCGTTGCGGCCGAGTTCCTCGGTCGCGGTGTGGTCGAAGGGGGAGTGCGGGGCGCGCTGGAAGACGACCGCGATCTCCGTGACCCGGCGGCCGAGGCGCTTGCCGGTGCGCAGGTAGAACGGGACGCCGGCCCAGCGCCGGTTGTCGATCTCCAGCTTGATGGCCGCGTAGGTGTCGGTCTTCGACTCGGGGTCGATGCCGTCTTCCTGGAGGTAGCCGACGGCCTTCTCGCCGCCCTGCCACCCGGCCGCGTACTGGCCCCGCACGGTGGACTCGCCCAGGTCCTTGGGGAGCTTCACCGCGCCGAGGACCTTGGTCTTCTCGGCGGCCAGCGCGTCGGCGTCGAAGGAGGCGGGCTCCTCCATCGCGGTCAGCGCGAGCAGCTGGAGCAGGTGGTTCTGGATGACGTCACGGGCGGCGCCGATGCCGTCGTAGTACCCGGCACGGCCGCCGATGCCGATGTCCTCGGCCATGGTGATCTGCACGTGGTCGACGTACGACCGGTTCCAGATCGGCTCGAAGAGGGTGTTGGCGAAGCGGAGCGCCAGGATGTTCTGGACGGTCTCCTTGCCGAGGTAGTGGTCGATCCGGAAGACCTCGTGCGGCGGGAAGACCTCGTGGACGACCTCGTTCAGCTCCTTGGCGGAGGCCAGGTCGTGCCCGAAGGGCTTCTCGATGACCGCGCGGCGCCAGGAGCCGTTCTTCTGGTCGGCGAGCCCGTGCTTCTTGAGCTGCTGGACGACCTTGGGGAAGAACTTCGGCGGGACCGACAGGTAGAAGGCGAAGTTGCCGCCGGTGCCCTGCGCCTTGTCCAGCTCCTCGATGGTGGACTTCAGCTGGTCGAAGGCCACGTCGTCGTCGAAGTCGCCCTGGACGAACCGCATGCCCTGGATCAGCTGCTGCCACACCTCCTCGCGGAACGGGGTGCGCGCGTGCTGCTCGACGGCGTCGTGGACCTCCTGCGCGAAGTCCTCGTTCTGCCACTCGCGACGGGCGAAGCCGATGAGCGAGAAGCCCGGCGGCAGCAGCCCCCGGTTGGCCAGATCGTAGACGGCGGGCATCAGCTTCTTACGGGACAAATCCCCCGTGACGCCGAAGATCACCAGGCCCGACGGCCCCGCGATGCGCGGGAGCCGTCGGTCTGCGGCGTCACGGAGCGGATTGGCTCCGTGGACGGTGCTCACAGGGTTCACGCCTCCGAAGGGGCGAGGCGACGGAGCTCCGCCTCGGTCGAGGTGAGCAGGTCGTTCCAGGCCGCCTCGAACTTCTCGACGCCCTCGTCCTCCAGGAGCTGCACGACCTCGTCGTAGCCGATGCCCAGCTTCTCGACGGCCGCCAGCTCGGCGCGCGACTGCTCGTAGGTGCCGCGCACGGTGTCGCCGGAGACCTCGCCGTGGTCGGCGGTGGCCTCCAGGGTGCCCTCCGGCATGGTGTTGACCGTGCCGGGGGCGACCAGGTCCACGACGTACAGGGTGTCCTTGTACGCGGGGTCCTTCACGCCGGTCGAGGCCCACAGCGGACGCTGCTTGTTGGCGTGCGCCTTGTCGAGGACGGCCCAGCGCTCCGAGGAGAAGACCTCCTCGTACGCCTCGTACGCCAGACGCGCGTTGGCCAGCGCGGCCTTGCCCTTGAGGGCCTTGGCCTCGTCGGTGCCGATGCCGTCCAGGCGCTTGTCGATCTCCGTGTCCACGCGGGACACGAAGAAGGACGCCACCGAGTGGATCTCGGAGAGGTCCAGGCCGCGCTCGCGGGCCTTCTCCAGACCCGCCAGGTAGGCGTCCATGACCGCGCGGTAGCGCTCCAGCGAGAAGATCAGCGTCACGTTGACGCTGATGCCGAGGCCGATGACCTCGGTGATCGCCGGCAGGCCCGCCTTGGTGGCCGGGATCTTGATGAGGGTGTTGGGGCGGTCCACCAGCCAGGCCAGCTGCTTGGCCTCGGCGATGGTCGCGGTCGTCTCGTGGGCGAGCCGCGGGTCCACCTCGATGGACACCCGGCCGTCCTGGCCGTCCGTCGCGTCGAAGACCGGCCGCAGGATGTCGGCCGCGTCACGGACGTCCGCCGTCGTGATCATGCGGATGGCCTCGTCGACCGTCACCTTGCGGGCGGCCAGGTCGGCGAGCTGCTGCTCGTACCCGTCGCCCGACGAGATGGCCTTCTGGAAGATCGACGGGTTGGTGGTGACACCGACCACGTGCGACTGGTCGATCAGCTCGGCCAGGTTGCCGGACGTGATCCGCTTGCGCGACAGGTCGTCCAGCCAGATCGCGACGCCTTCGTCGGAGAGGCGCTTGAGAGCGTCTGTCATGGGAATTGCATCTCCAATGAGTCGTACGTATCCGCGTCAGCGCGCGGAGGCCGCGATCGATTCCCGGGCGGCGGCGACGATCGCCTCCGGCGTGAAACCGAACTCGCGGAAAAGGACCTTGGCGTCGGCGGAGGCGCCGAAGTGCTCAAGCGAGACGATCCGGCCCGCGTCGCCGACGTACTTGTGCCAGGTCAGACCGATACCGGCCTCGACCGCCACACGCGCCTTCACCGACGGCGGCAGGACCGCGTCCTTGTACGCCTGGTCCTGCTCCTCGAACCACTCCACGGAGGGCATCGAGACGACCCGGGTCGGGACGCCCGCCGCCTGGAGCCGCTCGCGCGCCTCCACGGCCAGGTGCACCTCGGAGCCCGTGCCGATCAGCACGACCTCGGGGGCGCCGCCCTCGGCCTCGAACAGCACGTAGCCGCCCTTGACGGTGTCCTCGTTCGGCGCGTACGTCGGCACGCCCTGACGGGTGAGCGCCAGACCGTGCGGGGCGCCCTTGCCGAAGGCCCGGGTGTGCCGCTGGGTGATCTCGCGCCAGACGATCGCCGTCTCGTTGGCGTCGGCCGGACGGACCACGTTCAGACCGGGGATCGCGCGCAGCGAGGCCAGGTGCTCCACCGGCTGGTGCGTCGGGCCGTCCTCGCCCAGACCGATCGAGTCGTGGGTCCAGACGTACGTCACCGGCAGGTGCATCAGCGCGGAGAGCCGCACCGCGTTGCGCATGTAGTCGGAGAACACCAGGAAGGTGCCGCCGTAGATCCGCGTGTTGCCGTGCAGCGCGATGCCGTTCATCTCGGCGGCCATCGAGTGCTCGCGGATGCCGAAGTGGATCGTGCGGCCGTACGGGTCGGCCTCCGGCAGCGGGTTGCCCTCGGGGAGGAACGAGGAGCCCTTGTCGATCGTGGTGTTGTTCGAGCCGGCCAGGTCGGCGGAGCCGCCCCACAGCTCGGGGATGACCGCGCCGAGTGCCTGGAGGACCTTGCCGGAGGCGGCACGGGTCGCGACGCTCTTGCCGGTCTCGAAGACCGGGAGGGTCTGCGCCCAGCCGGCCGGCAGCTCGTTGGCCTGGATGCGGTCGAACTCGGCCGCCCGCTCCGGGTTGGCCGTACGCCACTCGGCGAGCGACTTCTCCCAGGCGACGCGGGCCTCGCGGCCGCGGTCGCCGAGCGCCCGGGTGTGCGCGATGACCTCGTCGGAGACCTCGAAGGTCTGCTCCGGGTCGAAGCCCAGGACGCGCTTGGTGGCCGCGATCTCCTCGTCGCCGAGCGCCGAGCCGTGCGAGGCCTCGGTGTTCTGCGCGTTCGGCGCGGGCCAGGCGATGATCGAGCGCATCGCGATGAACGACGGGCGCTCCGTCTCGGCCTCGGCCGCCCGGATCGCCGCGTACAGCGCCGCCGGGTCCAGGTCGCCGCTGGCCTGCGGCTCGACGCGCTGGACGTGCCAGCCGTACGCCTCGTACCGCTTCATCGTGTCCTCGGACACGGCGGTCTCGGTGTCGCCCTCGATCGAGATGTGGTTGTCGTCCCACAGCAGGATCAGATTGCCGAGCTTCTGGTGCCCCGCGAGCGAGGACGCCTCCGCGGAGATGCCCTCCTGGAGGCAGCCGTCACCGGCGATCGCGTAGATCCGGTGGTCGAACGGAGACGTGCCGGGGGCGGCCTCCGGGTCGAACAGGCCACGCTCGTAGCGGGCGGCCATCGCCATGCCCACGGCGTTGGCGACACCCTGGCCCAGCGGGCCCGTGGTGGTCTCCACACCGGCGGTGTGACCGTACTCCGGGTGCCCCGGGGTCTTCGAACCCCAGGTGCGGAACGCCTTCAGGTCGTCCAGTTCGAGACCGAAGCCACCCAGGTACAGCTGGGTGTAGAGGGTCAGGGACGAGTGCCCGGCGGAGAGAACGAACCGGTCCCGCCCGACCCACTCGGGGTCGGCCGGGTCGTGCCGCATCACCTTCTGGAAAAGGGTGTACGCGGCGGGCGCGAGGCTCATCGCCGTACCAGGATGGCCGTTGCCGACCTTCTGTACGGCGTCCGCGGCCAGGACGCGGGCGGTGTCGACGGCCCGCTGGTCGATGTCGGTCCACTCGAGGTCTGTGGTGGTCGGCTGAATGCTCACCCTGGGTCAGGGCTCCTCTCCACATGTATGAAGCCGGTGACTGAGGATGCACCGGCAGTGTCGAGCCTACCCCTGAGGGAACGTCGCTCTTTTCGAATGCGCGCACTAGGAGCAGGTGGATGGCGCAATGGTGCGTCCGACCGTGTGACTTCCTTTTTCCGCAGGCTGTCCACCCCTTGGGACACACCCCCTCAACACGACCCCACCCCCGCGAAGACCGGCGTCTGGGCAACGTCTACAGTGGCGTGGTACGCGCAAGCTTCACTCTTTTTTCATTCGGGGAGCTTGCTGGGAATTTCTCTGTCAGGGGTGTGCGTGACGGCCGTCGAGTCCCGACCCGCAGGGGTCGTCTTGACTCCCAGCCCGGGGGCCCATCGGCCGTTCGGGGCCCGCGTCAAGGCATTCGTTGCGCTGACCAAGCCGCGGATCATCGAGCTGCTGCTCATCACCACCGTTCCGGTGATGTTCCTCGCCGAGCAGGGGGTGCCCGACCTCTGGCTGGTGCTCGCCACCTGCTTCGGCGGCTATCTGTCGGCGGGCGGCGCCAACGCGCTGAACATGTACATCGACCGCGACATCGACGCGCTGATGCACCGCACCGCGCAGCGTCCGCTGGTCACCGGCGTGCTCACCCCGCGCGAGGGCCTGGTCTTCGGCCTCTCCCTCGCGGTGGTCTCCACGCTCTGGTTCGGCCTGCTCGTCAACTGGCTGTCGGCGGCGCTCTCGCTCGGCGCGCTCCTCTTCTACGTCGTCGTCTACACGATGATCCTGAAGCGGCGCACCGCGCAGAACATCGTCTGGGGCGGCATCGCGGGCTGTCTGCCGGTCCTCATCGGCTGGTCCTCCGTGACCAACTCGATGTCCTGGGCCGCGGTCATCCTCTTCCTCGTCATCTTCTTCTGGACGCCGCCGCACTACTGGCCGCTGTCGATGAAGGTGAAGGACGACTACGCCCGCGCGGGCGTGCCGATGCTGCCCGTCCTCGCCTCGAACAAGGTCGTGGCCAAGCAGATCGTCCTCTACAGCTGGGTGATGGTCGCCGTCTCGCTGCTGCTCACCCCGCTGGGCTACACCGGCTGGTTCTACGAGTCCGTGGCGCTGCTCACCGGCGGCTGGTGGCTCTGGGAGGCGCACGCGCTGCTCAACCGGGCCAAGGCCGAGGTGACCGGCGCGAAGCTCAAGGAGATGCGCCTCTTCCACTGGTCCATCACCTATGTGTCGCTGCTCTTCGTGGCGGTCGCGGTGGACCCCTTCCTCCGCTAGGACGCCCTGGTACTTCCCGGGGGACCGCTCGCGAGAGCGCTCCGGTCGACGGCCGGGTCACGTGGCACAAGCCACGTGGCCCGGCCGTCGTCAGTGGATCTACGCGTCGGTAGCATCGCTGTCATGGCAGAAACGAAGCAGGCAGAGCGCAGGGCGGCCAAGCTCGCCAAGGAGATCCAGGCCTTCGCCCGGCAGCACGGCGGCTCCGAGGGACACCTCGCGCACATCGGCCAGGCGGGCACCCGGATCGTGCTCGTCGGCACCGACGGCGGCTGGGGCGATCTGGTCGCCCCGACGTACGAGATCGCCCGGCAGGCGGCCGAGAAGGCCGGTCTGACGCTCCACGAGGAGTTCGACGGGGAGTTCGCCGCCAAGGTCGTCACCGGTCCGTACGAGTGGACCAGGATGGCCGGAATTCAGCTCGGCGGCCCGTCCGACCGCTGAGCCAGGCCCCCTCGCCTCGGCCCTTCGCCGCGTTGCCTGGGCGGTCCCGCGCCGCGGTGCCCGGGCCCGGTCCTTCGCCGCGGCGCCGTACCGGAAACGCGTGACGGGGCCCCACCCGGGAAGGGTGGGGCCCCGTCGTACGCGGGAAGGCCGGGCCTTCGGGGAAGGTCAGGCCTTCGCCAGCTCCGGGTCCTGCCGGGCCGGGGCGTCGGCGGTGAGCGGGGGACGCTCGCGCGTGCTCAGGACGAGCCGCAGCACCGCGATCCACATCAGGCACGAGCCGAGCATGTGCAGGCCGACCAGAAGCTCGGGCACGCCCGTGAAGTACTGGACGTAGCCCACGGCGCCCTGGAGCACCAGCACGATCAGCAGTTCGCGGGCGCGGGCCCGGATGTCCAGCGGGGCGTCGACCACCCGGAGCACCAGCCACATCGCGATCGCGAGGGCGCAGAGCAGCCAGGCGGCGATGGCGTGCACGTGGGCCGCGTCCGTCCAGTCCCACCGCATGCGCGGGACGTCGCTGCTGTCACCGGCGTGCTTGCCCGCACCGGTCACCGTCGTGCCGAGCACGATGAGGAGGGCGGCGGCGCCCGTGATCGCCCAGGAGAGCTTGCGCACCGGGCGCGGGACGCGCGGGCGGGGCGGCGTGTCGCCCTCGCCGGTCCGGTGCCAGGTGACGAGGGCGACCGTGAGCAGGGCGTTCGCGGCGAGGAAGTGACCGGCGACGGTCCACGGGTTGAGGCCCATCCAGACGGTGATGCCGCCGATGACGGCGTTGCTCATCACGATCCAGAACTGGGCCCAGCCGAGCCGGGTGAGGCCGCGCCGCCACGGCTTGGCCGACCGGGTGGCGACGATCGACCAGCCGACCGCGGCCGACAGGACGTAGGTCAGCATCCGGTTGCCGAACTCGATGGCACCCCGATAGCCCTGTTCGGGGGTGACGATCAGGCTGTCTGCCGTGCACTTGGGCCAGGTGTCGCAGCCGAGGCCGGAACCGGTCAGCCGGACCGCGCCACCCGTGACGATGATGGCCACGCTCATCACGACGGCGGAGAGCGCGGCGCGCCGGAGCGTCCGGGGGGACGGGGTCCAGCGCTGGGCGATATAGGCGAGGGGGGTCAGCACGGCCCCTATCGTAGGCCGGTGCTTGTGCACGGTTTCACGAGGGGTGCCTTGTCGGGAAACGTCACCCTCTGGGGTGCCCCGACTACTCCCAGCGGAAGAACCTCGCCGCCGCGCCGAGCCCCAGGACCGCCCAGACGGCGAGGGTCAGCGCGTCGCCCCAGGGCAGTGCGGCGCCGTCCTGGAGGACGGCGCGCAGCCCGTCGGAGAGGGCCGAGATCGGCAGCAGCTCCAGTACCGTGCGGGCCGCGTCGGGGAACTTCGCCAGCGGGACGATCACCCCGCCGCCCACCAGGAGCAGCAGGAAGACCAGGTTGGCGGCGGCCAGGGTGGCCTCCGCCTTCAGGGTGCCGGCCATCAGCAGGCCGAGGCCGGAGAAGGCGGCGGTGCCGAGGACGAGCAGCAGCAGGACGGCGGCCGGGTTGCCGTGCGGGGACCAGCCGAGGGCCAGGGCGATCGCCGTCAGGAGGACGATCTGGAGGATCTCGGTGACCAGGACGGAGAGCGTCTTGGCGCTCATCAGGGCCCAGCGGGGGAGCGGTGAGGCGCCGAGGCGCTTGAGCACCCCGTACCGCCGCTCGAAGCCGGTGGCGATGGCCTGGCCGGTGAAGGCGGTCGACAGGACGGCGAGCGCGAGGACGCCCGGCGCGAGGAAGTCGACGGCCTTGTCGGCGCCGGTGTCGACGATGTCGACCGTGGAGAAGAGCACCAGGAGCAGCGAGGGGATGATCACGGTGAGGAGCAGCTGCTCGCCGTTGCGCAGCAGCATGCGGGTCTCCAGCGCCGTCTGTGCCGCGATCATCCGGCCGACGGGGGCGGCGCCCGGCTTCGGGGCGTACGTACCAGTGCTCATGCGCGCAGTTCCTTGCCCGTCAGTTCCAGGAAGACGTCTTCCAGGGTGTGGCGCTCGACGGAGATGCCGTCGGGCATGACGCCGTGCTGGGCGCACCAGCTGGTGACCGTGGCGAGCAGCTGGGGGTCGATGGCGCCGGTGATCCGGTACGTGCCCGGCAGCGGTTCGGCGGCGGCCGAGCCGTCGGGGAGGGCCTTGAGGAGGGAGTCCAGGTCGAGCCCGGGGCGGCCGGTGAAGCGCAGGGTGTTCTCGGCGCCGCCCCGGCACAGCTGCTCGGGGCTGCCCTGGGCGACGACCCGGCCGGCGTCGACGATGGCGACGTCGTCGGCGAGTTCCTCGGCCTCCTGCATGAAGTGGGTGGTGAGGACGACGCTCACGCCGTCGGCGCGCAGCTCGCGGACGAGGTCCCAGGTGGCGCGGCGGGCCTGCGGGTCGAGTCCGGCGGTCGGCTCGTCGAGGAAGACCAGCTCGGGGCGGCCGACGACGGCCATGGCGAGCGCGAGGCGCTGCTGCTGGCCGCCGGAGAGGCGCCGGTAGGCGGTCCGGCCGCAGGAGCCGAGGCCGAGGCGTTCGGCGAGGGCGTCGACGTCCAGCGGGTGGGCGTGGAGCTTCGCCATGTGGCGGAGCATCTCGTCGGCGCGGGCGCCGGAGTAGACGCCGCCGGACTGGAGCATGACGCCGATCCGGGGGCGCAGGGCGGCGGCGTCGGCGACCGGGTCGAGCCCGAGGACGCGGACGGTGCCGCCGTCGGGCCTGCGGTATCCCTCGCAGGTCTCGATGGTGGTGGTCTTGCCGGCTCCGTTGGGGCCGAGGACGGCGGTGACGGTGGCCGCCCGCACGTCGAGGTCGAGGCCGTCGACCGCGGTCTTGGTTCCGTATCGCTTGACCAGGCCGTGGACCTGGACGACGGACTCGTTGTTCTGGGTCCCGCGCATGAGGGGAAGTCTAGAGAGGGGGCGAAGGTCCTTCCGGCGCGGGGCCCGAGTCCTTGGAATGAGGACTTTTCCGTGCGTTTCGCCGATCCGGGCGGGCATAGCGTCGCGGTGTGATCAGTGTGGCGGAGAACCTGCGGGAGACGGTCGGCCAGGCGGCGCACAAGGCGCGCGATCTGGAGCGGCCCGGACGGTACGCGGTGTCGGCGGTGCTGGCGGGTGTGTACATAGGGATCGGCGAGGTGCTGCTGCTCGTCGCCGTGTCGCCGTTCGTGGCCGAGGGGTCGGCGGCGACGCGGCTGGTCGAGGGGGCGGTCTTCCCGGTCGCGCTGACGATCGTGATGGTCGCCGGGGCGCAGCTGTTCACCAGCAACGTCATGGTGATGCTGCTGGGTGCGCTGGCGGGGCGGACGGGGGTGCGGGACCTGGTGGCGAGCTGGGGGCTCTCGCTCGGCGGGAACCTGGTGGGAACTTTTGTCCTCGGGGCGATGGCGCATGCCTCGGGGGTACTGGCGGAGCCCTCGGCGAAGGCGATGCTGGCGGAGCTGGTGGCGGGGAAGGAGGCGCTGGCGGGCGGGCAGCTGTTCTGGCGGGCGGTGCTCTGCAATCTGCTGGTGTGCCTCGGGGTGTGGATGTTCCACCGGGTCAGGGGTGACGGGGCGAAGGTCCTGGCGCTGTGGCTGCCGGTGCTGGTGTTCGTGGCGGTGGGTTTCGAGCACTGTGTGGCGAACATGGCGCTGTTCGCGCTGGCGATCATGGACGGGACGGCGGGCTTCGGCGATCTGGGGCGCAATCTGCTCTTCACCGTGCCGGGGAACATCGTGGGCGGTGGCGCGCTCGTGGCCTGCGCGTACTGGTTCACGGGGCGCCCTGCCGAGGAGGGGGCGGAGGGGGCGGAAGGTACGGCGGGGGCCTCTGATTCATCCCATGAATGATCGTTTACGCAGGTCAGGTAAGCCTTACCTGAGTGACGCACGGCACCGGGGGTGTGACCAGCGCGGCTTGTCAGGCCGAGATTAATTACGCAACAATGGCGTTGTGAAAAACGTGGGCGAGGCTCCGGTGGAGGAACTCGCGACCAGGGAGCGCTCGACGCGCAACCGGGTCGCGCGGTCGATCCTGGACCACGGCCCGTCGACCGTCGCCGACCTGGCCGAGCGCCTCGGCCTCACCCAGGCGGCGGTCCGCCGCCACCTCGACTCGCTGGTCGCCGACAATGTCGTGGAGGCCCGCGAGAAGCGCGTCTACGGCACCCGCACCCGGGGGCGCCCCGCGAAGGTCTTCGCGCTCACCGACTACGGCCGGGACGCCTTCGACCAGTCGTACGACTCGCTGGCCGTCGAGGCGATCCGCTGGATCGAGCGGAACGCCGGCGGGGAAGCGGCCGTGGCCGCCTTCGCCCGTGACCGGATCGAGTCGCAGGCCGGCTCCTACCGCGAGGCCGTCGAGGCGGCCGAGCCCGCCCGACGGGCCGAGGCGTTGGCCAAGGCCTTGACGGCGGACGGGTACGCTGCCACTGCGCGGAACGCGCCGGTCGGCGAGCAGCTCTGCCAGCACCACTGCCCGGTCGCCCATGTCGCCGAGCAGTACCCGCAGCTGTGCGAGGCGGAGACGGAGTTCTTCTCCCGCCTCCTGGGAACGCACGTCCAGCGCCTGGCCACCATCGCGCATGGTGACGGCGTCTGCACCACGTTCATCCCGCACGGCACCCCACAGACCACCGAATCAGCATCCGCAAGCACGGCCGGGAGGAACCCCGCATGACCACCGAGATCAGCCACCCCGAGCTCGAGGGCCTGGGTCGGTACGAGTACGGCTGGGCCGACTCCGACACCGCCGGTGCCACCGCCAAGCGCGGTCTCAACGAGGACGTCGTCCGCGACATCTCCTCGAAGAAGAACGAGCCCGAGTGGATGCTGAAGCTGCGTCTCAAGGGTCTGCGTCTCTTCGGCAAGAAGCCCATGCCGACCTGGGGCTCCGACCTCTCCGGCATCGACTTCGACAACATCAAGTACTTCGTGCGGTCCACCGAGAAGCAGGCCGAGTCCTGGGAGGACCTGCCGGAGGACATCAAGAACACGTACGACAAGCTCGGCATCCCCGAGGCCGAGAAGCAGCGCCTCGTCGCCGGCGTCGCCGCCCAGTACGAGTCCGAGGTCGTCTACCACCAGATCCGCGAGGACCTGGAGGAGCAGGGCGTCATCTTCGTCGACACCGACACCGCGCTGAAGGAGCACGAGGAACTCTTCAAGGAGTACTTCGGCACCGTCATCCCGGTCGGCGACAACAAGTTCGCCTCCCTGAACACCGCCGTCTGGTCCGGCGGATCGTTCATCTACGTGCCGAAGGGCGTGCACGTCGAGATCCCGCTCCAGGCCTACTTCCGTATCAACACGGAGAACATGGGCCAGTTCGAGCGGACGCTGATCATCGTCGACGAGGACGCCTACGTCCACTACGTCGAGGGCTGCACCGCCCCGATCTACTCCTCGGACTCGCTGCACAGCGCCGTCGTCGAGATCATCGTCAAGAAGGGCGGCCGCTGCCGCTACACGACCATCCAGAACTGGTCGAACAACGTCTACAACCTGGTGACCAAGCGCGCCGTCGCCTACGAGGGCGCCACCATGGAGTGGGTCGACGGCAACATCGGCTCCAAGGTCACCATGAAGTACCCGGCCGTCTACCTGATGGGCGAGCACGCCAAGGGCGAGACCCTCTCCATCGCCTTCGCGGGCGAGGGCCAGCACCAGGACGCCGGTGCCAAGATGGTCCACCTGGCCCCGAACACCTCCTCCAACATCGTCTCCAAGTCGGTGGCGCGAGGCGGCGGCCGCACCTCCTACCGCGGTCTCATCGAGATCGGCGAGGGTGCCCCGGGCGCCAAGTCCAACGTGCTCTGCGACGCGCTGCTCGTCGACACCATCTCCCGCTCCGACACGTACCCCTACGTGGACGTGCGCGAGGACGACGTCTCCATGGGCCATGAGGCCACCGTCTCCAAGGTCTCCGAGGACCAGCTCTTCTACCTGATGAGCCGCGGTCTCACCGAGTTCGAGGCCATGGCGATGATCGTCCGCGGCTTCGTCGAGCCCATCGCCAAGGAACTCCCGATGGAGTACGCCCTGGAGCTCAACCGGCTGATCGAGTTGCAGATGGAAGGCGCGGTCGGCTAACCGCCACCGCACCCGCAGCGCCCGACTCACACGTACGCAGGAAGAGAGCAACACGACAGCCATGGCTGACGCTCAGCAGAACTCCCCCGCTCCGGCGGGCTCCACCACCGCCGGCGCGATCGCGGTGGCGGCCGAGTCCACCGTCGCCACGCGCATGAGCGCGCCCCCGTCCTTCGACGTCGCGGACTTCCCCGTCCCGCACGGGCGCGAGGAGGAGTGGCGGTTCACCCCGCTGGCCCGCCTCCGCGGCCTGCACGACGGCACCGCCGTCGCCTCCGGCGAGGGCGTCAAGGTCGACATCGAGGCACCCGAGGGCGTCACCGTGGAGACCGTCGGCCGCGAGGACGAGCGCCTCGGCAGGGCCGGTGTCCCCGTCGACCGCGTCGCGGCCCAGGCGTACTCCTCCTTCGAGAAGGCCTCGGTCGTCACCGTCGCCAAGGAGGCCGTCCTCGCCGAGCCGATCCGCATCGCCGTGCACGGCCAGGGCGGCACCGCCTTCGGCCACCAGGTCATCGAACTCGGCGCCTTCGCCGAAGCCGTCGTGGTCATCGACCACACCGGCGACGCGGTCCTCGCCGCCAACATCGACTACGTCCTCGGCGACGGCGCCAAGCTCACCGTCGTCTCCGTCCAGGACTGGGACGAGACCGCCGTCCACGTCGCCCAGCACAACGCCCTGATCGGCCGCGACGCCTCCTTCAAGTCCGTCGTGGTGACCTTCGGCGGCGACGTCGTCCGCCTCCACCCCCGGGTGCGGTACGCGGCCCCCGGCGGCGAGGCCGAGCTGTTCGGCCTGTACTTCACCGACGCCGGGCAGCACCAGGAGCACCGCCTCCTGGTCGACCACAACACCCCGCACTGCAAGTCCAACGTGGCCTACAAGGGCGCGCTCCAGGGCCAGGGCGCGCACGCCGTCTGGATCGGCGACGTGCTCATCCAGGCCGCCGCCGAGGGCACCGACACCTACGAACTCAACCGGAACCTGGTCCTCACGGACGGCGCCCGGGTCGACTCCGTGCCGAACCTGGAGATCGAGACCGGCGAGATCACCGGTGCCGGTCACGCCTCGGCCACCGGCCGCTTCGACGACGAGCAGCTCTTCTACCTCATGTCCCGGGGCATCCCGGAGGTCGAGGCCCGCCGCCTCGTCGTCCGCGGCTTCTTCGCGGAACTCGTCCAGCAGATCGGTCTGCCGGACGTCCAGGAGCGACTTCTCGCCAAGATCGAGGCCGAGCTGGAGGCCTCCGTCTGATGGCCTTCGTCCGAGTCTGCGCGCTGAGCGAACTGGAGACCGACACCCCCAAGCGGGTCGAGGTCGACGGCACGCCGGTGTCGGTCGTACGCACCGAGGGCGAGGTGTTCGCCATCAACGACATCTGCTCCCACGCGAACGTCTCCCTCTCCGAGGGCGAGGTCGAGGACTGCGCCATCGAGTGCTGGCTGCACGGCTCCAGCTTCGACCTGCGCACCGGAAAGCCCTCCGGCCTTCCCGCGACGCGCCCCGTCCCCGTATACCCCGTAAAGATCGAAGGGGACGATGTGCTCGTCTCCGTCACCCAGGAGTCCTGAGTCACCCATGGCAACGCTTGAAATCCACGACCTGCACGTCTCCGTCGAGGCGGAGAACGGCCCCCGCGAGATCCTCAAGGGCGTCGACCTGACCATCAAGCAGGGCGAGACGCACGCCGTCATGGGCCCCAACGGCTCCGGCAAGTCGACCCTGGCCTACTCCCTCGCCGGGCACCCGAAGTACACCATCACCGGCGGCACCGTCACCCTCGACGGCGAGGACGTCCTGGAGATGTCGGTCGACGAGCGCGCCCGCGCCGGTGTCTTCCTCGCCATGCAGTACCCGGTCGAGGTCCCCGGCGTCTCGGTCTCCAACTTCCTGCGCACCTCCGCCACCGCCGTCCGCGGCGAGGCCCCCAAGCTGCGCACCTGGGTGAAGGAGGTCAAGTCCGCGATGGAGCAGCTCCAGATGGACCAGGCCTTCGCCGAGCGCAACGTCAACGAGGGCTTCTCCGGCGGTGAGAAGAAGCGCCACGAGATCCTCCAGCTCGAACTGCTCAAGCCGAAGATCGCGATCCTCGACGAGACCGACTCCGGTCTCGACGTCGACGCGCTGCGCATCGTCTCCGAGGGCGTCAACCGCGTCCGCGAGTCCGGCGAGGTCGGCACCCTGCTGATCACCCACTACACGCGGATCCTGCGCTACATCAAGCCCGACTTCGTGCACGTCTTCGCGAACGGCCGCATCGTCGAGTCCGGCGGCGCCGAGCTGGCCGACCAGCTGGAGAACGAGGGCTACGACAAGTACGTGAAGGGTGGCGCGTCCGCGTGACTTCTGCCCATCAGGGGCTCTCCGGCCTCCTCGACACCGAGGCGATCCGCAAGGACTTCCCGCTCCTGGATCGCGTGGTCCACGACGGCAAGAAGATCGTGTACCTCGACTCCGCGGCGACCTCGCAGAAGCCGCGCCAGGTCCTCGACGCGCTCAACACGTACTACGAGCGTCACAACGCCAACGTCCACCGCGGCGTGTACACGGTGGCCGAGGAGGCGACGGCGCTCTACGAGGGCGCCCGTGACAAGGTCGCGGCCTTCATCAACGCGCCGAGCCGCGACGAGGTGATCTTCACCAAGAACGCCTCCGAGTCGCTCAACCTCGTGGCCAACATGCTGGGCTGGGCCGACGAGCCCTACCGGGTGGACCACGAGACCGAGATCGCCATCACGGAGATGGAGCACCACTCCAACATCGTGCCGTGGCAGCTGCTCTCGCAGCGCACGGGCGCGAAGCTGAAGTGGTTCGGCCTCACCGACGAAGGGCGTCTCGACCTCTCGAACATCGAGGAGGTCATCACCGAGAAGACCAAGATCGTCTCGTTCACGCTGGTCTCCAACCTGCTCGGCACGGTCAACCCGGTGGAGGCGATCATCCGCCGCGCCCAGGAGGTCGGCGCGCTGGTCTGCATCGACGCCTCCCAGGCGGCCCCGCACATGGTCGTGGACGTGCAGGCGCTCCAAGCCGACTTCGTGGCCTTCACCGGCCACAAGATGTGCGGCCCGACCGGCATCGGCGTGCTGTGGGGACGGCAGGAACTCCTGGAGGACCTGCCCCCGTTCCTCGGCGGCGGCGAGATGATCGAGACCGTCTCGATGCACTCCTCGACGTACGCGCCCGCCCCGCACAAGTTCGAGGCGGGCACCCCCCCGATCGCCCAGGCCGTCGGCCTCGGCGCGGCCGTGGACTACCTCTCGGCCATCGGCATGGAGAACATCGCGCGCCACGAGCACGCGATCACCGAGTACGCCGTCCGGCGCCTCCAGGAGGTCCCGGACCTGCGGATCATCGGCCCCACCACGGCCGAGGACCGCGGCGCGGCGATCTCCTTCACGCTCGGCGACATCCACCCGCACGACGTGGGCCAGGTCCTCGACGAGCAGGGCATCGCGGTCCGGGTCGGCCACCACTGCGCGCGGCCGGTCTGTCTGCGGTACGGAATTCCCGCGACCACGCGAGCGTCCTTCTATCTGTACTCCACCCCGGCCGAGGTCGACGCCCTGGTCGAGGGACTGGAGCACGTACGGAACTTCTTCGGCTAGGGGACGGGCTCGTGAAGCTGGATTCGATGTACCAGGACGTCATCCTGGACCACTACAAGCACCCGCACGGGCGCGGTCTTCGGGACGGCGACGCCGAGGTGCACCACGTCAACCCGACGTGCGGCGACGAGATCACGCTCCGCGTGAAGTACGACGGCTCGCGCGTCGAGGACGTGTCGTACGAGGGCCAGGGCTGCTCCATCAGCCAGGCCTCGGCCTCCGTCCTCAACGAGCTGCTCGTGGGCAAGGAGCTGGCCGAGGCGCAGAAGATCCAGGCCGCGTTCCTGGAACTGATGCAGTCCAAGGGACAGATCGAGCCCGACGACGCGATGGAGGAGGTCCTGGAGGACGCGGTCGCGTTCGCCGGGGTCTCCAAGTACCCCGCCCGGGTGAAGTGCGCGCTGCTCAGCTGGATGGCGTGGAAGGACGCGACCGCCCAGGCGCTGGGGGACGACCCGAACTCTGTGAGGAAGTCGGCATGACCGAGAACACCGAGGCCACCATGAAGCCGGCCTCCGAGGAAGAAGTCCGCGAGGCGCTGTACGACGTCGTCGACCCCGAGCTGGGCATCGACGTCGTCAACCTGGGCCTGATCTACGGCATCCACATCGACGAGGCGAACGTCGCCACCCTGGACATGACGCTGACGTCGGCGGCCTGCCCGCTGACCGACGTGATCGAGGACCAGGCGCGCTCGGCGACGGACGGCATCGTCAACGAGCTGAAGATCAACTGGGTCTGGATGCCCCCGTGGGGCCCGGACAAGATCACCGACGACGGGCGCGAGCAGCTGCGCGCGCTCGGCTTCAACGTCTGAGCCGGACCACACGAGAACGGCCGTGCCCTCGCGGGGCACGGCCGTTCCGCGTTCTCCGGTCGGATCGGGTCAGTAGGGGGTCTCCACCGCGCGGGCCAGATCCGCCGCCAGGTTCTCCCGGCGGATGCGCTGGTCCACGTAGAGCAGGCTGGTCACCAGGGGCGGGAAGAGGGATGCCAGGCCCTGGACGAGTACCTGGACGAGGGCGAGCAGGCCGATGACGACCAGGGGGGTGAGCGGCAGGGTGTCCGATCCGCCGAAATCGCTGACCGCCATGGGGATCGCGGCGATCACGCCGAGGGCCTGCTGGATGATCCCGGTGATCACCGACGCCAGTACGGAGGCGGCCAGCAGGAAGCCGAAGACGCGCCACCAGGAGCCGCGGACCAGGTGGGACGAGCGGCGCATCGAGGCGATCACGCCCTGCTTCTCCATCACCGCCACCACCGGGGCGAAGGCGAACTTCGTCCAGAGCCAGACCGCCACCGGGGCGAACGCCAGGATCCCGCCCACCGCGAGCAGCGGCCAGACGGGCGAGCTGTCGTCGCCGTCGGCCACCGTGACCAGGGTCGCGACGAAGGCGAGCGTCATCAGGGCGAACGGGACCAGCAGGAGCAGCCCGGTCAGCAGTCCGGTGCCGAAGACGGCCGGGACCCGCGCCCAGGTCCGTCCCCAGACCGTCCGGACGGTCGCGGGGCGGCCGAGCACCGCCTCCTGGACGACGACCGGACAAGCCGCCGCCACCAGGGTGGCGGCGCCCAGCAGCGCGAGCATCCCGACGGCCCAGACGAAGAAGAACCCGCCGAGCACGGGCCCCATGTCGGCCCACTCGGCGCTCTGGTCGTCGGACAGGTCGAACAGCGCCCGGAGATGACCGCCGACCACGGCGAACGCGATGCCCGCCGCCGCGGCGACGACGAGGAAGGCACCGGCATACGCGGCCGCGGCCACCCCGAGGAGCGGCTTCCAGTAGCGGCCGAGCGTGGCGAAGGCGCCGGTGAGGATCTCGCTGAGACCCAGCGGCGCCAGGGGTATCACGCCGGGCTTCGGCGGCGGGGGCGGGGGGTATCCGTAACCGTACGGAGGCCCTGCGGGGATGGTCATGCGGCACACCGTACCGGCAGCCGTTGTGTACGCTCGTACACATGGGTTACGGACTGCTCGCGGGCGCCATCGCCGCGGAGATACTCGCCACCACCTCCATGAAGTACAGCGAGGGCTTCACCCGGCTCTGGCCCTCCCTCGTCACCGGCGTGGGGTACGTCGTCGCCTTCGCGCTGCTGGCCCAGGCGCTCAAGACCCTCCAGGTCGGCACCGCCTACGCCATCTGGTCCGGCATCGGCACCGCCGCCGTCGCCACCATCGGCATCCTCTTCCTCGGCGAGACCCTCAACCTCGCCAAGGTCGCCGGAGTCGTCCTCATCATCGCCGGGGTCGCCGTCCTCAACCTCGGCGGCGCGCACTGATGGCCCGCCCCCGCCGCCACGACCCCGGGCGGCGCGAACGGATCGTCGACGCGGCCCTCCGGGTCGTCGCCCGCTCCGGCATCGACGGGCTCAGCCACCGCACCGTCGCCGTCGAGGCGGACGTGCCGCTCGGCTCCACCACCTACCACTTCGCCTCCCTCGACGAACTCCTCGTCGCCGCCCTCCGCCAGGCCAACGAGGGCTTCGCACGCCTGCTCCGCGACAGCCCCGCCCTGGCCGCGCCCGACACCGATCCCGCCGCCGCCCTCGCCCGCCTTCTGGGGGAGTGGCTGGGCGGCGGGCGCGAGCGCGTGGAGCTGGAGTGCGAGCTGTACCTCGCCGCCCTGCGCCGCCCCGCGCTCCGGCCCGTCGCCGCCGAATGGGCCGAGACGGTCGCCGCCGTCCTCTCCCACCGCACCGACCCGGCCACCGCCCGCGCCCTGGTCGCCCTCATGGACGGCCTCTGCCTCCAGTCCCTGCTGACCGGCGTGCCATACGAGGAGGGGTACGCGCGCGAGATGCTGGGGCGGGTGCTGGGGGCTGAAGGGGCCGGTGGGCAGGGGCTTTCCGGGGCGACCACTCGTCCTTCCGGCTCGACCGACACCTGAGACCGGTTGGCCCGCGCGGGGCCCCGCCGGTTAGGTTTTCCGTCATGACCACTGCTCCTCGCACCACCGGCGCCGTCGCCGCCGGCCTCGCCACCATCGCCGGCGACGGCACCGTTCTCGACACCTGGTTCCCCGCCCCCGAGCTGACCGAGGCCCCCGGCCCGGCCGGCACCGAGCGGCTCTCGCCCGACGAGGCCGTCAACGCCCTCGGCGAGGGCGCCGCCAAGGCCCTCGGCGTGGACGCCCGCCGCGGCGTCGAGGTGGTCGCCGTCCGTACCGTCATCGCCTCGCTCGACGAGAAGCCGATCGACGCCCACGACGCCTACCTCCGCCTCCACCTGCTCAGCCACCGGCTCGTCAAGCCGCACGGCCAGAGCCTCGACGGCGTCTTCGGCCTGCTCGCCAACGTCGCCTGGACCTCGCTCGGCCCGGTCGCCGTCGACGACGTCGAGAAGGTGCGCCTCAACGCCCGTGCCGAGGGCCTGCACCTCGCCGTGACCAGCATCGACAAGTTCCCCCGCATGACCGACTACGTCGCGCCCGCCGGGGTCCGCATCGCCGACGCCGACCGCGTCCGCCTCGGCGCCCACCTCGCCGCCGGCACCACCGTCATGCACGAGGGCTTCGTCAACTTCAACGCCGGCACCCTCGGCACCTCCATGGTCGAGGGCCGCATCTCCGCCGGGGTCGTCGTCGGCGACGGCTCCGACATCGGCGGCGGCGCCTCCACCATGGGCACCCTCTCGGGCGGCGGCAACGTCGTCATCTCCATCGGCGAGCGCTGCCTGATCGGCGCCGAGGCGGGCGTCGGCATCGCGCTGGGCGACGAGTGCGTCGTCGAGGCCGGTCTGTACGTCACCGCGGGCACCCGCATCACGCTGCCCGACGGCCAGATCGTGAAGGCGCGCGAACTGTCCGGCGCCTCGAACATCCTCTTCCGCCGCAACTCGGTCACCGGCGCCGTCGAGGCCCGCCCGAACAACGCGGTCTGGGGCGGTCTGAACGAGGTTCTGCACAGCCACAACTGACGTACGGGAAAGCCCCTCGGCCGACCGCCCCGACCGGCCCCGTCTCAGACGGCCGGCAGGGCGGTCAGCCGCTTTCCGTGCAGGGCGACGAGCCGCTTGCCCGAGGGGACCACGTACCACCGCTCAAACCCGCCCGAGCCGTCGTTGTAGCGCCAGCGGTGCTTGCCCGTACGGGCGTCGAAGGCGAGGACGCCACCCTTGTCGTCCAGCTCCGTGGCCCCGTACAGCGTGCCGCCCACCAGGGCGAACTGCCAGGGGTAGGCCACGCCGAGCAGGTCATCGTTCCGCCAGAGCGTGCGCCCCTTCGCCGGGTCGACCGCCCGCAGGACATGGCTCGAATCGGCGGCGTACAGGACCCCGTCGAGCACGGCGGGGTCGTGGAACCGGGTGAACTCCTCCGTCGCGAGCGACCAGCGCTCCGCCCCGTCCGCGAGCGCGAAGGCACGCAGCCGCTGCCCGTCGGCGACGACCGCGAGATCCCCGTGGACCGCGAACCGGCCACTGTTGGACCTGCCGATCTTCTTCGTCCAGACCTGACGCCCCGTCGCGGTGTCCCGGACCGTCACGTTCTCCCGGTAGTCGGTGTAGACCAGATGCCGGCCGACGACCTGCGCCGTGACGCCGAACTCCTCGGTGCCCGCGTCGCGCCGCTCCTGCCACACGGTCTTCCCCGAGGTGGTGTCGATCGCCGCGATCACATTGTGCGGGGTGCTGAAGTCCTTCTCCAGGATGCCCGCGAGGACGTAGACGTGCCGCTCGTCGGCGGCGATCGGCCGGGGCTGGGAGAAACGCCTCCCCAGTCTGCTGCGCCAGGTCTCCTCGCCCGTGGCCGGATCGAGCCCGACCAGGTCCCCGTCGTACCGCGCGCTCGCGAGGTACAGGGTGCCCCCGCTCACCAGCAGCTTCGCCCCCGGCACCGCGACCTCCGCGCGGGACCAGACCTCCTTGCCGGTCACCACGTTCCGGCCCACCAGCGGGTCACCCGAGACGAGGACCACGTCCCCCGCGACGGCCAGCGCGTCCAGGGCGCCGAACGAGCCGGTGGCCGCCTCCGCCTGCCACAGGGGGCGCGGGGCGGTGCCGGGCGGCGGGGTGGTGAAGGCGTCGCCCTCCGCCCCGGGCGTCGCACCGGTCCGCGCGTCCGAGCCCTTGCCCGCGCCGGGCGGGCCGCTCGTACCGCCCGCCGCCGGTCCCTCCGCAGGACCGCAGCCCCACGCGCCCGCGCCGAGTGCGGCGAGACCGAGTCCCGTACCGGCGAGGCGGAGCAGCCTGCGGCGGGACGGCCCGGACCGCTCGCCGCCGTGCGTCCCGGTCTCCACCGCTGCCGCCGTACGTTCCGTACGCGTCCGCATCCGCCCGCTCCCCGCTGTCTGGTTCCTGTGCCGTGCCCACGGACCGTCACCGGGTCCGGGGCGGGCTCAGGCTAGCTGCGGAAACGCTTCTTCTCCGGGGGCGGAACGCAACGGGGACAGCGCCGTGAAACTTCTGTCACACGGCAACGGGGAAGGGCGACGTTTTGTCGACGGACCGGAACATAGAGTTCCGAATGTCCGGTTCTCGCGCCCCGGCCGCATGCCGCGTCCCCCGGCCGCATGCCGCGTCCCCCGGCCGTCTGCCGTGTCCCCCGGCCGTCTGCCGTGTCCCCCGGTCCTCGCCCGTGCGCCCCCGCCCCTACCGCGCCTCCCGGCTCTGGAGGAGTACCGCGTCGAGCGTGGCCCGCAGCGCCTCGGCCGCCTCCCGGCCCGCGGGCAGGAGCGGCTCCCGCAGGGCCCCGCCGAGCAGCGCCTTCACCGTCACCGTGCCCGGAAGCCCGCCTGCCATCATCCGTTCGAAGAGCGGCAGGAGACGCGCGTTCAGCAGGGCGGCGCCCCGGGTGTCGCCCGCGTCGAAGGCGTCGAGGACCGCCGCCAGCGGGCCCGGGGCCACATTGGCCACCGTGCTGACGAAACCGGCGCCGCCGACCGCGTACAAGGGCAGGTTCAGCTCCTCGCAGCCCGAGTAGTACGCGAGCGGGGTCTCCGCGATCAGCCGGGAGGAGGCGAGCAGATCGTAGGAGCAGTCCTTGACCGCCGTGATCCGGGGGTGCTCGGCGAGCCGCCGCATCGTGGCCGGTTCCACCCGGGTGCCGGTGCGGCCCGGGATGTCGTAGACCATCAGCGGCAGTCCGGCCGCGTCCGCGACCTTCAGGAAGTGCGCCGCCACCGCGTCCTGCGGCGGACGGCTGTAGTACGGGGTGACCACGAGCAGCCCGTCGGCGCCCGCCCGTTCCGCCGCGCGGGCGGCCTCGACGGTGCTCCGGGTGTCGGCGGTGCCGACGCCCGCGACGAGGGGCACCCCGGGGCCGACGGCCGCCCGGACGGCCCGGACGAGCGCGGTCTTCTCGGCGTCGCTGGTGGTGGGGGACTCGCCCGTGGTGCCGTTGAGGACCAGTCCGTCGCAGCCTTCGGCGACGAGCCGGACGGCCAGCTCACCGGCCTGGTCGAGGTCGAGCCCGCCGTCGGGGGCGAACGGGGTGACCATCGCGCAGAGAGCGCGGCCGAAAGGGCGGGTGGTGCTCACAGGGCGTGGGGTGCGCGCGGGGTGTGTGGTGCTCATCCGGGAAGTCTGGGCGCCCCGGACGCTGAAGGTCCACTTAGATCTTCTTGGTTCGAGACGTAAGTGGCACTGAAGAGTGCGGGCGCCGACACCGAGGGGGACCTGACGGATGTCGCCGTCCGGCCCGCCGCCGCCCGGGGCCTCCGGCGGGGCGCCGGGAGGAGCCGCCGAGGAATCCACACGTGTCAAACTGCCTGCGGAGACGCCGAATCGCCGCCGGTCGACGGGTGTACGAAGGCTGACGGACGGGTGAACCGACGGACACCCTCCCGGATGCGTCTACGCTGATAACCGCGCTCCGAGCCCGCCTCCGAGCCCCTTCCGTCCTTCCCACCCCGTACGTACGCGTCGAGGAGCCCCCCAGATGTCAGCCGAGCAGCCCACCCTTCCCCCCGTTCGGCTGCGCGCGGACGCGGAGCTGGCGGCGGACGCCCTGGCCGCTCCCCTCCTCGCGCGCGCGGTCCGCCTCGCCCGCTGGGCCGGGCCCGACACCCGGGTCGACGCGGGCGGCGAACTCGTCGACGAGCAGCTCCCCGAGGCCGTCGAACTCCTCGGCCTCGCCGCCGACGAGGACGGCGAACTGTCGGCGGGCGACGCCTGGCGCCTGGCCGTCGACACCGGCCTCGTCGCCGTCGCGGACGGCGTCGAGGCCGAGGACGGCGACACCCCCGGCACCGCCGCGCCCGGCGAGAACCTCGCCCTGGTCACGGATGGCTCCCCGCAGGACGTCCTCGCGCTCTGGCTGGAAGGCTTCGACGCGGTCTTCGGCGACGCCATCGCCCCCGTCATCGACGACTTCGACGCGCTCGTCGGCGAGGACGGCGAGATCGACGTCGAGGCACTCGACTGGGACCCCGAGGCCGAGGCCGAGTTCCTCGAAGGCGTCCTCGGCAACCTCTACCTCCTCACCGTCAGCGACGCCGGACCCGGTGAGGGCCCCGTGCCGCTGCCCGCGCTCGCCGCGTCGATGGTCGTCCCCGACGACATGGGCGAGCCCACCGACGACGTCCTGGAGCAGGTCTCCGACGCGATGATGAGGCTCGACGAGCAGTTCCGGCTGCTCGAACCGATCGGACTCGTCGAGTACCAGCCGGTGGACGAGGCCCTGATGGCCGAGGAGGGCGAGGAGCCCGCGCCGCCCGTCGACGACGAGGACGTCAC
Source organism: Streptomyces sp. CBMA291 (assembly GCF_014596525.1). Classification (GTDB taxonomy): domain Bacteria; phylum Actinomycetota; class Actinomycetes; order Streptomycetales; family Streptomycetaceae; genus Streptomyces. Next base: position 53,795 of record NZ_MSJP01000045.1, read on the forward strand.
CCGGTACGGCATGGTCCGGCTCACCCCGCTCGGCCTCTACGGCATCCGCACCCGGATGCTGGACGCCGGGGTCGACGCGCCCGCCGTCGGCGACCTCGCCGACCAGGGCGCGGACGCCCTCCTCACGGGCATCGCCGACTACCCCGAGGCCGCGGTCCGCGAGGAGACCGTCGCCTGGCTGGCCGGCCGGGACCCGCTCGCCGCCGCCCGCGAACTCCTCGGCGCCGCGCGTGGCGCGGACGCCGGATCGCCGCTGCGCCGCCTCCACTGCCAGCAGACGCTGTCCCTGGTCGGCTCCGAGGCGGAGCCCGCCGTACGCGAGGTCCTGGACGACCCGGAACTCGGCGGTCTGGCCCGCGTCTGGCTCGCCGAGCACGGCGCCGCCGACGTGCCCGCGCCGCCGGAGTCGATGATCTTCTGGCTGGCGATCGACACCATCGCCGCCCAGCTCGACGCGGACGGCGACCTGGAGGAACTCCAGGAGCTGATCGAAGGACTGACCGGCCGTCACGGCAGCTTCTTCGACGCGGCCTGGCGAGTGGAGCACCCGGCGACGGCGGAGGTCCTGGAGGCGATGGGCCGCCTGCACGGCGACAAGACCCAGGCGAAGGAGGCCCGCAAGGCGGCTTTCAAGGCGAGGTCGCGACAGGGCAACTGATCGGTCCGGGGCGGGGCGGGGCGGGTTGCCGGGGCGGAGTCGGGGCGAGTCGGAGTCGGGCTGGGCCGGGCTGTGCCGGGCCGGGCCGCGCCGGGTTGTGCAGGGGCGAGGTGAGGCCGGGCCGCGCCGGAGCCGTGCCGGGCCGGAGACGGAGCCGGGCCGGAGCCGGGTCGAGGTGAGGTCGGGGCGGGCGTGATGGTGGCGTGTGACGGTGGGGTACGAAAGGCCGGGCGCGTGTCGGTGGGGTACGACTTGCGGAGCCGGGAGCCGGGAGCCGGGAGCCGGGGTCCGAGGCCCCGGGCCCGCTGGTGGCGGCTCCACCTTCGTCCCACCGGTCCCACCCGTCTCACCGGCCCCCCGAGGTCACGCCCGCCGTCGGTCGTGACCGGCAGCGTTCCCGTGCCGTTCAAGCGGTGTTCGTGGCGGCGCGGGAAGGTGGCCCGCGAGATCCGGCCACCACAGGGAGACGCCACGCCATGAGCCTCAATCGCAGAGAGTTCACCAAGCAGTCCGCCGTCGCGGGCGCGGGACTCGCCCTCACCGGCGTCGTGGGCGCCCTCGCCACCGCGCCCGAGGCCCTCGCGTCCGACGAGCCCGGGGCGTACGGCAAGGGCCACGGCCACGACGGGGAGCATGGCCACGGGGGTCACGGGCACGGCCACGGTGTCGGCTACGGGCAGCTCGTCGCCGACCTCGAGGGCGTCCTCGCGCTTCCGGCCGGGTTCTCGTACCGCATCGTCACCCACAGCGGCGTGACCCGTCTGGAGTCCGGTGAGTTCACCCCCTCCAACCACGACGGCACCGCCGCCTTCGCGGGCCCGCGCGGCACCACGTACCTGGTCAACAACCACGAGCTGAAGGGCACCCGGGACAAGTGGGCCCACCCCGTGCCGCTCGCCGAGGGCCTCGTCTACGACCCGGCCGCCTCCGGTGGCTGCACGGTCGTCGAGGTGCACCGCGACGGCACCGTCGCCGAGTGGGTCGGGCTGGCCGGTACCTCCACCAACTGCGCGGGCGGCCGCACCTCCTGGGGCACCTGGCTGACCGGCGAGGAGAACTCCGACCGCGCCGGGGTCAACGGCATGACCAAGGACCACGGCTACATCTTCGAGGTCGACCCGCACGACCGCCGTGCCAACCGCGCCCCCAAGCCGGTCAAGGCCTTCGGCCGGTACGACCACGAGGCCGTCGTCGTCGACCCCAAGCGCGGCCACGCCTACCTCACCGAGGACGCCTCCAACCCCAACGGGCTGCTCTTCCGCTGGACGCCCCCGAAGGGCTTCGAGCACGGCCGGGGCAAGCTCCGTACCCTCGCCGACGACGCCGGTGTGCTCCAGGCGTTCCGGTGCGTGGACTCCGGCGGCCGGTTCGTCGACGACCTCTCCCGCGCCACCCGTATCGGCACCGTCTACGGCGTGGACTGGATAGACGTCCCGGACCGCGACGGCCGCGCCACCCCCGTCCGCAAGCAGTTCACGGACGGTCAGGTCACCCGCGCCCGCAAGCTGGAGGGCATGTGGTGGGCCGACGGCGGCACCTACGTCGTCTCCTCGTACGCCCGCGCGGAGAGCCCCGGTGCCGCGCACGACGGCCAGGTCTGGTTCTACGACCCCAAGCGCCGCACCCTCACCCTCAAGGTGCTCCTCGGCGTGAACGCGAACCCCGACCAGGACGGCGCCTTCGACGGCCCGGACAACATCACGGTCTCCCCGTACGGCGGGCTCGTCATCGCCGAGGACGGCGAGGGCGTGCAGCACCTCTTCGGTGCGACGGACTCCGGCCGTACGTACCCGATCGCCCGCAATGATTTCAACGGCAGCGAGTTCACCGGCGTCACCTTCTCGCCCGACGGTGAGACCCTGTTCGCCAACATCCAGGAGCCGGGCATCATGGTCGCCATCACCGGGCCCTGGCGCCGTCAGCCCCGCTGAGGCCGAATCCCGACTCTGGTCAGCCCCATGGACTGACATCTAACATGTCAGTCCATGGACGCATTACGGCCCGTGGGCCGGACCCTGTTGCGTGACCGGGCCTACGAGGCGCTGCGCGAGGCCATCGTGCGCGGTGACCTCGCCCCCGGCGCCGCCCTCAAGGACGCCGATCTCGCCGAACGCCTCGGACTCTCGCGCGCACCCGTGCGCGAGGCCCTGGCCCGGCTCGGCGACGAAGGACTCGTGGAGTCCAAGCCGCAGAGCTACACGCGGGTCACCCGGCCGGTCAGCCGGGTGGTCAGGGACGCCGCCGCGGTGGTGCGGGTGATGCACGAACTCGCCGCGAGGACCGGGGTGCCGCTGCTCGGACCCGAGGGCATCCGGGCCATGCGCGAGGCCAACGAGCGCTTCGCGGCGGCCGTCCGCGCCTCCGACGTGGAGGCGGCGCTCGACGCCGACGACGACCTGCACCAGGTGCTCGTCGTCGCCAGCGGCAACCACGCCGCCGCCGCGACGATCGCGCGGTACACCCCTCTGATCCGCCGGGTCGAGCGCCGGCTCTTCGGCGACACGGGAAGCTGCGGCTCCGCGGAGCTGCACGCCCGGCTCATCGACGCCTGCGAGGCGGGGGACCCGGCGGAGGCGGTACGGGTCACCACGGAGATCTGGGCGGCCCTCGAACAGCTCGCGGACGACGCGATCGAGGTCGCCGAGGTCACGGGCATCCCACCCCGATCCGCACAGGACGGACCGGACGCACGGGGCAATCCGGATGTGCGGGATGGGCTGTACGGGCCGGGTGTATCGGGTGCATCGGGCGAGCCGGATGGGCCGGATGGTCTGGGTGAGCCGGAGGGGCCGGGCGCCGTGCCCCGGGCATCCGGGGAAGCCCCCCGACCGACCGGCCCGGCGGTGCCGTAGCGCGTCCAGGACTCGACCAGCAGCCGTCACTCACCGGGAGCCGCTTTGCCGATCACCGATTTCGAACGCTATCCGCTCCTCTTCGGGCCTTCCCCCGTCCATCCTCTCGAACGGCTCACCCACCACCTCGGCGGCGCCACCCTGTGGGCCAAGCGCGAGGACTGCAACTCCGGTGTCGCGTACGGCGGGAACAAGACCCGCAAGCTGGAGTACCTGGTCGCGGACGCCCTCGCGCAGGGCTGCGACACCCTCGTCTCCATCGGCGGGGTCCAGTCGAACCACACCCGTCAGGTCGCCGCCGTCGCCGCCCGCGCCGGAATGCGCTGCGTACTCGTCCAGGAGAGCTGGGTCGACTGGCCGGACGCCGTCTACGACAAGGTCGGCAACATCCTGATCAGCCGGCTCGCCGGGGCCGATGTCCGGCTGGTGCGGGCCGGTTTCGGGATCGGCTTCAAGGAGAGCTGGGAGCAGGCCCTGCGGGAGGTCGAGGAGGGCGGCGGCAAGCCGTACGCGATCCCGGCGGGTGCCTCCGATCACCGGCTCGGCGGCCTCGGCTTCGCCAACTGGGCGTACGAGGTGGCCGAGCAGGAGCGGGAACTGGGCGTCTTCTTCGACACCGTGGTCGTCTGCTCGGTGACCGGCTCCACCCAGGCGGGCATGGTCGCGGGCTTCGCCGCGCTCGCCGAGGAGGGCGGTCGCGCCCGCCGGATCGTGGGCGTCGACGCCTCGGCGAAGCCCGCCGAGACGAAGGAGCAGATCACCCGGATCGCCCGGGACACCGCCGCCCTGATCGGCGTCGAGCGCCCGCTGACGGGGCAGGACGTCGAGCTGGACGAGCGCTACCACGCGGGCGTGTACGGCATCCCGGACGAGGCGACCCTCGACGCGATGCGGCTCGCCGCCCGCACCGAGGGCATGGTCACCGACCCCGTCTACGAGGGGAAGTCGATGGCGGGGCTGATCGATCTGGTGGACCGGGGGGAGATCGGCCGGGACTCGACCGTGCTCTACGCCCACCTCGGCGGTCAGCCCGCCCTCAACGCCTACAGCGCCCTGTTCTCCTAGGGTCTGTCCGCTCCTCCCGGCCCTCCCCGGGCGGGACGCCGGTCGCTCAGAGGGACTGGGCGGCCGGCTTCACCATGCCCCGGACGGTCCGCGACTTCACGAAGTCGCCCATCGCGGTCATCTCCCATTCGCCGCTGAACTGCCGGATCAGCTTGGCCATCATCACGCCGGTCTGCGGCTCGGCGGTGGTGAGGTCGAAGCGGACCAGCTCCTCGCCGGTGGCCGCGTCGAGCAGTCGGCAGTAGGCCTTGGCGACCTCGGTGAACTTCTGCCCCGAGAAGGAGTTGACCGTGAAGACCAGACCGGTGACGTCGGCGGGGAGGCGGCCCAGATCGACGGTGATCACCTCGTCGTCGCCCGCGCCCTCGCCGGTGAGATTGTCGCCGGAGTGCTTCACCGAACCGCCCAGGATGCTCAGCTTGCCGAAGTAGCAGCTGTCCAGGTGGTTGCGCTGGGGTCCGTACGCGATGACGGAGGCGTCCAGGTCGATGTCCTTGCCCCGGTACGCGGGCTCCCAGCCCAGGCCCATCCTGACCTGGGAGAGCAGCGGGCGGCCACCCTTGACCAGGGACACGGTCTGGTTCTTCTGGAGGCTGACCCGGCCCTTGTCGAGGTTGACCTTGCCGCCGGAGAGCGGCGCGGCGGCCGGGGGAGCGGGCGGTGCGGGCGGGACGGGAGGCACGGGGGCCGAGACCCGGGGGTCCACCGGGGCGACCGGCGGGACGGGCGGGGCGACGGGCGGGGAGACCGGCGCGGGCGGGGCGACGGGGGTGGTGGCGGGTTCGGGGGCGGGCTCCTCCACCGAGACGCCGAAGTCCGTCGCGATCCCGGCCAGCCCGTTGGCGTAGCCCTGGCCGACGGCACGGGCCTTCCATGCGCCGTTGCGCAGATAGATCTCGACGACCACGAGCGCGGTCTCGGTGGCCAGCCGGGGCGGGGTGAAGGTGGCGAGGACGGCGCCGCCGTCCGCGTCCCGCAGGGTGGCCGTGGGCTCGATGCCCTGGAAGGTCTGTCCTGCGGCGTCCGGGCTCGCCGTGACGACGATCCGCTCGACACCGGCGGGAAGGGCCCCGGTGTCGACGAGGATCGCGTCGGGGGCGGTCCCACCGCCGGAGCGGTAGGTGACACCGGGCCCGGACGGCTGGTTGTAGAAGATGAAGTCGTCGTCCGAGCGGACCTTGCCGTTGGCGCCGAGCAGCAGGCCCGAGACGTCGAGCCGCACCGGGGCGGCCACGTCCACCGCCACGCGCACGGCGGTGAGAGGGATGTTCGAGCCGGGGGTCATTACGGTCATGCCAGGGGTAACGAACCGGACGCCTTTGCCGTTCCCTTACTTTTCTCCGATTCGGCCACTCCGGTGACACGCGGTTCCGCCGGTAGGGGGTCCGCTGACACGCGGACGTGGCATGCCGGGCATCCTGCCGTTCCCGGTCAGATCAGTCATATGAATATTCTTTCGATCCATGGGTGCAGTGGGGGCGAAGAGGCCGGTGGTGCCGGTGGAATCGGTGGGGGCCGCGGGTGACGGGGCTCCGGCGGGCCTCGTGGACAACAGCCGTTTCCGGACACGGGACGTGGACGAGGCACGCGAGGAACTGGCCCTCCGCTACTACACGAGCCGTATGCGGGTCGTCGACGGGGAACGGCGCCCCTTCGCGGCGCGCTTCGACACCGTCGCGTTCGGCCCCCTGGTCATCGGCGACCTGAGCTGCGGGGCGGACGTCCGGATGAGTTTCGGCGAACTCGGCGCGTACCACCTGAACGCCCCGCTCGACGGCGTGATGGAGATGCGGCAGGGCGGGGCCCCCGCCGTCGCGACCGCGACCCGGGCGCTGCTGCTCGACCCGGCGGGGGACACCTACCTCGACCGCTGGAGCGGCGACTGCCGGACGCTGTCCGTGAAGGTGGACGCCGCCGTGCTCCGCGAGCGCCTGGAGCACCTGATCGGCCGCCCGCCGCGCGGATCGCTCACCTTCGCGCCCGCCGTCGACATCACCCGGGGCCCCGGTCTGAGCTGGGTCCGCTTCGCCCGTCAGGTCGCGGCCGAGGCGCTCGCGGGGGAGGGCCTCGCCCGGCACGAACTGGTCGCGCGCCCCCTCCAGGAAGCCCTGCTCAACGGGTTGCTGCTGGCCGCCGAACACCCCTGGCGCGAGGCACTGGCCCATCCGGGGGAACCACGCCGACCGGCCCCCGTCAAACGGGTGATGGACGCGGTACGGGAACGCCCCGAGCACCCCTTCACCACCACCGACCTCGCCGCCCTGGCCCGGGTCAGCGTCCGCCGCCTCCAGGAGTCCTTCCGGGAGTACGTGGGGATGTCCCCGATGGCGTACGTACGGGAGGTCCGCCTCGACCGGGTCCGCGCGGAACTGCGGGCGGCGGACCCTGACGAGGTGAGCGTGAGCGAGGTGGCCTGGCGCTGGGGCTTCGGCCACCAAGGGCGGTTCGCCGCGCGCTACCGGGAGAAGTACGGCGAGTCGCCGTCCAGGACCCTGCGCGGGGGCCGTTGACGGGGGCGGGCGACGGGGTCCGGGTGACGGGGTCCGGGTGACGAGGGCCCTGTGACGAAGGGGGCGTCGGACGGTCGTTGCCGGGCTGCCGGGCTGCCGGGGGCCCTTGGCGGGCCTTGGCGGATCGGCCGGTGGGTCGCCATGCGGATCGGCCGGTGGTGCGTTGGCGGGGCGGCGGGTGCGGTGGGTGCGCCAGGGCGGTGGGTGCGCCAGGGCGGTGGGGTGGTGCCTCCGTGTGCGCCGACCCGTCGCGCATTTCGGACAGGTGTCGCGTTCCGCGGCTCGCGATGATCTTCGGCCCGGCCTACGGTGAGCGGGTCGGGAGCGCCTGCCGCTCCCCTGACCCGGGCCCTGGCCGGCTCCCCCGTATCAGTCCGGCCGGGGCCCGTGTACTTCCTTCCGGCGTGGCCACAGCGGCGGGTCCACGCAGAAGCGTCCGCCCACGTAGAGGTCGTCGGCGCTGCCTTCCGGGGGCAGCCCCTGCTCGGCGATCAGCCGTCGCGCGTACCGCTCCGAGTCGTCCCGCGGTGCGTAGCCGAGCGCCCGCGCGCCGGAAAGGTCCCACCACCCGCGCGTGTTGGCGGAGGAGCCGTACACCACGGTGTGGCCGACGTCCCCGGCGGTGAGCGCGGCGTGCAGCAGCCGGGCGCAGTCGGCGGGGCTGAGCCACAGGGCCAGGTTCCGCACCGAGGTGGGCTCGGGGAAGCAGGCGCCGATCCGGACCGAGACGGTCTCGACGCCGTGCAGGTCCCAGTACAGCTGGGCCAGGTCCTCCGCGAAGCACTTGGAGAGCCCGTAGAAGGTGTCGGGCCGGTGCGGGGTGCCGACCGGGACGGGCGGCTCGCCCGCGCGTGGCCGCCGGGTGAAGCCGACGGCGTGGTTGCTGGAGGCGAGCACCACCCGCCGGACGCCCTCGGCGCGGGCCGCCTCGTACAGGTTCCGGGTCCCCACCACATTGGCCGCGAGGACCTCCTCGAAGGACGCCTCCAGGGAGATGCCCGCCAGATGCACGATCGCGTCGACGCCCCGGACCGCCTCGCGCAGCGCCGCCCGGTCGGCGAGATCGGCGAGGACCGCGTCCGGCGCGCCCGGCACCGGCACGACGTCCAGGAGCCGCAGCGCGTATCCGTACGGGGGCAGCAGCTCCCGCATCGGCGTCCCGATGTTCCCGGCGGCGCCGGTGAGCAGGACGGTGCGGGGTGCGGACATGGGGTTGTCCCTCCGGTGGATGCCGTGCCGGGTCGATCCGCGCCGTGACCGCGTCGCGCTGTTTCTTCGGTACGGCGGCAGGGGCACGCTAGGGAAGCGCCTGACGGGGCGTCAAGGAGGCGTCCCGGCACGTGTCCTGGTGCGTTCTGGCGTGCGTCCGGAGTGGTCGGCCTGCCCGGCCCTCGGGGTTACGTCCCGCCCGCCGTCCGGTCGGCCGAAGGGGACAGCGGAGGGGCGGTGGAGACGGCCGAAGGGTGCAGGAGGGGGGCGGTCGAGGCCCGGGTGTCCGCGACGTGCGCGCGGGCCAGTGCCTCCGCGCGCTCCTCGTCGCCGTCCCGGACGGCCTCGTACAGACGCTCGTGGGCCCCGCACATCGGCTCGCCGTCCGACTCCGCCGAGGTGAGCCGGAAGAGCCGCCGCAGCCGCGCGTCGAGCGGTGCCATCATCTCCACCAGGAGCGGGTTGCCGGAGAGTTCGACGATGTGCCGGTGGAAGTCGGCGTTGAGCGAGACGGCCTCGCGCAGCCGCCCCGACTCCGCCGCCCGCCGGGCCCGCGCGAGCAGCCGCTCAAGCTCCCCAAGCCGTACGGGCTCCGCGTGCCGCGCCGCGAGCCGCGCGGCGAGGCCCTCCAGGTTCTCCCGTACGTCGAAGAGGTGCACGGCGTCCTCGGGCCCGAACTCCGTCACCAGCGCGCCCCGGCGCGGCCGTACCGAAAGGAACCCCTCCGACTCCAGCCGCTGCATGGCCTCGCGCACGGGCACCCGGGAGACCCGCAGCTCATCGGCGATCTCCCGCTCCACGAGCCGTGTGCCCGCCGGATGCACCCCCTCGATGATCCGCTCCCGCAGCTCCACGTAGACCTGCTCCCGCAGGGAAGGCGGGGCGTCGACGGGGGCGCCTTCGCGGTCGAGGGGGGTGCGGTCGGTCATGGGACGGACTCCAAGGGGCCGGGGGTGGGCAGAGCTTCTCAGACCAGCAGGCCGTCCCTCGCCACCACCCGGCCCGCACGGACTACCAGGTCGCGCCGGGGGACGTCCACCACCGCCTGGGGCAGGCATTCGCCGTGGAGCAGCATGAAGTCGGCGGGGGAGCCGGTCTCCAGGTCCGCCTTCGGCAGACCGAGCAGTTCCGCGCCGCCGTCGGCGGCGAGCCGGAAGCAGGCTTCGAGGTCCTCGTCGAGCCGCAGGTCCAGGGCCCAGGCCGCCAGCCAGGCGCGGTGCAGCATGTCCGCGTTGCCGAACGGGCTCCAGCTGTCCCGGACCCCGTCCGAGCCGAGCCCGACCCGCACCCCACGCTCGGCCAGCCGCCGGAACGGCAGGATCGTCGTCACCGAGAGCGCGACCGTGGTCAGCCCCACCCCCGCCGCCGCGAGCAGCTCCGCCGTCTCGTCCAGCTCCCGCCCGGCGAGACCGGCGACCGCGAAGGCGTGCGCGACGCTCACCCGGCCCTGGAGCCCGAGCGCCCCGGTCCGCGCCGCGATGTCCCGCAGCACCGAGAGCCCCTGCTCGCCCCGGTCGTGGAGGTGGATGTCGAGCCCCAGGCCATGCTCGTCCGCGAGCGCGAAGACCGCGTCCAACTGCTCGCCGTCGGCGTCGCCCAGGGCGTCGAAGCCGGTGGGGTCGATCCCGCCGACATGGGTGACGAGACCGCTCGCGGCGGCCTCCGCGAGCAGTTCGACGGTCCCGGGCGCCCGGACCACGCCGTGCTGCGGGAAGGCGACCAGCTCCACGTCGACGACGCCCGCGAGCCGTCGGGCCGCCTCCGCGACCGTTTCGACCCCCGCGAGTCCGTACGCCGGGGCCACATCGGCGTGGGCGCGCATCGCCCGGGTGCCCTGGGCCGCCGCGTGGCACATCAGCCGCAGGGCCCGCTCGCCCACCGGGGTCGGCAGCGCACGGGCCAGCTCCACGTCCCCCGCGACGTACTCGGCGATGCCCTCCGCCGGGCGCCGACTGTGCCAGGGCTCGCCCCAGGAGGTCTTGTCGGGGTGGATGTGCGCGTCGACCAGGGTCGGCAGCGCCAGCCGCCCGCCGCCGTCGACCCGCTCCACGACGGCACCCTCCGGAACCTCCGCGACCAGGACCCCGTCCACCGCGACCAGATCGCGGACCGGCCCCCCGAAGGGCCGGACGTTCTGGAACAGGGTCGCGGTACGGGGCGTCGACGGGGTCACGGGGTCTCCTCGGGCGTGGGGATACGGAGCGGGTGCGGCCGGTCGGGAAGGCCGGGATCGCTGCCCTTCATCTGGTATACCACGGGGGGGCGATGGGCCCGGCGGCCCCGCTGGACGTATGAGCTTCACCAGTCCTGCCAGCCCTACGAGCCCCACCGCCCCAATCAGCCCATCAGCCCAGCAGCCCGACCAAGCCCACCAGCTCCACCAAGCCCACCTCGCTCCGAAAGGCTCCGCAGCCCAACCGCGCTACCCCCACCCACCCACCCACCGACCTCACCAGGCAAGGTCCTCCAGCGCGTCCAGGTCCGGTATCGCCGGTGTCGGGGGTTCCGGGTCGTCGCCCGTCACGCGCAGCTCCGCCCAGATCGTCTTCCCGCGCCGCTCGTACCGCGTTCCCCAGCGCTCCGCGTACTGCGCCACCAGGTACAGCCCGCGACCGCCCTCGTCCGTCGCCGCCGCGTGCCGCAGATGCGGCGAGGTGCTGCTGCCGTCCGACACCTCGCAGATCAGCGTCCGGTCGTGGAGCAGCCGGACCCGGATCGGCTCCGCCCCGTACCGCACCGCGTTCGTGATCAGCTCGCTGAGGATCAGCTCCGCCGTGAACGCCAGCCGGTCGAGCCCCCACTCCGACAGCTTCGCCGCCGCCGCGTTCCGTACCGGCGACACCGCCGAGGGATCGCGCGGCACCTCCCACTCCGCGATCCGCGCCGGGTCGAGGAGCCGCGTCCGCGCCACGAGGAGCGCGATGTCGTCCCCCGGAGACGGGGAGAGGAGCGTCGCCAGCACGTCCGCGCAGGTCTGCTCCGGCGAGCGGTCGGGTCGGGCGAGGGCCGTCCGCAGCAGCCCGAGCCCCGAGCCGACGTCCCGGGCACGCTCCCGGTCCTGGAGCAGCCCGTCCGTGAACAGGACCAGCTTGCTGCCCTCCGGCAGCCGCAGCTCCGTCGTCTCGAACGGGGTCTCGCCCAGCCCCACCCCCAGCGGAAGCCCCGGCGGCACCTCCGGGAACTCGACCTGCCCGTCCGGGCTCACCACGGCGGGCCCCGGGTGCCCGGCGCTCGCCACCGCGCACAGCCCGGACGCCGGGTCGTAGATCACGTACAGGCACGTCGCGCCCGTGATGCCCTCCTCCCGGCGCCGCTCCTCGCCGTCCGGGCCCTCGGGCTCCCGCTCGTCGATCCGGCCCGTCAGCTCGTCCAGATGTCTCAGCAGCTCGTCCGGCGGCACGTCAAGGGTCGAGAAGTTGTGCACCGCCGTGCGCAGCCGGCCCATCGTCGCCGCCGCGTGCAGCCCGTGCCCCACCACGTCGCCCACCACCAGCGCCACCCGCGCGCCCGGCAGCGGGATCACGTCGAACCAGTCACCGCCCGCGCCCGCCCGCGCCGGGAGATAGCGGTACGCCACCTCCACCGCGCTCACCTCCGGCAGCGCCCGGGGCAGCAGGCTCCGCTGGAGCGTCACCGCCATCGTGTGCTCCCGGGTGAACCGGCGCGCGTTGTCGATGGCGACCGCCGCCCGCGCCGCCAGCTCCTCCGCGAAGGACAGATCCTCCTCGCCGAACGGCTCCGGGGTGTCCGACCGCCAGAAGTTCGCCATCCCGAGCACCACACCCCGCGCCCGCAGCGGCACCGTGAGGAGCGAGTGCATTCCGTACGCCAGGGTCTCCGCCGACTTCTCCGGCTCCTGCGTCTGCCAGCCCTCGGCCGCCAGCAGCTCCGTCTGCACCACGGCGTGCCCTGCCGCGAGCGCCATCGCGATCGGGGCGCCCGGCACGTCGAACCGCAGGACGTCCCCGACCGGGCGGAGCGGCGGATGGGGCCGCACCCCGCTCAGGGCCGTCCGCCGCATCTCGGTGATCACCCCGCCCGTCGGCTCCTCCCCCCGCAGGACCGGGTCGAGCAGCTCCACCGTCGCGAAGTCCGCGAACCGGGGCACCGCCACCTCCGCCAGCTCCTCCGCCGTCCGCTTGACCTCCAGCGTCGTCCCGATCCGCACCCCCGCCTCGTAGAGGAGCTGGAGCCTGCCGCGCGCCACCGCCGCCCGCCCGGTCAGCGCGGCCAGCTCGGTGGTGTCCCGCATCGTCATCACACAGCCCGAGCCGACGCCCTCCGGGGCGGTGGGCCGTACATTCACCGCGAGGAGCCGGTCGCCCGCCCGGTGCACCTCGTCGGTCGCCGCCCGCCCCGACACCAGGAGTTCGGCCGTACGCGGATCGAGCCCGAGGTCCGTGACGTGCCGCCGCTCCGCGTCCTCCGGCAGACCGAGGAGGCGGCGCGCCTCGTCGTTGGCGAGCAGCAGCCGCTGGTCCGGGCCCACGATGAGGACGCCCTCGCGGACCGCGTGCAGGACCGCCTCGTGGTGCTCCTTCATCCGGGTCATCTCGGCGGGACCGAGCCCGTGCGTCTGCCGCCGCAGCCTCCGGCTCACCAGGCCCGCGCCGCCGACGGAGAGCACCAGCGCGCCCGCCGCCGCGCCGACCAGCCAGAACAGCTTGCCCTCCGTCGCGTGGGTGAGACTCTCGACCTGTATGCCGCTGGTGACCAGACCGACGATCCGGCCCCGGGCGTCAATGACCGGCACCACGGCCCGTACCCCGTCGTTGGGGTCGCGGTGGAACCGCTCGGTGAAGGACTCGCCGTCCACGGCCGCGCGGGTGAAGTCGCCGGTCGCCATGGTGCCGATCAGCGAGGGGTCGGAGGCGGTGTAGCGAAGGCCGGAGGGGCTCAGGACGGTCACGAAGTCCACTCCCGCCGCCCGGCGGGCGGCCTCGGCGCGGGGCTGGAGCACCGCCGTGGGGTTGGGGGAGGTCAGTGCCGCGTCGAGCCCCGGCCCCTGTGCGAAGCCCTCGGCGACCGCGAGCGAACGGACCCGGGCGTCCTGCACGGTGTTGCCGCGCGCCTGCTGGAAGGTGATGACGACGGCCGCGAGGATCACCAGGAGCGAGATCAGCGCCTCCAGCGCGAACACCTGCCCGGCGACACTCCGCAGCCCACTCGCCCGCTGCCCGTCCGCCCCGGGATCCCCCACCGGCACGGCCGCCCGACCACCGGAACCGGAACCGTTGCCGGAACCGGGACGATTGCCGGACCCGGACCCGGACCCGGACCCGGACCCGGACCCGTTGCCGGACCCGGACCCGTTGCGTGGCCCGGACCCGGAACCTGACCGGTCTCCGGGGCCAGCCCCCGCCGCCGCAGCCCCCGACGCAGCCCCCGGCCCGGACCCGGACCCAAGACCGGACCCGCCCCCCGACGCCGTTTCCATCCCTTCCCCCGTCCCCGTCCCCGCCCCCATCCCAGGCGGCAGCGGACCAGGCCCCCCGTCCGGACCCCAGCCCGGTCCCTGCCCCTGCCCCGGGTCCTGTCCCCGGTCTCGTGCCGTCATCCCGTGCTCCTGGCGATGAGCAGGGCCACGTCGTCCGCCGCGCCCGGTCGGCGCAGCGCTCGCAGGAGGTGGTCGCAGGTTTCCTCCAGGGGGCCCCGGGCGTCGTCGAGCAGGCGCACCAGGAGGGCCAGCCGCTCGTCGATCGCCTCGTCTCGGGTCTCGATCAGGCCGTCCGTGTAGAGCACCAGCCGGTCGCCGGGCCGAAAGGCCACCCGGGCCGTGTGGAACGTCCCGCCGCCCACCCCGAGCGGCACCCCCGGCGACACCCGCACCAGTTCCGCGGGGCCGTCCGCCGGGACCCGTACGGGCGGCAGATGGCCCGCGTTCGCGATCCGGCAGCGGCCCCGGACGGGGTCGTGCACCGCGAACAGACAGGTCGCGATGGAGTGCTCCAGGCCCTCCGTGATCCGGTCCAGATGCCGCAGGACCTGGGCGGGCGCGAGGCCGAGGTCCGCGAAGGCGCAGGTCGCGGTCCGCAGCCGGCCCATCGTCGCCGCCGCGTCGATGCCGCTGCCCATCACGTCCCCGACGACGAGCGCCGTCCGGTCGTCGGGCAGCGCGATCACGTCGTACCAGTCGCCGCCCACCTCGCTCGACGCCTGCGCGGGCTGGTAGCGCACCGCGATCTCCAGGCCCGCCCGCTCCGGGGGCGCGCCCGGCAGCAGACTGCGCTGGAGCGTCACGGCGGAGTTCCGGACGCTCTGGTACCAGCGGGCGTTGTCGATGCTCACCGCCGCGCGGGCCGCCAGCTCCGTCGCGAGGAGGACGTCGTCGCCGTCGAAGGGCAGCGGATTGCGGTCCCGCTTGAGGTCGAGCGCGCCGAGCACCTCGCCGCGCGCGATCAGCGGCACCGCCAGATAGGAGTGCACCCCGGCCCGAGCGAGCCGCTGCGCCGCCTCGGGGTCGCGCGCTATCCGCTCCAGGTCCCCGGGGCCGACCCGCTCGACGAGCACCGGCCGGCCGGTGCGCACGCACCGGGTGACGAGCCGGTCCGCCCCGTACCGGGCGACCGCCCCGGTCGGGTCCGCGGCCTCCCGTGCCTCGGTCGGCCCCGCCGCCTTCACCGCGAGCGCCCGGAACAGCTCGGGCCCCTCCTCGGGGGCGCCGGGCCGGTGCAGCATCAGGACGGAGTCGAGGACGTCGACGGCGGCGATGTCCGCCAGCTCCGGCACCACCACGTCCGCCAGCTCGGCGGCGGTCCGCTCCACCTCCAGGGTGGTGCCGACCCGGGCCGAGGCGTCGGCGACGAGCGCGAGCCGCCGCCGGGACCGGGCCGCCTCCGCGTCCGCCCGGTGCTGCTCGGTCACGTCGATCACGGAGAGGGCGACGCCCAGGACCCGGCCCTCGGCGCCGTCCAGCCGGTAGAGCGACACCGCCCAGGTGTGGTCACGGCCGGGATCGGCGGGGGTCCTGCCGACGAGGGACCGGTCGAGCAGCGGGGTCCCGGTGGCCAGGACGGACCGCAGCGAGGCTTCCAGGGAGTCGGCGTCCAGCTCCGGAAGCATGTCGCCGATCCGCCGCCCGACGTGCAGCGCGGCCGGTACGCCGTTGATCCGCTCCAGGGCCGGGTTGACCAGGACGTAACGCAGCTCGGAGTCGAGGACGGCGAGGCCGATGGGGGACTGGGAGACCAGCCGGTCGGAGAGCGCGAGACCGGTCTCGATCCGCTCCACGGTGGCGTGGTCGGCGGCGATGCCCAGCGCGAACAGGCCTCCCTGGTCGTCGGCGAGCCGCATGTTGCGGAACTCGACCCGCCGCACGGTGCCGTTCTTGTGCCGTACGGGGAAGGTGCCCGCCCAGACGGTGCCGTCCCGCAGCACCTCGCCGAAGAGCCGCAGCGCCTCCTCGCGGTGCTCCGCGCCGACGATGAGCCGGGCCACGTACCGCCCGAGGGCCTCCTCGGCGGGGAAGCCGAAGAGGGCCTCCGCCTGGGGGCTCCACAGCACGATCCGCCCCCGGGCGTCCACCACCACGGCGGCGACCCCGAGCACATCGAGGAGCCCCGTGCCGTCCAGGGGTACACCCGCCCGCCCCGCCGTCCTCGGGAAGGAACCGGCCGTCACACTGCCCTCCTCCCGCCGCGCCCGTGCCTTCCTCCATGCTCCCCGCCCACCGGCCCCGGCGCACCGCGAGCGGCCCCGAGCGATCCCTGAACCCCGCCGTAGGGGACCCGTTCGACCCGGCGCCGCCCGCCCCTTAGGGGGCCAGGCCCCCCAGGGGTTCCGGAAGGCCCCCCGTCACCCGACCGGAGCCCCGCCGCTCGTATCGGCCCGCCCGGCGCCCCGCCCCTCGTACCGCAGCGCCGCCCCCGTCACCAGCGCGCCCAGGCCCTCCCACAGGCCGACGCCCAGGAAGCCGGTGGGGGCGCGGCCGGTGACGACCGCGAGGGTGAAGACGGCGCAGGTGAGGAGCCGGAAGGGGACCGTCCAGCGGAAGAAGGGCCGCCAGTCGGCGAGGGCGGCGAGCACGTAGTAGACGCCCATGTTGAGCGCGGCCATCGAGGAGGCCGTCAGGAAGACCAGGGTGTGATCGCCTTCGGCGCGCCCGCCGGCGGGCACCGGCTCGAAGCCCATGACCGTGAGCAGGGCGTCGGGGACGATCAGACCGACGGCGCCGAGGGCGGCGGCGAGCACCCCGAAGACGGCCATGGTCCAGCCGGAGAGGGAACGGGGCAGGCGCACGGCGGTCCTCCAGGGGACGAGAGCAGGGGCACACCCCACGATCCGGGGACGCGTCCGAGCGCGTATTCGAATCGGGGTGTGCCCCTGCATACCGTGTGACGGGGTCCGGCAGCCAATCAGCCTCCGCCGGTCAGTGGCCGAACGGCCCCTCCTGCCGCTCCGGCCGGGCATGACTCGACCGGTTCTCGCCCGTCGCGGCTCGATCAGCCCCCTTGACGCGGGCCAACCGGCCGTGGGCAGGCGTCACTTCAGCGCCGCCGCCATCATCTTCTGCGCCACCGGAGCGGCCAGTCCGTTGCCGCTGACCTCGGAACGGGCCGCGCCCGAGTCCTCGATCATCACCGCCACCGCGACCTGCTTCCCCGTTGCGGGGTCCTTCGCGTACGAGGTGAACCACGCGTACGGCGTCTTGCTGTTGTTCTCGCCGTGCTGCGCCGTCCCCGTCTTTCCGCCGACCTCGGCTCCGGCGACGGCGGCGTTGGTGCCCGTCCCCTTCTCCACGACCGTCCGCATGGCACCGCGCAGCTGTTCCGCCGTGGCGGAGGAGACGACCCGCCGGGTGTCCCCGTCCTTGAAGCGGGTGAGCGGGTCGCCGTCGGAGTCCACGACCTCCGACACCATGTGCGGGGCGGCGAGGAGACCGTCGTTGGCGATCGCCGCCGACACCATCGCCATCTGGAGCGGGGTGGCGGTCACGTCGAACTGGCCGATTCCCGTCAGCGCCGTCTGCGCCCGGTCCATGCCGGAGGGGTACACGCTCGCGTAGGCGCGGACCGGGACGTCCAGCTCGGTCTCGTTGAACCCGAACTTCTCGGCCATCGCCCGTACCTTCTCCTGCCCCAGGTCGGCGGCCATCTTCGCGAAGACGTTGTTGCAGGAGTACTGGAGCGCGGTGCGGATCGTGGCGTCCGCGCAGGGGGCCGAGGCGTTCTCGTTCCGCAGCACGGTCCGGGTGCCGGGCAGGGTGTACGGGTCGGGGCTCCGTGTCGCCGTGTCCACCGAGCCGTAGAGCCCGTCTTCGAGCGCCGCCGCCGCGACGACCAGCTTGAAGGTCGAGCCGGGCGGCAGCGGCTGGCGCAGCGCCCGGTTGACCAACGGCTTGTCCTCGTCGGCGGTCAGCGCCTGCCAGGCGGCGCCGTCCGAGGTGCCGGAGATCGTCGACGGGTCGTAGGACGGGGTGGAGAGCATGGCCAGAACGCGCCCGCTCGCCGGATCGACGGCCACGGCGGCGCCCTTCTTCTTCCCGAGCGCCCTGTACCCCGCCTCCTGCACGTCCGGATCGATCGTTGTGACGACCGTGCCCGGTCGTTGCCGCTCGCGGGTGAGGGCGGCCAGCGGGTTCTTCAGCCGGTCGTCGGTGCCGTCGAGGACACCGCTGTAGATGCCTTCCAGCTGGGTCGCCCCGTACGCCTGCGAGCTGTAGCCGGTGACCGCCGCGTACAGCTCGCCTTCGGTGTACGTACGCCGGTACGCGAGGTCCGTTCCCTCCGTCCTCTCCGAGCCGGTGACCGGCGAACCGGCCACGACGATGTTCCCGAGCGGCTGCGCGTACTGCGCGATCGTCTTCCGCCGGTTCTTCTGGTCGTCCGCGAGCGCCTTCCCCTGGTACGCCTGCATCCAGGTGGCCCGGCCCAGCAGGGCGAGCACCAGGATCAGCACGAAGACAGAGGTGCGCCTGATCGTCTTGTTCATCGCACCAAGGGGACGAACGGGCCGGTCCGGGGCGTTCCGGGTGTACGTCGTTTCTCAGCCAACCTTCATGTGGGGCGGGTGGGACGGACGAGCCGGACGAGGTCTCACCGGCACGGCCGCCCGCGCAACCGTCCACCCGCGCAACCGCCCACCCGCCCCCTGCGTCCTGAAGGTTCATGATCCGACTCGCCACCGCCGCCGATCTGGACGCCGTCGTCGACCTGCACGCCGAGGCCCGTGCCACCTACTACCGGGGCCATCTCCCCGAGGCCGACTACCGGGGGCCGGAGGAGGTGGCCCGCGCCCGCGAGAGCTGGGCCGCCGCCGTCGGGCGCGGGGCCGTGCTCTGCGCCGTACGGGACGGGGAGATCGTGGGCGTCGCCGCCCACGGGGAGCGCGACGGCCTCGCACACCTCACCCAACTCCACGTGCGCCCCGCGCACTGGCGCTCCGGCGTCGGCACCGCACTGCACGAAGCCTGCGTACGCATCTGGCGGACCGCCGGGACTCCCGCCGTCCGCCTGGAGGTCTTCGACCGGAACGAGCGCGCCCAGGCCTTCTACGCGGCCCACGGCTGGACCCCCGACCCCGACCACCCCCGAGACGGCGACCACCTCGTGCTCCGGCTCACACCGGGCGGCGAAGCCGAAGCGGAATGATCCGGACCGGCGGGGGCGTTGTCGGGGGGAACACCTGTCCGTCCACCGGCATCCCTCGGAGAGAAGACACATGCGCGTCGAGATCTGGAGCGACATCGCCTGCCCTTGGTGCTACATCGGCAAGGCCCGCTTCGAGAAGGGGCTCGCGGCCTTCGCACACCGCGAGGACATCGAGGTCGTGCACCGTTCCTTCGAGCTCGACCCCGGCTCCGCCAAGGGCGAGACCGCCCCCGTCCTGGAGATGCTCGCCACGAAGTACGGCCGCACCCTCGACGAGGCGCGGGCCATGGAGGAGCACGTCGCGACCAACGCGCGCTCCGAGGGGCTTGAGTACCTCACCGACGGCCGCGACCACGGCAACACCTTCGACATCCACCGGCTGCTGCACCTCGCGAAGGAGCGCGGACTACAGAGCGAGCTGCTCGACCTGGCCTACCGCGCCAACTTCGCCGAGACGCGCTCCGTCTTCGACGACGCCACCCTGCTGGCGCTCGGCGTCGAAGCCGGTCTCGACGAGGCCGAGGTCCGGGCCGTCCTCGCCGACCCGACCGCCTACGCCGAAGCCGTCCGCGCCGACGAGCGCGAGGCCGCCGAGCTGGGCGCCAACGGCGTCCCCTTCTTCGTCCTCGACCGCCGGTACGGCGTCTCCGGCGGCCAGCCCGCCGAGGTCTTCACCCAGGCCCTGGAACAGGCCTGGCAGGGCCGGGCCCTCCAGCCCGTCGGCGCGGACGCCGAGGTCTGCGGCCCCGACGGCGCCTGCGAGGTCCCGGGAGCCTGATCCCGGGCTCGGGCTCGGGACTGAGCCGGAGCCCGATCTGGCCGGAGCCCGACCTGGCCGGAGCCCGACCTGGACCGAGCCTGAGCCCGACTGGGCCCGAGCCTGACCTGGACCGAGCCTGACCCAGACCCGGCCCGGCCCCAGCAGCCCCGCCTGTTCCCCAGCCCCCAGCCCCGGCTGACCCCGAGTCCGCCCGGGTTCCCCTCGGCCCCGTCCGTTGACGGGTGATCGCGGGGAACCCAGGCTGGGTCCATGGATTCCCTGGAAAAGCCGCTCGGAGGCTCCGAGTTCGCGCCGAAGTCGACCTATCTCAACACCTCCGCCTGCGGGCTGCTGCCCCGCAGGACCGTCGAGGCCGTCACGCGCCTCGCCGAGGAGACCGCCGACGGGCGGCCCGACGGAGCCGGGGACTTCGACACCGTGGCCGAGGCCCGAGCCACGTACGCCCGTCTCGTCGGCGTCCCGGCCGAGCGGGTCGCCCTCGGGACCTCCGTCGGCGTGCACTGCGGGATGATCGCCCAGTCGATGCCCCCGGGGGCCGAGATCCTCTTCGCCGAAGGGGACTTCTCCTCCGTCGTCACCCCCTTCACCATCCGCGGCGACCTCAGGACCCGCTTCGTCCCGCTCGACCGGCTCGCCGAGTCCATCCGCCCGGGGACCGCGCTCGTCGCCTTCTCCTCCGTGCAGTCGCTGGACGGGCGTACGGCCGATCTCGCGGCGATACGGGCCGCGGCGGCGGCCCACGGCGCCCGTACGCTCCTCGACGCCACCCAGTCGGCCGGCTGGCTGCCGCTGCGCGCGGGGGAGTGGGACTACACGGTCGCGGGCGGGTACAAGTACCTGCTCTGTCCGCGCGGCGCCTCCTTCCTCACCGTCACGGAGGAGGCGCAGGACGCGCTGTTGCCGATCCACGCCAACTGGGTCACCGGCGAGGAGATGTGGGCCAACAGCTACGGCCCCGTCCGTGAACTGGCCCGGTCCGCGCGCCGCTTCGACGAGCCGCCGGTCTTCCACGCGTACCACGGCGCGGCCCGGTCGCTCGCGCTCCTGGAGGAGATCGGCATCGAACGGATCGAGGCCCACGACAAGGCGCTCGCCGCCCGCCTCCGTGCCGGTCTGCTGGCGCTGGGGCACCCGCCGGTCGTGGACGAGTCGACGGTCGTCGCGGTCCCCGGTCTCGGCGCCCGCGCGGGCGCGCTGCGCGAGGCGGGCATCGTCCTCTCGGACCGCGAGGGCAACCTGCGGGTCTCGTTCCATCTGTACAACACGGTGGCGGACGTGGACCACGTCCTGGACGTCCTGGAGGCCATGGAGGTTCCGGGGGTCCCGGCGGGCTGATCGGACACCGCCGCCACGGCCGCCGCCGACGGCACAGCCACCGCCGCCGACGTCACCACCCAGGCCGCCCCGCCGTCGCGAGGGTCGGCGCCGCAGACGCTCGGGGCCGTGCCTGTACGGCCCCGAGCCGGGTCGGCCCGAGCCGGAGCCGAACCGGAGCCGAAACCGGAGGAACCGGACCCGAACCGGATCGGTGTCGGACCCGAGCCGGAGCCGAGTCGAAACCGGATGCGAGCCGAACCGGCCCCGAGTCGGGCCCGAACCGGCTCCGAACGAGCCCCGAACCGGCCCCGACGAGCGCCGAAGTTCACACCCCCAGCGTCAGCAGCCCTCCCCCGGCCCCGGCCCCGTTCCCGCCCCCTCCTCCGCCTCCCCGCGCAGGTTCTCCGTCACGAGGTCGAGCAGGCGGGCGAGTTCCTTGCCGTCCGCGGGGGTCAGGCCGTGCAGGGAGAGGGTCTCCAGATCGGTCCACACGCCCTCGACCGCCGTGCGCAGCGCCCTGCTCTCCTCCGTCGCCTCGACCAGGACCGCGCGCCGGTCGGCCGGGTCGGGGCCGCGGCGGACGTGGCCGCACAGTTCAAGGCGCTGGAGCATCTTGGTCACCGTCGAGGCGTCCACCCCGAGGGACTGGATGAGGTCCGACTGGCGGACCGGCCCGCAGCCCCAGAGTCGCATCATCATCAGCTCCTGGCCCGGGTAGAGCCCGAGTTCCCGCAGTCTGCGCCCGGCGGCGCTCCGGTGCATCCGGGCGGTGCGGGCCAGGGCGAGGCCGACGGGTCCGCCCTGGGCGGCGGGCGGCACGAGGCCCGTACAGACAGGGTCGTTTCCGGACATGGCGGCTCCTTCGGGACGGCTGCCCGCCAGATTACCTTGGTCGGCCAATCAAGTGGGTTACAGTGACGGCCGGGCCTTTTACTTGGCCGACCACGTAAATTGTGAAGGGGACAGCCATGACCACCGCCTTCGACCCCGTCGATCTCGCCGGCACCCGGCTCGCCAACCGCATCGCCATGGCGCCCATGACCCGCAGCCGCGCCGACGCCGTGCTCCGTACCCCCACCCCGCTCGTCACCGAGTACTACGCCCAGCGCGCCTCCGCCGGACTGATCATCACCGAGGGCGTCCACCCGGTCCCCGAGGGCCAGGGCTACCCCTTCACCCCCGGACTGCACAGCCGCGCGCAGATCGCCGCCTGGCGCGAGGTCACCGACGCCGTCCACGAGCGCGGCGGCCGGATCTTCGCCCAGCTCATGCACTCCGGACGGATCGGTCACCCCGACCTCCTCGACGACGGTCTGCACCCCGTCGGCCCCTCCCCGGTCGCCGCCGCCGGACAGGTTTTCACCCCCGAGGGCCCCAGGGACCTCCCCGTCCCGCGCGAACTCACCGGCGACCAGGTCCGCGAGGCCGTCGAGGGCTTCGCCGACGCCGCCCGCAACGCCGTCGAGGCGGGCTTCGACGGCGTCGAGGTCCACGGCGCCAACGGCTATCTGGTCCACCAGTTCCTCGCCACCGGCTCCAACCACCGCACCGACGAGTGGGGCGGCCCCGTCGCCCACCGCATCCGCTTCGCCGTCGAGGTCGTCAAGGCCGTCGCCGCCGCGATCGGCCCCGGCCGCACCGGACTGCGCATCTCCCCGGCCAACCCCCTCAACGACATCGCCGAGGCCGATACCGACGAGCTGTACCCGGCGCTGGTCGACGCCATCGAACCGGTGGGCATCGCCTACCTCCACGTGGTGGAGGTGGCCCCCGAACGCCGCCCGCTCGTCCTCGACCTGCGCAAGCGGTTCACCGGCACCTTCATCCTCAGCCCCGCCACCGAAGGGCCGACCGGCGCCGACTCCCTCGCCCTGGTCGAGGACGGCACCGCCGACCTCGTCGCCTTCGGCAGGCTCTTCGTCGCCAACCCCGACCTGCCCGCCCGGCTGCGGACCGACGGCCCCTACAACGAGATCGACGCCGCCACCATGTACTCCGGCGACGCGCGCGGATACGTCGACTACCCGGCCCTCTGACCCGGATCCGGACACGCCGACGACGCGGGCACAAGGGAAGGGCGGGGTCCGGCCACCGGACCCCGCCCTTCCCCGTACGCCCCCGGCGCCCGCTACCAGGCCTCGGTGACCGCCCGGCGCGCGCCCTCCGGGTCCACCGCGCGGCCCGACTCGGCGAGCGCGGCGCCCAGCGCGTCCAGCGAGGACCGCACGGCGTCCGGCGTCGCGTCCGCCCCGTAGTGGTTGACCCGGATCATCTCCGAGGCCAGCGCCCCGCCGCCCGCGATCAGCGGCAGCGAGGGATCGGCCGCCAGCGCCTTCGCCACCAGCTCCGAGGCGTTCGTCCCGGCCGGCACCCGCAGCGTCGTCGCGACCGGAGCCGCGTCCTTCGCCTCGTACACGAACGGTTCGAGCCCGCCGCCGAGCGCCAGCGCACCCGCCCGGGTCGCCGAGGCGGCCGAGGCGTGCCGGGCCGTCAGGGCGTCCAGACCCTCCGTCTCGATCCGCTCCAGGCAGGCTTCGAGGGCCAGCATCTCCAGCTGCGCGGGCGCGTGCAGCAGCGCCTTGCGACCGCCGTCGATCCAGCGCTCCTTCCAGTCGAGGAGGGAGAGGTACGAGCGGCGCGGCGCCGCCGGGTTCGCCGCGAAGCGCTCCCAGGCGCGCGCGCTCACCGACACCGCCGACACCCCCGCGGGCCCGCCCATCGCCTTCTGCGCGCCGATGATGCACATGTCCACGCCCCACGCGTCCGGCAGCACCGGCTCGGCGCCGATCGACGCCACCGCGTCCAGGTAGAACAGGGCCCCGTGCGCCCGCACGACCTCGCCGATCTCCGCGACCGGGTTGGTGTTGCCGGTCGCCGCCTCCGCGTGCACCAGCGACACGAAGTCGATCCCGGGGTGCTCGGCGAGCGCCCGCTCCACCTGCTCGGCCGTCACCGCCGTGTGGAACGGCACCGCCAGGTCCACCACGGTCGCACCGCAGTCCCGCAGCCAGTTGCCGAAGGTCTGCCCGTACGGCCCGGTGACCACGTTGAGCGCGGTCGAACCCGCCCGCGCCCCACTGCGGATGCAGCCCTCAAGGGGGAGCAGCGCCTCGCCCTGGGTGATCACCACGTCCTGCTCCGTGGCGAGCAGCGCGGCCACCCGGCGCTCGATCGACGCGAACTGCGCGGCGGTCATCGGGGCCAGGTCCAGGAGCGGATGTGTCACGGTCACGGGGGTGCCTTCTTCGGATCGGTTCGGTGGGGAACTCGGCATCAGGGTACCGAGGAGCCTCCCCGCCGCCCCTTGGCCCACCTGTACAAAAGGCGGCCTCCTCGTACAGTGCGGGGATGAGTGATCACACGGTGCTGCATGTGAAGGGGCGGGTGCTCGTCGGCCCCGAGGACGTACGGGACGAACTGTGGTGCGTCGGCGGGCGGATCACCTTCGACCGGCCGGCCGCCGAGGCGGTCACCGTCGAGGGCTGGGTGCTGCCCGGACTCGTCGACGCCCACTGCCACGTCGGGCTCGACCGGCACGGTCCGGTCGACGAGGCCACCAGCGAGAAGCAGGCCCTCACCGACCGGGACGCGGGAACGCTGCTGATCCGGGACGCCGGTTCGCCCTCCGACACGCGCTGGATCGACGAGCGCGAGGACCTGCCGAAGATCATCCGGGCCGGCCGGCACATCGCCCGCACCCGCCGCTACATCCGCAACTACGCCCATGAGATCGAGCCCGCCGACCTCGTCGCGTACGTGGGGCGCGAGGCGCGGCGCGGTGACGGCTGGGTCAAGCTCGTCGGCGACTGGATCGACCGCGAGGTGGGCGACCTCACCGCCTGCTGGCCGCGCGCCGAGGTCGAGGCGGCCATCGCGGAGGCGCACCGGCTCGGCGCCCGCGTCACCGCGCACTGCTTCGCCGAGGAGTCGCTGCGGGACCTCGTGGAGGCGGGCATCGACTGTATCGAGCACGCCACCGGGCTCACCGAGGACACCATCCCGCTCTTCGCGGAGCGGGGCGTCGCGATCGTGCCGACCCTGGTCAACATCGCGACCTTCCCGCACCTCGCCGACGGCGGCCAGGAGAAGTTCCCCCGCTGGTCGGCGCATATGCGACGGCTGTACGAGCGCCGGTACGACACCGTCCGCGCCGCCTTCGACGCGGGCGTCCCGGTCTTCGTCGGCACCGACGCGGGCGGCTCCCTCGCGCACGGGCTCGTCGCCGAGGAGGTCGAGGAGCTGACCCGGGCGGGCATCCCGCCCCTCGACGCCCTCTCGGCCACCGCCTGGGGAGCCAGAGCCTGGCTGGGCCGCCCGTCCCTTGAGGAGGGCGCCCCCGCCGACCTCGTCGTCTACGGCGAGGACCCCCGCGCGGACGTCCGCGCCCTCGCGGCACCGCGCCGGGTGGTGGTCGAGGGGCGGGTACGGGGCTGAGGGGCGGGTACGGGGCTTGAGGGACGGGTGCGGGCTGAGGGGCCCGCAGTGGGTGGGGCTGGCACCGGGCGGGGGCCGCATCGGGCGGGGGGCCGGACCTGGGCCGGGCTCGTACTCCGTCCCCATCAGGGCCTGGCCTGTGCCCCGTCCCCATCAGGGCCTGGCCTGTGCCCCGTCCCGGTCAGGGCCTGGCCCGTACCCC
The DNA here is from genome assembly GCF_014596525.1 of Streptomyces sp. CBMA291. Taxonomy (GTDB): domain Bacteria; phylum Actinomycetota; class Actinomycetes; order Streptomycetales; family Streptomycetaceae; genus Streptomyces. The sequence goes on from NZ_MSJP01000045.1 coordinate 79,412, forward strand.
GCCCCGTCGAGGTCGAGCCCGTACCCCGTCTCTGCCGGGGGCGAGCCCACCCCGCTCACGCCTTCGGCAGGAACGCCAGCTGTGCCTTCTTCGCCGGGATGAAGACCTCCGGCAGGTCCACCTCGGGGAGGACGACCAGCGGGCCCAGTGTGAAGCCCGCGCGGACCATGCGGGCGATGGCCTTCTCGTTGGCCGCGTCCGGGTCGACCACGATCCGGGCGCGGTCCCGCAGCGCGAACGTGATCAGAACGTCGAGCAGCCGGCCCGTCCAGCCGGGCAGCGGGGCGGGGCCGGGGGCGATCAGCAGGTGCACGCCGATGTCCCCGGGCAGCACCTCGTAGCACTCGCCGACGCGGTCGGCCTCGGGGTCGTACGTCTGGAAGAGCGCGACCGGCACCTCGTCCTTGCTGATCAGGAAGCCGTGGTGGGTGGTGAGCGAGTCCAGGTGCGCGTAGACCTCGCGGACCTCCTCGACGGTGGTGCCGACCATGCCCCAGAAGCGGGACCGCTCCTCGTTGACCCAGCCGTGCAGCAGGGGGGCGTCGCGGTCGGGGTCCACGGGCCGGACCGTGACGGTGCCGAAGCCCTCGATGTGCTGGACGTATGCGGCGGTGGTCATCCCTGCTCCTTGGTGAGGTACTGCCAGTCGGTGGTGACGGGGGCGAGGTCGCCCCGCAGCCACAGGGGGAGTTGGTCCTGGTGGTGCGGGTCCCCGGGCACCCCGGAGGCGCCGAAGGGCACGATCCAGCGGCTGTGTTCGCGGTCGGCGAGGTCCCAGACGTAGCGGGCGGCGGAGGCGCGGGCGCTGCGGTCGGTCCAGCCGGGCACGCTGGAGGTGGAGAGCACGCAGTCGTGGTCACCGGCGAGCCCCGGCCAGCGCGCGTCGTCGGGGTCGGGCAGCGCCTGCCAGGGCGCGAGCCGGTGGGTGGTGCCCCAGGCGGCGGGCGGCTCGCCCGCCGCGACCTCGTCGAGCGCCTCGCGCACGATCCGGTCGACGTCCCCCGCGGGCACGGGCCCGGCCACGAGCAGCGTCTCCAGGGCGTAGGCCACGCGCGGGCCGAGCGCCAGCCAGGGCCGCAGGAGCGCGGGGTACGGGGCGGCCGCGTCACGCAGGGGAGTGAAGGCCTCGTGCCCGGCCATCCGCCGAGTCACCGCGCCGCGCACGGCGGCGTAGAGCCCGGCGTCGGTGCTGTCCGCCTCCATCCGCCGGTCCCAGGCGAGCAGCCGGTCCCGTACGGCGGAGGCGGCGGGGGAGAGGCCGGTGGCAGCGCGGTCCACGGCGGTCAGGAGCCGGGCGGCCGAGGGGTTGTCGGTGTCGGTGTGGACGGTGGCCGTGTTCTCCGGCGTCCACCGGTCGCGGGCGCGCAGGAGCGCGTCGATCCGGGCGGCCCGGTGCGGCGGGGCGAACTCGACGCCGAGGGGCGCGGCGAGGCTCCGGGCGTTCGCCATCACGGCGTGCCCGTCCACCCCGGCGCGCGGCAGCGGCGCGGGCGCGGGCGCCCAGGCGTGCGCCGGGTCCCAGGCGGGCACGAGCCGCAGGGAGTTGGCCCGGGGGCGTACGGGGACGTGCCCGGCGGCGCGGTGCAGGGTGCCGCCCTCGGTGTCGGCGGCGAGGACGACGTTGACGGGTTCGACCCAGCCGTCGAGCGCGGTGTCGACATCGGCGACGGTCCGGGCCCGCAGAAGGGCGGGCAGCACCTCGAAGCCGAGCTTCCCGGTGACGCGGGGAGGGTGCCGCAGACTGACGGCCGCGCGCTCCTCGCCCGGCCCTGCGCCGGTTCCGGGGCCTGCACCGGTCCCTGCACCGGGCCCGTCTCCCGGGCCTGCGCTGGTCCCGTCTCCCGGGCCTGTGCCGGTCTCGGTGCCCGGGCCTTCGTCCGGCTCCCCGTCGATGATCACCGGTCCCCGGTCCGTCTCGATCAGTTCGATCACGACCGGTTCCCCGCCCGCGACCTCGATCGTCTCCGTGTGGACCGCCGCCGGGCGCCAGCCGTCGGGGCCGTACGCCTCCACCCCGCCGTCCGGGAGCCGCCGCAGCCGCTCCCGGTACAGGTCCTGGTAGTCGGCCATCGCGTTGGTGATCGCCCAGGCCACCGGTCCCGCGTGGCCGAAGTGGGCGAGTCCGGGGACGCCGGGCACGGCCAGGCCCACCACGTCGTACGCGGGGCACGCGAGCCGGATCTGCTGGTAGACGCCGGGCGCCTCGATGAACCGGTGCGGGTCCCCGGCCACCAGGGCCGCGCCGCTCCCGGTCCGGGCGCCCGTGACCAGCCAGCCGTTGGAACCGGCGGTGCCGGGCCCGTCGGTCGCGAAGAGTTCGGTCCACTCCTCGCCGAGCCGCCGGGCGACCTCCTCGCGCCACAGCTTGGTGGGGAACCCGGCGAAGAGGACGTGGGTGGAGAGCCAGACGGCCAGCGGGGTCCACGGCTCCCAGCGGCCGGGCGCGAGGCCGGTCGCGGCGAACTCGGGCGCGCGCCGCGCCCCTTCCGCGAGCCCGTCGTTGACCCCGTCCGCGTAGGCGCGGACCCAGGCGGCCGTGGGGGCGTCCTCGCGGACGAGCCGTTCGTGGCAGCGGCGGGCGGTGTCGGCGAGCCGGGAGCGCCGGGCGAAGACGTCCCAGTCGAGTTCGGCGGCGCCGAGGAACGCGGCCGTGGTGCCCTGCGCCCGGTGCCGCTCGACCTCCAGCTGCCACGCCCGGTCGTGCGCGGTGACCCGGCCCTGGGCGAAGGCGAGTTCGTCCGGGTCGGCGGCGCGCAGATGGGGGACGCCCCAGGCGTCCCGGTAGACCTCGATGCTCACGCAGACCCCGATTCCGTCCCTGTTCCCGCCATGGTCACCGCCGGATCCCCCATAACTTCTTAGGTTAGGCTGGCCTAAATTAATCTACAGGATTTCGAGAGGTCCGCCGCGACGGATCGACGGGCGGGCTCAGGGGGCGGGTCGACGGGTCCATCCGTGGGCCCGTTCGCGGGCGGGCCCGTGGATGGGTCCGTGGGTGGGTCGGGTTGACGGCCCGTTACCCCGGCCCGGATCCGGTCGTTCTCACCTTTACCGGCTTCTCTGTGCACCCTCTCCCTCCGCCCGCCCGCGCGGGAGACGCGTGACAGCGTGTAACGGTTGTGGCGAGAGAATTCGAAAATGAACGCGGAAACCCCCCTTTGGGGTGAACTCACGCCAGGCGACTGTCAGTTCACTCTCCGTGCGTAAAGATTCCGGTGTCTCAAGTCGCCGAGGCCGCGCCGAACCACCGTCCCCGTGGTGAGCGGCCGGCGACGCCATGTCTCTCGTGGGGGTTCCACCACCTTGAACAGCAACACCTTCCGCATGCCCGTGCGCCGTACCGCCACCGCCGCGACCGTCGCCGCCCTGGCCGTCGGACCCGTCCTCCTCGCGGCACCGGCGGCACAGGCCACGGGCGGCGAAGGGCGCGCCACCGCCGTCGTCCTGCGGGCCGGCCTCGACGTCTCCCTCCTCGGCAAGACGGTGAACGTGCCGGTGCGCGTCGCCCTCAACGAGGTCACCGCGCCGCAGACCGAGAGCGAGACGGCACTCGCCGTGAAGGTGCGGGGCGCCGAGGACGGCAAGCCGATCGACATCATCACCGCCGACGTCGCCACCTCGAAGGCCACCGTCGACAAGGAGAAGTCCGAGGGGTACGTCAACCTCGTCAAGGCCCGGGTCCACGTGCCCGGCATCCCGCTGCTCCCCCTCATCGAGGTGGAGAAGGTCACCTCCAAGGCGCTCTGCGAGACCGGCCGGAAGCCGGTCGCCGAGTCCAACGTCCTCGGGCACGTCACCGTCCTCGGCACGAAGACCACCCTCACCGCCGGAGGCACCACGCACGTCGCCGTCCCGGGCGTCGGCGCCGTCACCCTCGACCTCTCCCGTACGACGACCACCTCCCGCACGGCGGCGGCGACCGCCCTCGAACTGAAGGTGAAGGTCAATCCGGGCGAACTGGGCGTCGCCAAGGTCGACGGCACCGTGACGCTCGCCGAGGCCACCTGCGAGACGCCCCACGGCACCAAGCCGACCCCGCAGCCCACCGGAACGCCCACGAAGCCGACCCCGCAGCCCACCGAGCCGACCCAGCAGCCGGGCGGCACCACCGGCGCCACCACCGGCGGTACGGGAGGCAACGGCGGCAGCACGGCGGGCAACGGCGGCGGTACGGGAGGCCACGACGGCGGCACCACGGCGGGCAACGGCGGCAGCTCCGCAGGCAACGGCGGCGGCACGGCGGGCAACGGCGACGGCGGCAGC
>NZ_MSJP01000046.1 GCF_014596525.1 Streptomyces sp. CBMA291
CCCGCCCCCCCCCCCCCCCCCCCCCCCCCCCCCCCCCCCCCCCCCCCCCCCCCCCCCCCCCCCCCCCCCCCCCCCCCCCCCCCCCCCTACACGACGCTCTTCCGATCTGCCCGTCGCCGCGCCGCGCCCCGCCCCGTCGGTGTCCGAACCCGCCGCGCCCGCCCCTGCCGAACCCTCCGTCCCCTCCGCCGCACCCGCTTCTCCCGCCGCACCGGCTGCCCCGGGCGTGTCCGCCGCGCCCCCGGCGCCCGGCGTACCGCCGTCGAAGGGCACACCGAAGCCTGCGGCCCCGCCCGCGTCCGTACCGCCGGGGTCGTCCGCGTCCCCGTCCGAGCCGAAGTCCACGCCCACTCCGAGCGCGGCGAAGCCCGGCGTCGGGCTGACGCCGAGTCCCGCGAAGCCGCCCCGGACGACGACGCCCGCTCCCCCGGCATCGTCCTCGCCCACGCCGGAGCCGAAGCCCGATCCGGACGGACCGCCCGACCCGGACCCCGAGCAGACGTCGCCCGAGGTGCCGGACCCGGAGCCGGAGCCGAAGCCCGATCCCCCGCGTGTCTACCAGATCAACGAGCTGAGCTACGGGTTCTTCGACGGCGGCGAGGAGCCCAAGGTCGTCTTCGGCGAGAGCAGCTGGATGTGGCAGCGCGACAACCTCTTCATCGACGGCACCCGGTACGCGCACGGGGTGAGCGTCCAGGCGCCCTCGTCGCTGGTCATCGCCCTCAACCGGCAGTGCACGGGCTATGACGCCGTCGTCGGCATCGACGATCTGAGCCCCCCGCTCGGCGTCGGCGGGGTCCGTTTCTCCGTCTACGGCGACGACAAGCGGCTCTGGCGCTCGGCCGTGGTCCGGCCCGGCGACTCACCGCTCCCCGTACACCTCGGCATCTCCGGCCACGCCAGGGTCCGGCTGGTGGTCGAGAACCACACGCCGTTCGGCAGGGCGGCGGTCGCCGACTGGGCGGACTCCCGCCTCACCTGTTCCTGAGTACGGGCTCCGCGAGGGCGAGCACCCCGTCGACGTCGAGGCCCGCGCCTGCCGCGCGGGCCTCCGCCGTTCTCTCGGGGCCCAGTTCCGCGAGGGCCCGCGCCATCACCTCGGCGGCGTCCTCGGCGCCCGGCACCGAGCGGGGGCGTCTGCCCGGCCTGTTCTCGACGGCGCCGAGGACCCGCAGCGACAGGGCCTGTTCGCCCGCCTCCGACAGGACGACGGCCAGGCCCTCGACCAGACTCGTGGTGACGAGGTCCGACGCCTGCGCCTCCTGGGCGAGGCGCAGTGCGGTCACGGCGGTGGCGACGGCGCCCGCCCCGAGGCCCTCGCGGGACTCCACGCGCGCGGTGAACCCGGTCATCACCGCGATGAAGTGCGGCGGGGGCGCGCCGGTCGTGGCCGTGCCGCCCGCCCGTTCCAGCTGGGCGCGGGCCTCCGCCGTACGCCCCTGGTGGAGGGCGAAGACGGCGTGCAGGAAACGCAGGTACACGCTGGAGTCACGCACGTGGTACCGCTCCGCCTCCCGGTCGGCCTCGGCGAGACCGCGCTCCGCCTCCGCCATGTCGCCCGCGCTGAAGGAGAGTTCGGCCAGGCGGGCGAGGAGGAACGGGGCCTCGGCGTGTGCGCCGACCTCGCGGCTGAGGCGCAGCGCCTTCGCATACGCCTCGCGCGCCTCCTCCGTACGCCCGCGCATCATGTGGGCCTCCGCGGCCGCGCTGGCGATCTGGGCCCCCATCCAGCGGTCGCCGACGCGGCGGGCGATCATGTCCAGCTCGGCCAGGTCCTCGTCGACGCCGGGCATGCCACCGGGCGTGTCGACGGCCATGTGCGTACGGAACATGAGGCTGACGCCGACCTCCCAGTCCCCGCCGTGGCGGCGGCAGTTGGCGACCGCTCTGTCCAGGAGGCCGCGGATCGCGGTGGGGCCCTCGGTGAGATACGAGGTGAACGGCCACAGCAGTCCGGGGAACCGGGCCGCCTCGGGCCCCAGGCGGCTGCCGAACACGTCCCGCACCCGGTGGACGAGCGCCTTCGTCTCCGGCTGCTCGAAGTCGCCCATGCTGAGGTTCTCGAACGCGAGGAAGAACTGAAGCATCCGCAGACGCATGCGGGGCCAGTGCCGGGGGTCCTCCTCGTCGTCGGGGTCGTCGCCGAGCGCGGCCACGCGATTGGCCCAGCTCAGGCCCTCGGGGCGGTAGTTGCGCAGCCACCAGAACCAGCCCATGGCGGAGAGCAGACGGTGGGCGGCGGGCTCGTCGGGGGCGGTGACGACGGTGCGGTGCAGGGCGGCGCGGATGTTGTCGAGGTCGCCCTCGATCCGCTCGATCCACGGCAGCTGCTCGGCGGAGCGCAGTCGGGGCTCCGCCGCCTCGGCGAGCGCGGTGAAGTGTTCGGTGTGGGTGGCCTCGGCAGCGGCGCTCAGCTCCGGAGTCTCGGCGGCGCGCTCGACCGCGTACTCGTGGATGGTCTCCAGGAGCCGGTAGCGCATCTCGCCGCTTGCCGTGGGGGTGGCGACGACGAGCGACTTGTCGACGAGGGCCCCGAGGGAGTCGGCGGCGCGCGGGTCGAGCGCCTCGGCGGCGGCGAGGTCCCAGCCGCCCGCGAAGACCGAGACCTGGCGCAGGAAGGTCCGCTCGGCCGTGTCGAGGAGGTCCCAGGACCAGTCGACGACCGCGCGCAGGGTCTGCTGCCGGGGCAGGACCGTACGGGAACCGGAGGTCAGAAGGCGGAAGCGGTCGTCGAGCCGGTCCGCTATCTGGCGCGGAGTGAGCAGCCGCAGCCGGGCCGCCGCCAGCTCGATGGCGAGCGGGAGGCCGTCGAGCCGACGGCAGATCTCGTCGACTGCCTCCCCGCCGTCCCGGGCGAGGTCGCAGGCGGGGCGGACCGCGCGGGCACGCTCGACGAAGAGGCGGTGCGCGGGGGCCGGCGGCAGGGGCTCGACCGGGCGGACGGTCTCCCCGGGGACCCCCAGGGGCTCGCGGCTGGTGGCGAGGAGCCGGAGCCCTGGGCAGTGCGTGAGCAGCGTCTCGGCGAGGGCGGCGGCCGCGTCGATCACGTGCTCGCAGTTGTCGAGGACGAGGAGGAGGGGCCGCCGGGCCAGATGCTCGACGAGGTGAGCGGTGGGGTCGCCCTGGGGGGTGGCGGGGTCACGGCCCGGGTCTCGGTTGAGTTCTCGGTTGAGTTCTCGGTTGATCAGGTTGACCTCGCGGAGGCCGAGGGCGGAGAGGACGGCTCCGGGTACGGCCTCGGGGTCGTCGAGCGGGGCCAGTTCGGCGATCCAGGCGTTGGCGCCCTCGGCGCGCAGCGCGACCTCCTCCGCGAGCCGGGTCTTTCCCGATCCACCCGGGCCGGTGAGCGTGACGAGCCGGGAGTTCGTCAACTCGCGATGCAGGGAGGCCAGTTCCGGATCGCGACCGACGAAGGAGGTGAGCCGGGGACGGATGTTGCCGGTGGGGGTCGGGGGTGGCGAGGGAGTCGGGGGTGGTGAGGGGGTGGGGACGGCTGACGGGCCTGGGGGGCTCAGGGGGCTCGGAGTGCTCAGGGTGGGCAGGGTGGTCGGAGTGCTCAGGGTGGGCAGGGTGGTCGGAGTGCTCAGGGTGGGCAGGGTGGTCGGAGTGCTCAGGGTGGGCAGGGTGGTCGGAGTGCTCAGGGTGGGCAGGGTGGCCTGCGGTACGGAGGTGACCTGCGGTACGGGGACGACCGGTGGTGCTGAGGTGGCCTGGGTGGTTCGGGTGGCCCCTAGGGCGGGGGCGGGTGGAGTGGCTGGTGTGACCGATGCGGCTGGAGTGGGGGGAGTGAGCGGCGTCGTGGTGCCGGTCGGGGGAATCCGGGGGCGCGGGGGTGTCTCCGCGGGGCCCGTCAGGAGTTGCCGGTGGAGGGCCGTCAGTTCGGGGCCCGGGTCCGTGCCGAGGGCGTCGGCGAGGACGCGGCGGGCCGTCTCGTACGCGGCGAGGGCGTCCGCGGGCCGTCCCTCGGCCCGCAGGGCGCGGATGAGGTGGGCGCGGAAGGTCTCGTCGTATGGATACGTGGTGGTGAGGGCGGACAGCTCCGGTACGAGTCCTTCGGTGGCGCCCCTGCGCAGATCGGCCTCGACGCGGCGGCGCAGGGCCGCGAGCCGCTGGGCCTCGGGGCGGACTCCGGCGGGGTCGGGCAGGTCGGCGAGGGCCGGGCCCCGGAAGAGGGCGAGGGCTTCCCTGAGGAGGGCGGCGGCGGTGTCGGGGTCGCCCGCGTCGAGACGGGCGCGGGCGTCCTCGGAGCGGCGCTCGAAGACGTACAGGTCGATGTCATCGGGGGTGGCGGTGAGCCGGTAGCCGGGGCCGGGGGTGGAGGTGACGGCCTCGCGGCCGAGGACGCGGCGCAGGCGCCCGACGAGGGCCTGGAGGGCGGCGGGGGTGTCCTGTGGGGGGTCCTCGCCGTAGACGTCGTCGGCGAGTTCGGCGGCGGAGACCGCTCGTCCGCCGCGCAGCGCGAGCGCGGCGAGCAGGGCACGCAGCCGGGGCCCGCCGAGCGGGAGGGGCGTGCCGTCGGGACGAAGGGCCTCGGTGGTGCCGAGGATGAGATACCGCACGGGTTCATTGTGTCCGGTGCCCTCCGCGTACGCCTCGGGGTTTACCCCGGTGCGTCCCTGGTTCGGCCCTGGTGCGACCCGGAGTCGGAACGCGCCGGTGTCCGGATCGAAGCCGAGCGGGGCGGGGAGCGGGACGATCGTTCCCAGCTTGTGGCCGGACTTGTGGGTGTGGTCGTCCTCTTGGATTCGGCGCAGACGACGGCTTCGCCCGCCTCGCGGTCGATGAGGAGGCAGGGGTGAGGAGGCAGGGGGGATGCCCGCGCGCGTAGCTCCGGATCTTCAGGAGGCGGTCGCGGCCGGCGGTGGAGGCGGAGGTCACCTCGGCGACGAGGAGGACGGGGAGGACGGGGTCGGGGGCGTGCCACTCGGCCTGGTTGTCGAAGCTGCCTTGGGGGCGATGCCCGGATCGTGGATGACCCGGATGGGGATGGCCCGGTGGGGTCGGTGGTCCCGGGGAGGTGGAGGCCGATGCCTGTGAAGTTGCGCAGCACCCGGTCGACACGCCGGGCGATGACCTGCTCCACCACCTCGGTCACGATCTCCTCGTGCTCGCCGTTGTCCGGACCGGGGGCTCGGCCGGGTCCGGAACCGCTTTACCCGAACGGGTGTGCGGTGACGTTTCACCGGTACGGTCCGGGGCGGCTCCGGACCGAGCCACGCGCGCGTACCGGCGTCGCGCACGTACCGGACACGCGCGCGTGCCGCCCCTCAGGCCGGGAGCGAGCGGGACGCCGGAACCAGCGGGCCCTGGACGGCGCGATGCGCGCGGGGTTCCGCCGTGCTGGTCCAGCAGGAGCCCCGGCGGGCCAGGAGGCGGCGGAGCCAGAGTTCGGTGGAGACGAGGTCGGCGAGGCCGTCCAGGGGTACGGGGGCGCCGTCGGCGGCGGTGGTGAGGGCCTCGCGGACGACCCTGGCCTCGATGAGACCCGCGTCGGCGAGCAGTGGGGCGTCGAAGAGGGCGAGCAGCCGGGGGAGCGCGGCGCGCAGTCCCGCGCGCGTGGCGGCGGCCGGGACCGCCGGGTGGGGGGCGCCCCAGCCCGTCGGCAGCTCGTGGACGCCCGCGCCGGACAGGACGGTGCGGAGTACGCCCGCGCGTGCGTCGGGCTGGACCCGCAGCGATTCGGGGAGTTCACGGGCGGCCCGGACGACCTGGTTGTCGAGGAAGGGGGCGTGCAGGCGCTGGCCCCGGATCTCGGCGGCCTGTTCGAGGACGCGGTGGTCGGCCGCCGCGCGGGCGAGGGCGGCACGCGCGCGTGCCTCGCCCGGCCGCTGGACGGCGGTGGGCAGGGTCGCCGCCCGGTTGAGGCGGGCGGCGACCTCGGCCAGCGCCTCGCCCGTCAGCCAGCGGGCGGCGGGCCCCGGCCTGGACCAGGCGAGGGCGGAGAGGGAGGCCTCCAGGGGGCCGAAGTCGTCCAGGGCGGTGCGGTTGGCCTCCAGGACGCGCCGGGCGGCGGCCTCGATGCCCGCGCGGTACGGGGTGCGGGCGAGGCGGCGGGCCGCCCGGTAGACGGTCAGCGGGACCAGGAGGGAGCCCGCCGAAGGTCCTGAGGCCTTGGCGAGGGCGGTCACGGGGCGCACGAGGGGGCGGCGCCTGCGGTCCATGAGGAGGTCGGCGAGGCGGGCCGGGTGCGCGTCGAGGACCTGTTTGGCGCCCAGGCCGGTGAAGTGGTCGGCGCTGCCGCCCGCGAACCGTCTGCGGTGCCGTTCGGCGGTGACGAGGGCGGGCCCCGGCTCGTCGGTGAGGGGCCCGTCCAGGGTGGCGTACGGGAGGGCTTCGTCGCCTCCGGTGACGACCACGTGGTGCAGGCGCGGGTCTGCGGCGAGTTCGCCCGCGCGCTTGATCTCCTCCGCGCGGCCGGAGCCCGCGCGCGTGGCCAGGTCGTTGAAGGTGACGGCGAGGAGCCGTTCGCCCGCTCCGGTGCCGTGTCCCGTGAGGGTGCCGGGCACTCCGGGCAGGCCTGCGGCGAGCAGCGCGAGGGTGCCGGATGCGCTGCCGCCCGACAGGTCGGCGCCGATGCCGGGGGCGGGGCCCGCGCCCCGGGCGGCGCGCCGGTCGGCGGGGCCCATGCCGGGGACGGGCCCGGGGTCGGGCAGGGGCGCCTCGGGGGCGTGCCGGGGGGCGGTGAGCCGGGCGCGTACGGCCTCGACGAGGGCGTCCCTGACGCCCTCCACGGCCTGTCGGGGGTCGGCCTCGGGGGCGGCGACGGCGAGCGAGGCGGGCTGTTCGTATCCGGCGATCTCGCGGGAGCCCTCGCGCAGGATCAGGGCGTGGCCGGGCGGGATCCTGCGGACTCCTTCGTACGGGGTGGTGTCGCGCAGGGCCTCGGGGGTCTCGGGGCAGGCCAGGAGGGCGGCGAGGTGGCCGATGTCGAGCTGGGCCTCGACGAGGTCGGCGAGGGGCAGGGCGGCGGTGGCGTAGGCGGTGCCGCCTGCCCAGGGTGTGTGGAAGACCGGGCGGGCGCCCGCGAGGTCCCCGGTGACGGTGACCCGGCGGCCGGACTTGACGACGACCGTGTAGCTGCCGGGCCAGGCGGTGAGGTGTCGGAGGGCTCCCCCGCGCGCGGTGAGCAGGCCTCTGCGGAGTTCGTCGTCGCCGGCCGCACAGCAGCCGAGTACGGCGAGCCGGGTCTCTCCGTCGACGGCGACCACGCGCACCTCGTCGGGGCGCCAGTCGCCGACGGCCCACAGCGGGTCGGGGTCGCCCCAGAGGAGTTGCGCGCCCACAGGCTGTACCGTGCGTCCCTCGGTGGCCGCTCCGGGGCCTCGGGAGGTGCCGCCGGAGGTGCCGTGGCCGCCTTCGGGGGCTCCGTACGCCCCGTCGGGTCCTCGGCCGTACCCGCCGTCGGCGCCGTATCCGCCGTATCCGCCGTATCCGTCCTGTCCGCCGTAACCCTCACGCCCGGCGTACCCGTCCTGTCCGCCGTAACCGTCGCGTCCCGTGTACCCGTTCCGTCCCGCGTAACCGTCGGATCCCGTGTAGCCGCTGGGGCCGACGTAACCGCCCGACGGGGAACCGTAAGGCGCGCCGTAGGAGGAGCCGTGGGGGCCGCTCGGGGAGCCCGCCCGGGGTCCGGTGGCCCCGGCGAGGTTCACGGCGACACTGCTCCAGCCCACCAGCCATCGCATCGGCGCCTCCCGGTCCGTTTCGGTGGGAGACATGCTGCCACGACAACGGCGCACGGGGCGGAGGGCGGCGCACGCGTCCGACAGCCGAATGCGCCCCGGCACAGGCCTGTTGGCCACCGACGTCATTCGGCCAAATATCGCCCTTCCCCGGAGGGCTTGAAGGCGTCCGGGCACGCGCCCGCGCGCGGGGTATCCGCCGGCTGTCCGGCAGTCCGGGAGGCGCGCACACCCCCCGGCGCCGTCCACCGCCCGCGGGGAATGAGGCGGTGATGTCCCCCGGCCCAACTGGTCCGGGACACCGCTCCCGGCCGAGCGGGCCGACCCACGCGCTTCTCATGGAAGCGCTCCCCCGGCGCGAGCGACGAGAGCGCACGGCCGGGCGCACGGCCACACGGCGGGAGCGCGAGCCGCTCCGCGCGACCCGATCGTCCGCCGTTCACACAACAATCTCGCCATACGGAACACCGCCCCTTAACGGTAGGGATGCGGCGAACTACGCTGTGCTTACGAATGCCGCACGCCTATGCCCGGTGTCGTGGCGGCCGTCTGGGTGGTCGAGGGGTGGCGTCATGTCCAGGGAGCAACGCGGGCCGAACGAAAAGCTCGGCACGGTTCTCGCCCTCGCGGGAATCAGCAACGCCGGCCTGGCCCGGCGCGTCAACGACCTCGGCACGCAACGGGGACTGACGCTTCGCTACGACAAGACCTCGGTCGCCCGCTGGGTGTCCAAGGGCATGGTGCCGCAGGGCGCCGCACCGCATCTGATCGCCGCCGCGATCGGACAGAAGCTCGGCCGGCCCGTGCCGCTGCACGAGATCGGTCTCGCCGACGCCGACCCGGCGCCCGAAGTCGGGCTCGCCTTCCCGCGCGACGTGGGCGAGGCGGTCCGCTCCGCGACCGACCTCTACCGGCTCGACCTGGCCGGACGGCGGACCGGCGGCGGGATCTGGCAGTCGCTCGCCGGCTCGTTCGCGGTCAGCGCGTACGCCACACCCACCTCCCGGTGGCTGATAACGCCCGCCGACCCCTCCGTGGAGCGGGAGGCACCCCGTCCGGCGCCCGGGGCCAGGACGGGAGCCGGGACCGGGGCCGTCGCGGAGCACGTGCGCGTGGGCCACAGCGACGTCGCCAAACTCCGCGAGGCCGCCGAGGACGCGCGCCGCTGGGACTCCAAGTACGGCGGCGGGGACTGGCGTTCCTCGATGGTCCCCGAGTGCCTACGGGTGGACGCGGCCCCGCTGCTCCTCGGCTCCTACTCGGACGAGGTCGGCAGGGCCCTGTTCGGCGCGACCGCCGAACTGACCCGGCTCGCCGGGTGGATGGCCTTCGACACCGGTCAGCAGGAGGCGGCCCAGCGCTACTACATCCAGGCCCTGCGGCTCGCCCGCGCCGCCGCCGACGTGCCCCTCGGCGGCTACGTCCTGGCGTCCATGTCCCTCCAGGCCACCTACCGGGGCTTCGCCGACGAGGGCGTCGACCTGGCACAGGCGGCCCTGGAGCGGAACCGGGGGCTGGCCACCGCCCGCACCATGTCCTTCTTCCGGCTCGTCGAGGCACGCGCGCACGCGAAGGCGGGCGACGGGCCCGCCGCCGCCACCGCGCTCAAGTCCGCCGAGGGCTGGCTGGAGCGCTCCCGGGAGGGCGACGGCGACCCGAGCTGGCTGGGCTTCTACTCGTACGACCGGTTCTGCGCCGACGCGGCCGAGTGCTACCGCGATCTGAAGATGCCCCGCGAGGTGCGCCGCTTCACCGAACAGGCGCTGTCCCGGCCCACCGAGGAGTTCGTCCGCTCGCACGGGCTGCGCCTCGTCGTCTCCGCCGTCGCCGAACTGGAGTCGGGCAACCTGGACGCCGCCTGCGCGGCCGGTACGCGCGCGGTGGAGGTGGCCGGACGGATCTCCTCGGCACGGACCACGGAGTACGTACGGGACCTGCTGCACCGCCTTGAGCCGTACGGGCACGAGCCGCGTGTCATGGAGCTGCGGGAGCGGGCCCGCCCGCTGCTTGTCGCACCGGCGTGACCCGCGTCCCACCACATGGGCGTTTAACAGCGCTGTCAGTGGGCCAGTGCACTATCGGGGGTGGGAGGTGGCGCTGGTGTTTGACTGTGACGTGCTGGTGATCGGCGGCGGGATCGTCGGTCTGTCGACGGCGTACGCGCTGACGCGTGCCGCTCCCGGCACCCGGGTCACCGTCCTGGAGAAGGAGCACGCCCTCGCGCGCCACCAGACCGGGCGCAACAGCGGGGTCATCCACAGCGGGATCTACTACCGTCCCGGCTCGCTCAAGGCCCGCTTCGCGGTCGAGGGCGCCGCCGAGATGATCAAGTTCTGCTCGGAGTGGGGCATCGCGCACGAGGTGACGGGGAAGCTGATCGTCGCCACCGGGCGCGAGGAGCTGCCCCGGCTGCACGCGCTCGTGCAGCGCGGCAGGGAGAACGGCATCCCGGTGCGCGAGCTGGGCCCGGCGCAGATCAGCGCGTACGAGCCCCGGGTGCGGGGCCTTGCCGCGATCCACGTCGGCACGACCGGCATCTGCGACTACGGGGCGGTCTCCGCCCGGCTCGCCGAGTCCTCCGGCGCCACGATCGTCCACGGGGCCGAGGTCGTCCACATCGACCGGCGCCCCTGGGGCGTCGCCGTGCGGACGGCGGACGGCCGGATCGTCCGGGCCAGGGTCCTGGTGAACTGCGCGGGGCTGCACTGCGACCGGATCGCCCGGCTCGCGGGCGACGACCCGGGCATGCGGATCGTCCCCTTCCGGGGCGAGTACTACGAACTGTCCGACCCCTCCCTGGTGCGCGGCCTCGTCTATCCCGTGCCCGACCCGGCGTTCCCCTTCCTCGGCGTGCATCTGACCCGGGGCATCGACGGCGGCGTCCACATCGGGCCGAACGCGGTCCCGGCGCTCGCCCGCGAGGGGTACGGCTGGTCCGTCGTCCGCCCCCGCGAGCTGGCCGGCACCCTCGCCTGGCCCGGCTCCTGGGCCATCGCCCGCGCGCACTGGAGATACGGGGCGGGAGAGCTGCGCAGGTCCCTGTCGAAGCGCGCCTTCACCGAGGCGGTACGGCGACTGCTGCCGGTCGTGGAGGAATCCCATCTGCGGCGGGCCACGCCGGGCGTACGGGCGCAGGCGGTGCTGCGGGACGGGACGCTCGTGGACGACTTCCTGATCCGCGAGGCCGCCCGTACGGTCCACGTATTGAACGCGCCCTCGCCCGCCGCGACGGCCTCCCTCCCGATCGGCCGGGAGGTCGCGGGCCGGGCCCTGGCACTGCTCTGACGGGAAGGGCCGGGGTGCCGGTGCGGGCCCGTGACCGCCCGGCGGGCGGGCGTCCGTCGTGGCCTTCGCCGGGCCCGGCGTCCCGCCCCGGGCGCCGTTAGAATCGGGGCATTGTGTCTGAGCAGCCAGAGAACACCCCGCAGCCCTCGGCCGCCGAAGCCGGCGAGGCCTCCGAAGCCGTCGCCGCAGCCGTCGACGCGGCCGACGCCGATGCCGTCACCGAGGCCGTCGAAGGCGCCGTAGGCACCGCCGACGAAGCGCCCGGCGAAGCCGTCCAGCCCGCCGCGCGGCGGGGCAGCCGGATGTTCGCCCCCGGCGAGGGCCCCCTGCCCGACCCGGCGGGCGCGCACCACGAGCGGCGCATCCGGAGCTTCCAGCCGCGCCGCAGCCGCGTCACCTACGGGCAGGCCGAGGCCATGCTCAAGCGCTGGCCCGACTGGGGTCTCGACATCGACGGCAAGCGGGTCCTGGACCTCGGCGAGATGTTCGACGGGCTCCCGGTCGTCATGGAGATCGGCTTCGGCATGGGCGAGGCGACCGCGCAGATGGCCGCCGCCGACCCCGGCACTGGCATCCTCGCCGTGGACGTGCACACCCCCGGCCAGGGCAATCTGCTCGGCCTCGCCGACCGGAACGGCCTGACGAACGTCCGGGTCGCCAACGGCGACGCGATCATCCTGCTCCGCGAGATGCTGGAGGAGGACGCGCTCGACGGCTGCCGGGTCTACTTCCCCGACCCCTGGCCCAAGGCCCGCCACCACAAGCGGCGGCTGATCCAGGCGGAGTTCCTCACCCTGCTCGCGACCCGGCTGAAGCCCGGTGCCGTGCTGCACTGCGCGACGGACTGGGAGGAGTACGCGGAGCAGATGCTGGAGGTGCTCTCCGCGCACCCGGACTTCGAGAACACCCAGCCCGACGGCGGCTACGCCCCCCGTCCGGACTTCCGCCCCGTCACCCGCTTCGAGGGCCAGGGCCTGGACAAGGGCCACGTCGTCCACGACCTCCTCTTCCGCCGGAAGTGACGGAACCCGCGTAGGGGATCCCGTACGGCCGTCTGTAGGCCTGTCCGTGCGGCCCGCCTGTACGGCCTGTCTGAGCGGACCCGTCCGTGCGGCCTTTCTGCGCGGGACAGGCCGCACGGGGCAGGCGTACGGGGCGAATCAGTACGGGTCCCGCGTACGAAGCGGTCCGGTCCGTCCCGTACGGGCCGCCCCGTCACCGACCTGACCGGCTGCCCCGCAACCGTCTCGCCCGTGTCGGTGCCGGTCGTTAGGGTCGCTGACGTGTCGAACACCGCTCCCGCCGCAACAGAGGCCGTTCCCGTCCCGCATCGGGACACCGAGGAGCCCGCCTTCCCGGTCGCCGCCGACCGGTCCCAGTGGCGCTACCGGCCACGCCGGGACTTCTGGCGCAGTCGGCTGTTCCGTGCCGTCGCCCTGGTCACCGTCCTCGTGATCTGCGCCCTGGTCATCCTGGCGCTGGTCCGCGAGCAGACCGGCACGACGGGCTTCCTCGTCGGTCTGGGCCTCGCCGTGCTCCCCGTACCGCTGCTCATGGCCGCGTTCCGCTGGCTCGACCGGGTCGAGCCGGGCCCCTGGAAGAACCTGCTCTTCGCCTTCGCGTGGGGCGCCTTCGCCGCCGCGCTCGTCGCGATCCTGGCGAACTCCTTCGCGGTCCACTGGATCGCGACCGCCACCGCCGACCCCGAATCGGCGGACACCCTCGGCGCCACGGTGGTCGCCCCCGTCGTGGAGGAGAGCGCCAAGGCGGTGGCCGTCCTGCTGCTCTTCCTCTTCCGGCGGAAGGACTTCGGCGGGCTCGTCGACGGCGTCGTGATCGCCGGATTCACCGCGACCGGCTTCGCGTTCACCGAGAACATCCTCTACCTCGGCAACGCCTTCGGCGAAGACCAGGACGGCGGCTTCACCGGGCTGCCCTCGGTGACCGCCGCGACCTTCTTCGTCCGGGTCGTCATGTCGCCGTTCGCGCACCCGCTCTTCACCGTGCTCACCGGCATCGGCTTCGGACTCGCCGTCCTCGCCCCGCGCGGCAAGCGCCTGCGGAAGGTCCTGCTGCCGCTCACCGGACTGCTCCTCGCCATGGGCATGCACGCCGCCTGGAACGGCTCGGCTGCCTTCGGCGGGCCGCTGGCCTTCTATCTGGTGTACGGGTCGCTCATGGTCCCCGCCTTCTCCCTGCTGACCTGGCTCGCGGTCTGGAGCAGACAGCGCGAGCTGCGCACGATAGCCGGGGAGCTTCCGGCGTACGCGGCGGCCGGCTGGCTCTCCCCCGCCGAACCGCTCGCGCTCTCCTCGATGAACGCCCGGCGGCTGGCCCGCTCCTTCGCCGCCCGCGCGTACGGGCCGCCCGCCGCGACGACCGTCGGGGAGTACGAGTCGTTCGCGACGACCCTGGCGTTCCTGCGGGACCGGGCCCGGCGCGGCACGGCGGGCCCCGACTTCGCCGCCCGCGAGCAGGAGCTGCTCCACCACCTCTGGCAGCGGCGGGACATCGCCTCCCCCGCGCTCACCCACGCGGCGCGGGCGACCGGTCGGGTGTGGTCGCCGCCGCAGTACCTGGACTACGACGGCTACAACCCGTATCGCGGGTGATCGGGCCGTATCGCGCCTCCTCGTCCGTTTCGTAGGCAGAACCACGATTCGTGCGCCTGACCCCGTTCCGTACGCCGAACCACCCGTTTCATACGCCGAACCGGGCCCTGTATCCGCTCCTGACGGCGTCCCGGGACGTCCCAGAGCCCGTGGGACGGACTTCGGGGTTCCGTTCCCGCGTACATTGCTTCACAGAGCGACGGAACGGGGAGCGACATGACCCCCGTTCCGACGGGGGTACACAGAAGCCCCCGGTCCGGTACTGCCGGGCCGGGGGCTTCTGCGCGTTACGGTGCCCTCTCCGGGGGCGGAGCGGGGGCGCTCAGGCGGAGGCTTCCGTGAGGAGCTTCAGTTCGGCCTCCGTGAGCGTGAACCCGGCGACGGCCACGAGCGCCGGTACCTGCTCGGGGGTGCGCGCCGAGGCGATCGGGGCGGCGACGGTCGGGCGGGCGGCGAGCCAGGCGAGGGCGACGGTGGCGAGTTCCGCGCCGTGTGCCTCGGCGATCGTGTCGAGCGCGGAGAGCACGGCCCGGCCGCGCTCGGTGTCCAGGTGGCCGCCCGCTCCGGCGGCGCGGACGCTGTCGACGGTGACACCGGGACGGTACTTGCCGGTGAGGAAGCCGGCGGCGAGGCCGAAGTACGGGACGGCGGAGAGCCCGGCCTGCTCGACGGTCTCCAGGAGGGGGCCCTCGTAGGTGTCGCGGGAGACCAGGTTGTAGTGCGGCTGGAGGGCCACGTACCGGCTGAGGCCCTCGGACTCGGCGAAGTCGAGGGAGGCGCGCAGCCGCTCCGGTGAGATGTTGGAGGCGGCGACGGCCCGCACCTTGCCCTCCTTCACCAGCTGGTCGAGGGCGGTGACGATCTCCTCCACGGGGACCGACTCGTCGTCGAAGTGGGTGTAGTAGAGGTCGATGCGGTCGGTGCCGAGGCGGCGCAGGGAGGCCTCCGCGCCCGCCTTGACGGTGGCGGGCGCGAGGCCCTTGAAGTCGGGGTGGGCGCCGACCTTGGTGGCGACGACGATGTCGTCGCGGTTGCCGCGGGAGGCGAGCCAGCGGCCGATGACGGTCTCGGACTCGCCGCCCTTGTTGCCCTCGGCCCAGGCCGAGTAGACGTCGGCGGAGTCGATGAAGTTGCCGCCTGCGGCGGCGTAGGCGTCGAGGACGGCGAAGGACTGTGCCTCGTCGGCGGTCCAGCCGAAGACGTTGCCGCCGAGAGCGAGCGGGAAGACGTTCAGGTCGGAGCTGCCCAGCGGGCGGAGGAAGGTCATGACACGATCAACTTCACCCGCCGCCGGGGCTATTCCGTTTTCCCCGGCCGCTTCCGGTTTTCCGGGACTGGGCGTCCAGTACCGGTTTTCCGGAGCCGGTTTTCCGGGACTGATCGACCAGTACCGGGCTTCCGACCCCGGTTTTCCGGGACTCATCGTCCAGTACCGGTTTTCCGGGGCCGGGGTCCAGGGCGAGGCCCAGGCGGAGGCTCAGGCTCAGAGTGACAGGCCCTTGGAGCGGAGCCAGTCCGCCGGGTCGATGCCGTCGCCGCCGGAGGTGTGCACCTCCATGTGGAGGTGGGCACCGGTGACGTTGCCGGTGGCGCCGACGCGGCCGATCGTCTCGCCGGTGCCGACGGTCTGGCCGGTGCCGACCGTCATGGAGGAGAGGTGGCAGTACCAGACCTCGGTGCCGTCGGGCAGTTCCAGGACGATCCGGTAGCCGTACGAGCCGGACCAGCCGGCCGACTTGATGGTGCCGCCGTGCACCGCCTTGAGGGGGGTCCCGGTGGGGGCGGCGAAGTCGAGGCCGGTGTGGTGGCCGGAGGACCACATCGAGCCGGACTGCATGTAGGTGGCGGTGAGGGAGTACGAGGAGACCGGCAGCGAGTAGCTCGCGGCGAGCCGGGCGAGCCGCTCGGCCTCGGCCTTCGCTTCCGCCTTCGCCTTCGCCTCGGCTTCCGCCTTCGCCTTCGCTTCCGCCTCGGCCTTCGCCTTGGCCTCGGCGGCCGCCTTCTCCGCCGCGTCGGCCTTGGCCTGGGCTTCCGCCGCCGCCTTCTCGGCCGCCGCCTTCTCCGCCGCTTCCTTCTCGGCGGAGTCGGCGGAGGCCTGCTGCTGCTCGGCCTGCTGGAGGATGCGGGCGCGCAGGGCCTCGCCCGCGTCGGCGGCACCGGCCTCGGCCTGGGCCTGGGCCGAGTCCGCCTGCCTGGTCAGCGCCGCCTGGGTGACGTGCTGGGCGGATGCGCCCTGCTCCTCGTCGGCGGTGGTCGTGTAGGCGGCGGTGGTCAGCGGGTTGGGGTTGGCGCGGGCGGCGGAGACCGTCTCCTGCGGCTTCTCGGGGAGGAGGTCGCCTATGCCGGGGAGGTCGTGCGCGTCCGGCAGGCCGAGGTCGGGGAGCGAGATGGCGACCGGCGCCTTCTCGTTCGCGGTGGCGAGGCCGCCCGCGCCGACGGCGGCGATGACGCCGACGCCGAGGACCGTGGAGGAACGGGCGAAGTTGGAGCGCTGCTTGACGACCCGGTGCCGGCCGCCGGAGCGGCTCTGCGCGCGGAGAGTGTCCTCGGTGGGGTTCCACTCGGCGTCCGGGGCGGCGGCACCCGCACCAGCGCCGAACGCGTCGAAGGGGGTTTCGGGTGCGGGAGTGTTGGACGCCACGGAGGCGCGCTCCTTTCCTTCCGTCTCGCCTACCGGGTTAGCTGACGGGTTCGGAGCGGGAAGGTCTCCTACGGGCACGGTCGCACGGGTGCGAAGGGCCCGATTCACCCCAAGTAGTGGTTCCCCGGTTCCTGTTCGGATTCGGCGTTCTGCGCACGGTGCCGCCTCTTGCGGCGGCTGGGACGACCGCGCTGCGTTATCGAACGTTAATAGACAGGGGTACTCGATTCCAAGCTGTCGCCCTTGATCATTCATGGGATTGGGTGGGAATGACCCGAGTTGACCCCGCTTCCGCAAGGAAGGGCCAAACCGCCGAGATCTGACGTTGCATCAATTGTTATCGCAGTGACACCTTATGACTACGGTTGGTGACCGGACCCGTCCGGTGGCACCATCCGCATCGTCCGCCGCCTCGTCTGCTGCCCCCGGGACGGGCGGCTCACCGCGAGCAGCGCCATGTCGTCGAGCTGCACCCCGCCCGTGTGCAGCCGTACGTCGTCGACGAGCGCGTCGAGCAGCTCCTCGGGCCCCGGGAAGATCCGGCCCGCGAGCCGCTCCACCGGGTCGTAGAAGACGCCGTCCTCGTTCCGCGCCTCCGAGAGGCCGTCGGTGTGGAAGAGCAGCGTCGCGCCCGGCGGGAAGGGCCGCGTCTCGGTCCGGTCCGGCCACGATGCCAGCTCGCCCATGCCGAGCGGCAGTGCCGGCTCGGACGGCTCCAGCGGTTCGAGGCCCCCGTTCGCGTACAGCATCAGCGGCGGCGGGTGCCCTCGGTTGACCGTCCGTACGCATCCTTCGAAGGTGCCGTCGGCGTCCCCGCGCGGTATCTCGGCGAGGACGGCCGTGGTGAATCCCTCGAAGGCGTCGATGCCCTCCCTGCGTTCGCCCTCCCGGGCCAGCGCCCCTTCCAGGCGTCGGGCCACGCCCTCCAGGCTCCGTTCCTGTTCGGCCGCCTCCCGGAAGGCCCCGATGACGACCGCGACGGCCTCGATCGCCTCGATTCCCTTGCCCCTTACGTCCCCGACCACGAGCCGCACCCCGTAGGGGGTGTCCTGGACGGCGAACAGGTCGCCGCCGATGAAGGCGTCCGCGTGCGCCGCCTCGTACCGCGCCGCGCACTGGAGCCCGCCGATCCGCTCGGCCGGCTGCGGGAGCACCGCCCGCTGCACGGTCTCCGCGACGACCCGCGCCGAGGCGAGCCGTTCGCCGCTGCGGCGCACGACCCGGTTGATGAGGAGGGCGAGCACGGAGACGGTGGCGACGGTCAGGGTCTCGGTCAGGGCCGGGATACGGCTCGACATGCCGTGCGAGAGCTGGAGTACGCCGGAGGCGAGGACAGCGGCGAGCCCGGTGAGCAGGGTCGTCCGGGTCGAGAAGAAGGGCGCGGCGATGAGCGGGGCGGCGGAGAAGAGCGGCGCGGCCGTGTACTCGGCCGGGGTCGCCAGGTCGTATACGGCCCCGCCCAGGATCATCAGCGGGGGCATCGCGCGGATGAACCGCCGGGTGCGCCCGTACGGACGCCCGTCGGCGCCCCACCGGCCCTGGCCGCCCGCCTTCGGGGGGTTCCCCACCTGTGCCCTCCTGCCCGGTCCGCGCCGCCCGCGGCCCGAACCGCGCCCTCCCAGGGTCACCGCCCCCCGCTGGGGCGGCGACCCTCATAGGGCCGAACGGGGGAGGGGCGGGGCTCGTAGGGGGCAGGTCCGTGCCCGTACGGGTGGGAAAGGGACCACTAGGGGCCCGGGGCCCGTACGGGTAGGGACGGAGACCCGGAAGGGCAGGGAGGGGGACCACCAGGGGCCCGGGGCCCGTACGGGTAGGGGCGCGGGCCCGTACGGGGGCCCCTGCCTGCCCCCGGTCCCGTCGGGTGGTCAGCTCGTCAGGCGGCCGCCCCGGGTCAGCAGGGCCATCGCCGCCGCGCATCCCAGGCCCACCGCACACAGCGCGAGCCAGGGCGCCGCCGACCAGCCGGTCAGGTCGAGCAGAACACCCGTGCCCAGGTTCCCCAGGGTGATCCCGATCCCGCACACCGTGTTGTAGAGCCCGTAGTGGGTGGCCACCCAGCGCCCCCGGGAGAGGGCGACGACGGTGTCCATCTCGTACGGGTAGAGCACCGCGTTCGCGACGGCCAGGACCGCCGCGCACAGCAGCAGCCCCGGCAGACCCCGGCCCAGCGTCGCCGGGAGCAGGAACGCCCCGCCCATCAGGGCGAGCCCGAGGACCAGACACCGCTCCCGGCTCAGCCGCCGCTTGCACCAGGCCGTGATCCGCAGCTGCCCGGCCAGCGCGACGAGCGCCGAGACGACGAAGAGCGCCGTCGTGGGGCCCGTGCCCCCGGCGGCGAGCGGCAGGGCCAGATAGACCTGGAAGGAGAGGACGTACGAGCCCGTCATGGCGAGCGAGAAGAGCCAGAAGGTGCGGTGGGCGAGGACGGTACGGAACTGGCCCCGGGGGTCTTCGGCCGTGGCCCCGACTCCGGCTCCGGGCTCGGGCTCCGGCCTGGCCCCCGCTTTCTCACTGGTCCTGCCCGCCTCACCAGCCCCGGCCCCGGCCCCGGTGTCGGGCTCGGGCTCGGGGTTCCTCCCCGCCCCTACGGGCATGTACCGGAGCTGTACCAGGGTCAGGCCGGCGAAGAGGAGGGCCGCCACCCCGCACGTCAGCCGGAACGACACCCCTGTCAGGGTCACCCCGACGAGCGGCCCGAGCAGGATGCCCGCCTGGTAGTAGACGTTGAACAGGGCGAAGGCCTCCACCCGGCGCTCCTCCCCCGCCTCCGCCGCAAGGCAGGCCCGGACGGCGGGGTTGAACAGCGCCCCCGCCAGGCCCGTCGCCAGCGAGGCGGCGATCAGCATGGGCAGCGACTGCGCGAACGCGAGCGCCCCGAACCCGGCCGTCCGCAGCGCGCAGCCCGCCACGATGAGCGGCTTGAACCCGAGCCGGTCGGCGAGCGCCCCGCCGACCAGGAACATCCCCTGCTGGGAGAGGTTGCGGACGCCGAGGACCAGACCGACCGCCCAGGCGCCCATGCCGAGCCCGCCCGCGAGGTGCGCGGCGAGGTACGGCATGAGCATGTAGAAGCCGAGGTTGATGGTGAGCTGGTTGAGGAAGAGGAGCCGGACGGCCGGCGGGAAGCTCAGGCTCTGCCGCCGGATTCCGCCCCCTGCCGCCTCCCCGGGGCCCGTCGCGGTGCCGGTCGTGGCGCTCACCGGCCCCGCCCCGCCCGGTCCATGCCCTTACGGGTCCAGCCGTCGACGGGCACGCCGTCCTCGTACCCGGCCGGGTCCTCCCGTACGGGACCGGCGAGCAGACCGTGGTCCGCGCAGTACGCGTCGTTGAAGACGGTGTCGAAATACCGTTGCGGGCCGTCGGGGAAGACGGCCGCGATCCGGGTGCCGCGCGGCCGGGTGCGGGCCAGCCATCCGGCGACAAGCGCGACCGCGCCCACGCTCCAGCCGCCGGTCGCGAACTGGCGGGAGGCGAGGCGGCGGGCGGCCCGTACCGCTTCGGCGGGGCCCACCCAGTGGACCTCGTCGAAGGCTCCGTGGTCGACGTTGGCCGGGTGGATCGAGGAGCCGAGGCCGCGCATCAGGCGCTCCCCCGCGGGCAGCCCGAAGACGGTGGAGCCGATGGAGTCGACGCCGACGAGTTCGAGGGCGGGGCTGCCGGTGGCGCGCAGGGCGCGGGCGATCCCGGCCGAGTGGCCGCCGGTGCCGACCGCGCAGACGAGGACGTCGATCCGGCCGAGCTGCTCGGACAGTTCGGCCGCGAGCCCGGTGTAGGCGGCGGGGTTGTCGGGGTTCCCGTACTGGTTGGGCCACCAGGCCCCGTCGAGGCGCGCGAGCAGTTCGGCGACCCGGTCCATCCGGGCCTGCTGCCAGCCGCCGTGCGGGCTCGGCTCGGGCACGACGTGGACGGTGGCGCCGTGGGCGACGAGCATCCGCTCCACGATCGGTTCGAGTCCGGGGTCGGTGACGACGTGGACCGGGTGTCCGTGCAGCACCCCGGCGAGGGCGAGACCGAGACCGAGGGTCCCGGAGGTCGACTCGACGACCGGGGCGCCGGGCCGCAGCTCTCCCCGGCGCCGGGCCTGCTCGACCATGTAGAGGGCGGCGCGGTCCTTGATGCCGCCGAAGTTGAAGCCTTCGAGCTTGGCCCAGTAGCCGTCGTCGGTCCACAGGACGGGCGTGTTGCCCACGGTCTGCTCGGCGAAGGGCAGCAGCCTTCCGGGGAGTGTCCGGTCGGTGGGGGTGGCGGGAGCGGCGGGAGCCGCCGAAGCCTTAGGGGCCGCCGAACCCATAGGGGCCTTAGGGGTCGTAGGGGTTTTAGGGGTCGGGCCGGAGGCCGGGGTGGCCGGATCGGTCGGATCGGTCGGATCGGTCGGATCGGTCGGGGGCACGGTCGTGCCGGGCAGCAAGGCGTTCATGGTGGATGCGTCCTCGGGGTGCGGCATGCGGGGTGGCACGCGGAAGAGAACCTGGTCACGCGGGAGGCGGGACCGGCTCAGTTCCGGTTCACTCCGAGGGCGGTCAGCAGCCGGCCGGGTGCGGGGCCGGGCCCCGCCCTGCCCCGGACGCACCGCGCACGGGGGTCGACACGGAGGTCGGCGGCGTACGGCAGGAGGACGGCCCCGCCCGCGCCGGGCGCGGTGACGGGCGCGGCGGAGGACTGCGCGGGGAGGTGGGCGTCGAAGGACCAGGCGTCGCCGGAGGGCTCGCAGCCGTGCGGCTGGGCGGGGGCGGAGAGCGTGGCCCTGGCCCCCGAGGTCGGCAGCAGGTGCCCGTGCGAGCCGTGGCAGACGCTGACCAGCAGGGCGAACAGCGCGAGCAGGACGAGGAGGGCGGGCGCCCGCCTCCGTACGTCTCCCGCACTGGTGTCACTCATGGTGTGCGTGACATTACGGCGCGCCACCTCGGGCCCGCAAAGAGGCGACCCGGATTCGGCCACTGGTCGCCGCCCCTCCGGGAGATCCCCTGGGGGCCGGGGGCCTCTGGGCCCGGGAGACGCCGGAGGGCCCGGGAGACCCCGAAGGGCCGGGGAATCCCTGGGGGCCGGGAGACCCCTGAGAGTCGGGGGATCCCCTGAGGGCCGGGGGACCTCTGAAAGCCGAGGGATCCCCTGAGGGCCGGGATATCCCCTGAGGTTCGGCCCGGGGTCCCCGGAGGTTTAGGCACTGTTTCTTGGATCATGTTCGGAGCCAGATGGTGAGGGCTGCGAGGGTGACGGTGCCGAGGTAGACATAGGCGCGTTTGTCGTAGCGGGTGGCGACGGCGCGGAAGCCCTTCAGGCGGTTGATGGCA
>NZ_MSJP01000047.1 GCF_014596525.1 Streptomyces sp. CBMA291
CTGCGCGGGGGCTTGTGCGGCCGGGGGCGCGGCGGGCATCGGGGGGAGCGGGGGCGGAGCCATCGGGGTGTGCGCGTCGGGCCCGGGGACGTATCCCATGGGGGAGGTGGGCGGCCCGGGGGTGAAGACGGGTGCGGAGGTGGGCGCGGCGGCGGGGGCGGCGCCCGGCATGGCGGCCGGGGCGGTGGCGATGCCGCGCTCCAGCCGGTCGAGCCGGGCCTGGAAGGAGCGCTCGTCGTCGAAGGCGGCGGGCAGCAGCACGCGCGCGCAGATCAGCTCCAGCTGGAGCCGGGGCGAGGTGGCGCCCCGCATCTCGGTCAGCCCGCTGTTGACGAGGTCGGCGGCCCGGCTCAGCTCGGCGGCGCCGAACACGGAGGCTTGGGCCTGCATGCGTTCGATCACGTCGACGGGGGCGTCGATGAGGCCCTTCTCGGCGGCGTCCGGGACGGCGGCGAGGATCACCAGGTCGCGCAGCCGCTCCAGGAGGTCGGCGACGAAGCGGCGGGGGTCGTTGCCGCCCTCGATGACCCGGTCGACGACCTCGAAGGCGGCGGCGCCGTCCCCGGAGGCGAAGGCGTCCACGACGGAGTCGAGCAGCGACCCGTCCGTGTAGCCGAGGAGGGAGGTCGCCATGGCGTACGTCACACCGGCTTCGGTGGCGCCCGCGAGGAGCTGGTCCATGACGGACATCGAGTCACGTACGGAACCGGCGCCCGCGCGCACGACGAGCGGCAGGACGCCTTCCGCGACGGGGATGCCCTCGCGCCCGCAGACCTCGCCCAGGTACTCCCGCAGGGTGCCGGGGGGCACGAGCCGGAAGGGGTAGTGGTGGGTGCGGGACCGGATGGTCCCGATGACCTTCTCGGGCTCGGTCGTGGCGAAGATGAACTTGAGGTGCTCCGGCGGCTCCTCGACCACCTTCAGGAGGGCGTTGAAGCCCGCCGAGGTGACCATGTGGGCCTCGTCGATGATGTAGATCTTGTACCGGCTGGACGCGGGCCCGAAGAAGGCCTTCTCCCGCAGGTCACGGGCGTCGTCCACACCACCGTGCGAAGCGGCGTCGATCTCGATGACGTCGATCGACCCGGGCCCGTTGCGCGCGAGGTCCCGACAGGACTGGCACTCCCCGCACGGTGTGGGGGTGGGCCCCTGCTCACAGTTCAGACAGCGGGCCAGGATGCGCGCACTGGTCGTCTTGCCACACCCGCGGGGCCCGCTGAACAGGTACGCGTGATTGACCCGGTTGTTCCGCAGGGCCTGCTGCAACGGGTCGGTGACATGCTCCTGCCCGATGACCTCGGCGAAGGACTCGGGACGATAGCGGCGGTAGAGCGCGAGAGACGACACGTGTACGAGGTTATAGGCGCGCACCGACAACCCGGGAAAAACCACCGGCGCCCCCTCCGTACGGACGCCTGCGGAGACGGAGCGGGTACGGAGCGGGTACGGCCTCCGCACCCCGCCTTCTCCGTGCGGGAGCCTCGGTCCCGGCGAGATGGAATGGAGACGGGGAAGGGCCTTGCACCCGGAAACGCCCTCCGTACGCCGGGAGCCCTCCGCGCCAGGAGCACTCCGTACGCAGGGAGCCCTCGCACACCGGAAGCACTCCGTACGCCCGGGAGTCCTCGCGCGGGGATCCCCTCCGCACCCGGGAGAACCCTCCGTACTCGGGAACGCAAACGCCCCCCACGCACCTGCCAGAGCCGACCTACCCTTGCTGCCTTCCGGCCCTGGGGGAGTTCAGTCAGATAGCACCGCGTGAGGGGCTCCGCCCAGAGTACCCGATCCCAGCCCCCGCCGACCCGCCTCCCCCTGCCCGACCTCCACCCCGGACCCCACGCCGACCCCCTCGCGAGCCCCCCTCCGGATCAAGTTCGCGAGCACCCCCCTCGGTCCTGTAATGTTCCCGTCGGAGGATTCGCCTAGAGGCCTAGGGCGCACGCTTGGAAAGCGTGTTGGGGGCAACCCCTCACGAGTTCGAATCTCGTATCCTCCGCCAGTGCCTCACCGGGCACGTTGTCGAAGGGCCCCGCTGCTTGCAGCGGGGCCCTTCGACGTATGTGGTCTGAGTTGTGGTCACAGCCTTGGTCGCGGTCTCCGCGCGGTGGCCCGTGACGGGCGTGACGGGCGGGTCCCCAGGCGGATCGGGCGTGGCAGGTGCCCAGTGGTGTCGTCCCGCCCCTTGGGCGGGTGTCCGTGGCCGGCTGCCACGGACACCCGCTCGGATCGAGCTGCCTCAGCTGTTGCGGCGCCTCCTGCTGATCATGAAGGTGAGGCCGCCGAGGGCCAGCAGCGTGCCACCGATCGCCGCCGCGACGAGGACGGTGGTCCCGGTCCTGGCGAGGATGCCGGACGGTCCGGACGGCTTGGGGGCCGACGGGGTGGCGGGGGTGGCCGGATCGACAGGGGTGGCCGGATCGACAGGGGTGGCCGGGGTGACGGGGGTGGCCGGGGTGACGGGGGTGGCCGGGTCCTTGTCGGCGTCGACCGTGGCGGTGGCCTCAGGGGAGGTGATCCCGGCGCTGCCCGCCTTGCCGCCGGCGGTCGCGGTGTTGACCACCTTCCCGTGTGCGGCGTCCGCCGCGGTGATGGTGTGCGGTTTGGTGGTGCAGAGCATCGACTCGCCCGGGGCCAGGCTGGTCCTCGGGCAGGTCACCTCCCCCGCGGTGGGGTCGTCGACCTTGATGTCGGTGACGGTGACGGTGCCCTGGTTCGCCACCGTCAGCTTCCACTCGATGCGGTCCCCGGTGCCGGTCTTCCCGTTCCCGTCGGCGTCGACGACGTCGGCGGACTTGACCAGGCCGAGCGAGCCCTGGCCGTTGGACGGGACGGTCACCTCGGACGGCGGGGACACCGGCGGCTCACCACGCGGCGGGGTGCCGGTGGCGGTCGCACTGTTCTTCACCGAGCCCGCGTCCACGTCCGCCTGCGTCACCGTGTAATCGGCGGTGCAGGTGACCGTGGCGCCCGGCGCGAGGGTGGCCGCGTCCTTGGGGCAGGTGACGGGAGAGAGCTTGCCGGTGCCGGTGAACTCGCCCTCGGTGACCTGGATGTCCGTGACGGTGACGTTGCCGGTGTTGGTGACGGCGAACCCGTAGGTGACCTTCTCCCCGGCGACGAGCCTGCCGGGCTCCTCGGTCTCGGCGGACTTGACGACCGCGAGCGCGGGCTTGGGCTCCTGCGGCAGCTCCACCTCGCTCGGCGGCGACACGGGCGGCTCACCACGCGGCGGGGTGCCGGTGGCGGTCGCACTGTTCTTCACCGAACCCGCGTCCACGTCCGCCTGCGTCACCGTGTAACCGGCGGTGCAGGTGACCGTGGCACCCGGCGCGAGGGCGGCGGCCTCCTTCGGGCAGGTGACGGCGTCGAGCTTGCCGTGGCCGGTGAACTCGCCCTCGTCGATCTCGATGTCCTTCAGCGTCACGTTGCCGGTGTTGCGCACCGCGAAGCTGTAGACGACCTTCTCACCGGCGACCAGCTCGTCGCCCTCGCCGGTGGTGGCGGACTTGACCACGGACAGACCCGGCTGGTCATCGGTGGTCACGGTCGTCCCGGACGGCGGGGACACCGGCGGCTCGCCCTTCGGCGGAGTACCGGTGGCGGTCGCGCTGTTCTTGACCGAGCCCGCGTCCACGTCCGCCTGCGTCACCGTGTACGTGGCGGAGCAGAGCACCGTGGCGCCCGGAGCCAGCGAAGCGGACGCGTCCTTCGGGCAGACGACGGCGTCGAGCTTGCCGTGACCGGTGAACTCGCCCTCGTCGACCTTGACGTCCTTCAGCGTCACGTTGCCGGTGTTGGTGACGGCGAACGTGTAGGTGACCTCCTCCCCGGCGATCAGCGTGTCGGTGGAGGCGGTCTTGACGACCGCGAGCGCGGGCTTCTCCGGCGCCGGGACGACGGTCTCGCTCGGCGGGGAGACGGGCGGCTCACCGCGCGGCGGAGTGCCGGTGGCGGTCGCGTCGTTCGCGATCGAACCAGCGTCCACATCGGTCTGGGTGACCGTGTAGGTGGCGGTGCAGGTCATCGACGCGCCAGGGGCCAGGGATGAGGCCCCGGCGGTCGGGCAGACGACCGGGGACAGCTCGCCGCTGCCGGTGAACTCGCCCTCGTCGACCTTCACGTCCTTCAACGTGACGTTGCCGGTGTTGGTGACCGCGAAGTCGTACCGGATCTGCTCACCGACCACCAGCTCGTCCGGCTTGCTGCTGTGACCGGTCTTGACCACGGCGAGACCGGGCTGGTCGTTCGTCCACACGGTCGTCTCGCTCGGCGGGGAGACGGGCGGCTCACCGCGCGGCGGAGTGCCGGTGGCGGTCGCGTCGTTCGCGATCAGACCAGCGTCCACGTCCGTCTGCGTCACCGTGTAGGCGGCGGTGCAGGTCATCGACGCGCCAGGGGCCAGCGAAGCGGCCTCGGCGGTCGGGCAAGCGACCGGCGACAGCGCCCCACTGCCGCTGAACTCGCCCTCGTCGACCTTCACGTCCTTCAACGTGACGTTGCCGGTGTTCTTCACCGCGAACTTGTAGACGATCTCCTCACCCGCGACGAGCGTGCCGGTCGAGGCGGACTTCACCACGGACAGGCCGGGCTCGTCCTGCGTGGTCACCGTCGTCTCGCTCGGCGGCGACACCGGCGGCTCGCCCTTCGGCGGAGTACCGGTCGCGGTGGCCGAGTTCTCGACCGACCCGGCGTCCACGTCCGTCTGCGTCACCGTGTAGGTGGCGGTGCAGGTCGCCGTGGACCCCGGGGCCAGGGAAGCGGCACCGCTCGGGCAGACGACGGGGGAGAGCTTGCCGTGACCGGTGAACTCGCCCTCGTCGACCTTGACGTCCTTGAGGGTGACGTTGCCGGTGTTCTTCACCGCGAACTTGTAGACGATCTCCTCACCCGCGACGAGCGTGCCCGTCGAAGCCGACTTCAGCACCGTCAGGGCCGGGTCGTGGGGCGCCGGGACGGTCACCTCGGACGGCGGGGACACCGGCGGCTCACCACGCGGCGGGGTGCCGGTGGCGGTCGCGCTGTTCTTGACCGAGCCCGCGTCGATGTCGGCCTGCGTCACCGTGTACGCGGCGGTGCAGATCATCGTGGACCCCGGGGCCAGGGAAGCGGCCTCGGCGGTGGGACAGGCGACGGCCGGGGCGGGGCCGTGACCGGTGAACTCGCCCTCGGTGACCTTCACGTCCTTCAACGTGACGTTGCCGGTGTTCTTCACCGCGAACGTGTACGTGACCTTCTCGCCCACCACGAGCTTGCCGGTGGAGGCCGACTTGGTCACGCTCAGCGAGGGCTCGTCCGGCGTCGGCACGGTCACCTCGCTCGGCGGCGATACCGGCGGCTCGCCCTTCGGCGGAGTACCGGTGGCGGTCGCACTGTTCTTCACCGAACCCGCGTCCACGTCCGCCTGCGTCACCGTGTACGCGGCGGTGCAGGTCATCGTGGACCCCGGAGCCAGGGAAGCGGCCTCGGCGGTCGGGCAGTCGACCGGCGGCAGCTCGCCGCTGCCGGTGAACTCGCCCTCGTCGACCTTCACGTCCTTCAACGTGACGTTGCCGGTGTTCTTCACCGTGAACGTGTACGTGACCTCCTCGCCGACGACCAGCTTGTCCGGCCGACTGCTGCTCGCGGTCTTGACCACGGTCAGGCCGGGATCGCTCGGCCCCGTCACCGTCGTCTCGCTCGGCGGCGAGACCGGCGGCGGGCCGCTCGGCGGGGTGCCGGTGGCGGTCGCGCTGTTCCGCACGGAGCCCGCGTCCACGTCCTCCTGCGTCACCGTGTAACCGGCGGTGCAGGCCATCGAGGCGCCCGGCGCCAGCGAAGCGGCGCCACTCGGACAGGTGACCGGGTCAAGCCGGCCACTACCCGTGAACTCGCCCTCGTCGACCTTGACGTCCTTCAGCGTGACGTTGCCGGTGTTGGTGACCCGGAAGCCGTACGTGATCTTCTCACCGGCCACGAGCTTGTCGGTGGAAGAGGTCTTGACCACGGTCAGCGCCGGGTCGGGCGGCAACGGGACGGTCGCCTCGGACGGCGGAGACACCGACGGCGGACCGGTCGGCGGGTTGCCGATGCCGGTGGCGGCGTTCTCGATCGAGCCCGCGTCCACATCCGCCTGGACGACGGTGTAGGTGGCCGTGCAGGTCATCTCCGCGCGCGGCGCCAGGGAAGCCGCCTGGTCGGCGGGGCAGTCGGCGACCGGTGGCGTGCCATGGCCGGTGAACCGGCTCTCGTTGACCTTGACGTCCTTGAGCGTGACGTTTCCGGTGTTGGTGACGACGAAGTCGTACGTGACCTCCTCGCCGAGGACCAGCTTGTCCGGCTGGCCGCTGGTGGCGGACTTCCTGATCGTCAACGCCGGTGCCGCGGCCTGCGTCGGCACGGTCGCCGTGGCGGAGGCAGGAGGGCTGGTCGCCCCGGCGTCGTCGGTCCCGGTCGCGGTCGCGGTGTTCTTGACCGAGCCCGCGTCCACGTCCGCCTGCGTCACCGTGTGCGCCGCTGTGGACGTGCAGGTGACCGAGGCGCCTGGCGCAAGACCTGGCGCCGGCGGCTTCGGGCAGGTCACGGCGCCGAGGCCCGGATCCGTGACCGCGACCGACAACAGCGACGTCAGCCCGGTGTTGGTGACCGTGAACGAGTAGGCGATCCTGTCGCCGAGCTGCGCCTGCCCCTGGTGGGCGGCCGGCGTCACCGTCGCGGTCTTCTTCAGCGACACCGAGGGGGCCGGGCACAGTGTGCTCGGCCGGACCTGCGCGTCGAACCCCTGCATGGGCGAGGCGGACTTGATCTGAACGCCGATCGTGTTCAGACCGGCCCGCCAGTTGTGGTTCAGCGTCGTCTGCGCGGCCTTCGCCGTCGTGTAGCCCGCGTTCCAGTAGATGCCGGTCTGCTCGCCAGCGGGCGCCGGACCGGTCAGCGGGACTTGCGGCAGCCCTGTCGTCTGCTTGGACTGGGCGACACCGTTGACGTACACCTCCGCCACGGCGTTGTCGGCGAGGAAGTTCATGGACAGCACGAACGCGGACGGACTGACCGTGGGAGAGAGGTCGAACTGGTAGCGGTAGTACCAGTCACCGTTGGCGACGCCCTGGTTCGGGCTGGCGATGGTCTGCTGTGAGATCCACTGCGCGTTGCCGTAGGGGCTGGCGGACCATGCGCCCGGGACCATGTTGCCCACGTTGGCCGCGGCGAACGCGGCGCCCCCGGGCGGTGGGGAGACCGCGGCGGTCGCCGTGAAGGGCCCGGCGACCGTCCAGGCCGCGTCCTTCGCGTTGTTGGCGAGGATGCCCCCGGTCGCCGCGTTGTAACCGGTGTTGAAGATGTTCGGGCTCGTCGTACACGTGACTGTCGGCACGGCTGCCTGCGCGGGCTCCGGCGTCAGCGCGGCGACCGCCAGACCGATCGACGACGCCGTCAGCGCCAGCGCGCCCAAGGCCGCTCCCGACCGGAGCCGCCGCGCCCGGTGGCGCCCCGGGCGCCTCACCGTGGCGGTCATTCGGCGCCCCCCGGCGCCGGACGGGATATGCCGCGGATTCCGCACGCGGGGGCGACGAGGCCGCCGCCTGCCGCTCGCGGGCCGGACTCGCCTTCCTCGGGAGGAAGCCAGGCCGACTGGGACGACAGCGATCTCCCCGGCTCACTCCCGGTGGGCCGAAGCCACCGTCTCAGGTAGGTCATTCCAGGAACTCCCCTCAGTGCGCCGCACTGCGACTGTGCGTCAGGTCCGCCGCAGGCAGCGATATCCGATGAAAGGCACACTTCTGGCGGCAGCAAACCACCCAAACGGGGAATATTGAGGTATCTCCATATCTATCGGCGTTTCGCTCATCCGCGTCCCTACTCCGCCGATAGAGGGCCCGATCGGCGCCCGGCCCATCACCCGACCGCTGCCAGACCCGCCGACCGACCGCGACGACCGCGACGACCGCGACGACCGCGACGACCGCGACGACCAGGGCATACGCCGTTCCAGAGGCCCGGCGGGCCCTCACCCACGTCGAGGAGACCCGCCATGGCCTGCCATGGGGGGCACAGCCGAGGGACACGGCTGAGGGGCACGGCTGAGGGCCACCGGCGAGGGGCACAGTCACCGCGTCCGGGTTCCTGCCGCACTGCTCCTCCAGCCCGCCCGCACCTCCCCGCACCCCGTCCGCGTGCCACTGACGGAGGACGGCGCCCCTGACGCACCGCTCCTTCACCGTCGCGCTGGAGTGCTACGGCTGCGGTGACGGCTGCGGCGGATGACCTTGCCGCGCTGGAGCTGTTCCACGGGGAGCACGTCGTCCGCCCGGCTCGACGCCAAGCGGCGTGCTCGTCGCTCGCCGAGGCTATGACGGTCTGCGTCGTCGCGCCAGCGCTGGGGGTTCGCCCTCGGGGTCGGCGTCGCATCTGTGCTGCCGGGCTTGCCGAGCGCGCGGTCGCGCTGGAGTGGGGCTACTACCAATCGGTACGGACGCAGACGCGTCAGCGATCCCCCGGCTGGCAGCACTGAGCCCAAGTTCACTAGTTCGGGGGGTACTTCGGAGAAGCAACGTTACTGCGGCGCTCGGCGTGCAGGGTCGACCGATACTTTCTGTGACTATCGGTCGACACTAGGTATCAGAGGTTATCGATGAGGAAGTTCGCTCGGAAGTCCGCCATGACGGTGATGGTCGTGGGGTTGTTTGTTGGGGGGATGGGGGTGGCGGGGGCGGATGCGTGGCATTCCGTCGCGGAGCCCTTGAAAACCACAGGCGCCCGCTTCGAAGAGATGGAGTACAGGTGGGAGCCCGCAGGGGAGAAGCACGGAGCTTTCCGTTTCAGGGGATCCCTGCGTGACTCCGAGGCGAGCGACGGGCACAACGTCTACCTGGAAGCTCGGGCGCACCGCTACGGGTGGCATCGATTCCCCGGCGTACAGAAGAAGACCGTCCATGTGGAAGACATCGTCTTCGACGGCGCGACTCGCTTCACCAACACGGCCGACATGCGAGTGTGCCGGGACCGCGGATCGCTGAGGCCGGACAACTGCTCGCGCACTCGCTCCTTCGCCCGCTAAGAGCCAACGGTTCGGGGAGCCGTCGACCAGCGGCTCCCCTCTCCCCAGGAGAGCACATGAAGATGAACCCCATCCTCCGCGCCGAAGGCGTGGATCTCTTCTACGGCACCGAGCAAGCCGTCAACGGCGCCGACTTCACGCTCAAGCCCGGTGAGGTCGCTGCCATCATGGGCAGCAGCGGGTCCGGCAAGTCGTCGCTGCTGTACTGCCTCGCGGGGGTCCTGGCACCGTCCGCGGGCACCGTCACCTTCGACGGGATCCACCTCGGCGCCCTCCCCGACATGGAGTTGAGCGCTCTGCGCCGTACCCGCCTCGGGTTCGTCTTCCAGTACGGGGAACTCCTCCCGGAGCTGACCGTCGAGGAGAACGCGGCACTGCCCCTCCGGCTCGCCGGAATCAGCAAGGACCACGCCCACGTCATGGCCGCCCATGTGCTCGGCCGGCTCGGCATGCGTGATCTTTTACAGCGGAGGACCTCCAAGCTGTCCGGCGGCCAGAGTCAGCGCGTCGCCGTCGCTCGGGCGCTGGTCCACCGGCCGGACGTGGTGTTCGCGGACGAGCCGACAGGCGCGCTCGACAGTGCCAACGCGGAGATGGTCCTGAAGGAGTTCCTGTGGCTGGCGCGGCGGCAGAAGACCGCCGTCGTCATGGTGACCCACGACTCCGAGGTCGCCGCCAAGGCCGATACCCAGTACACGATGACGGACGGTGTCCTGGCCCAGCGGGTGGCGGTGTGAACCCGTTCGTCCTCGGGATCCGCCTTCTGTGGAGAAGCGGTCGCCGCGGGAAGGTCCGCTTCGCGCTGATGGCTCTCGGGTCCGCCCTCGGGGTGGCCTGTCTGGCGGCGGTGCTCACGATTCCCACGATCCTTGCCGCGCATGACGCGCGCACGACGAACCGCGCGGTGTACCCGGGCGACAACAAGAACGTCGTCTACCAGGAGTTCCTGGACCCGTACGGCTCCCAGCCGCTCCGTCGTGTCTTCTTCGGCCACACGGGGACCGGGCCCGCCCCCGTACCTCCCGGCATCGACGAGCTGCCCCGGAAGGGCGAGGCCGTCGTCTCGCCGAGACTGGCCGCGCTCCTGGCCGCCAACCCCCGCGCCGCAGGTCTCGTGCCGGGGCGTGTGACCGGAACGATCGCGCCCGCCGGGCTGGGCGGCCCCGACGAGCTCTACGCCTACATCGGCACCGACCCCGCCGCTCTGCCGGAAGCCAGGGAACTCGGCCACTTCGGGGCCGAGAGCGTGCGGGACGAGCTCATCGATCCCTCCACGCTCGACATCCTGCGGTTCACCCTCGGCTGCATCGTGCTGCTGCCCCTCGTCATCTTCCTCTCCGTCTGCGCACGGCTCTCAGGCGAGTCGCGGGCCCGTCGGCTCGCCGCCCTGCGGCTCGTCGGGCTCAGCGCGAAGGACACCCTGCGCGTCAACGCCGGCGAGAGCGTCGCCGCCGCGTTCGCCGGCGCCGTGGCCGGGATCGTGGGCTACCTCGGGGTCAACGAGGTGATGGCGCGGGTCGGGCTGCCGGGACTGCACTGGTATCCGGCGGACGGGCGCCCCGAAGGGACGACCCTCGTCGTGTGCCTGCTGGGGTGCCCCGCCCTCGCCTGGTTCGTCGGACAGTTCAGCGCGCGACGGGCCGCCTCGTCGCCGATCAGCGTGCGAAGGACCGGAGAGCGCCGGACCCCGAGGAAGTTCGGGACGCTGCTCCTCGTCCCCGGGCTCGGGATCATCGCAGGGTACTGCGCGCTCAGCGTGATGGGCCGGGACCCGTCGGGAGGGTCGGCGAGTTCCGTACTGGTGCCGGGGGCCGTACTCCTGACCGGCGCGGGGCTCGTCTTCGGCCTGGCGCCGATCACGGCGTGGCTCGCGCGGCGGGTGGCGAGGGTGACGAAGTCGCTGCCGGTGGCGCTGGCGATGCGAAGGACGGAGGTCGACCCGGGGTCGTCACTGCGGGTGGTCACCGGGCTGGTGCTGCTGGTGTTCGGGGCGTCGCTGACGCAGGGGGTGCTGGTGGAGTTGGACCAGGTGAGTCGTCCCACCAATCCCGTTCAGGAGTACAGCCTGCCGCTTCGGCAGTTGAGCACCCAACAACGATCCGAAGTCTCAGAAGCAGCAGGGGTGCAATCACACGTGATGGCATCGCCAACTTGGTACGTCTCGGGAACCGATGCCCCCCGGACGTATGGCCTGGTGGCCACATGCCAACAGCTGGCTGACTTCGTCGAGAGGACGGAGGGATGTGTCGAGCACAAGGTGATGCGTATCCAAGACGAAGAGTTCTCCATCGATGAGGACGCCACGCCCGGAAGGACCTTCCCCTTCCTGCTGAGCGCCGGCCGCCATCTCCAGGTAACCGTCCCCCAGGAAACCGTCACAGTCCGCGCCTACCAACCGTCGGAGTTCGCCGGGCCGAGTCTTCTCATCCCCCCGTCCTTGCTTCCTCCCGGCTCCGTTCTGGCGGAAGGGAATCTGGTGTTGCTCAGCGACGCCGACCCCGCCACCATCCGTTCCGTCCTGGACGCCATCGGCTCCATCGCCCCCACCGCCTCCGTGCAACCCGTGGGCATCGTCATCGATTCGCTCGCTCAGCTCACCGTGATTCGGAGTCTGCTGGCCGTCGGGATG
Organism: Streptomyces sp. CBMA291; assembly: GCF_014596525.1. Taxonomy (GTDB): domain Bacteria; phylum Actinomycetota; class Actinomycetes; order Streptomycetales; family Streptomycetaceae; genus Streptomyces. The sequence goes on from NZ_MSJP01000047.1 coordinate 11,661, forward strand.
GTGCTCGGGCTGGTGATCGGGGTGGCCGCGTTCGTCGTGTCCGTGGCCGATCGGGCCTTGGAGCGGCGGAGGCAGGTGGCCGCGCTCGTGTTGTTGGGGGCTCGGGCCGGGACCTTGCGGGTGGTGCAGGTGGTGCAGGTGTTGTTGCCGCTCGTCGTGGGGCTCGGAGGGGCCGTCGTCGCCGGGTGGCTTGCCGAGTCCAGCTATCTGATCACCGGCGGAGGCGCCGTGCACTGGGACTGGGAGGGGCTTCCCCTGCTGCTCCTCTGCGTCCTCGGCGTCCTGCTCGCCGCCGCCGTCGCCTCCTTGCCGATGGTGCGACGGCACGTCGACCCCGAGCACATCCGGCGGGACTGACCTCGCGTACGCCGATGAGTTTCCGGTCGGGTGGGGGTCCTACCTCCAGTTGCCCACCCGACGAGGAGACCATCGTGGCCGAGAACGCCGTCAAGGGACCCGCCAGTTACTTCCCCTCCATCGAGAAGAAGTACGGCCGCCCGGTCGCCGAGTGGCAGGAGCTGATCCGTTCCTCGCCGCTCGCCAAGCACATGGAGCTTGTCGCCTGGCTCAAGACCGACCACGGTCTCGGCCACGGGCACGCCAACGCCCTCGTCGCCCACACCCTCGCCGCAGGCAAGTAGGCCCTCCCGTACGGGCTCGACGGATCCCGGCGAGCAGTCGATCCCCCCGCTCCCCCGCTCCCTCCTGGTCGGCCCCCGCTTCTCCCGGATCCCGCCGTGTTCTCCGTCATGCTGGGCCGCATGGCGGAGACGGCGAGGACGATCGGCGAGGCGGAGCGCAGGGCGCGGCTCGGGGTGCGGCACCGGTTGGCGGGGAGGGCGAGGGTCCGGTCCGCCGAGGAGGTCGCGGAGGCGCTCGTGGCGCTGCACGGGACGGACCCCGCGAGCGTGTTCCTCGCGGTGGGGGCCCGGCTTGCCGGGACGGGCGGGCCCGTATCGGGGTTGGAGCAGGCCCTTTACGAGGATCGTTCCCTGGTCCGGATGCACGGCATGCGCCACACCGTCTTCGTCTTCCCCGCCGCCCTCGCGCCCGCCGTGCAGGCCTCGACGACCCGGCCCGCCGCCGTCCGTGAGCGTGCCACCCTGCTCAGGCACCTGGCGGCCGGCAGTTCCTTCGACGCCGACTGGCTGGCGGCGACCGAGAACCGGGTCCTCGCCGAGCTGGCCGTACGCGGGGAGGCGACCGGCGCCGAGCTGGGTTCGGCCGTATCCGAGTTGAGGTCGACGTATCTCTACGGCGTGGGCACCCGCCAGGAGGGCGTGCAGTCGGTGGCGAGCCGGGTGCTGCGGGTACTCGGGATGGAGGGCCGGATCGTACGGGGCCGTCCGCAGGGGACCTGGACGTCGAGCCGTTTCCGCTGGACGCTCGGGCCGGAGCGATCGGAACACGCAGAGCACGGAGAGCACCCGGAACACCCGAAACACCCGAAACATGCTGCTCAGCCGGAGCAGCCGTCGCAACCCAATCAGCCCGCTCCGCCCGCTCGGCGGAAAGAGCGGGAGCCCGGCCCCGCCGAGGCGCGGGCGGAGTTGCTCCGGTCCTGGCTGGCGGCGTGCGGGCCGGCCACCGAGGCGGATCTGAAGTGGTGGACGGGGTGGAAGGTGACGGAGGTACGGGAGGCGCTGGCCGCCGTCGGGGCCGTACCGGTACGGCTTGAGGGGGAGAAGGCGTCGGGGTTCGTCCTGCCGGACGACCTCGCGCCCGTAACCGAGGGTGAACCGTGGGCCGCGCTGCTGCCCGCGCTCGATCCGACGCCGATGGGCTGGCAGGGCCGTGACTGGTACCTGGACCCGGAACACCGCCCGGCCCTCTACGACCGCAGCGGCAACATCGGGCCGACGGTGTGGTGGAACGGCCGGATCGTCGGCGGCTGGGCCCAGCGCCCGGACGGTTCGGTCGCCCACCGGCTCCTGACAGACGTGGGTACGGAGGCGAAGCGGGCGATCGCGGCAGAGGCGGAACGGCTGACGGCGTGGGCGGCGGACGTACGGGTGACACCCCGCTTCCGTACGCCCCTGGAACGCGAGCTGAGCGGGAGTCAGTGACGGCCGGGTGGGGGCGCGCGACGGCCCCGGGCGCGCCCTCCTCCCCCGCCCCGTCCCGCCTCCTCCTCCGTCCCTCCCCTGCCTCGTCGCGCCCCCTCAATGCCGTACGTACAGCCCCGGCACTCCCAGGGCCGCGAGGCCGTCGAGGACCAGGTCGACGCCGACGGCGGCGAGCAGGAGTCCGAGAAGGCGGCCGAGGAGTTCGATCGTGGCGTGGTGGGTGCGGCGCAGGACGCGGGTGAGCAGCAGGACGCAGATCAGGTCGAGGGCGATGACGGACACGTACGCGCCGACGACGGTGGAACGCCAGCTGAAGGAGTAGCGGGCGGCCGCCTCGATCAGGACGGCGGTCATCGCGAGCGGGCTGACGATGTACGGCATGAGCAGTTGGCGGACGCCGCTGACCAGGTCGGGGGCGTCCTGCGTGCTCGTGGAGGAGCCGAAGTGCAAACCGAGGACGAGGCCCACCGCGTAGATGAAGAAGATGACACCGCCCGCGAGTTCGAGGGCGGGGGTGCTGATGTGGAAGAGGTCGAGCAGCCACGGGGCCGTGATGCCGGTGACCAGTCCGACGAGGACGGCGATGCCGGAGGAGATCAGGGCGATGGTGCGCAGTTGCCGGGCGGGGTGGACCTGCGCGAGCCCGGCGAAGGCCAGAAGGATCTTCGGGGGGCCGATGACGGAGAAGAAGGCGATGAAGGCGGCGGAGTAGCTGAAGGCGTTCACACCGGAATCATGGTGCGGTCGGGTGATTTTTCCGGTTTTTGCGATGAATGCCCGCGCGGTGCCGGGCCCCGGGCCGCGCCTCCGACTGTCCTGCGGGAAGCGGTGAACCCCGCGAGGAGCGAGGAGGACGTCATGAAGTACCTGGTGATGGTGGAGTGCACGGAGACCGACTACGAGGCGATGGCCGGCCGGTCTACGGCGGGCGGCCCCACCTGGGGCGAGAAGGACCTCCAGGCCATGTTCTCGCACATGGGGGCACTCAACGAGGAGCTTCGGGCCTCGGGTGAACTCATCGACGCCCAGGGCCTCGCCGCCCCGTCCACCACCCGGTTCGTCACGGTGGACGCCACCGGCGCACCGGTCGTCACGGACGCCCCCTACCCGGAGACCAAGGTGGTCATCGCCGGTTTCTGGATCCTCGACTGCCCCTCCCTTGACCGCGCGACGGAGATCGCCACCCGCGCGGCCCGCAGCCCCCAACCCCCCGGCACCCCGACCTACCCGGTCGTCATCCGCCCGATCGACGAGGGGGGACCGGGGGAGGAGTGAGGGGAGGGGACGAGAGGAGGGCCGGGCTCGGCGGGCGCGAGGCGCGCCAGGCCCGGCCGCCGTCGCCATCCAGTTAGTCCAATTTTCACATTCTCTCCTCGCTTCCCCTTTGCGGACGTTACGGTTCCCCTCAGGCGCACACCGACCGGAGCGCCATTCGCCACCAGGGGCCGGGGGGAAACGTATGCACGAAATGTCCAAGGGAGCCAACATCGGGCTGGCCGCCCTCAGCGAGGACGTGGGCTCGGTCGTCGTCGGCCTGAGCTGGAGCAGCGACACGGGCGAAGGCGACGCCGATGTCTCGGTATTGCTGGTCGACGCCGACGGCAAGGTGCGCGACGACTCCGACTTCTATTTCTACAACCACCCCGCCGCCGAGGACGGCAGCGTGCAGCTCCTGGGAAAGGTGCCGACGGAGAACGGCAACGAGGACCGGATCAGCCTGGACCTGACGGCGATCCCCGCGGACATCGCCACGATCGTGGTCGCGGCCAGCCAGGACCGCGGCTGTTTCGGGGACCTGGACGACCTGCGCATGACGGTCGCCGACCGCTCCGGCGAAACCTTGCTCGGCTTCTCCATCCCGGACGCCACGGTCGAGACAGCCTTCATCTTCGGGGAGCTGTACCGGCGGAACGACGAGTGGAAGTTCCGCGCCGTGGGACAGGGGTACGAGACCGGTCTCGCCGGGCTCGCCACCGACTTCGGCATCTCCGTCGACGAGGACGACGATGAGGGGGAGGAACCGGCCACGCCCGGGACGGAGGCCGAGAGCGGGGCTCCCGGACCCGTTCCGGGCTCCCCCGACATGACAAAGTCCACTGCGACGGAATCAGGTCTGGACGGCGCGGTTTCCGCTACGGATACCTCCACCGTCTCCGCCCCCGCTCCCGTTGCCGTTTCCGACGGGCTCACCCGTCCCGCGGCCGTCGCCGCACCAGCCGACGACACCCCGCCGACCGCCAAGCGCCGTGCCACCCGGACAGCCAAGAAGAAGGTCACCCTCCCGAAAGCCCCCAGGAAGTCCCTGGCCGAAAACGACTCCTGGAAGCCCGCCCGGCTCTTCCCCGCCCCCTCCTACAAGAGCGACCGGGAACGTGAGGTACGCGCGACCTCGGTGCTGCTCTCCGTGATGGCGGAGGTGCCGGAGTTCGGCCGTCGCCTGACCGCGGGTTTCGGCGCTCCCGCCGGACGGATGCAGACGTTCACCGAGGTGTCGCTCCCGCACGGTGACAGCCCCAAGCGCCCGGACGGTGTCATCCGCACGGAACGGGCCGGCAAGCTGTGGACCGCGCTCGTGGAGACCAAGACCAACGGCAACTCCCTGAAGTCCGAGCAGGTCCAGAACTACATGGACATCGCCGCCCGACGCGGGTACGAGGCCGTCATCACGCTCTCCAACGACGTCGCCCTGGAGGGCAGTCCGCTGGTCGAGGTGAAGACGGACGGACGGCGTAAGCACAAGGTCTCGCTCTGGCACCTGTCGTGGGCGGAGGTGGCGCACCAGGCACAGATGCTGATCCGGCACGAGGGCGTGGGCAACGCGGCACACGCGTGGCTGCTCCAGGAGCTGCTCCACTACCTCCGGCACGAGAACTCCGGTTGTCACGGCTTCCAGAACATGGGCCCGTCCTGGGTTCCCGTACGCAACGGAATCGACGGCGAGACCCTGTGCCAGGGCGATCCTCGCGCGGTGGAGGTGGTGGAGAGCTGGGAGCGGCTGATCCGCCAGGTCTGTCTGCGGCTGGGAGGTGAACTCGGGCAGAAGGCCCTGCCCGTGCAGCGGGCCCGACGCGGCTCCGACCCGAAGTCACGGCGCGCGGAACTCGCCGACCGGCTCTGCGAGGAAGGGAAGCTCTCCGCCGACGTACGCGTCGACGGGACCCGGAGCGTCCTGTCCATCACCGCCGACCTGCGGACGAGCAAGATCCGTACGTCCATCGACGTTCCCCCGCCGGACGGCTCCTACCCCCTGTCGGTCGCGAAGCGACTGTTGCGCGCCCTGGAGGAAGCCCCGGCCGACCTGCATGTGGAGACCCTGCTGGAGGGCCGGAGCGGGCCGCGCGGAACCCTGGAACGGCTGCGGCCCGAGCCCGGCGATCTGCTGCCCAAGGACAGCGCGGTGATCACCGGATTCCGTCTCTCCCTCTTCAAGGGGATGGGCGGCAGCCGGGGCAGTACGGAATCGGGGTTCATCCGCAGCGTCGACCAGGCCGTCGACCACTTCTACGGCTCCGTCGCCGTACACCTGAGGCCGTTCGAGCAGCTCCGGCCCCGGTAGCGCGCCCCGCCGTTTCCGCTGCCTGGGAGCCGAGGGACCGCCTCGGCTCCCAGACAGCGGGCCTCTTACGCCCCGTCTCCCCGCCGCAGCCCCGCCAGCGTGGTGTCCAGGTCGACCGCGCACGCGTTGCCTCGGTTGTACGGGAGCTTGCCGAGCATCATCGCCATGCCGCAGGTGTTGGTGAGCGCCGAGAAGACCAGGCCGCCGGCGATCGCCGCCGAGAGCAGCTGGAACGCGGGGTGGAACAGGAGGCCGAGGAGCAGGCCGAGGAGGACGAGCGAGCCCGCGACCAGGCGGACCTGGCGGTCCATCGCCCACGCCGCCTTCGCCGGGGCGCCCGCCGGGCGCTCCAGAGCGTGGCCGCGCGCGGCCCAGCCGCTCGTACCGCCCGCGAGGTCGTACGCGCTGACGCCCTGGCCCGCGAGCTGGGCGCAGGCCCGCGCCGAGCGGTTGCCCGACTGGCAGACGATGAGCAGCGTCCCCTGTGCCGCCGCCTCCCGGAGGGACGGAACGGCGCTGTCGAGCCGGTCGAGCGGCACGTTGACGGCGCCCGGCACGTGCCCTGCGGCGTACTCGCCCGGGGTGCGGACGTCGACGACCGTGAGGTCGGCCAACCGGGTGAGGGCCTGGTCGGGGTCGAGCAGGAGAGGAGAGGTCATGGCAAGTGTCATCCTTGGTCTTCGACGGGAGCCCCGTGGTGGGGAGTAAATTACCCCCTGGGGTATCGGTGGAGGAGTGGTTGTGGAACTGGATCTCGCGGGTGCGGAGCTGAAGTCGGTCCTGAACCGGCTCCGGCGGGCTCAGGGCCAGATCTCCGGTGTGATCCGGATGATCGAGGAGGGGCGCGACTGCGAGGAGGTCGTGACCCAGCTGGCCGCCGCTTCCCGCGCCCTCGACCGGGCCGGGTTCGCGATCATCGCGACCGGTCTCCAGCAGTGCCTGACGGACGTCGAGGACGGCCGCCGCAACGGCGAGGACCGCGACGCCATGCGCGCCCGACTGGAGAAGCTCTTCCTGTCGCTGGCGTAGGCGTGCGGGTGGGAGTGGGCGCGGGAGTGGGGCGCGAGCCCCTTGGGTGGGGCCGGGGCCTGGGCCCGTAGGGTCCCTCTCCCGTAGGGGGCCCTCCCGTAGGGGGTCCGCCCCGTACGGGTCCTCCCCGTAGGGCCGTGCTCACAGCACCGTCGCGTCCAGCAGCATCAGCGCCGCCACCGCGAGGAGGGCCGCGCCGAAGACGCGGCGCAGGGTGTCGCCCGAGACCTTCGAGGCGAGGCGGCGGCCGTCCCAGGCGCCCAGGATCGCCGCTCCCGCGAAGGGGGCGACCACCGCCCAGTCCAGCGTCTGCGCCGTGCCCGCCCTCGCGAGCAGCGCGGCGAGCGCGTTGGTGGCGACGACCAGCAGGCTGGTGCCGACCGCCGTCCGCATCCGCAGGCCCACGACCTGCACCAGGGCCGGCACGGTGAGGAAGCCGCCGCCCACCCCGAGGACTCCGGTGACCGCGCCGAGCCCGGCGCCCGCGCCCGCGACGGCGCCGGTCGAGCGACGGACGCCCTCCGCCGGGGCCGCGGGCCTGAGCATCCGTACCGCCGCGATCCCCGCGACCGCCGCGAACCCGGCGGTCAGCAGGGTCTCCGGGAGGTGGGCCGCGAGAAGGCCGCCGAGCGCCGCGGGGACGAGTCCCGCCGCCGCGAAGAGCGCGCCGGTCCGCCAGCGGACGTTGCCGTCCTTCGCGTGGCCGTAGAGCGCGGTCGCCGAGGTGGCGAGGACGATCAGGAGGCTCGCGGTGGCGGCGGCGGACGGGGAGAAGCCGAGCAGGTAGATCAGGACGGGGACGGCGAGGACGCTGCCTCCGCCGCCGAGCGCCCCGAGCGCGAGGCCGACGACGGCCCCGGCCGCGAGCGCGATCAGCATCGGGCCGGTCCCGACGGGGCGACGAGGGGGTCTGTGGGCGGCACGCCGCCCTCCTTTCGCGAACCCTGAGGGCCCTAAGGGCCGTAAGGGCCGGTCGATCGGGCCCCTAGGGGGGCCGGTGGCACGGCCTCGGAGGGGGCCGGCGTGGCGGCCCGGGAGGCTTGATTACCCCTGGGGGTATGCAATCGACCCTAACAGATGTACCCCCGGGGGTATCCACCCCGGGGGTACGTGAGCCCTGTCGCAGCCCTGTGCGCTCAGGCGTCGGCCAGGCCCTTCAGCCGCTTGGCGATCTTCGTCAGACGGGCCCCCTGGTAGCGCGCGGCCTGGAGGACCTCCTCGCCGGGGGCGCCGTTCGCGGCGGGGTGCGCGGTGCCGTACGGGTTGCCGCCCGCCGCATACACCGCCGGGTCCGTGAAGCCGGGCGAGACGATGACCGAGCCCCAGTGGTGGAAGGTGTTGTAGAGCGCGAGCAGCGTCGACTCGTTGCCGCCGTGCAGGTTGTGCGCGCTGGTGAACGCCGTGGCCGGCTTGTCCGCCATGACGCCGCGCTGCCACAGGCCGCCCGTGGTGTCGACGTACTGCTTGAGCTGCGCGGCCACGTTGCCGAAGCGGGTCGGGGAGCCGAGCGCGTACGCGTCCGCCCACTCCAGGTCCTCCAGCGTGGCGATCTCCACGTCCCCGGTGGCGTCCACATGAGCGCGCCACGCCGGGTTCGCGTCGATGGCGGCCTCGGGGGCGAGTTCGGCCACCCGGCGCAGGCGCACCTCGGCGCCCTCCTTCTCCGCGCCCTCGGCGACGGCTCGGGCGAGCTGATGGACGGCACCCGTGGACGAGTAGTAGACGACGGCGACCTTGACGGACATGGCTCTCTCCTCAACCGGATTACTTTCCGTTTCGATCGGAAGGCTAAGCGGATTCCTATCCGGTTGGCAAGGGGACCGGGTATGCTCGGTTCCCAGGAGCCAATGGGCGAGCGAGCGCACGAGCGACCGGAGCAGGGGAGACGGGACGCGGCGGGAGCGGGACGAGGAGTCGACGGATGAGCAGGGAGACCCCCGGGACGGGGACCGAGATGACGACCGGGACAGGGGCCGGGGCAGGAGCCCGGACAGGGGCCGAGGCGAGGGCCGGGAGCGGCGGGGAGCCCGCGAGCGCGCCCACGGGGGCGAGTACCGGCCCCGGTGCGGGCACGGCGACCCCTACGGGCCCGAACCCGGGTGCGGGTACGGCGACTCCTACGGCCCCGAGCCCGGGTGCGGGTGCGGGTGCGAATTCGGCGACCCCTACGGGCCCGGGTCCGGGTCCGGGCGCCCGTGCAGTCCCCGCCCCCCTAGGGGGTCTGGAGCCCGCGCGGCCCCTGGAGCTTCTCCCCGGTCTCGACTCCCCCGTTCCCGAGCGGGCCGACGCCGCGCGCAACCGGCGCCGGATCCTCGACGCCGCCGCCCGGATCGTCGCCGAGGAGGGGCCCGCCGCCGTCACCATGAACCAGGTCGCCCACGCCAGCGGCATCGGCGTCGGCACCGTCTACCGGCGCTTCGGCGACGTCAACCAGCTTCTGTGGGCGCTCCTCGACGACCGCGAGCGCCGGTTCCAGGAGGCGTACATGAGCGGTCCGCCGCCGCTCGGCCCCGGCGCGCCCGCCGCCGAGCGGCTCGACGCCTTCCTCGACGCGCTCGTCGACCGGACGGGCGAACAGCGCGAGATCCTGCTCGCCGCCCACTCCGCCGCGCCCCGCGCCCGTCACCACAGCGGCGCGTACAACCTGATGCACGCGCACGTGTCGCTGCTCGTCGCCCGGATCAGGCCGGAGGCCGACAGCGCGCTCCTCGCCCATCTGCTGCTCGCGCCGTTCTCGCCCGAGCTGATGCACCATCTGGCGGTCGAGCGCGAACTGTCCGCCGAGCGCCTCAAGGAGGGCATGCGGGAACTCCTCCGGCTGCGGTCCTGACCGCCCGCTGAAACGGGCTGGACCGGACCTTCCCCCCGGGCGCACCATCCCGTCATGACGAGCGACGCCCCGAAGACCTTCCTGATCCTGCACGGCTACGAGAACCGGCGCCCGCCGGGCCACTGGCAGCACTGGCTCGCCGGGGAGCTGCGGGCGCGCGGCCACGAGGTGCGGTACCCGCAGCTCCCTGAGCCGGACGCGCCCGTCCTCGACGACTGGCTCGCGGTCCTGGAGGAGTACGGGAAGCGGCCCGCATCGGGTGAGTTCGTGGTGCTCGCCCACAGCCTCTCCGTCCTGCTGTGGCTGCGGGCGGGCGCGCGCCGCCCGGACGCGGACCGGGTGCTGCTCGTCGCCCCGCCCTCACCCCCGGTGACCGCCTCGATCCCGCCGATCGCCGCCTTCGCCGACGGTCTCGACCTCACCCCGCGAGGACCGCTCTCCGCGCGGCTCGTGTACGGCGACGGGGACCCGTACTGCCCCGAGGGCGCCGATCTGCACTACGGGCTTCCGCTCGGCCTCGACATGGACCGCGTACCCGGCGGGGAGCACCTCAACCCGGACACCGGTTACGGCCCCTGGCCCTCGGTCCTGGCCTGGTGCGAGGACTCGGCGGTACGGGTCGGGGGACGCTGACCGCAACCCCCTGTCGGAGGCCCCTTCCGGAGACGCCGACCGGACACGCGGGAGAGGCCGGTCCCTCGTGCACGGGAGGCCGGTCCCGCGCGTGCGGGCGACGCTCCCGCCGGGCGGGCGGCCCGCCGCGCGGTGATGATGGATCGGGAGCACCGCCGCGCCGAGGTGCCCACCCGCCGTCCCGGCCGTAGCCCGCAAACCCGAAGCCCTCAACCGCAGGACCAGCCACGCCCACGGGCACGGACCCGGACACGCCCACGGACACGGGCACGGGCGCAGGCAGGCATAGGCACGGCGGGCGCGGGTGCAGGCGCAGGCCCGCAGGCATCCACCCATCCACCCCAACACCCCAACACCCCAACACCCCAACACCCCAACACCCCAACACCCCTCCAACTCCCCAGAACCCCCAGGGAATTGCGTATTCCAGGTTTCAATCCTCCGTCCTGCGACAGGAATTGTGGAGAAGGTGTTCACAAAGGGCCCCGCACATCGCTAGCTTCCCCTCATCCTCGTACGCAACGGGAAGGACCTCTGTGAACGCAACCCAGCGTCGTGCCGCGGCCATTCTGGCCGCCGCCGCACTCGCCACCCCGCTGGTCCTCGCCTCCCCCGCGACCGCCGGGCAGGACCCCGCGGCCGCACCCGCCCGCGATGCCGCCAAGCTGGCGAAGAAGCTGGTGCGTGAGACCACCGCCCAGGACGCCTACAAGCACCTCCAGAAATTCCAGGCGATAGCCGACTCGGCCGGCGGTCACCGTGCGGCCGGTTCGCTCGGGCACGACGCCTCGGCCGCGTACGTGTACACGCAGCTGAAGAAGGCCGGCTACGACGTCTCGTACCAGAAGTTCGACTTCGAGTACACGGAGACGCAGGCGGAGCGGGCCTCCGTCGTCTCCCCCGCGCCCCGCACGATCGACGTCAAGGCGATGTCGTACACCAAGTCCACCCCGGTCGGCGGCATCACCGCGGGCCTGGTGGCGGCCCCCATCGACGCCGACGGCACCAACGGCTGCGAGCCCTCCGACTTCGCCTCCGACACCTTCACCGGCAAGATCGCCCTGATCAAGCGGGGTGGCTGCACCTTCGCCGTGAAGCAGCAGAACGCGGCCGCCGCCGGTGCCTCCGCCGCCCTGATCTACAACAACACCGAGGGCATCCTCTCCGGCACCCTCGGCGACGCGGCCTCCGGGAAGATCCCGACCGGCGGTCTCACCCAGGACGAGGGCACCCGGCTCGCCGCCGACCTCGCCGCCGGGCCGGTCACGCTCTCCGTGGAGATCCGCCAGCTCCAGCAGATCCGGACCACCAACAACGTCATCGCGGAGACCCGCGCGGGCAACGCCGCCAACACCGTGATGCTCGGCTCGCACCTCGACTCCGTCACCGCGGGCCCCGGCATCAACGACAACGGCTCCGGCTCCGCGGGCCTCCTCCAGACCGCCCTCGAACTGGCCAAGTCCAAGGAGAAGGTCCGCAACAAGGTCCGCTTCGCCTGGTGGTCCGCCGAGGAGAACGGGCTGCTCGGCTCCCAGCACTACGTCGACAACCTGACCGCGCTCGACAAGAGCGAGATCAAGCTCTACCTCAACTTCGACATGATCGCGTCGCCGAACTACGGCCTGTTCGTCTACGACGGCGACGACTCGGACGGCGTCGGCGAGGGCCCCGGCCCGGCGGGCTCCGCCCAGCTGGAGCGTGACATCACCGACTACATGGACAAGAAGGGGCTCCCGCACGCGGGCACCGACTTCACCGGGCGCTCCGACTACGGCCCGTTCATCGAGGTCGGCATCCCCTCCGGCGGCACCTTCACCGGCGCCGAGGGCATCAAGTCCCCGGCGGAGGCGGCCAAGTTCGGCGGCCAGGCGGGCGTCGCGTACGACGTGAACTACCACGCCAAGGGCGACGACCTGAAGAACATCAACATGACGGCCTTCGCCGCCAACATCGGCGTCATCGCCAACGCCGTGGGCACCTACGCCCACGACATCTCGTCCCTGCGCAAGCCGGTCACCTCCGTCCCGACCACCGGCGGCGGCACCGGCGGCGGCGGTCTCCACACCGGCCACGACGAGGTCACCGGCTGACACGTCCGTAAGACGATCACACCGACCGGGCGGACCGCCGCACCGACCGGGCCGGCCGTGTGATCAACGCCGTCGGCGGGCGGTTCCGAAGAGCGAGCGGCTGATCTCCCGGCCCAGCTGGGTGCCGACCGAACGCGCCAGGGACTTGAACATCCCGCTGCCGACGACCTGTTCGACGAGCGAGGGCTCCTCCTCCGGGGCCCTCGCTTTCGTCCGCCCGGACCCGTAAGGGGGATCCGGGACCGGCCCGGAAGGGGCCCCTGATCCCGACCCGTACGGGGACCCCGAGGCGGCCCCCGGACCCGAGGCGGGCGCGGACCCGGCCGTCTCCCGTTCCCCCTCCGTCAGCTTCTCGTACGCCGACTCCCGGTCCACCGCCTGCGCGTACCGCCCGTACAGCGGCGAGCCCTTCACCGCCGCGTCCAGGGCCGCCGGGTCCACCGGCCCCATCAGCGACTCCGGAGCCCGCAGCCGGGTCGCTGCCACCGGGGTCGGCGCGCCCCGCTCGCTCAGTACGGTCACCACCGCCTCGCCCGTGCCCAGACCGGTCAGCACCTCCTCCAGGTCGTACGGCGAGTTCGGGAAGGTCCGTACGGTCGCCTTCAGCGCCTTCGCGTCGTCGGGGGTGAAGGCGCGCAGCGCGTGCTGCACGCGGTTGCCCAACTGCCCGAGGACGTCGGCGGGAACGTCCCTGGGCGTCTGCGTCACGAAGAACACCCCCACGCCCTTCGACCGGATCAGCCGAACCGTCTGGGTGATCGACTCCAGGAACGCCTTCGACGCCCCCTTGAAGAGCAGATGCGCCTCGTCGAAGAAGAACACCAGCTTCGGCTGGTCGAGATCCCCGACCTCCGGCAGATCGTGATAGAGGTCCGCGAGCAGCCACATCAGGAAGGTCGAGAAGAGCTGCGGCTTGTCCTGTACGGCGGGCAGTTCGAGGACCGAGACGATCCCGCGCCCGTCCCGCGCCGTCCGCAGCAGCTCGCCCGTGTCGAACTCCGGCTCCCCGAAGAACTCCCCCGCACCCTGCTGCTCGAAGGCGGTGAGCGAGCGCAGGATCACCCCCGCCGTCGCCGTCGACAGACCGCCGATTCCCTTGAGTTCGGGCTTGCCCACATCCGATACGAGGAACGCCGCCACCGCCCGCAGGTCCTTGAGGTCGACCAGTTCGAGCCCCTTGGCGTCGGCGTAGTGGAAGATCAGGCCGAGGGACTGCTCCTGGGTCGGATTGAGCTGGAGCACCTTCGCGAGGAGGACCGGGCCGAAGCCGGTCACCGTGGCGCGGACCGGGATGCCGGGACCGGTGCCGCCGAGCCCGTAGAACTCGGCGGGGAAGCCCGTCGCCCGCCACTCCTGCCCGACCTGTCCGGCCCGTTCCCGCGCCTTCCCGCTCTCCGCGCCCGGCGCCGAGATCCCCGACAGGTCGCCCTTGACGTCGGCGAGGAAGACCGGCACCCCGTGCGCCGACAACTGCTCGGCGATCAGCTGGAGCGTCTTCGTCTTGCCGGTCCCGGTGGCGCCCGCGACGAGCCCGTGCCGGTTGAGTACGGCGAGCGGAATCCGGATCGGCGCGTCCGGGTGACAGACGCCGTCCCAGAGGAGCGCCCCCAGTTCGAGTGCCGCGCCCTCGAACGCGTATCCGGCGGCGATCTCGGCGGCGGGCCCGACGGGCACCTCGGGCGGCTGCTCGCTCGCGCTCATCACGGCACCCCAATTCCGATTCGTCCCGGTTCGCACCAGCATCCCACTGCCCGCGCATGGCTGCGCCGGGAGCCGCTCGACCGGTAGGCTTTCCGTGTGATCTTCAAGCGCATCGGAAACGGAAAGCCGTATCCCGACCACGGCCGGGAAAGCACCCGCCAGTGGGCGGACGTCGCCCCGCGCCCGGTGCGCCTCGATCAGCTGGTGACCACCAAGGGCCAGCTGGATCTCGAAACGCTGCTCGCCGAGGACTCCACCTTCTACGGCGACCTCTTCGCGCATGTCGTGAAGTGGCAGGGCGACCTCTACCTTGAGGACGGGCTGCACCGCGCCGTCCGCGCGGCGCTCCAGCAGCGGCAGGTGCTGCACGCCCGCGTCCTGGAGATGGACTGACCCGTCCGGTCGACCGGTCCAGGTGATCGGTCCCCGCGACCGATCCCGGCGATCGGCCCCGACGATCGGCCCGGTCGCGTCGGCTGACCCGTTCGGGGATGGTTCGCCCCCATCCGGACGCGATCACATGATCATCAAGTAGGCATCCCCGACGGGCGGCACTACGCTGCGTTCATGAGCATGCTCACTCCCCCAGGAATGGGCGGAAAGTACCGCGTCACAGGGGACACTTACCCCCGCATGCGCCGCCCTCGGCGCCGCCGCAGGCTCGTCCTCGCGGCCGCCGCAGCCGTGGTCGTGCTCGGCGGGGCCGGCTGGGGCACGCTCCAGCTCGTGGACGTCTTCTCGGGCGACGAGGGCAGGAAGACGGCGGCCGGAAAGCAGGCCGACTGCAAGCCCGAGCCCCAGGCGACCACCGCGACCGCCGCCACCCGGCCGAAGCCCGCGCAGATCACGGTGAACGTCTACAACGCGACCCCGCGCGGCGGTCTCGCCAAGGCGACGGCGGACGAACTCAAGAAGCGCGGGTTCAAAATCGGCAAGGTGGGGAACGCACCCGCCGCCTACGACAAGAAGGTCCCCGGCTTCGGGCTGCTGCTGGGCCCGCCCGGCGCCGTCAAGGGCGCTTTCCCCGTCCTCGGCACCCAGCTCAAGGGCGCCGCCACCAAGACGGACACCCGGGCCACCGCCGACGTCGACCTGATCATCGGGACCGCCTTCAAGACCCTGGACCCGAAGGCGACTGCGGACGCGGCCCTGATCGCCCTGAACAAGCCCGCGCCGCTCCCGACCGGGAAGTGCTGAGCCGGTAACGACGGAAAGGGCGGGCCCGTACCGACCGGGCCCGTACCGCCCGGAAGGACGGGTCTGTACCGACGGGAAGGACGGGTCTGCACCGCCCGGAAGGACGGGCCCGTACCGACGGAAAAGGCGGGCCTCGGCGGGCCCGCCCTTTTCCGGTCGCACGGAGAATCGGCACTTCCGGTTCCGTTTTCACGGTCCTACTTGACGTATTCGGGTCACGCGGTGGAGCCGTCCGGCCGAATTCGTCGAATCGGCGGAGCCGTACGCCTGAGGCGGTGCGTGTCGTACGTCCGGAGTCGTTACTCGGCGGAGCCGTACATCCGGTCGCCCGCGTCGCCGAGGCCCGGGACGATGTAGCCGTCCTCGTTGAGGCGCTCGTCGACCGAGGCGGTGACCACGGTGACCGGGGTGCCCGCGAGTTCCCGCTCCATGACCTCGACGCCCTCGGGGGCGGCGAGGAGCACCACGGCGGTCACGTCGTCGGCGCCGCGCCGGATCAGCTCCTTGATCGCCGCGACCAGCGTGCCGCCGGTCGCCAGCATCGGGTCGAGCACGTACACCTGGCGGCCCGAGAGGTCGTCCGGCATCCGGGTGGCGTAGGTCGACGCCTCCAGCGTCTCCTCGTTGCGGACCATGCCGAGGAAACCGACCTCGGCGGTCGGGAGCAGCCGGACCATGCCGTCGAGCATGCCGAGACCGGCGCGCAGGATCGGGACCACCAGCGGACGCGGGTACGACAGCTTCACGCCGGCCGTGCGCGTGACGGGGGTGTCGATGTCGACCTGCTCGGTCCTGACGTCCCGGGTCGCCTCGTAGGCGAGCAGGGTGACCAGCTCGTCGGCGAGCCGCCGGAAGGTCGGGGAGTCCGTGCGCTTGTCGCGCAGCGTGGTGAGCTTGTGGGCGACCAGCGGGTGATCGACGACGTGGAGACGCATGACTCCACAGTAAGCCCGCCGCGCACTGGCATCGACCCACGCCACTGGGGGAAGGTGGGAGCACGGGGACCCAGCGATGGGGTGGAGTGACCGATGCCCGACCTGGAAGAACCGGCCGAGGAAGCCGCCGAGGGGGCGGCCCGTACGCCGGAACCGAGACCGGAGACCGAGCCGGGACCGAAGCCGGGCCCGAGGACGGAGACGACACCGGGGACGACGCCGGAACCGGAGACGGGAAAGGGGCCGCAGACGGGGCCGGAATCGGGACCGGCGCGGTCCGAACCGGCTGCCGAACCGGCTGCCGGAGCCGCTGCGGAACCGGCGACGGGACCCGCCGTCGACGCGGGGCCGGAGACGGACGCGGAGCGTCGCAGGCGCCGCGCCCAGTTCCTCCGCGATCTCCACGAGGCGAAGGCACTGCGCGAGCGCGTCCAGCCCCGGCGCGCCCGAGCGGCCAGGATGCGCCAGGCCATGCGGATGCGAAGCTTCCGCTGGTGAGCGCGCCGGAGCGGCACCAGCGTGTCGCCCCCGCAGCACCCGGCCGTGCGCCCCCCATGTGCGCCGGGGTCGCACGACCACCCGATCGCGGGGTCGTTCAGACTGATGCACGACGCAAGAGCCGAAGACCTCTCCTGGGGGCTTGGTTTCTGTCACGATGCCGATTGGGCGGGGCATCAGCAGGGCGCCGCCGGATCGTCACACCTCTGATCAGTGGGAGAGAGTCAGGTGTACTTCGCCGCACTGCTCGCGCGCACCGAAGACGGGTGGGAAGCGAGCGACACGGAGCTCGACGACGTGGAGACCCTGTCGGATCTGACCGAGCTGGCCCGCGAGGCCTCGGACGACGACACGGTGATCGTCTTCATCGAGCAGGAGGACGCGTGGTTCGGGATCGTACGGATCGAGGGTGAGGAAGACCCTCGCGTCTACGTCTCGGACGGCGCCGCCGCCGCCCGTTCCTCGTACGGGGAGATGCTCACCCGGGAGATCCTCGGCGACGAACTGGGCGATCTCGACGACGAACTCGAATCGCTGGACCTCGACGGAACGGAGGACGGTGAGCCGCTCGACGACGACACCGACGACGACGGACGGGACACCCCGTCCGAGGCCGTTCCGGCCGCTCCGGTCGGCGACCGCCTGATCCTCGCGGACCTCGGCATGTCGGCGGCGGAGCTGCTGGCGCTCGACAGCGACGCACTCGCGGAGATCGCGGAGGCGCTGGGCGCCGGAGAGGTCCTGGAGGCCGTCCGCTAGTGATCAGCGCGGTCCCCGTCCCCGACTCCGCGAGCGACCCCTTGGGCGAGGGCGCGAGCGGTTCCCCCACCGCCCCCGAGGCCGACCCCCGAGAGGGTCCCCTGGGTGATCCCGTACGGGACCCGGAGCCCGTACGGGACCCGGCCGCGGCCCCTGTACAGGACGCGCGCGTCGAGAACCCCGTACGGGACCCCGTGGGGGATCCCGTAGAGGACCCCGTACGGGATCCCTGGCGGGAGGCCATGCGGCTCGCCCTCGCCGAGGCCGACGCGGCGGCGCCCGCCGGTGACGTGCCGGTCGGCGCGGTCGTGCTCGGCCCCGACGGCGCCGTGCTCGCCCGCGCGCACAACGAGCGGGAGGCGGCGGGCGACCCCACCGCCCACGCCGAAGTCCTCGCGCTGCGCCGGGCGGCGGCGGCCACCGGCGAGTGGCGGCTGACCGGCTGCACGCTCGTCGTGACCCTGGAGCCCTGCGTGATGTGCGCGGGAGCCCTCGTCCAGTCGCGGGTCGAGCGGGTGGTCTTCGGCGCCGTCGACGAGAAGGCGGGCGCGGCGGGCTCCCTCTGGGACCTCGTACGCGACCGGCGGCTCAACCACCGTCCCGAGGTGATCCACGGCGTGCTCGGCGAAGAGTGCGCGCAGCAGCTCACGGCCTTCTTCCGGACCCGCTGACCGGCACCCCGACCTGCGGCTCGATACGGATTTCATCGCAGCCCGAACTTCGGCTAAGCTCTCTCTCGGTAGCGTGTCCGAGCGGCCGAAGGAGCTCGCCTCGAAAGCGAGTGTGGGGAAACTCACCGAGGGTTCAAATCCCTCCGCTACCGCTTCGATCGAAGGGCCCGGCGCATCAGCGCCGGGCCCTTCGGCGTACACGGACGCGGACATACGGATACGCGGACATACGGGTATGCGAGCACGGCTGCCCACGGACCCCGGACACCCCGCGTACAGGCCCTCATAGGCATACAGGCCTACGGGGTCTACGGGCCTGAGGGTCTACGGGGTCTACGGGGTCTACGGGAAAGGCCCCGGACGCGCGCTCAGGGGGAGCGCGTCCGGGGCCTGGTCCCCACGGGCGGGGAACCCGGGAAGGAGGCCGGGGGGAGCGGCATCGGGGGGACAAGCCGCTCCCCCCGATGAGAACCGGTCCTACAAGTCCTGCGCCGCAGTCAGGGGGAAAGCCGGCGGCGCGGACCCCGCAGTGCGGGCCGGTTCCGGGAGCCCCTCGGATTCCTGCCAGATCCGCCGGGCTCGACATCCATACTGCTCGCCCGTCACCCTTCCGGAGGTCGGCAAAAGGCCCCGATCTCCGGGCCCTTGGTCCATAAACACTCGGTTAGAGTGGCGCGGTCGCACGGCGGTGACACAGGCGGGGGAACCAGGGGAGGGCCGGCCATGGCGCAGGCGAAGAAAGTCGCGTTGTACATGCTGATGGCCTTCGTGCTCTACACGATCGTCACCTCCCCGGCCCGTGCCGCCGATCTCGTACAGATAGGGTTCGAAGGCATTTCCAGCGCCGCCCGGAGCGTCGGCCAGTTCATGACCGAACTCATCAACTAGGAGCACTCCGTGATCCGCCATCTGGTCCTTTTCAAGCTCGACGAGGGCGTCTCGCGGGACGAGCCGCGCGTGGTCGCCGCCGTGGAGGCGTTCCGCGCACTCGGCGGCCTGATCCCCGAGCTGCGGTTCTGGGAATGCGACTGGAACATCACGGACCGCCCGATCGCCTACGACTTCGCGATCAACTCGGCCGTCGAGGACAAGGAAGCGCTCCAGCGCTATCTGGACCACCCGGCCCACCAGGCGGGCGTCGCCCAATGGCGCGAATTCTCCACTTGGGTGATCGCCGACTACGCGTTCTAGGCGTCCAGGACGCCGACCGGGCCCCCCGCCGTCGAGGCGGGGGGCCTTTTCCATGCGTGGCCCCTGTCTTTCCGTCACGATGCGCTCAACACGTAGTAATGGGGTGCTTGCACACAGTGGGCATCTCTTGTGATGCTATGACCGCTTTTGACGGATGAGTTGACCGCTGTGGAACCAGTGGGACCAGTGAAACCAGTCGACGGACCAAGTCCAGCCGGAGGGGTGGCGTGAACGTGCCGGCCAGTGCAGCGCCCCAGGTCCCACCCCAGCAGGACCAGGTCCCGCCCCGGCACGACCCGGCCCCGCCCCGGCACGAGACAGACGAAGCGGAGCCCCCCGGGACCTCCGACGGCGCACGCCCCGATGCCGCACGCCCCGACGGCACCCGTCCCCAGAGCCCCCGCCCCGACGGCACCCACCCCCCAGGCGCCCACCCGCAGCACACGCGCCCCCCGAGCACCCGGGGCGCCGACACCCGCGCCCTCACCCAAGTGCTCTTCGGACAGCTCAAGGACCTCGAACCCGGCAGCACCGAACACGACCGGGTGCGCGGCGCCCTCATCGAGGCCAATCTGCCCCTCGTGCGGTACGCGGCGGCCCGCTTCCGCTCCCGCAACGAGCCCATGGAGGACGTCGTCCAGGTCGGCACCATCGGCCTCATCAACGCCATCGACCGCTTCGACCCCGACCGGGGCGTGCAGTTCCCCACCTTCGCCATGCCGACCGTCGTCGGCGAGATCAAGCGCTACTTCCGCGACAACGTCCGGACCGTGCACGTACCGCGCCGGCTGCACGAGCTGTGGGTCCAGGTCAACGGCGCCACCGAGGACCTGACGACCGCTCACGGCCGCTCCCCCACCACGGCGGAGATCGCCGACCGGCTGCGGATCGGCGAGGACGAGGTGCTCGCCTGCATCGAGGCGGGCCGTTCGTACCACGCCACCTCGCTGGAAGCCGCGCAGGAGGGCGACGGGATGCCCGGACTGCTCGACCGGCTGGGCTACGAGGACCCCGCGCTCGCCGGAGTGGAACACCGCGACCTCGTCCGGCATCTGCTCGTCCAACTGCCCGAAAGGGAACAGCGCATCCTGATGCTGCGCTACTACAGCAATTTGACCCAGTCTCAGATCAGTCAGGAGCTGGGCGTCTCCCAGATGCATGTGTCAAGGCTGCTTGCCCGGAGCTTCGCCCGGCTGAGATCCGCAAACAGGATCGAGGCTTAACCGGAACGGGTAACACTTCGACCCGGCTCCCTCAACCCCCAAATGCCGCACACCCCTTGTTTCCTGCGGATATGCGTCAACGCTGTGTCGACAAGTCACTACAGCGTGTTGCCGACATGTGACATTCTGCTGGAACCGAGTTTGCCGCAGCCCCGCCGCCGGTATTCAGGTGGAAGCTGCGTTCCTCAGATGGTCGCGGCCACCGCGACCGTCCGCGACCTCAAGGGGGTGGCATGTCCACAGAACTGGGCAGCTCGAAGGTGCTCACGCTCACGCCCGTTTCCGTGCCCGCGCAGCCGACGGCAGCCGCCTCGACCGCCGGTGCGGAGACCGCCCCGCCGCCGGTGGACGTGCCGTCGGGAGCCCTCGACACCCGCACCCTCTCCCGCTCCCTGTTCCTCCGGCTGCGCGCCCTCGACGCCGAGGAAGCCGCCGCCGACAGCCCCGAGCGCACCTACGTCCGCGACACCCTCATCGAGCTGAACCTGCCGCTCGTGCGGTACGCGGCGGCCCGCTTCCGCTCGCGCAACGAGCCGATGGAGGACATCGTCCAGGTCGGCACCATCGGCCTGATCAAGGCGATCGACCGCTTCGACTGCGAGCGGGGCGTGGAGTTCCCGACGTTCGCGATGCCCACGGTCGTCGGCGAGATCAAGCGCTTCTTCCGCGACACCTCGTGGTCGGTCCGCGTCCCGCGCCGCCTCCAGGAGCTGCGCCTCGCCCTCACCAAGGCCAGCGACGAACTCGCCCAGAAGCTCGACCGCTCCCCCACCGTCCCCGAACTCGCCGCCGTGCTCGGGGTGTCGGAGGAGGACGTCGTCGACGGGCTCGCGGTGGGCAACGCGTACACCGCCTCCTCGCTCGACTCCCCCTCGCCCGAGGACGACGGCGGCGAGGGCTCGCTCGCCGACCGCCTCGGCTACGAGGACACCGCGCTCGAAGGCGTCGAATACCGCGAGTCGCTCAAGCCGCTCCTCGCCAAACTGCCGCCCCGCGAGCGGCAGATCATCATGCTGCGCTTCTTCGCCAACATGACCCAGTCGCAGATCGGCGAGGAGGTCGGCATCTCCCAGATGCACGTCTCCCGGCTGCTCACCCGCACCCTCGCCCAGTTGCGCGACGGTCTCATCGCCGACTGACCCGGTCGGCCGACTTCCGCGAAACCCTCCCTTGGTGACGGGGCGTCAGTCACACTGGCGCCCATGAGGCGAAGGAAGCCGGTACTCGTGGCGGTGGCGCTCTGCCTCGGCGGCGCGCTGACGGCCTGCGGCGGCGGAGACGGCGGGGGTTACGCGGCGGCGGGCGCGGGCCCCTCCCCCGGCGGCGCGGCCACCCCGTCCGGCACGGTCACCCTGATCCCCCTGGACGGCCCCACCCCGGGCGGCGACACCTCCAGCACCTCGTCCCCCTCCCCCACCACGACACCCCCCTCCGGCACGGGCCTGAGCACCGGCACGGAGCGGGGCGCGGCCTACGGCCCGGACGGAAACGGAGACCGGAGCGCGGGCAACGGCCCGGACGCACCCTCCGGACCGGGACCGGGACCGGGGACACGTACGGGAGCCGGTACGGGAGCCAGTAGGGGTACGGGCAGAGGTGACGGCACCAGTACGGGTCCCCGTACGGGCCCAGACGCGGGTACGGGTTCGGGATCAGGGGCCGGTACAGGTACGGGATCAGGTACGGGATCAGGGTCAGGTACGGGTTCCCCGGCGAAGCCGGGCCCTGGCGCGCCCCCGGCACCCGCGCCGACCTCCCCTACGGGCTCAAGGCCCGGCACCCCTTCCCCGACCCCTTCGGCACCGCCTCCGGGGCCCACGCCCGGCAGTCCCGCGCCCGCGCTCCTGAGCGTCTCCGCGCCGGTGCTCGCCGACGGGGACCGGCGCTGGTGCGAACGGGTGACCGTCACCTTCCGCAACAGCGGGGGTACGGCGGCCCGGACCGGCACGGTCACCTTCGCCACCCATGTCATCGGCGCCCTCGGGGTCGACTGGGCGACGCTCGTCTCCACCCGCCCGCTGCCCGGACCGATCGAGGCGGGGGCGGCGCGGACGGAGACGTACACCGTGTGCGTGGAGTCCTGGCGGGTGCCGCTCGGGATGCGGATCGACACCCGGGAGGTCACCGTCGCAGGACGGTGAGCAGCACCTCCGCGAACTCCGCCGGGCGCTCCGTACAGCCGATGTGTCCGCCGGGGAAGGTCGCTTCCACCGCGCCGGTCAGCTCGGCGAGCCGCCGGGCCGGACCGGCGAGGGCCGGCTGCCCCGCGGATTCCTCGCCGACGCCCAGGACCAGCTTGTCCGCGGCGGCCCTGAGACCCGCGACCTCGGGAACGGAGGAGGAGTAGGGGACCAGGATCCGCTCCAGAAAGAAGGGAGTGTTGGCCATCATCCGACCGGCCGCCTCCCGGATGCTCGCGGGCAGCTCCCGCACGACGTCGGACTCGGGGACTCGTGAGTTCTCGGGGACTCCTGAGTTCTTGGGGACTCCTGAGTTCTTGGGGACTCCTGAGTCCTCGGGAGCCCCGGAGTCCTCGGTGACCGCAGCGATCTCGCCCTTCCCAGTGACCTCTTCAGCCCCACCGACCCCATCAGCCCCCTTCGCCTCCCGCCCAGCGGAAGGCTCCTCAGCGGGCCCCGCCCCGAATCCCTCCGCGAAGCGGGCCATCGCCGGGCCGCTCCCTGCCGTCCGGGACAGCTCGGCGACCTCGGCGAAGAGGCTCCGGTACGGCTCCGGGTCGGTGAGGAGACCGAGCAGCGGCGGCTCGTGCGCGACGACCTTCCGCAGCCGGTCCGGGTGGCGGGCCAGCAGATCGAGCGCGACGATCGCGCCGGAGCTGCTGCCGAAGACGTACGCCTCCCGGTCCGGGGTGAGGTGATCGAGGAGACGGGCCGCGTCCTCGCTCCCCTCCCGGACCAGCTGATCGGTGACGGGCCCGTCGAGCGGGCTGCGACTCAGACCGCGCGGGTCGTACGAGACGACCGTATGACCGGTCATCGCGAGGAGGTCCGCCATCCCCGCGAAGATCCCGGCGTCCCCGGCGCCCCCGGGGATCAGCAGCAGCACCGGCCCACTGCCGCGTGTCTCGTGGTGCAGGGTCGCGCCGGGCACCTTGAGCGTTCCGTGGTTCATGAACCGTTCCCCCAGTTCTCCAGCAGGATGTGCAGAGCGTCGAGAGAGCGGGCCCAGGACTCCGCGACGGGCCGCCCGTGCGAGAAGCCACCGCTCAGCTCGATGTGGACGTATCCGTGGAAGGTGCTGCGGAGCAGCCGTCCGGCGTCGACGAGGGCGTCGTCCGTAAGCCCGTAGGCGCGGAGCATGCCGTGCGTCAGCTCGACGGCGCGCAGGAAGACGGCGGTGTCCTCCACCTCCGCCTGCTCGATCCGCTGCTGTGTCGCCGCGTAGCGCCCGGGGTGCGCGAGGGCGTAGTCACGATAGGCGTCGGCGAAGGCGGCGAGCGCCTCCCTGCCGGACCGGCCGGCCACTGCGGCGCCGATGGCGTCGTTCATCTCGCCCGAGGCGAACAGCGCGAGCCGCACCCGCAGCTCCCGCAGGTTCCTGATGTGCGAATAGAGGCTCGCGTCCCTGACGCCGAAGCGGCGGGCGAGGGCCGAGACGGTGACCCGCTCGAAGCCCTGCTCGTCCGCCAGTTCGGCGGCGGCCCGCACCAGCCGCTCGACGGTGACTCCCGCACGCACCACGGACCGCTCCCCTCCCCGAGGCTCATGGAACCCCTAGGGCCCCTAGGGGAAAAGCTAGCACCCCTAGGTAGTGGTGTCAGGGTTTCGGGTGACGCACCCCGGTCAGGCGCTCCGAGAGCGCCGAGAGCCGTCGTCCCCGGGCGGGATCGGCCGCCGAGGCGGAGAGCCGCACCCGGTCGGGGTGCCGCGCAGCTCCCCGGGGCCGTCCGGGCCGAAGAACTCGCCACCGTCCGGCTCCGGCACGGTCGCGGCCCACAGCTGCGGCAGCACACCCCGCTCCGGGCGCTGGGCCGGAAGCGGGGGGCCGATCCGGCCGAGGAACAGCCGGGTGAGACCGGAGGTGTCCCGGGTCCGGAGACGGGTGGCGGTGTAGCCGGGGTGCGCGAGCAGGGCGCGCACCGGGCTCGCGACCCCGGTCAGAGAGAGGGGGCTCGCCGACACCGGCGAGCCCCCTGTCAGTGGCTCCTCACTTCGTTCAGGCTCTGGTCACCTGCGGGCCCTCGTCGGGAGCACGGCGGGTGACGGGTCGTCGTAGCCGTAGCCCTCGTGGGGAGGCTTCCCACCGGGGGTGAGTTCGACGGTGCAGGCGGGATCGGTCGATCCGGGCGGACAGTTGCCTCCCGGATCGACGCTGCTGACATGGTTGGCGACCTTGGGACTGGCGGGCAGCTCGCTGGTGACGGTCACCGAGTAGGTGATCGTCACCGTTGCGCCCACGGGCAGGGGACCCCTCCAGTGCAGGGTGTCGCCGGTGACGCTCACCGTGCCCGAGGTGGCCGTCGCGTCACCGTTGTAGGTGGCGTGCCGCAGAACCTCGGACAGGTCGTCGTCGACGGTCATCTCGGTGTACGGAACGTCACCGGTGTTGCGCACGGTGATCGTGTAGTCGACCGAGTCACCGACGGACGCGGTCATGGGGGTGGCGGTCTTCGTGATCCGGTGCGTCGGGTTGTCGGGAGGCGTACCGCCCGGAGTCAGCTCGACGGTGCAGGCAGGGTCGGTCGATCCGGGCGGACAGTTACCTCCCGGATCGACGCTGCTGACGTGGTTGGCGACCTTGGGACTGGCGGGCAGCTCGCTCGTAATGGTCACCGAGTAGCGGATCGTCACCGTGCCACCGACCGGCAGGGGACCCCTCCAGTGCAAGGTGCTGCCAGTCACGCTCACCGTGCCGGAAGTAGCCGTCGCGTCACCGTTGTAGGTGGCGTGCCGCAGAACCTCGGACAGGTCGTCGTCGACAGTCATCTCGGTGTACGGAACGTCACCAGTGTTGCGCACGGTCACCGTGTAGTCGACCGTGTCACCGACCGACGCCGTCTGCGGAGTGGCGGTCTTGGAGATCGTGTGCGTCGGCTCGCTGAGCTTCACCACCCGCGCGGCCACCCACGGCGGCTCGGCGGGCAGCAGTTCGCGTGTGGTGCCGCCGGTCTCGACGACCTCGGCCTGGGCGGCGACCTTGTTCCAGTTCATGTCGCCGTTCTGGAGCGCGGTGTGGTCGGCGCGGGTGACCGGGACCGTCATCTCCCACTCGAAGGTGAGGATCTGGCCGGGTTCGAGAACGGTGTCGCCGAAGTCGAAGCGCAGGGACCGGATCAGGGTCCAGTCAGTGACCTCGGAGGCGGGGACGAACGAGGTGTCGACCTGTCCGCCGCACCAGAACGGAGCGGTTCCCCGCGTGGCGTCCATCTCGGGCCGGCAGGGGTCTTCCTTCGTGGAGTACGTGATGGTGACGGGGGTCCCGGTGGTGTCGATGGGACCGGTGAGCACCGGGGTCCATACGGTGTTGGTGGTGTCGTTGTACCGGCCGTCGGTGACTCCATGGCTGGTGGGAGTGCCGAGGAGGTCGTAGGCGACGAAATCGGTCAGCTGGCGGTTGCCCAGGTTGCCCAGCCGCACCCGGTAGTCGAACGTCCCGCCGGAGGTGACCGGAGCGACCTGGTCCTCCTGGCCGGGCACCTCCGCCGAGTCCTTCCACTCGCCGTCGTCGCCCCGGACCTGCTTGTAGACGAACATGTCGGCGGCGTCGGCGACCGAGTAGTCGTCGGCGGCGAAGTAGACCTGCTCGGTGGTGTTGCCGTTCTTGTTGACGTCGTGCGTGTCGGCGATCCTGTCGTAGCGCGGCACCACGATGGTCTGCTCGGCGTCGAAGAGCCAGGCCAGGTTGCCGAGGTACCCGTCCGGGTTCTGGGCGTCGCCGCCCTTGACGCCGGCGCTCGTCCCGGCCTTCACCTTGCCGCTGATGGTGTACCTGCACGCGAAGGCGCCGAGGTACTCGATGGGCTGGGAGGAGGCGGGGGCCTTCCAGATCACGGCCGTGCGTCCGAACAGGTAGTCGGGGGTGACCGTGACGTCGGCGGCGGACACCTCGGGGCACCTGTTGGAGGTGGTGGGGTCCTCAAGCCGCAGCGAGCCGGGCACGTAGTCCACGTCCGGGGGGATCAGGTCGAAGAAGTGCGGGAACAGCCGGGAGTTGGTGCCGTTGTTGCGGATGTCCAGGTCCCAGTCGACGACGCCGCCGGGGGCCACCGGCACCTGGTCGTTGGCCTTGGTCAGGATCGGGTCGGGCTTGCTCCGGTCCAGATAGGTCGTCGCGCAGACGGTGTCGGTGATCTCGCCGCCGGTGCCGGATGCGGCGGCCAGCGTGCCGATCACGCAGTTCTCGACCTCGGTGGGGTTGCCGCCGGGGAGGTCGGAGAGCACGACGTCGGAGGTGAAGGCGAGCAGGGCGTACTGGGACGGCTGGATGGAGGGGAGCGTGGCCTGGATCCGGGTGACGCGGGTGCCTGCCGGGCCGGCCGGGATCGGGGTGTCCGCGTTGGTGGTGGGCACGTCGAAGGTGGCGGTGCTGCCGTCGCTGTAGGTCACGGTCACCGGGATCTGGCCGACCGGGGCCGACCCTCCGTAGCGGATCCGCACGGCCCTGGGCCGCAGACCGGCCGGGACCGTGTCGTCGAGCGTGGCCGTGGCGGCGACGTTGCTGTAGTTGAACGCGTCGAGTTCGTAGCCGTATGCCTGCCCCTCGAACCCGGCCGGGCTGCCCGACTTCGCGAATTCGCCTCTCACCCCGGGATCCGTCGCGGTGATCGTGGTGGTGAAGGTGGTGTCTTCCTCGTGGGTCGTCGTGGTGCCGTGGCCGGTGCCGGAGACGGACGCGGTGTCCGTCAGGGTGTCGCCCGGAGAGACGGCGGATGACGGGTACCGCACGCTGACGGTGTTGCTGAAGACGTTGTCCGCGAGCGTGGGGACCTGCCAGGTGACGGTACGCGTGGCCGGGTCGTACGTGCCGCCGCCCGAGGCGCTGACGAATTCGGCGCCCACCGGCAGCACGTCCTTGATCACCACCTCGTCGAGGGCCAGCGTGCCGCGCGGCCGGTCCGGGTCGACGGGGCGATTGCTGATGTAGACGGTGTAGGAGACCACGGTGTCGGGGGCCGTCTGTGTCGGTCCCGACTTGACGAGCGCGATGTTCGGCACGGCCCTCAGACCGATCGTCGCGGTGGCCTCGGAGGGACCCGTGCCGGAGGGGGTCTCGGCGATCACCGTGACCGGCTGCGGGCCGGGCGGCGTGGTGTAGTTCACCGTGGGCCAGGAGACCACGGCGTTGACGCTGTCACCGGCGGCCAGGTTCGCGGTCACCACCAGCCGGCCGTTGACGGTCTGCACGCTGGTGACCTGGCTGGGCCACGGCTGGGACAGCGTGCCGTCCCCGGAAGCACCGGGCGGACGGCTGAAGGTGAGCGTGGTGCTCGGGCAGCCCGTCGGAATCGAGCAGGCCACGTTGACGTCGTAGATCAGCCGGTCGCCCGCGTCGACCACCTCGTTCGACGCGCGCAGGGTGACGGGAAGCCGGGGGTCGGCCGAGGCCGGCCGTGGGGAGAGCAAGTTCGCGCCGATGGCCAGCAACACCACCAAGAGCCACGAGAGTGGGCGAATACGAGGGAGGGCAGGGGTCATGCAATCATATTTACTTGCCCCTTATGTCCCATATGTCAGACACGCCTGACGACAGGCGCCCGTGTCCCCCCATTACCCTCTCCATGCCCCCGCAAGGGGGTACCCGGCCCGGCGACGCGCGCCTCCCGCAAGGGGGGTACCCGGCCCCCGGCTCCCCCGCCGCCCCGCCCCCCTCCCCCCCGACTCCCCCGCAAAAGAAAAAGGTGGACCGGTCCGCGTCAGAGCTTCGCGGGACCGGCCCACCTGACGAGGGCGCGGGAAGGAAGGGACGGGGCAGTCAGCCCAGGGCCAGCCAGGCGACGGCCGCCAGGACGACGATGACCGCGACCACGCCCACGATCAGGCCGACCTTCGGTCCGCCCGAGGCGGCCGCGACCTGCGGCTGCCGCTGCTGCGGGGTGCCCTCGTCGACGAAGGCGCGGAACATCTGGGTGTTGCCGGCGGGGTCGTAACCCTCGGGGTTCTGGCCGTACGGTGCTTGGGGGTTGTGTGCCATGGGTCAGGACCCTAGCGAAGGACGGGTGGTGGGCCCAAGCCCCGTACCCCCGCACGCGGGCAGTCGAGCGCGACACACCCCCCAAGACCGCCTTTGCCTATTCTTTAGCGCCATTTGACCGCTTTAGTTTGCCTGGAGCAACCATCGATCTCTATGGTTGCCCTAAGCAACAACATCAATGGGGTGCCCGATGGACAGAGGCAATCGTTACGAGAACCTCGCCCGCCAGGTGAGTGCCATCGGAGCCGTGAAGCGCGGACTCGCGCGGACCCTGCCCGCCGAATGCCCCGGCGGATCCGCGATCGTCCTCGCTCTGCTGCACCGCCACGGTGACATGCGGATCGGCCGGATGTCCGAGCTGATGGCCGTCGACATGTCGGTCAGCAGCCGGCACGTGGCCCACACCGTGGACCGTGGCTGGGTCGAGCGCCTGCCCGACCCCGCCGACAAGCGCTCCCGCATCCTCCACCTGACCAGCGCGGGCGAAGACATGCTCGCCGTCCTCGACCGACGGCTGACCGACATGCTCGCCCAGACGCTCGCGGAGTGGTCCGCCGAAGACGTCGAACTGCTCACCGACCTGCTCGCCCGTCTCCGGGATTCCTTCGGGGACTGCCGGGCCCACCACGCTTGAGAACGAAGGAAGTTGATGGCAACCACCACACCAGAGACCGGTGTGCTCGGCGGGAGCGCCAAGGAGGGGGACTCCGCCTCCGGCGGCGCCCCGATGACGCACAAGCAGATCATGGAGGCGCTGTCCGGGCTGCTGCTCGGCATGTTCGTCGCCATCCTGTCGTCGACGATCGTCTCCAACGCCCTGCCGCAGATCATCACCGACCTGGGCGGTGGGCAGTCCGCCTACACCTGGGTCGTCACCGCGGCGCTCCTGGCGATGACCGCGACCACCCCGCTCTGGGGCAAGCTCTCGGACCTCTTCTCCAAGAAGCTGCTGGTCCAGATAGCCCTGATCATCTACGTCGCGGGCTCGATCGTCGCCGGTCTCTCGCAGAGCACCGGCATGCTCATCGCCTGCCGTGTCGTCCAGGGCATCGGCGTCGGCGGTCTGACCGCCCTCTCCCAGATCATCCTCGCCGCGATGATCGCCCCGCGTGAGCGCGGCCGGTACAGCGGCTACCTGGGCGCGGTCTTCGCCGTCGCGACCGTCGGCGGTCCGCTGCTCGGCGGCGTCATCACCGACACCGAGTGGCTCGGCTGGCGCTGGTGCTTCTACGTCGGCGTGCCCTTCGCGGTCATCGCCCTGATCGTCCTCCAGAAGACCCTGAAGCTCCCGGTCGTGAAGCGTCAGGTCAAGGTCGACTGGGCGGGTGCGTTCTTCATCAGCGCCGCCGTCTCGCTGCTCCTCATCTGGGTCACCTTCGCGGGTGACAAGTACGACTGGATCTCCTGGCAGACGGTCGTCATGGTCCTCGGCGCGATCGCGCTGGGCGGGATCTTCGTCCTCGTCGAGTCCAAGGCGAGCGAGCCGATCATCCCGCTCCGCCTCTTCCGCAACCGGACCATCACCCTCGCCTCGCTCGCCTCGCTCTTCGTGGGCGTCGCGATGTTCGCGGGCACGGTCTTCTTCAGCCAGTACTTCCAGCTGGCGCGGAACGAGTCGCCGACGATGTCCGGCGTCCTCACCATCCCGATGATCGCGGGCCTCTTCGTCTCCTCCACCGTCTCCGGTCTGATCATCACCAAGACCGGTAAGTGGAAGGCGTGGCTGGTCAGCGGTGGCGCCCTCGCCGCCGGCGGTCTCGGTCTGCTCGGCACGATCCGCTACGACACGGCGTACTGGCACATCGCGCTCTTCATGGCGGTCCTCGGTCTGGGCATCGGCATGATGATGCAGAACCTGGTGCTCTGCACCCAGAACCAGGTGGCCCCCGCCGACCTCGGCGTCGCCTCCTCCGTCGTCACCTTCTTCCGCTCCCTCGGCGGCGCGATCGGCGTCTCGGCGCTCGGCGCGGTCATGGCCCACCGGGTCACGGAGTACGTCAAGGAGGGCCTGACCGAGCTGGGCCCGAAGGCGGCGGGCGCCGTCGGCCAGGGCGGCGGCGGCATCCCCGACATGGACAAACTGCCGGCCCCGATCCGCACGGTCATGGAGAGCGCGTACGGGCACGGCGTCGCGGACGTCTTCCTCTACTCGGCGCCCTTCGCGCTGCTGGCCTTCGTGGTGACGCTGTTCATCAAGGAGGTCGCGCTGAAGAGCAACAGCGCGCCGAAGGCCACCGAAAAGGCCTGACGAAACTCCCGGTCACGCTTCGAGCGGAGGCGCGACCGGGTCGATACGGAGCGGCGGGCAGGGGACAGCCCGCCGCTCCGTCATATCCGCGAAGACCTCCTGCGATGAAGACCTCCTGCGATACGGAGTCGGGCCCACCCCGCCCCGCCCCTCCACCGAAAGCCCCCACCCCCAAGCCCCAGGCCCCCACCCTCCCCCACACCCCCCACCCCGTGAAGGCCGTACAGGCGCCCGGTCCGGCTACCCCCCGGTGTTCTCCGCGCCTCCCGCGCGCTCCATGCCCTCCGCGCCCCCTCCGCGCTCCGCGCTCCCCGCGCGCTCCCTCTCGACCATCACCTCGATGCCCGCGATGAGCACGTCCAGGGCGTAGTCGAAGTCGCGGTCCCAGATGTCGCTGACGCTGCCGTGCGAGGCGCGCTCGTCGAGGAGTTCGGTGATCGGGGCGAGGGCCTCGGCGAAGGCGGGCTCGTTCCGGAAGCCCTTGACCGCGTCCCGGTAGAAGTCGTCCGGCGTCATCCCCGCCTCCGCCGTCCGGCGCTCGAACTGGGACTCGATCGTCCCGTAGCCGTAGACGAACTGGAAGACCGCCGACATCGCGCTCGGCTGCCGGGACACCGGCAGCCCGGTGTCCCGGATCGCCTGGTTGATCTTGGTGGCGAAGGCGATGGCCCGGGGGCCGAGGTTCAGGTACTGGCCGGCGCACTGGGACATCCACGGGTGGGCGACCAGCATCCTGCGGTACCCCAGGGAGAGCGTCCTGATCCGCTCCCGCCAGCCCCCGGCGGCGTCGGCCGCCGCCGGATCGATCTCCCCGTAGACCTGGTCCATCGCGAACTCGATGATGTCGTCCTTGGTGTCCACGTACCAGTAGAGCGACATCGCGGTGACGCCGAGTTCGGTCGCCAGCCTGCGCATCGACAGCTTGGCCAGGCCCTCCTCGTCGAGCATCCGGAGGGAGGCGGCGACGATCCGGTCCCGGTCGAGCCCGGCCGGGCCCCTGCCCGCGCGGGGCGCCCGCTCTTCGAGCCAGACGCTGGACCGCGCCGGGTTCCGGGCCCGGTCCGCTGCCTTGACCATCGCGTTCCTCCGTCTTTCAGCCGTTCGCCACCATGCTAGGGCGTGGCTTCCGGACGGCACCGGGGCACGCTCCGGCCTCTGGCGAGGTCCGGCCGGGTGCCCCGGGCCCGGTGGCCCCGGCCCGGCCCCGAGCGCGTGGCCTACGCGCTCGCCGCCGCCCGCTCCGCCTCCTCGGCGGCCCTCGCCTCGCCGCGTTCGGCCCGCAGGAGCAGGGCGTAGGCGACCAGACCGCCGGCGAAGACGGCGGCGGCGCCGAACAGCTGACTGGTCTGGAGGCCGGACGCGAAGGCGTCGGAGATCTGCTGCCGCTCGCCCGCGCCACCCGCCGCTGCCAGCGCCGCCGGGAGGGAGGTGGCGGTGACCGCGACGAGGGCGGCGAACCGCGCGTTGAGCACCGCCCCGAGGACGGCGACACCGAGACCGTTGCCGAACTCGGCGAGGGTGCCGTTGATCCCGGCGCCCACGCCCGCCTTCTCCGGCGGGATCGCGCTCATGATCGCGTTGGCCATGGCCGGGGAGGAGACGGCGATGCCGCAGCCCATCAGGACGAGCCCGAGGAGCATGCCCGCGTATCCGCCGTCCGTGCCGCCGCCGAGCAGCGCGATCGAGGTGAGCCCGGCGGCCACCAGGGTCATGCCGAGGACGACGGTGACCGGGGTGCCCAGCTTCATCACGACCCTGGGCCCGACGCCGGTCAGGTTGAGGCCGACGATCGTCAGGGCGAGCGGCGCCATCCGCAGCCCCGCCTCCAGAGGCTCGTAGCCGAGCACGAACTGAAGGTGCTGGGTGAGCAGGAAGAGCGAACCGCCCATGCCGAAGACGACCAGGATCGAGCCGCCGATGGCCCCGACGAACTTCTGGTTCCGGAAGAAGTGCATGTCCAGCATCGGATACGGGGTGCGCAGCTCCCACAGCGCGAAGGCGGCGAGCGCGACCGCGCCGACGGCGGCGGGGAGCAGCACCTCGGCGGAGAGCCAGCCGTGCCCGGGACCCGTGATGATGGCGTACACGACACCGGTCATACCGATGGTGGAGAGCAGCGCGCCGAGCAGGTCGGGGCGCTCGCCCTGGGGGTTCTTGGACTCCGGTACGAGCCGGACGACGGCGACCAGGGCGACCAGGGCGACCGGGATGTTGATCAGGAAGATCATTCCCCACCAGAAGTGGTTCAGGATCACCCCGCCGATCAGCGGTCCGCCCGCGAAGCCGAGCGAGGCGACCGTGGACCAGAGCGCGATGGCCTTGACCCGCTCGGAGTCGTCGAAGATCTGCATGACGACGGCGAGGGTGGTGGTCATCAGGAGCGCGCCGCCGACGCCCATGCCCGCGCGGGCGGCGATCAGCTGGCCGGTGGAGTCGGCGAGCCCGGCGGCGAGCGAGCCGAGACCGAAGAGCGCGAGCCCGATCGCGAGCAGCTTCTTGCGCCCGTAGCGGTCGGCCGCGTTGCCCGCCGTGAGCAGCAGTCCGGACTGGACGAGCGAGTACGCGTTGATCATCCACTGGATGTCGGTGGTGGTCGCGTGGAGTTCCGAGGTCAGCGAGGGGATGGCGACGCTGAGCACGGTGTTGTCGAGCAGCACGGTGAGCTGGGCGAGACAGATGACGCCGAGGATCAGCCAGCGCTGCGGGTGGCCGCCGGGGGCGGTTTTCTCGTTCGCGACGGGCTTCGCCGTCATGGGCAGCACTCCTTGGGCGGTGTACGGGATGGGGTTCTCGTACACCGTACAAGGGCGTCTCTTACGCTGTATAGGAAATTGTTTCCGGCAAGGAGGGTCGGCGGGGTGCGCCGACGGTCTCCCCGTGCGTGCGGGTCGGGTGGTGAGGCGGGTCAGGTGGTGAGGCCGGTCAGGTGGTGGGGCGGGTCAGGTCGTAGAAGGTGGCGTTGCCGAAGGTGACCTTCCGGAAGTGCGCCGAGACCCATGAGGAAATCTCCGAACCGCCGCCGAAGCCACCGCCGGGACCGCCGGTCCTGCCACCCCGGCCGTCCGCACCGGCGCCGGAGGCGGCCTTGTTGTCGCCTGTTCCGGCTCCCGCTCCGGCGGCCGATCCGGCGGCCGTCTCGCCTCCCGTGCCGCCTTCGCCGCCGCCGATGAAGTAGTGGATCCTCCCCTCGGCCACATACGCCTGGAACTCCGCGAGGGTCGGGGACGGGTCGCTGCCGTTGAAGCCGCCGATCGCCATGACCGGCTTCTCGGTGGCGAGCTGGTATCCGGCCGCGTTCTGCGCGCCGACGGTGGCTGCGGCCCAGGTGTACACGTCCGCGTCGGCGAGGAGCGCGGTCTTCGCCTCCGCACCGACGGCCGTGCCGTTGAGAAGCCCGCCCATACCGCCGCCGCCGAAGCCACCGGGCCCACCGAAACCTTCGCCGCTGGGCATACCGGGGGGCATGCCCGGGGGGCGACCGCCTTGGTTCCGGCCCTGGCCTTGGCCGGGCGTGCCTTGTCCCTGGCCTTGGTTCTGCCCAGGCATGCCCTGGTTCTGCCCCTGCCCCTGGTTCTGGCCCTGGCCGGGCATCCCCTGGCCCTGGCCGCCGTCCTGGCCCGGCATCCCCGGGAAGCCGTACGGAAAGGTCATGCCCCGGCCCCGGCCACCGCCGGGACCCCGCATGCCGCCGAAGCCCGCGCCCGCCGGGCCCGCCGTCACGATCGAACCCTGGTGCCCGGTGTCGACCGTAGCCAGGGTGTACGCGAACGGCCCCGCGAGCCCCGCCGCCAGGCCGAGCCCCGCCGCCCCGAGCCCGAGCCGCCGGTCCGTGCGGCCCGCGAGCAGCAGCCCGAGCGCGGCCACCGCGCCCGCCACCAGGACCGTCCAGCGCAGCCACGGCAGCCACTCCGGGGTCCGCCCGAGGAGCGACCAGCCCCACCACGCGGTCACCGCCGCCGTCACCGCCAGGGTCGCCGAGGCGAGCAGCCGGGTGCGCTCCTCCCAGAGGACCGCCGCGCCCATGCCGACGAGCGCCGCGATGTACGGGGCCAGGGCGATCGTGTAGTACTCGTGGAAGATGCCCGCCATGAAGCTGAACACGGCCAGCGTGATCAGCAGGGAGCCGCCCCACACCAGGAACGCGGAGCGCGCGGTGTCCGTCCGGGGCGCCCGCCGGGTCACCACGACCCCGGCGGCCAGCAGGATCAGCGCCGCAGGCAGCAGCCAGGAGATCTGGCCGCCGATCGAGTCGTTGAACATGCGGCCGAGCCCGGTCTCGCCCCAGCGGCCCCCGCCCATGCCACCGGGTCCGCCCCCGCCGCCGACGCTGCCGGTCTCGTCGCCGTTGATGCGCCCGAGCCCGTTGTAGCCGAAGGTCAGCTCAAGGAAGCTGTCGTGCTGCGAACCTCCGATGTACGGGCGGGAGGACGCGGGCCACAGCTCGACCACGGCCACCCACCAGCCCGCCGACACCAGCAGCGCGAGGCCGCCGAGGGCGAGCCGGCCGAGCCTGCGCCCGAGCCCGCCCGGCGCGCACACCGCGTAGACGAGCGCGAGCGGCGGCAGGATCAGAAAGGCCTGGAGCGTCTTCGCGAGGAACGCGAACCCCAGCGCCACCCCCGCCGCCACCAGCCACTTCGTCGCGCCCTTGTCCTCTTCGAGGGCCCTCAGCACTGCGTAGACGGCGACCGTCATCAGCAGGGCGAGCAGCGCGTCCGGGTTGTTGAAGCGGAACATCAGCGCGGCCACCGGGGTGAGTGCCAGGACCGCGCCCGCGATCAGGCCCGCGCCCGCGCCGAACCGGCGCCGTACGGCCGCGTAGAGCACCGCAACGGTGCCGGTGCCCATGAGGACCTCGGGTACGAGGATCTGCCAGGACCCGAGGCCGAAGAGCCGTACCGAGAGGGCCATCGGCCAGAGGGCGGCCGGGGGCTTGTCGACGGTGATGGCGTTGGCCGCGTCGAGCGAGCCGAAGAAGAAGGCCTTCCAGCTCTCGCCGCCCGCCTGCACGGCGGCGGAGTAGAAGGAGTTGGCGTAGCCGGAGGCGTCCAGGTTCCACAGATAGAGGAGCGTGGTCGCGGCGAGCAGACCGAGGAAGGCCGGCCGGACCCAGAGGGCGTCGTCGGCGCGCCCGCGCCAGAGCCGGGCGGCCCTGCCGGGCCCGCCTGCGGGAAACGCGGGCACCACCGGAGTCGTCGGATTCAGCGTCATCGGGTGTTCCTTGCGGTGGACCGCTCGGGGAAGACCCAGAGCCGGAAGAGGAGGAAGCGCAGGACGGTCGCGGCGAGATTGGCGACGACCAGCACGGCGAGTTCGGTCGAGTGCGCGGGATCGCCGCCCGCCGCGCCGAGGGCGGCCAGCGAACCGCTGGTCAGGGCCAGGCCGATGGCGAAGACCACGAGGCCCTGGGCCTGGTGGCGGACGGCCCGGTCCCGGCCCCGGACCCCGAAGGTGAGCCGCCGGTTGGCCGCCGTGTTGGCGACGGCGGAGACCAGGAGGGCGGCGGCGTTGGCGAGCTGCGGCCCGAGTCCGAGCCGGAAGCCCGAGTAGAGGGCGAGGTAGAAGAGCGTGGACAGCACCCCGACCGCGCAGAACCCCACCAGCTGCCGGGCGAGCCCGCCCGGCACCCCGTTCAGCTCGCGGTCCCGGGGGTCGTCCCCGAAGGGCCTGGCGAGCCGGTCGAGCGGCAGCGAACCGGTGGCGAGGGCCCGGCCCACCCGCCACACGCCCTTCAGGTCGTCGGTGGCGGTGCGCACGATGCGCACGGTCGAGTCGGGGTCGTCGACCCAGTCGACCGGCACCTCGTGGATGCGGAGCCCGGCCCGCTCGGCGAGGACGAGCATCTCGGTGTCGAAGAACCAGCCGGTGTCCTCGACCATCGGGAGCAGCCGTTCGGCGACGTCCCTCCGTATCGCCTTGAACCCGCACTGGGCGTCGGAGAACCGGGTGGCGAGCGAGCCGCGCAGGATCAGGTTGTAGGCGCGGGAGACGAACTCCCGCTTAGGGCCGCGCACCACCCGCGAGGAGCGGGTGAGCCGGGAGCCGATCGCCAGGTCGGAGTGGCCGGAGATCAGCGGCGCGACCAGCGGAAGCAGGGCGTTGAGGTCGGTGGACAGGTCGACGTCCATATAGGCGAGGACCGGTGCGTCCGAGTCCGACCACACCGTCCGCAGCGCCCGCCCGCGCCCTTTCTGTTCGAGCCGTACGGAGCGCACCTCGGGCACTTCGGCGGCGAGCGCGGCGGCGACGGCGGGCGTGGAGTCGGTGGAGGCGTTGTCGGCGACGGTGACGCGGAAGCCGTAGGGAAAGGTCCGGGAGAGGTGCTCGTGGAGGCGGCGGACACACGGCTCCAGGTCCTTCTCCTCGTTGTAGACGGGGATCACCACGTCGAGTACGGGCCGTCCGGCCGGGTGCACCGGCAGGTGTTCCCTGGCGGGGAGGGCGCCGGACGTGGGCCCCGCGATCGTTGGGGTTCGCATGGTCCGACCCTTGCCGGGGCCGCTGTCACGCCCGTATGACGAGCCTGTGCCTTGCCTGTGAGGGGGAGGCGTACGGCAGCAGGACGGTGAACACCGTGCGGCCCGGGGCGCTGTCGACGCTCACCTCGCCCTCGTGGGCGAGGACCACCGCGCGGACGATGGCGAGCCCGAGCCCGGTGGACCCGGCGGTCCGGGAACGGGAGGCGTCGCCGCGCGCGAACCGTTCGAAGACGGTGGGAAGCAGCTCGGGCGGGATGCCGGGGCCGTCGTCCTCGATCAGGACGGTGACGGAGTCGGCCGCCGGGCGGACCCGGGCGGTGACCCGCGTCCCGGGCGGGGTGTGGGTACGGGCGTTGGCGAGGAGATTGACGAGGACCTGGTGGAGCCGGGCCCGGTCCCCGCGGACCGGGGTTCCGCCGTCCTCGGGCAGTTCGAGGCTCCAGTGGTACTCGGGCCCGGCGGCACGGGCATCGCTCACGGCGTCCACGACCAGCGGGACGAGATCGGTGTCCTCGTACGAGAGGGGCCGTCCGGTGTCGAGCCGGGCCAGCAGCAGCAGATCCTCCACCAGGCCCGTCATCCGGACCGCCTCGGACTCGATCCGGCCGAGGGCGTGCCGGGTGTCGGGCCCGCACTCCTCCCCGCCGAGCCGGGTCAGCTCCGCGTACCCCCGGATCGAGGCGAGCGGGGTGCGCAGTTCATGGCTGGCGTCGGCGACGAACCGGCGGACCCTGGTCTCGCTCTGCTGGCGGGCGTCGAGCGCCGAGTGGACGTGGTCGAGCATCCGGTTGAGGGCCGCGCCGACCTGGCCGACCTCGGTCCTCGGGTCGGCCTCGGTCTCCGGGACCCGCTGGTGCAGCGCGACCTCGCCGCTGTGCAGGGGCAGCTGCGCGACCTGACCGGCGGTGGCGACGACCCGGCGCAGCGGCCGCAGGGCCACCCCGACGAGCACGGTCCCGGCGAGCGAGGCGGCGACCAGTCCGGCACCGGTGACGCTCAGCTCGACGAGGACGAGGGTGGAGAGGGTGTCCTCGACCTCGGCGAGCGGGATACCGGCGAGGAAGGCTCCGTGGCCACCCCGCGCGAAGGCGACCCGGTACGAGCCGAGACCGCCGGGAAGTTCGACGGTGTGCGGTCGTCCGTCACGCGGAACGGTGGCGAGTGCGGCGCTCTGGGCCTCGTCGAGCGACCGGATCGGGAAGCGCGGGCCTTCCGTGCCGTCGCCGCCCGCGACCTCCGTCGAGTACCCGGCGGCGGAGACGCCGTCCTCGGTCAGGGCGGCGCCGAGGCTTCCGATGGGGACGCCCGGCCCGCCGAGGAAGGCGAGCGGTTCCCGGGCCCGGACGGGGTCGGGGACGGGCAGGGCGACCGGTGGCCCGGCGGCCCGCTGCGTCAGACCGCCGAGCTGTTCGTCCGCCTGGTCGTACAGATACGAGCGGAACGCGATCGTCGTGACCGTGCCGATGACGGCTGCGACGATCGCGATCAGCGCGACCGCGGAGACGACAAGCCGGGTCCGCAACGACCAGGTCCGTCGCCCTGCCCCGGGGCGTGGCCTTCGGGTCATGCCGGGCCCGTGGCGCCTGGCACTCACCTGCCGTTACTCCCCCGGCTTGATCAGATAGCCGGCCCCTCGCCGGGTGTGGATCATCGGGGCGCGACCCGCGTCGATCTTCCGGCGCAGATAGGAGATGTACAGCTCGACGACATTGGCCTGGCCGCCGAAGTCGTAGGACCAGACCCGGTCGAGGATCTGCGCCTTGCTGAGCACCCGTCGCGGATTGCGCATGAGGTAGCGCAGCAGCTCGAACTCGGTCGCCGTGAGGTGGATGGAGTCACCGCCCCGGGTGACCTCGTGGCTGTCCTCGTCGAGGGTGAGGTCCCCGACGACGAGCAGGGATTCGCTGCGCGCGAGCGCCGCCCCCGACCTGCGGATGAGCCCACGCAGCCGGGCCACGACCTCCTCCAGGCTGAAGGGCTTGGTGACATAGTCGTCGCCGCCCGCCGTGAGCCCGGCGATCCGGTCCTCCACCGCGTCCTTCGCGGTCAGGAAGAGGACCGGGACATCGGGCAGCTCGCGCCGGATGCACCCGAGCAGGCTCAGCCCGTCGGCGTCGGGAAGCATGACATCGAGGATCACGGCATCGGGCCGGAACTCGCGCGCGGTACGCAGGGCGGCGGCGCCGTCCTCGGCACTGCGCACCTGCCAGCCCTCGTACCGCAGGGCCATGGAGAGCAGTTCGGCGAGCGAGGCTTCGTCGTCGACGACGAGCACTCGGACGGCGGTTCCGTCGGCGCGGAGCAGTTCGGCGCGGGAGCCGCTTCGGGTGCTCGTGCGGGATGTGGTGACGGTCATGGCACCACGGTGCCGACCGCCGCTGAGAGGCCTCTTGCCCTTTCCTGTGAATTCCCTGAGAAACGGCCATGCGGTTTCACGTGAAACACCGGGCACGGCGGCCCCTCGCCAGGTCGCCCCGGAGCCTCCGTCAGAGCGGCGCTCGCCGACCGGCCCATGACCCGCCCTGCGGTTTCACGTGAAACACCACCCACCCGGCTCTACGTTTCACGTGAAACACCACCCGCCTGGCTCTACGGTTTCACGTGAAACAGCGCGGCCCCGTTCCCGTAGAGCACCCCACGGAGCCAGTCGTCCCCGAGCCCGAGCCGCTCCAGGGCCTGGAGCTGGTGGGCGTACGGATACGGGATGTTCGGGAAGTCCGAGCCGAGCAGGATGCGATCACCGAGGTCCACGAGCCGCTTCAGCTCCTCCCTGGGGAACGGCGACAACCGCTCGCCGAAGTCGGTGAAGGCCATGGTGGTGTCCAGACGGACGCCCTCGTACCGCTGGGCGAGGTCGAGGAACTCCCGGTACTCCGGCATCCCCATATGGGCGACGATCACCCGGAGCCGGGGATGCCGGGCGAGCAGCCTCGCCATGGGCCCCGGGCCGGTGAAGGGGGCCGGGGCGGGCCCCGATCCGCAGTGGACGACGGCCGGGGTGCCGCTGTCGGCGAGGGCTCCCCAGACGGCGTCCAGCCGTCTGTCCGCCGGATCGAAGCCTCCGACCTGGAGGTGCACTTTGAAGACCCGGGCACCGGCTTCGAGCGCCCGGAGGACGTACGCGTGGGCGCCCGGCTCGGGGAAGAAGGTCGCGGTGTGCAGACAGTCGGGGACGCGCGCGGCGAAGTCGGTGGCCCAGGCGTTCAGCCACTCCGCCATGCCGGGCTTGTGCGGGTAGAGCATCGCGGTGAAGGCGACCGTCCCGAAGCCGCGCAGCAGCGCGAGCCGACGGTCTTCCTCCTCGCGGTAGGCGATGGGCCACGCGACCCCGGTCAGCGGCCCCACGGCGTCGAAGTAGGCCCACACCTTGTCCAGCACGTTCTGCGGCATGAAGTGCGTGTGCACATCGACGAACCCGGGGATCCCGAGCCGCCGGGCGAGGGCCTGGGGGGCGGGGCCCTGAGGGTCGAGGGCCTGGAGGTCGGGGGCGGCGTTCCCATCGGGGCTCATGCGCTCACCCTCGCCGGACCGGAACCGGAATGTCCACGACGGACGGGAAAAGGGCTCCGCTTCTTCACGAAAGGAAGGACAGGAGGTCGGCGGCACGACGGCCGAGACCCGTCAGAACAGCTCCCCCTGCGCACTCGGGTCGACGGCGGGCGCCCCCGTCACGGCCACCGGCACGGAGAAACCACGACCGTGCCCGTGCTCGTCGCCCTCCCCGCCCCCGGCACTCTGAAGCATCCACCCGCCCATCAACCGGGTGTCGAGGACGAGGCAGCGCCCGTCGGGGGCGAGCAGATGCAGATCGGGCCCGGCGGTGGCCAGCAGGCGCCCGGCGACGACGCCCCCGTCGGTCAGCTCGGTGACCGTGCCGTCGAGCGGCGGCAGCCCGTCGAGACCGAAGACGGCCGCGTGGTCGTACGGCTCGCACTCCAGCGGCTCCAGCGTCTCCGACCAGCCGCCGACCTCCCGGGCCCGCCGGTACAGCGCCAGGACCTCGGCCGCCCGTTCCGGGGCGGGAGGCAGCGCGTGCCGTACCGCCCTCTTCCGCTCGTACGCGATCCGGTCGGGCACGCCGAGGGCCTGCCTCAGTACCTCCTCGGTGCGCCGGGCGGCCATCAGCGGCCCTCGGCCGAGCCAGCCGAAGGTGACGGCTCCCTGTTCGAGCAGCCGGACCGGCCCGCGTTCCTCGCCGGTGATCCCCACCTTGGTCATCCCGGGCCCGAACCAGGCCAGGTAGACGCGGTACGGGCGAGGGTCGTCGAGGAAGGTGTCGGCGGCGACGGAGTGGGCCCGGTCGAGCCGCGCGCACTCGGGACACCGGCCGCCGGTGGCCCGCCCGGGGACGGCCGCCGCGATCGGGCACGGATTTCCCCGGGCCCCCGGGCACCGCCGTACCCCGACCGCCCGGAAGGCCAGCTCACGCCCCTGGCCGAGCGGGCTGACCCGCCCGCCTCGCCATCGAAGCCCGGGTTCGCCGCCGGCCCAGGTGATCCCCCGGCTCCACCACTCCACGCCCTGCCTCCCGTACTCTCCGACCTCTCCAGTCTCCGCCACAGGGGCCACGAGCCGGACAGGCCCTGGGCAGGAGGGACGGTGGGAAAGCCCGGTCCGGGTCAGGGAAGGACGTAGATCCGGGCCCCGTCCGGGTCGGGTTCGCCGACCTCCCGCATGCAGCCCCGCTCCAGCAGGAGGCGTACGCAGTCGTGGACGCGCTCACAGGAGAGTCCGGTGTGACGGGTGACGTCCTGGGGCCGGTAGCGGACCCCGCCCCGGACGAGCGCGGGCGCCAGACAG
This sequence comes from Streptomyces sp. CBMA291, assembly GCF_014596525.1. GTDB lineage: Bacteria > Actinomycetota > Actinomycetes > Streptomycetales > Streptomycetaceae > Streptomyces. The sequence goes on from NZ_MSJP01000047.1 coordinate 53,718, forward strand.
TTGGCGACCGTGCGGACGTCCCCGCTGAGGGCCCAGGACTCGACGAGTTGCTGGGGGGTGAGGGTGACGACGGCGGCGGTGCGCTGGCGGGGCACGGCGAGCCGCTCAAGGGAGTCGGCGACCCTGGAGAGGCTGTGCCGGGTCTCGCGGAGCAGCTCCACGTACTCGGTGTGTTCGATGTAGTCGGCGGCCCGGTCGTCGAACCGGCCCTCAAGCCGCACGAGGACGTCGACCAGCTCCGGTGGCAGGACGAACCCGGCGTGGACGGGAGAGGCTTCGAGCCCGTAGCCACCGTTCCGCTGGACGGTCGCCACCACTTCGGCGCTCCACGCCCGGAACGGCGCCGCCTCCGGCCTTCGGCAAGCGCCGACCAGTTGGACGAGTCCCTGGAGGCTCACCATCCGCGTCGAGGCCCTGATCCCGGACCGGCCGAGGAACTCCTCGCCGTCGACCAGTTCCCGCGCGGACGCCAGACAGCCCGAGGCGAGCGCCACCGTCCGCAGCACCTCCCGGCTCCCGCCGTACCCGAGCTGTTTCGCCACGTCCACCACAGGAAACCAATGGGTCCCGTCCGCCGCGGTCAGCCGCCGCAGGGGCCCACCCGTGGCGGCGTGCGCAAAGTCATCGATGTCGATCGCGTCCATCGATCATCACCTCCGCACGCAAGTTAGGCCGAGGGCATATTCAACTGACATGCAAATCAGACAGGTTCACCCAAAAGGGGAGGTCTCCGGGTGGCACCCGGGCGACCTCCCCTCCGTACCGGACGCCTACTTGGCGACGAACTGCGTGAGAACCGCCTGCACTTCGTAGATGTCGACACCCTTGGTGAAGGTCTTCTGGACGGGCACGGGGGTGCCCGAGATCCAGATCTTCAGCTCGGCCTCCAGATCGAAGGTCCCGGCGGTCTCGACGGAGAAGTGCGTGATGCTCCGGTACGGGATCGAGTGGTACTCGACCTTCTTGCCGGTGATCCCCTGCTTGTCGACGAGCACGAGCCGCCGATCGGTGAAGAGGATCGTGTCACGAACCAGCAGATAAGCGGCATGCACCTGCTCCCCCTGCGCGAACAGCCGCGCGAACTCCTGTTGCGCCTGCGCCGGATCGATCGAGTGCGCGTTGCCGAAGAGCGCCATGACCAAAACCCCCATAGAGAAGAAATGAAGAAATACCGATCATCCGCCCCTGCCCACTCCCCGGGCAAAAAACCCTCGCCCACCGCGTGTCACCCCGGGACGCAGCTCCGCGCGGGTAGGGCAGGCTGGGGCGATGGAGTACTGGAACCACAACGTGCAGTACCACCCCCTCGTACTCGACGCGGTGCCGGAAGTCTGCCGAGAGGCCCTGGACATCGGCTGCGGCGAGGGCCTGCTGGCCCGCCGGCTGGCCCAGCGGGTCGGCGCGGTGACGGGAGTGGACAGCTCCCCCGCGATGATCCGCCTGGCCCGTGAACGCGGCGCACATCTCGGAAACGCGACCTTCACGGAGGGGGACTTCCTGACCAAGGGCCTGCTGCCCGAGGACCGTTACGACTTCATCAGCGCGGTGGCAGTGGTCCACCACGTCGACTTCACGGCTGCGATCGGCACCATGGCCCGCCTCCTGTCCCCGGGCGGACGCCTGCTGATCATCGGCCTGGCCCGCGACCGGACCCTGCTGGACTGGACGGTCAGCGCCGCGGGCGTCCCGGCGGCCCGTCTGCACGCCCACCGCCACGGCGGCAAGACGGACCCGCCCGGCATGCCGGTCAAGGACGCGGCCATGCCCTGGTCGGACATCCGCAGGAAGGCAGCCCACCTCCTCCCGGGCAGCCACTTCCGCCGCCACCTCCTCTGGCGCTACTCGTTGACGTGGAACAAGCCCAGAAGGCCGGACAACCGGTCAGCGAGTACGCCCTCACCCGCTCCGAGATTCAGCGGACCCTCGTCGCCACGGCCATGCTCGGCAAGGCCGGCATCCATGCCGCCTCGACCGGTATCGAGCACGAGGACCTCCCCACCGACGAGAACGGCGACCGCCCGGACAAGGCGGTCGTCCAGCGCGAAGTCATGGAGACGGTGGGAGCGTTCCTTCAGGAGAACGCCTCGCTCTTCCACGCCAAGACCGCCGTCGTGGCCGGCCTCGGCGCGACCATGAACCGCACCATGTCCTGGGCCTCGGAGCCCCTGCCGGAAGGCCTCACGCTGGACCGCCTGCTGGAGGACGTCCAGTGGGAGCGCGAAGCGAAGTACTGGGGCGGCATCGCGGCGAAGGTCTCCGACCGCGGAACCGTCTCCTTCGCCGGCGGCGCCCGCGACTCCGGCCACAAGGTGTACGACGCGCTGAACCGCCCGGAAGGCGTCGCGGGCAAGCAGATCCGGGGATGGCTCTGACCTCACTCCGGCGAAAGCCCGCACCCCCCTGACCGACCAGCCGGAGACACGGCCACCCAGCACACGGCCGCACCCTCCAGAGCCACGTCGCCGCGGGGAAGGCCCCGGGAATTCTCCCCCGGGGCCTTCCCCCCCAGGCCCCGACGGCACACTTCGCTGCCGCACGCCCCCGCACACAACGCAAGAGGCCCGGACTCTCGTCCGGGCCTCTTGTCTCTGTGCACTCGGCAGGATTCGAACCTGCAACCTTCTGATCCGTAGTCAGATGCTCTATCCGTTAAGCTACGAGTGCTTGTTCTTTTTTCTTGCCTTCGCTCCCCGGTCTTTCGACCCGCTCGCGGCGACAGGAAGAACATTACATGACTGCCGCCGACATGTGAAATCCATGGGGCACACCCCTTGTGACCTGCGAAAACGTCGAGCGGCCTGCCGCAGGGTCGTCCGCTGGAAGCGGGGAGGGCGGCGGTCGGGATCGAAAAAAACTTCGGCCGGGAACGGCCGAAGCCCCGGCCTTGGGGGCCGGGGCTTCGGGTGGGGCGGAGGCGGAGGGATTTGAACCCTCGATGGGCTTTAAGACCCAAACCGCATTAGCAGTGCGGCGCCATAGACCGGACTAGGCGACGCCTCCATGCACCGCGCGCTGACGCGTGTGGTGCGTGCAGATGATGACACAGGCGAACCGTGCGCCACCAATCGATTCTCACCGTACTAGTCCTCCGGGGTCGAGGGCAAAGCCCCGCGCGCCCCGCCGCGCCCCCGTCACGCCCCCACCGCGACGCCTTCCCCGCCCCGTTCCCCAGTCGCCCCCGTGCCCTTCCCGCGCCTCCCCACGCCGTCTCGGCGTGACGACCCACCGGGACCGACCACAGGGACGGGCGAGGCGCCCCTCCGCGCCCGTCCCTCCCGGCACCCGCCCCTCCCGATCCCCCGGCCCGCCCGGCTCCCTCGTGCCCCGGCGCCCTCGTACCTCCAGCTCCCCCGCCCCTCCCGTCCCGTCCTCCCGCCCTCCCCTCCGCAACGACCCCGCCCCCCACGCGTTAAGCCCGGCGGCGTCGGCGTCCGTCCCGTGTCCCGGGCGGTCCCGCTCGCCAGTCCCGTTCACCGGTCCCGTTCGTCGGCCCCGCTCGCCGGTCTCGCTCGCCGGTCCCTCGCGTCGTATCCGATCCGACACGCCCGGTCCGGGTCGGGCCGGATCAGGACCGCACACGCCCCCGTCCCACCCCCGTCCCTCCCTCATCCCCGCCCCCAGCCGGGCCCGCCCCTGGAGATCTCATGCTGCGTCGCCTCGCCCTCGTCTCCCTCGCCACCGCCGCCGCCGGTTCCACCGGGATCGGGCCGCTGCCCCTGTCGCTCTTCCCCGCGCCCGACGCGCTGACCGTGACCATTTCCGAGAGCCGCAACCCCGCCGCCGACGGCACCTACGAGCTGACCTGTGACGGGCGGCCCGGGGGGAACCACCCGGCGCGGGAGCACGCTTGTGCGCGGCTCGCACGACTCGCCGAGAGGGAAACGGACCCGTTCGCGCCCGTGCCCGCCGGCCGGATCTGCGCCCAGGTGTACGGCGGTCCCGCGCTCGCCCACGTCACGGGCACCTGGCTGGGCCATCCGGTGGACGCCAGGTTCTCCCGTGTCAACGGCTGCGAGATCGCCCGCTGGGAGAACATGGAGCCCGTCCTTCCACTCGTCAGGGTGTGAACGGCGCACATGAGGCCATCCGGGGGGCCGAGACAGGGGATCCGCCCCCGGGCTCCCTTAGACTCCCCTCAGTGACAGGCTGCGGCCCGAGGGGCAAGATGGGGCCGGCCGGCCGATCGGCAAGCACGTAGCAGTGCGTCAGGGAGGAAGCGTCGTCGTGAGCAGCAGGCCATCCCGGGGCGCTGCTCGCCTCGCAGCCATACTCGACGCCCTCCCCGACGGCCTGGTGCTCGTCAACTGCAACGGCACGGTCGTCAACGCCAACACCATCGCCCTCGGCATGTTCGAGACCCCGGGCACCGCGCTCGTCGGGCGCGGGCTGCTCGATCTGCTGCCCTCCTTCGACTCGCGTCTCATCCCCGGCTCCATGCGCCGCCCCGAGAACACCGACGAACTCGGCCGCACCAAGCCGACCCGGATGATGGCCCGCCGTACCGACGGCAGCGAGTTCCCCGTCGAGGTCACCAGTGCCAGCCTGGAGGACGGCCGCGAGGCCTACGCCTCCTCCGGCGGCTACACCGGCGACGAACTGCTCATGCTGGTCGTCCGCGACCTCACCGGCACCCTCGACACCGAGGCCGAACTCGCCCGTTCCCAGCGGCAGACCGAGATGATCCTGCGGGCCGCCGCCGAAGGGGTCGTCGGCACCGACACCGACGGCCGGGTCGTCCTGGTCAACCCCGCCGCCGCGCAGATCCTCGGCTACCGCGCCGGTGAACTGGGCGGTCAGGAGCTGCACCCGCTGATCCTCGCCAAGCGGGCCGACGGCGAGGACTTCCCGTACGAGGAGTCCCCGCTCGCCGACACCCTCAAGTCCGGGCGCAAGCACCGCGTCCGGGGGCAGGTCCTGTGGGCGAAGAAGGGCGAGCGGGTCCCGGTCGACCTGACGACCGCTCCGGTGCGCGACGGCGACCAGCTCGTCGGCGCCGTCATGACCTTCACCGACCGCAGGCCGTACGAGCAGCTGATCGAGGAGCACGCCGCCGAGCTGGCCGACCGCGCCGAGCGCGCCGCCGCCGAACGCGAGGCGCAGCAGGAGCGGTACGCCTCCCTCGCGGCCCGGCACGAGCAGCTCACCGCCGTCCTCGCGCACTCGCTGCGCGGCCCCCTCGACGAGCTGCGCACCCAGCTCGGCACCCTCGCCGACGACGACGCCGGGCAGCTCTGGCCCGAGGCCAACCAGGTCCTGCACCATCTGGCCGCCGGTTACGCCCGGATGACCACGCTCGTCGACAACGTCCTCGGCTACCAGCGCCTCGACGAGGGCGAGGAGAAGCTGGACAAGCACGTCGCCCTCCTCGACGGGATCGTCACCGCGGGCATCGAAGGGGCCGTCGAGCTGATCGGTCCCGGTCGGGCCCAGTTCGCCGTGCACGCGCCGCCGATCGAGGCCGAGGTGGACGCCGTACGCCTCGCGACGGCCCTCGCCCACCTCGTCGCGGACGTCGCCGGGGTGGACACCACCGGCCGCAGCCGCAGCGCCGCGCCCGCCGACTCCACCATCGTCGTCGCCGCCGCGCAGCGCGGTGACGTCGTCCGTGTCGAGGTCCGCGGCCCGTACACCGGCGGCGACCCCGTCCACGGACCCGTCGTCCGCGGCATCGTGGCCGCCCACGGCGGTGTCGTGCAGACCCACGAGGTGCCGGGAACGAGCGGCGGCGCGTACGTCCTCGAAGTACCCCTCGGCGCGGGCCGGGGCACGATCACGGATCCGCCCGGGGAATCCGACACGGCTGACGACGTGACCGGGGACGCGGGCTCCGCCGGTACGGGGGCGGGCTCGGGGGCGAGTTCCGGCTCCGGCTCCGGTTCCGGTACGGCGGTGGGCTCGGGTGCGGCTGTCGGCGCGGGCCCGGGTGCGGGCTCACGTGCCGGTGCGGCTGTCGGCGGCGGGGGCCGGCCCCTCGCGCTGGGGAGCGGTTCCGGGGCAGGGAACGGTCCGGTGCCGGGCAACGGTTCCGTGCCGGGTGGCCGTCCCGCGCCGGTTGCCGGTCGGCTCCCGGGTGGCCGTCCCGCGCCGGGTGACGGCCCCGTCCCGGTTGACGGTCTCGTCCCCGGAGCGGCCCGTGAAGCCCTCGCGCTGCCCGCGCAGGCCTCCCCCCAGCTGCCCCCGGCGTCCCCGATGGCTCCCGTGGCCCCGATGACCCCCGTAGCTCCCGTGGCCCAGACGTCCCCGGTCTCCCCGCAGCTCCCTTCGGCTCCCCCTGGTCTGCCCTCCCCGGCGGGCCCGGTGCTCCCGGGAGGCCCTGCGGTCCCGCCCGTAACACCTGTGTCGCCTACGACGCCGGTAGCGCCGGTAGCGTCCGGCCAGGCTGGCCCCGTCGGCCCCGTCGGCCCCGGTGGCACTTCCGACGCCTCAGATCCCTCCAGCCCCGCCCATCACTCCGCCCTCGCGTCCGGTGCGCTCGCCGTCGGTGGTGCCGAGGCCTCCGGTGGGGGGCGGCGGCGGGCCCGTCGTGGTTCCACCGATGCCTTCCTCGAAAGTCCGGTCGGGGCCGAGGGCGCCGAGCCCAGCGGTCGTCGCCGGGGCCGTACGGAGGAAGCCGCCGGGGCCGTCGAACCGGGTCCGGCCGGGTCCGGTCCGGCCGGGGCGGGCGCCGACTTCCCCGCCGGGCCTCCCGTGCCCGTCGGTCCGGGCGTCGAGCCCACCGGCCGCAGGCGCGGGCGGCCCGCCGAAGGTGCCGTGGTCACCGCCGCCGAAGGCGCGCAGGGCCGGGCCGCACTCGGTGCCGCCGTACCGCCTCAGGGTGTCGTCGCCGACCCCTCCGGGGCGCCCGTAGGGGCCTTCGTCGACCCGTCGGGGACTCCCGTAGGGGCGGCTCCCGTAGGGGCTCTCGCGCTGCCCGCCGTCGCCTCCGAACCCGTCGCCGAGGCGCAGCCGAGCGGGCGCCGTCGCCGTGCCCTCGCCGCCGCGCAGGAGCGGGCGGCCGCCGCCGAGGCCGGGCCCCGCACGCCGTTCGCGCTCGGCCCCGTGGACACCGACCGCCCCGAGCAGACCGCCATGCCCGGTGCTCCGGTCGGCGCCCCCGGTGGCCCGGTCGCCATGCCCGGTGGTCCCGTCACCGCCCCCGGCGCACCGGTCGCCACTCCGGCCACCCCAGGCCTCTCCACCCCCTCCTCCCCCGCCTTCGCCGGGCCGTTGCCGGTCTCCGACGAGGGGCGACACGAGACCGTACGGGGTGTCCCCGGCGCGGATCACACGCCCCCTCAGCCCCACCCGCAGGAGGCCGGGCCGACCGGGCGTCGGCGGGCCGTGGCGCCGGAGCCGTATCCGCAGCCCGTGGCCCCGGCCGCGCCCCTGCCCGAACCGCGGACCGTCACCGGGAACGGCACCGGATCCGTACCGCTGCCTCCCGAGCTGCCGATGCCGAACGACCCGTCCCACGGGCGGGAGTTCAGCGTCCGGACCCTGGGGCAGGGCGTGCCCGTGCCCCCCGTCGGGCCCGTGTCCGCTCCTCCCGCGCCCGCCAACGGTTCGGGGCGGCGGCGGAAGCTGGCCACCCCGCCCGAGATCGACCCGCCGGTCCCCGCGGCCCTGCCCGGCGCCGGCGAGGCCCGGCCCCACCCGCAGGGGCCCGCGCAGGCACCCGCCCTCTCCGAGGGGCGCGCCTACGCCATAGGGGCGCCCGCCGAGGGGTCCGCCGAGGGTCCCGAGCCGCTCGACGGGCCCGGGGGCGCCGTCGAGGTCGCCAACCGGCCCGCGCCGCGCCCGGTCGACGACGAACTGCCCCCCGAGCCGCTGGACAACCCGCGCAGGCTGCTCGTCTGGCCCGCGCCCGACGTCTCCACCCAGCAGGCGCTGAGCGACCGGGGCTACCGGCCGGTGATCGTGCACTCCCGCGAGGAGGTCGACGCGCAGATCGCCGCCTTCCCCGCCGCGCTCTTCGTCGACCCGCTGACCGGGCCCATCACCCGTACGGCGCTCCAGTCCCTGCGGCAGGCGGCCGTCGCCGCCGAGGTGCCGGTGCTGCTCGCCGCCGGGCTCGGGCAGGCGACGCGGGAGGCCGCGTACGGTGCCGATCCCGCCGTCCTGCTCAAGGCGCTCGCGCCCCGGGACAGTGAGCAGCACCCGTCCCGTGTCCTGCTGATCGAGGAGAACGAGGCCATCTCGGAGGCGCTCGCGGCCACTCTGGAGCGGCGCGGGATGCAGGTGGCGCGGGCCGCGGCGGACACCGAGGCGGTCACGCTCGCGACCCAGACCCGGCCGAACCTGGTGGTGATGGACCTGATGCAGGTGCGTCGCCGCCGGGCCGGGATCATCGACTGGCTGCGGGCGAACGGGCAGCTCAACCGCACCCCGCTCGTCGTCTACACCTCCGCCGACCTCTCCGGCGAGGAACTGCCGAAGCTGGCCTCCGGCGAGACCGTCCTGTTCCTCGCGGAGCGTTCGAACAGCGCCGAGGTACAGGCCAGGATCGTGGACCTGCTGGCGAAGATCGGCACCAACTGACCCGGCGAGCGAAGAGGCGGGGCGGGCTTCACCGACCGAAGCCCGCCCCGCTTTCCCGTGGCTGAACTTGGCGCCACCGTGGGCCGGTTCGTTCCGCGTCGGCCGGGGCCCGGGGCGGTCCCTTACGGGTCGGGGCCGTACGGGGCGGGGCCGTACGGAGGCCGGGCCGTACGGAGGCCGGGCCGGGGGCCTCAGGGGTTCTGGCCGGGTTCGGAACGGGTTCAGGCCGGGGTTCAGGCCGGGGTTCGGACCCCGGATCGCTCCCGTACGGGTCCCGGTGCGGCTCGGCGCCGTGTTCGGTCCTGTGCGGCTCGGTCCCGTAGGGGTCCTGCCCGTGCGGGGCCCGGTCCCGTAGGGGTCCCTGCCCGTAGGGGATCTGGCCAGGGACCCGGCCCGTAAGGGACCCGGCCAGGGGCTCGTCCCGTAAGGGAACCCGGCCCCGGGCAAAGCCCCGGCCCTGCGCCCGTAGGGGGCTCCCCTACAGCTCCGTCACATCCAGCTCGCCGTCCGCGTACCGCTTGCGGATGACCTTCTTGTCGAACTTGCCCACGCTGGTCTTCGGCACCGCCGGAACGATCGCCCAGCGCTCCGGGAGCTGCCACTTGGCGATGCCGCCCTCGGTGGCGAGGAAGGCCCGCAGCGTCTCGTAGTCGGCGCTCGCGCCCTCCTTCAGGACGACGGTCGCAAGCGGGCGTTCGCCCCACTTCTCGTCCGGGACGGCGACGACCGCCGCCTCGGCCACCGCCGGGTGGGCCATGAGGGCGTTCTCCAGTTCGACGCTGGAGATCCACTCTCCGCCGGACTTGATGACGTCCTTGGCCCGGTCGGTCAGGGTGAGGAAGCCGTCGGGGCTGATCACGCCGACGTCGCCGGTCTTGAGCCAGCCGTCCTCGCTGAACTTGTCCTCGGGGCGGAGCGGTTCGCCGTCGACGCCGCTGTAGTACGCGCCCGCGATCCAGGTGCCGCGCACTTCCAGCTCGCCTGCCGACTCGCCGTCCCAGGGCAGGTGGTCGCCGCCGGGGCCGACGAGCCGCGCCTCGACACCGGCCGGAAAACGCCCCTGGGTGACCCGGTAGGGCCACTCCTCCTCGGTGGTCAGCCCGGCCGGAGGGTGCGCCATCGTGCCGAGCGGGGAGGTCTCCGTCATGCCCCAGGCGTGGCAGAGGCGGACGCCGAGCCGGTCGTACGCCTCCATGAGGGAGGGCGGACAGGCCGCGCCGCCGATGGTGACCTGGGCCATCGAGGAGAGGTCGCGGGGGTTCGCGGTGACCTCGGCGAGCAGCCCCTGCCAGATGGTGGGAACCGCCGCCGCGTGCGTCGGCCGCTCCCGCTCGATCATCTCGGCGAGCGGAGCGGGCTGGAGGAAACGATCCGGCATCAGCATGTTGATACCGGTCATGAAGGTCGCGTGGGGCAGCCCCCAGGCGTTCACGTGGAATTGCGGGACCACCACCAAGGTCGTGTCCTGGTCGGTGAGGCCCATCGACTCGGCCATGTTCACCTGCATGGAGTGCAGATAGATCGAGCGGTGGGAGTAGACGACGCCCTTGGGGTCGCCGGTGGTGCCGGAGGTGTAGCAGAGGGCGGCGGCGGTGCGCTCGTCCAGATCCGGCCAGGCGTACGTGGTGGCGCGGCCCGCGATCAGCTCCTCGTACTCGTGCACCCTCGGCGCGACTCCGGCGAGGACGGACCGGTCGCCGGGACCCGTGACCACGACGTGCTCGACGGTCGGCAGGTGCGGGAGCAGCGGGGCGAGGAGGGGCAGCAGCGAACCGTTGACGAGCACCACCCGGTCGGCCGCGTGGTTGACGATCCACGCCAGCTGCTCGGGGGGCAGCCGGAGGTTCAGGGTGTGCAGGACCGCGCCCATGGAGGGAATCGCGAAGTACGCCTCGACATGCTCGGCGTTGTTCCACATGAGGGTCGCGACCCGCTGGTCGCCGGTGATCCCGAGTTCGTCGCGCAGGGCGTTCGCGAGCCGGGCGGCGCGGTCGCCGATCTCGGCGAAGGTACGGCGCTGCGGCTCGGGCTCTCCGGTCCAGGTGGTGACCGTCGAACGGCTGTGGACCCGTCGGCCGTGTTCCAGGATCCGGCTGACGTTGAGCTGTACGTCCTGCATGGTGCTGTACACGGGGGCGTCCTCCCGGGGGGTGCTACGCGGCAGTAGGGGGGTGTGGAGATTCTGCGCACGTACCAAGCGGTATGTCACTACCTGGGGCCACGGAAATCGCCAGTGATTACTGGCAGAAGCGAGGGACCGTCCCGGGAAAGGGCCCCCGGGGCCTACCGTACGGGTGTCAGCTCGGGGTCCTCCCGGAGCTTGCCGAGCGCACGCGAGACGGCACTCTTGACCGTCCCGACGGAGACTCCGAGCACCTCGGCCGTCTGCGCCTCGCTCAGGTCCTCGTAGTACCTGAGGACTACCATCTGCCGCTGCCGCTCGGGGAGCTTCAGGACCGCGCGCCACATCGCGTCGTGCAGGACCTGCCGCTCGGCCGGGTCCGGCTCGGGCAGTCCTGCGGGCTCGGGCAGCTCCTCGCAGACGAACTCGTCCACCTTGCGCTTGCGCCACTGCGAGGTGCGCGTGTTCAGCAGCGCCCGGCGTACGTAGCCGTCCAGGGCTCGGTGGTCCTCGATGCGCTCCCAGGCGACGAAGGTCTTCGCGAGGGCCGTCTGGAGCAGGTCCTCGGCGTCACAGGGGTTGGCCGTCAGGGAGCGCGCGGTGCGCAGCAGCACGGGCCCGCGCGCCCGCACGTACGAGGAGAAGGTCGGGTACGACGCGTGCTGCGAGGCACCGGTGCAGACGGGGCCAGAGGGTGGCGGAGTCATGGCTCCACGCTAGGAGGGGAGGGGTGTCCGGCGGATCGGCCCCAGGTCCCGAACCGCCGTCCGCCTCAGGTTGTAGGGGTGCGGATGGCTCCACCTCCTCTGGGTGGAGACCGTCCGGGACCACCTAGGGGTCCGCCCTACGGGGTGACGCGGGCGACCGGGGCGTCCACCGCGTTCCGGTCGACGAGGAGGCGGTGGCCGCCGTACGTCTCCGCGACGTTCCCCGCGTACTGGTGGATCCGCGCGTGCGGCGTCCACGCGTGGGGGTCGAGCGCGCTCTCCGTGTAGAGCGCGGGCCGGCCCTCCCAGCGCGCGAACCACATCACCTCCGGCAGGTCCGCCGTGCCCATCCGCCGCTGTGCCTCGATGTCCCGCACCCCCGTGTCGGCGCTGCTGTAGAAGCCGGGCACATGGCCGAGCCGCCGCACCTCCCGGTTCCAGGCGCGGACGAACGCGAGGGTCGTCGCGGAGCAGCGCGTGTCGTCCGGCCGGTACGCCTCGATGTCCAGGTACAGCGGGCTGCCCGCGTCCAGCCCCAGGGCCCGCGCGGCCCGTACCGCCTCGTCGGCCTCCTGGGTGCCCTGCCCCCAGGGGTCGTCCCCCAGGGCGAAGGGGCGTTTGGCCGGGGCGTTCACGCACGGCGCCTGGGAGCCGACGAAGACGGGCAGCAGCCGCCATCCCATGCCGTGGACCTCGGCGACCCACGACCGGTTCAGCTCCCGCTGCGTGGGGCAGCCCCGCCCCCGGCCCCCGAAGTAGATCCCGACGGCCCCGTAGGGGGAGGCCCGCCAGGCCCTCATCTCGACGAGCGTGGGCGCCTCACAGGTGTCGAAGGCCTGCCCGGTGAAGGAGACGGGGGCGGGGTCGGAGACCGCCGCCTGCCGTACGCGTACGGCCGAGGCGGGGCCTGGAGCCGCGCCGGAGCCTGGAGCCGCGCCGGGGGCCGGGCCCGCCGCCCGCTCCGCCGGTACGGCCGCCGTCGCCCGAACCGGCGGCGGCCCCGCGAGCAGCCCCGCCCCCGCCAGGACGGTCACCAGGACGGCGGCGAGGGGCCATGCCCTAGGGGGCCATCCCCTGGGGGGCCAAGCCTTAGGGGGCCTTGCCCTGGGGTGCCTCGCCTTAGGGGGTGAGGGCGTACGGCCGGGGCGGGGACGGGCACCCTGGGTCCGGGTGGGGGCCGGGGGCCCGAAAGCCTTCCAGGTCCCAGAGGCTTTCGGGGTCCCAAGGGTGGCCGAAGTGCCAGGGGTCGCCGGGCCGTCGGCCGGGAGCCTCGGTTCCTGAGGGTGGGGGTCGTGCGGCGGAGGCGTATCGGTGCTCATGGCGCGAGTGAAGGTCGGCCCGCGCCTGGCGGCCACCGCAGAGGCCCCCGCCTCAGCCGTCCGAGCCCAGGATCAACCCGGACGTGGGAACCCCCGTCCCCGCCGTCACCAGGCTCCGCGCCGCCCCCGGCACCTGGTTCACCGAGGTGCCGCGCAGCTGCCGTACCGCCTCCGCCACACCGTTCATCCCGTGCAGATACGCCTCGCCGAGCTGCCCGCCGTGCGTGTTCAGCGGCAGCGCGTCCGCCGCGACGAAGTCGGCCGCCTCGCCGGGACCGCAGAAGCCGAACTCCTCCAGCTGCATCAGGACGAACGGGGTGAAATGGTCGTAGAAGATGCCCACGTCGATGTCGGCGGGGGCGAGCCCGGACGTGCGCCACAGCTGCCGGGCGACCACCGCCGACTCCGGCAGCCCGGTGAGGGCGCCCCGGTAGAAGCCGGTCATCGCCTCCTGGCCGCGCCCCGCGCCCTGCGCCGCCGCCAGGATCACGGCGGGCGGCTGGGGCAGGTCCCGGGCGCGTTCGGCGGAGGTGACGACGAGCGCCTGGCCGCCGTCGGTCTCCTGGCAGCAGTCGAGGAGCCGCAGGGGTTCGACGATCCAGCGCGAGGCCGCGTGGTCGGCGAGGGTGATCGGTTTCCCGTGGAAGTACGCGGCGGGGTTGCGGGCGGCGTGCCGCCGGCCGGTGACGGCGACCTGCCCGAACGCCTCGGGGGTCAACCCGTAGGTGTGCAGATACCGCTGGGCGGCCATGGCGACCCAGGAGGCGGGGGTGAGCAACCCGTAGGGGAGCTGCCAGCCGAGCGCGACACCCTCGGCCGAGGGTTCGCGGCGCTGGACGCCGGAGCCGAAGCGGCGCCCGGAACGCTCGTTGAAGGCGCGGTAGCAGACGACGACCTCGGCGATCCCGGTGGCGACGGCGAGCGCGGCCTGCTGGACGGTGGCGCAGGCGGCCCCGCCCCCGTAGTGGACGCGGGAGAAGAAGGACAGCTCGCCGATGCCGGACGCCTGGGCGACGGTGATCTCGGGGCTGGTGTCCATGGTGAAGGTGACCAGACCGTCGACGTCGGCGGGGGTGAGCCCGGCGTCGGCGAGGGCGGCGCCGACCGCCTCGGCGGCGAGGGACAGCTCGCTGCGGCCCGAGTCCTTGGAGAACTCGGTCGCGCCGATGCCGACGACGGCCGCCCGCCCGCCGAGCCCGTCCCGGCGATGGAGGCTCATTACGACGCCTCCCCGGTGCCGGGGTCGGTGCCGGAGTCGGGGTCGGGGTCGGGGTCGGGGTCGGGGTCGGGCTTCGAGGCGAGGTCGGGGCCGGGGGTGTCGTCGGAAACGGAGACCGAGACGGAGACGGTCACGGTGCCCGTGACGTGTCGGCCGAGCCCGTTGGTCCCGATGATGTCGACCCGGGCGGTGTCCCCGTCGACCTCGACGACGGTGCCGGTGAGGACAAGGGTGTCGCCGGGGCGGTTGGGGGCGCCGAGCCGGATGGCGACCCCTCGGAGGACGGCCCGGGGGCCGAAGTGGTCGGTGACGTACCGCCCGACGAGTCCGTTGGTCATGAGGATGTTCATGAAGATGTCCGGGGAGCCCTTCTCCCGGGCCAGTTCCGCGTCGTGGTGCACGTCCTGGTAGTCGCGGGAGGCGAGGGCCCCGGCGACGATCAGGGTCCGGGTGACCGGCAAGGTCAGCGGCGGCAGCTCGTCCCCGGGCTTCACGCCGAACCCCCTACGGGCGGCTCCCCGACAGGGAACTCCCCTAGAGGCGGCTCGCCGACAGAGAATGCCCTTAGGGGCGGCTCCCCTACGAGTGACGTTCCCAGGTGCTCCCCTACGGGCGTCCTCCCCGCCCCTTCCCCTACGGGCCTCATGACGGCTCCCCTTCCGCGAGCAGGTCGCCGAGTTCGGCGAGGAGTTCGGCGCCGGAGCCCAGATAGGCGTCGAGCTGACGGCCCCACAGGAAGTGCCGGTGGACGGGATGGTCCAGGTCCGCGCCCATGCCGCCGTGCAGATGCTGCCCGGTGTGCACCACCCGCTTCCCCGCCTCGGAGGCCCACCAGGCGGCGGTGAGGGCGGCTCCGCCCGCGCCGAGTCCCCGGTCGAAGCGCCAGGCGGCCTCGTAGGCGGTGACGCGGATGGCCTCGGTGTCCATGTAGGAGTCGGCGGCCCGCAGTTGCACGGCCTGCCGGGTGGCGAGCGGTCGGCCGAACTGTTCCCGTACGGAGGTGTGCGCGACGGCCCGCGCCAGGGCCCCGGCGCAGACGCCCGCCTGGAGCCCGGCGAAGGCGGTCCGGGCGACGGCCAGCACGTCCGCGTGGGCATCGCCGTCCCCGAGCCGCTCCCCCGGGGTCCCGTCGAGCACGAGCCGCCCCGCCGACCAGGGCGCGGTCAGCGCCACGGGCTCGGTCCGGGCCGCGTCCTCGGTCCGTACGAGCCAGAGCGCGTTCTCCCGGTCGGGGACGAGGACATGGGTGGCGTCCAGGAGCCAGGGCACCCACGGGACGGTCCCGTCGAGCAAACCGTCCGGCCGCCCACACGCCCCTCCGCCAGGCCCTCCGTCAGGCCCTCCGCCAGGTCCTCCATCAGGTCCTCCATCCGACCGGTCGACCCGTGCGGTGACCGTGCCGGGCGCCGGAAAAGCCCCGGTCACCACCGTCGTACCGTCGCGGAGGCCGGGCAGGAGGCGGGCGCGCTGTTCGCCGGTGCCGAGCCGGGCGACGGCGAGGATGCCGTACGCGCAGGTCGCGGCGAGCGGCACTTGGGCGGTCACGCGCCCCTGTTCCTCCAGGAGCAGGACCAGGCCGAGCAGACCGGTCTCCTCGACGGCGGCGGGCAGACCGGCGGCGCAGAGCGCCTTCCACAGCTCGGGGTCGGTGCCGGTACCGGCCGCTCTGAGCCGTTCGTGGGTGGCGAGGTCGGCGAAGATCCGGGCGCCTAGCTCCCGGACCGCCCGCTGTTCCTCGCTGGGGGTGAAGTCCATGTCACTGCTTCCCTTCCGCGCGGAAGACGGGCAGTTCCAGCTCCTCGTCGGCGCGCAGGAACTCCAGCCGTACGGGCATCCCGATCCGCACCTCGTCGGGGGGCACCCCCACCACGTTGCTGATGATCCGTACGCCCTCGGCGAGTTCGATGAGTCCGACGGCGTACGGCGGGTCGAAGGCGGGGAACGGCGGGTGGTGCATCACGACGTACGAGAAGACCGTCCCGGCGCCGCTCGCCTGGACCGTGTCCCACGCGCGCGAGCCGCAGTCGAGACAGCCGGGCAACCAGGGGAAACGCAGGGCCGAGCAGCCGCCGCAACGCTGGATCAGCAACCGGTGCGCGGCGACGCCCTCCCAGAAACCGGCGTTGTCCCGGTTGATCACGGGCCGGGGACGCAGGGGTCTCGGCTCGGGGGTGACCTGGGGGGCCGGTGCGGGGGTTGCCCTAGGGGTGGCCTCGGAGGACCGGGCGGTGGGCGCGTACTTGAGGATGCGGAAGCGGTGGGTGCCCGCGAGGACGGCGCCGGCCCTGACGTCGGTCCGGGTGGTGACGAAGTACCCCGTCCCCAGCCGGGTCGTCTTGCGGGCGGACACGGACTCGACGACGGTGTCGAAGGTGATCTCGTCGCCGGGGCGCAGTGGGCGCAGGTACTCCTGCTCGCAGTCGGTGGCGACGACCGAGGTGCACCCGGCCCCGTCGAGGAGGGCGAACAGCTCCTCGTACGCGGAGGAGCGGCCGGTGTGCCCGGAGAGCCCCCCCATCGTCCAGGCCTGGAGCATGGTCGGCGGCGCGACGGCACCGGGCCCCCGGTAGGCGGGGTGCTCGTCCCCCATGGCCTCGCACCAGTGCCGGATCATCGGCAGGTTGACGGGATCCTTCCCCACCCCGGCGACGGCGGCGGGACGCCCGGCGAAGGCCTGGAGGAGGGGGTGGAGGGGGTCGGGGCCGGGGGCGGGGTCAGGGTCGGGAGTGGGGGTGGACGCGGGGGCGAGGGACGGGGCTGGGGTCCGTAGGGGCTCCTCCCGTAGGGGCTGTTCCCGTACGGGCTCCTCCCGTACGGGGTCACGTAAAGGATCCGGCACGGACACAGACGCAGACACAGACGCAGGCGGGGGCGCGGGCTCAGGCGCGGGCTCGGGCTCGGGGGTCACCGGCGGGGCCTGCCCCTCATCCCGAGCCGCGTCCTGGCGACGATCTCGCGCTGGACCTCGCTCACCCCTCCCCCGAAGGTGTTGATCTGGGCGGCGCGGTTCATGCGTTCCAGCTCGCCGCCATCGAGCGCGCCGGGCGAGCCCGCCCGTACCGTGCCCGCCGGGCCCGCGATCTCCTGGCAGATGCGGTAGACCTCCACGGCCGACTCCGTGCCCGCGAACTTCACCCCGCTCGCGTCCCCCGGGGCCAGCCGCCCCGCGCCCACGTCCCCCACCAGTCGCCAGTTGAGCAGCCGGGTCGCGGCGAGCCGGGCGTACGCCTCGGCAGCGCGTGCCCGCACCCACGGGGTGTCGATCCGGCGGTGTCCGGTGACCGGGTCGGGGGTGCGGGCCCGGTCGAGCGCGGTCGCGAAGAAGTCCTCCGCCTGCATGCCGATCGCGGCGAGCGCGACCCGCTCGTGGTTGAGCTGGTTGGTGATCAGGCCCCAGCCGCCGTGCTCGGGGCCGACGAGGTTTCCGGCGGGGACGCGTATCCCGTCGTAATAGGTGGCGGTGGTGGTCAGACCGCCGACGGTCTCGATGGGGGTCCAGGAGAAGCCGGGCGCGTCGGTGGGGACGAGGAGGATCGAGATGCCCCGGTGCGGTGGCGCGTCGGGGTCGGTGCGGCAGGCGAGCCAGATCCAGTCCGCGTTCTGGGCGTTGGAGGTGAAGACCTTCTGGCCGTCGATCCGCCAGAAGTCCCCTTCGCGGACCGCCCGGGTCCGGAGGGAGGCGAGGTCGGTACCGGCTTCGGGCTCGCTGTACCCGATGGCGAACACGGTCTCGCCGCGCAGGACGCGGGGGAGGAAGAAGGCCTTCTGCTCCTCGGTGCCGTAGGCCATCAGGGTGGGGCCGACGGTATTCAGGGTGACCATGGAGACGGGTGCGCCCGCGCGGTAGGCCTCGTCGAAGAAGACGAACTGCTCGTCGGACCCGCGCCCCCGGCCCCCGTACTCCTCGGGCCAGCCGAGCCCGAGAAACCCGTCGGCACCGATACGGCGGAGCAGCCGGCGCTGGGCGACGACGTCGGTGACGGGGGGCGGGCCTTCGGGCATCAACTCATGGAAGTACGCGCGGAGTTCGGCGCGCAGCCGCAGCTGCCGCTCGGTCGGGGCGAGGTGCACGAGACGGCCTCCCGTGGGACGGCTGGCGGGCGACTGGCGGTGACTGGCGGGGCGACTGACACTTCCTGACTGTCCGTCAGATTCCCCGACGCTGTCAAGGCCGGGGCGAGCCCACCCCGTAGGGGCCCTCAGGGGTCACCGGTTCCCCCGGTGCCCCCGGTGTCCCCTACAGAGGCCCCCCGGTGCCCTTACGGGGAGTCGGCCTCCCGCACGGCCGCCTCGAAAGCCTCGTACGCCCGTGCGTCGAAGAGCACGAAACGGACCTCTTCGACATCGGTACGGGCGGAGAGCACGGTCTCCACGGCGATCCGGGCGCCGTCGTCGAGGGGCCAGCCGTAGATCCCGGTGGAAACGGCGGGGAACGCCACCGTCCGGGCCTCCACCTCGTCCGCGACCTGGAGGGAGGTGCGGTAGCAGGAGGCCAGCAGCTCGGACCGGTCCTCGGTCGGCGACCAGACGGGACCGACCGTGTGGATCACATGCCGGGCCGAGAGCCGCCCTGCCGTGGTCGCCACGGCCCGACCGGTCTTCAGGCCCTTCCCGTAGGAGGAACGGCGCAGGGCACGGCAGGCTTCCAGGATCTCGGGGCCGCCCTTGCGGTGGATGGCCCCGTCGACTCCGCCGCCGCCGAGCAGGGAGGAATTGGCGGCGTTGACGATCGCGTCGGCGGTCTGGGCGGTGATGTCTCCACGTACGAGCGTGATGCGCGGCATGGCGGGACTCTCCCCCCTGGTCTCTTCCGGATACGGGCGGAGCCATTGAACCCGGAGGGGACCCCATGGCACCCGGAGGGGATCCGTGGAACCCGGAAGGAGCGCGGAGCCCCCTGAGGGGCGCCCCGGAGCCATCTCCGGGGCGCCCCTCAGGGGGAAGGCGTCACCACGCGTCACCCAGGGCGATCGCAGCGGAATACGGATCCGGGATCCGGGATCCGGAATCCGCCTACGGCTGCGGGGGCGGGGGCGCGGCCGGCGGGGTGTCCGGCTTCGGGGGCTGGTCCGTGCCGCCCAGCTGCTGCTTGAGCTTCTCCTGGGCGGTGTCGACCTGGCCGCTGTACTTTCCCTGGGTCTTCTCGTCCACGAAGTCGCCGGCCTTGTCGACGCCCTTGGAGGCCTGATCCTCGTGGCCCTTCAGCATCGACTTGAGCTTGTCCAACACAGACATCCTGGCCCTCCTATCGAGTTCCGGTCCTTTCAGGATCCCGTCCCCACCGGAGTACCGCATCCGCAGCGCACCCGGACGCCCACCCTCCGAAGGGAAGCGGGCCCCGGGACCGGGCGGTCCCGTCACCTCCGGTACCGCCGCGCGACCGCCGCAAAAGCGGCCTTGGGCTCCCACTCCATGTCCGGATAGGCCGTCCCCCGGCGTCCTTCGAGGAGCTTGACGAGGCCCAGACCGGCCCGGTCCAGGTCGTCCCGGGGGTCGCCGTCCGGGCGGTGCGGAAAGCCGGGCAGGGCGAACAGGAACACGAACGCGCTGTCCACGCCCTCGGTCTCGAAGATGTCGAGGAGTTCATCGAGATACGCGGCCTGCCCGGCCTCGTCCCGCTCGTACACACCGTCCAGCCGCACGGGCGCTCCGGTCTCCGGGTCGTACTCGACGATGTCGAGCACCCGCCCGCCCCGGTCTCCGGCGCCCCGGTAGGCCGCGGTCCCGAAGCCGGTGACGGCGAGCGGCTTCGGGCCCCGGGCCAGGGTGCGGACCGCGTCCCGGAAGACGTCGGCGACCTCGGCGGACCGGATCAGCTCGAACGTCGTGAAGTCGAAGGGGGTCCAGTCGACCTGCTCGAACTGGATGGCCGAGTAGGTGAGCCGACCACGGAAGCGCTCGCGGACGGCGGCGACGGCCTCGCCGAGGAACGCGTTGACGCGGAGGCCGAGTTCGCGCAGGGCCTCGGCCCGCGACTCGGGCCGGCCCATCAGCCGCCCGACCCGCTCCTCGGGGGTGGCTCCGGGCAGGAATCCGGGGTTCATCACGCTCAGCTCGACCCCGGTCACGAACACGACCTCGGCCCCCTGCCTGCGGATCCGCTCCGCCCGCTCGGCGCAGTCGCGGAAGAGGGCGTGGATCTGTTCGGGTGCCAGTTCCAGTGGATACGGCGAGAACCAGACTTCCAGGCCGAGCCCGGCGGCGATACCCGCGGCGAGTTCCAGCCGGTCGGGGTCGCCGCCGATGATCTGGACCGCGTCGCAGTGCAGATCGTCGCGGATGACGGCGAGTTCACGCCGGACGACGGCGGGTTCGAAGTCCTCGCGGGATGTCCGGCCACGCGTGACGAAGCCGGTGTCGTAGGTCATGCCTCTGGCGCGCAAGAACGCCCCCCTGTCGGTCGGTCTCGGTCGACCTCGGTCCGCCTTGATCGGCCCCAGTCGGTCTCGGTCGCTCAGCGGGGTCGACAGTGACAGAAAACTTGCGTGCACGCAACTTTGCGTGCACGCAGCCTTATGGAATGCTGAGACCGTGACGACACCACCCCCGGGACTGCGGGAACGCAAGAAGCAGGCGACGCGCGAGGCACTCCGCGAGGCGGCCCTGCGCCTGGCCGTCGAGCGCGGGCCCGACCAGGTGCGGGTCGAGGACATCGCGGCGGCGGCGGGGGTCTCGCCGCGCACCTACAACAACTACTTCGCCAGCCGTGAGCAGGCGATCGTCTCGGCCGTCACGGCGGACCGCGAGGCCCGGATCGCGACGACGGTCGCGTCCCGCCCGCCGGGAGTACGCCTGGCCGACGCCGTCACGGAAGCGGTAGTGGAGCAGTACGCCCCCGCCGAAGCCCCCGACCCCCGCCCCCTCCTGCTGCTCGTGTCCCGGCCCCCGCTGCGGGAGGCATACCTCGCCGCCACGGCCGACATCGAACCCCCGCTCACCCGAGCGATCGCCGCCCGCCTGGGAAACCCCGAAACCCCAACGGCCCGCGTACTGGCGGCAAGCGTGGCGGCGGCGGTCCGCATCGCGCTGGAGGGATGGCTCGCGCGGACGGAGACGACGACCCCAGCGGGATCGATGGACCCGACGGACGGGACGGACGGGACGGACGGGACGGACGGGACGGACGGGACGGCCGGGACGGCCGGAACGGACGGGACAGACCCGGCAGACCCGGCAGACGCGGCAGACCCGGCAGACGCGACGGGCCCGGCGGACTCAGCAGGCCCGGCGGACGCGACGGAACCCGCCGCAAGCCTGATCGGCGGCGGTCTCGTCGTCCCTTCCGGCTCCCTCCCCGACCGCCTCCGCGCCGCCTTGGCCCCGCTCGGGCCCGCGCTCGACGCAGCCGAACGGGACACGGCCGGGCGGGACACGGCCGAACGGGACGCGGCCGGGCGGCACGCGAAGGCATAGAGCCAGCGGGGCGAGGCCGGGCCAACGCGAAAGCCCCTGACGGGACTTGCCGGTCAGGGGCTTTCGGACAGCGCGGTGGGTGTGGGATTTGAACCCACGGTGACTCGCGCCACGACGGTTTTCAAGAGAGTGCTGCGGGAAGCCTCTCGCACATAGCTGACCTGCTCGTTCCCCGCCCTCCGAACCCCTCGCCGCCTTCGGCGGTCCCCATTTGGACTGCTGGGTCGGCTCAATCGCCGGAGAAGCCCCAGAAGTAGATCTCCTGCGGGTCCCCCTGGTCGTCATGGAGCACGGCGCACCGCCCGTACCAACGCCAGTGGTCGAACTCCTCGAACCTCGGCACGTGCGCCCGGGTGAGCTTCCGCGTGCCCAGGACAAGCAGCGCCTCCTCCTCGGTCACCTGCTTCATCGTGGAGTAATCCGGCTCCTCGTCCGGTCCGATGATCCGGAAGATGTCGAGGATCGAATGCGTCCCATCTTGCTGCACGAGCTCGTGCGCCCACAGCTCTTCCTGGGTCTCGGGCCACGGCAGCCGTTCTTCTTCCGGCCTCCACCCGCCGCCTGGGCTCCAGCAGTACTCCCGCTCCTCGAAGACCTTTCGCCTCAGCGCGTCAAACGCCCCGACGAGATCTTCCTGATACGGCACCGCGTAGTCCCACCCCGACGCGCCCATACGGCCCTCCCACCCAGCTCGACCAGAACGGACCGGACGCTAACAGCGGCCACTGACATCCTGATGGTGTGGCGGCACCGCTTCATCACGGACGCCTGGGCGTGGGGGCTGCCCATGGGGCTGGTCGAGGAGGGCGAGACGCCCACGGAGGCAGCCGCCCGGAAGGTCCTGGAGGAGACCGGCTGGCGCCCCGGCCCGATCAAGCCGCTGCTCTACGCCGAACCGGCCAGCTCATGACGAAGGGGTGCCCTGGTCGGGACACCCCTTCTCGTCAACGCCTCCTCCGACTTGCTGCGGTGGGTGTGGGATTTGAACCCACGGTGACTCGCGCCACGACGGTTTTCAAGAGAGTGCTGCGGGAAGCGTCTATCTCGTGGATGACCTGCACGTTCCCCAACCTTCAGGCCCCTTGCGGCGATTGACGGTCCACACCTGGTCCACTGGCCCTGCTCCCCACTCAGCCCGTGCCACCACCCGGGCCGCGAAGCGGCGACCGCCGCTAAGGCGACTCCGGTCGGGACGTGAAGGTCGGAGAGTTTGCGATTGTTGGTGGCCGAAGCTCATGCTGCTGCCCTTGGCCGAACCAGTAGCCGATGATGGCCCCAGCGATCCCAGTGACCGGGGTGACATAGAGGCTGAAGTCCTGCGCAGCAATACCAGCAATCATGGCGACCCAGGGGGAAGCGATGATCGCAAACACCACTGCAACCAACGCCCAGCCACGAACACCCTCCGCACGTCGGACAAGCCCAGACTGCTCGAAGGCCAAATCTGCCCGGTGCTTCCGGTCTGCCAGCTCCACCTCCCAGCGCCGCTCGATCTCACGAAGACGAACCTCGGCGTCGAACTCCTCGGGAGTCTCTGGGCGCTTACCCAGGTGGAACGCCGGCTGACTGTACTCAGCCGCGAGCCGTCGTTTCTCTTCCGTAAGATCGGAAACCTGTTGAGAGAGACTCTCCACTTCGGCACGCTGCGTACTCCACATGCGCATTGACGTTGCGTCGCTCTTGACCAGCAATCGGTACTCAGTGATCCAGTCCTGCTCGGTTTCAGGCATCCGCCCCATTTGCCACAAATGCGTGACCCCATCGAGCTCGAACCCCTCTGGACCCATTTCTGACACGCGCCTCCCCCTCCTCTGGCATGCACCGCCCGTACCGTACAAGCGCGAGGAGGGCCCCTGGCGGAGAATGCACCAAGGACCGCCTTGCCCCGCGTCACGGGCCAAGCAGCGAGGCAGGTGGGGCATCAGCCTATTCGTCACTGTGACGTGAATTTGCCCGAATCTGGCTGTAGTTCAGCCCTGCTCTGCCATGCTGAAGGCCGATCGAGAGGGGCCGCAGAAATGCAGTGGAAGATCCACGGGGAACGTCCGATCTACGAGAACCCATGGGTGAACCTATGGCTCACCGATGTCGAGACGCCGGACGGGCACCGCTGGGAACACCACGTCGTCAAGCTCCGCCACCTGGCCGTGGCCGCTGTCCTCAACGACCGCCAGGAGGTCCTGATGATGTGGCGCCACCGCTTCATCACGGACGCGTGGGCGTGGGAGCTTCCTATGGGCCTCGTGGAAGCGGACGAGACCCCCGGCGAGGCTGCCGCCCGGGAAGTCCTCGAAGAGACCGGCTGGCGTCCGGGCCCGATGAAGCCGCTGATCTACGCCGAACCGGCGAACGGCATCACGGACTCCCAGCACCACCTTTTCCGCGCCGACGGCGCCACGTACGACGGGCCGCCGACCGAGAAGAACGAGTCGGACCGAATCGAGTGGATTCCCCTGGCGAATATCCGGGGCATGATCGACCGCCGCGAGATCGTCAGCAGCGGCTCCCTCGTCGGCCTGCTCTACGTCCTGATGGACGAAGGGGTCCGCTGACCCTGCGGCGGAAGCACCGCTCGTAGGCGTGCCTCGAAGGCGACTGCGGCCGGCACCTCGCGATACGGCGCAAGCTGCTCGTAGAACTCGCGAAGGTGCCCGGTCACCCGCTCGGACGACACAGCCGCGGCGGGCACCAGTGCCTCGATCGCCGTGTGGCACGCCTGGTCGAGCTTGCCCCGCTGGAGCTGCGTACGGGCCAACCAGAAGGCATGGAACGCCCTACCGCGCTGGTTCGCGGGGTCCTCCCGCTCCAGTGCGTCCGCGATCAACGGTTCGGCAATCGCCGCCTCGCCGAGACGGCCGTGCGCGATGCCGGTGTCCACGATGAGCTTCGGCTCGTCGAAGTACGACACCCATGCCGGGTCCGGGTCGTCCGCCTTGATCCGGTCGTACTGACTGTGCGCCTCGGAGATCGCGGTGTGGGTCGCTGTCCGGTCGCCCAAGGTCGCGTGCGCGAACGCCTCACGCATGGCCAGCATGGCCCGAACTCTCGGCGTCGTGCCGATGGCCGCTCGGGCCTGGTCTTGGGCAGCAGACACCAGCGCAAGCGCGTCAGCCGGCTTGTCCTGGTAGGTCGCTTGCAGGCTCATGCACGCCAGCACGTTGGCCATGAACGGGTGGTCGTCAATCTCCCTGGCCAGTTGCAGAGACTCCGAGAAGTACGCGCGGGCCTGGTGGTACTGCCGGGCGTCGAAGTATGTCCACCCGGTCATCCGCGCCAGCTCCGCCGCGATGCCGTACAGGCCGTGCTGGATCGGCGTCGGTCGTTGGTCCTTCAGTAGCCCCTCGACGTATCGCAGCTGGCCGACGACGGCGGGCCGAAGCGTCTCGCCCCCGTGTTCGTCGTCGCGGCGCCAGTAGTCCTCGATCGAAGAACGCAGGGCATGCAGTGTGGATGGGCTCGGGTTGGTCCCGGCCGCCAGGGCCAGGATGCTGTCCACCTCCACGCCCGGTAAGGCTCTGAGGGGCTTCGGCACAGCGGGTAGGTGATCGAGCGCCGGTCTCTCCCGCTCGGGCACGGCCAAGACGGCTGGCGTCTCCCACGTACGACGGGCAAGCCCGAGCATGTGCCCCGGGATGCGCAACCCATCGGCGATCCGCTCGATCACATCCATGTGGACGAGCTGCCGCCGTCCCGCGATCACTTCTCCCACCCGGCTCGGCGTCAGCTCACACTGCCTCGCGATCATCGACGGGTAGATGCCCGCGCGCATCTTCACCAGCCGGAAGACCCTCGCGAAGTCTCGGAGACGGCACGCCTCGATCATCTCGGGCTCGGTGAGCAAGCTCGCTGGGAGTTCCTTCGTGCGACGTGGCTCGGGCATCGGGACACGCTCCGGAGGAGGACTACGGATCGCTTCAGGGTCTCAACCGAACGTGATGTTACCCAAGTTGGGTAATCCGCTGGACCTTTCTGGCCATGCCCCCCGCTGACGATCCTTCTGCACATGGCGAAGCGACACAGGACGACCGCCTTGGAGACACGCGGTGGCACTCCTGACTCAGAGCGACCGACCCATGGGGAGACCCCGGACCTGGGCGCCGAACCCCGTGTCTTGATGAGCCTCCGGGTCTCGCGGGATTCGGGCCGGACGTGGATGCGGAGCACGCGGGTTCTGGAGGGGGAGCCGTTCGACATCCTCTCCGACCCCGGCCGCTATCCCCCGTGCGAGTGCCCTCGCTGTGGCGGTCCGTCCTCGTCGGCCCGCACCCTTCGGCCGGCATCCATCACGCCGGGAGCGGCGTAGTGACCGCCTGCCGATGGTGACCCCCTTACAGCGGGATTCCCGGGTACGTAGCCGATCACCGTGGGGCTGGCGCCAACAGTTCGCCGTGCTCCTCTACGCCGCTGCCGTCACCGTCCTGGTGGTCACCCTGGCCATCGCCGGTGATCCCGGCCGCTGACCGGCAACCGGCTTCCGCTCCGAGTCCCGCACTCGCTCGACTCGTGGCCTCGCGCCACCCCTGTCTCCCCACCGGCCCGGAATCAATGGGCTGGTGAGGCACGCCCCATCGGGGCTGGGCCGGCACCCGTCGGCCCTGAACTTCCAGGAAATGGAGACACACATGGCAGCACAGAAGGAAGACCTGCTGATCGGCGTCGAGAGCCTGATCAGGGTCCAGGACCGCTTCACCGCCGCGGCGGCCGAGTCCGACTCCACCGGTACCTCGGCGGGCGACGACGGCGAGAACCGCGACGGCCTGAACCTCCCGCAGGAGTAGTACCCACCCGCACCAACCGGGGGCCCGCCATCCACGACGGGCCCCCGGGCCCGCACGCCCATGACGCCGACCGGAGGAACACGTGGACCACCACTTCGTCACCGCGCTGGAAAAGGCCCTCGGCTGGAACGGGCCCGGTGAACTCGGAGCCGGTTTCGCCCGAGGAGCGATCAAGGACCTTGATCTGCTCGATCGCCTGCTGAACCCCAGGAAGCTGCTCGACCTGGTGATGCGTCGCAGCGTCACCACGCCCCAGTTCCGCATCTTCCAGGACGGGGCCGAACTGCACCCCGGCCGCTACATCCAGCCCTCCGTCACCCGGCGGGGACAGGCCATCCCCATGGCCGACATGCGCCGCGTCGGCGGACTGATGCGCGAGGGCTGCACCATGGTCCTGGACGAGGTCGACTTCTTCGACCCGGCCATGGAAGCCACCTGCCGCGCTCTCCAGTGGTGGGTCCGCGAGCTGGTGCAGGTGAACGCCTACCTGACCACCCAGGACGCCAGTGGCTTCAAGCTCCACTGGGACGACCACGACACCCTGATCGTCCAGCTCGCCGGCCGAAAGAGCTGGGAAGTCCGCGGCACCTCGCGCAAGGTTCCGATGTACCGCGACTCCGCCCCCAACGCCGAGCCCAGCGAGGAAATCGTCTGGCAGGGCGTCATGGAGCCCGGCGACGTGATGCACATCCCGCGCGGCTTCTGGCACCAGGCCACCCGCGACGACCAAGGCGACGGCTACAGCCTCCACGCCACCTTCGGCATCGTGAAGCGCGTCGGCGTGAACTGGCTGGCCTGGCTCGCCGACCAGGCCCGCACGCAGGAGCTGTTCCGGTACGACCTGGGTCGTTGGAACGCCCCCGGCCAGTGGGAGGGACAGCAGCGGCTCCTGACCGACGCCGTCGCCGAGCTGGCTACGAAGCTGACTCCGCAGGACTTCTTCGATGCCCGCGAGCGGGAACGCCTGGCCGCCCGGCACGTCCCGGCCACCGGCCTGTTCGGCAAGCCCACGGCCGTCGTGTGCGTCACCGACTTCGAGCCCGTGATCGAGCAGCATCACGACACCGTGGACGTGCTCGCTGCGGGCAGGAAGCTCACGTTCGCCGGTAAGGCGTACCCCGCCCTGGCCCTCCTGCTGAGCGGCCACCCCGTCGACATCGCCGACGCCGCCGAGAAGACCGGCGTAGACGTGGATCAGCTCGCCGAGATCCTGCTGAAGGAGGAACTGTGCACGGAGCTGACCCCCGCCTTGTCCTCGGCCTACACCGGTCTCGTCACCACCGCGACATCCTGACGGCCGCACTCGACCTCGGCGTCACCGCCCTGGACACTGCGGCTCCCTACCTCGGCTTCCGCTCACACGCGGTATTGGCGGAGACGGCCGCCGATCTACTGCCGAGGTTCACCCTCTCCACGAAGGTCGGCTTCTTCCCGAGCGCCGGAGGCGCTGAGCACTCCCTCGATCCGGTCCGGCTGCGACTGGCCGTCGAGCGGGCGGCCAAGGAACTCGGCAGGGAACCTGACACCGTGTTCCTCCACAACCCCGAACGGAGCCTTGCGGGCCTATCTCCTGCCGATGGCCACGCCCTCCTCGGCAATGCCTGCACCGCCCTGGCCGACGCCGCCCGCGACGGTCTGTGCCGCGCTTGGGGTGTGGCCTCCTGGGATACGCAGTCGCTCGGCATGGTCCGCGTGGAGGACCTCCCGGCTCCGGACATCCTCATGGTCCGGGCCGGTCTCCTCGTGGGCATCGACCTCCTCGATGCCACTACCGTGCTGCGCACCGCCTGGGAGGCGGGCGAGACCTGGGGCATGAGCCCCTTCGGTGGTGGCCACAGGCAGGTGTGGGAGGACTTCGACCCGCGCCCGTTCCTCCGACCGCCCCACGATGGTTTGTCCCGCGTGCAGGCGGCGTTCCGGACCGCATTCCACCTGCCCAGCGCCTCTGCGGTGGCGGTCGGCACTGACGACCCTGGACACCTGGTCCAGTTGGTCCAGGCCCTGGGCGCGGAGGTGGACACCGCCACCGTCAGTCAGTACCTACGCGCCCTCCACGGGCTCCGTCAGAGCTGAAGCTCGGCCACCAGACGCTCGGCCTCCTTCCGGGCCGGCGCCAGCAGCGGATCCTCCTCGTACGCGTACGGTCCGACGATCTTCGACAGGAAGAACAGCGACATCAGCTTGCCGTCCCGACTCTCCAAGTCCGCACGCCGCTCCTGGCGGACGCGGTCAGCGAGTCCCGGGACGGCAAGCGCGTTGCCCCACAGCGTTGCGGCGTCCAGACCCCGGGGCGCCATGCCCCAGTCCTCCCAGTCGATGAGCGAGAACTCCGGTCCCATCACGTTGGCCCACGTCAGATCCGCATGAGCCGGCGCCCACCGCTCGATCCGCGTATCGGCCACCCCGGGGAAGATCGCCCCGAGGGTCTGGGTCACCTGCTCCTGCGTGATCGTCACCGTGTCGGGCGTCGCGATCCGCGGTGTCTGCTGTGAGGCAAGCGCGTCCAGGGAGACGTTCAGTGCATCCCACCACTCGTCCGGCAGGCCCGGGTCTTCGAGCACCAGGGCGCCCTTGCCGACAGATGACGATGCGATCAGCTCCAGCTCATCCGCGCGCCACATCACCGGCTCGCCCGGCTCGCGCCACGCCAGGCCCTGGTACCACTCAGGCATCGCGACCCCTTGCAGCACGGCAGCGGCCTCGGTCCCGTTCCACCCTTGCGGGCCAATCCGCTCGAATCCCCGCCGCTCGATCCGCACCCACGTGCCCCGCCCCGTACGGCCTCCCAAGGAACGGCGCTTGCGTACGAGCGTCTGCCGATCCAGCCGCACGTGAAGGGCCTCTTCTACGCGCTCCAGCACGTCTTCCACCGGCTGACGGCGCAGATCCACCTGGGCAGCAACGGGCAGGGATCCATTCATCACGACCTCCTCGGCGAACGGATGACCGTAGCAGGAAGGGGCTCTGCAACACGATTGGTTCGTCAACTCAGAGCCCATCAACTTCCGTCTCTTCGTTGGCCGTTGCAAGGACGGCCCCCGCCTCGCCCACGCCGGTGGTCGGAGCGGCTTTGGCCGGTGTCCTGTTCGGGTTGGGGTCGGGCATGTTCAGGGGGCCTTACGCTGTCCGGCAACTCGGGCAGGCTTTGATCCTGCCCGGAATTTGATCGAGTGGCCCCCTGGACTTGCCCGACGCGGGCCCCGGGCCGTTTGAGCTGCGGTGGCGGGTCGGCGCGCGGCCCCACTCCCGGAGCTTCAAACTCAAGCCGCAGGCGGACGGACGGCGGTCCGAACTGCTCGCGGCGCTGCGCAACCGCGAGCAGTTCGACGAGGAGACCGGCATCCCGGCCTCCGAGCTGGCAGAGCTGACCACGCCCACCTGGTACGAGCACGTCACCGCGTACGTGCTCATGAAGTGGCCGAAGGCGGCGGCCAAGCACCGCGCGAGCATCGCCGAGACGCTGGCCACCATCACGCCGGTGTTCGCGTCCAGCTCGCGAGGGGCCCCGAAGCCCCCCGTGCTGCGGAAGGCGCTCTACGGCTGGGCCTTCCGCGCGGTACGGGACGAGGAAGGCACCTTGCGGCTGCGGCACCAGGTCGAAGAGCCGCCGGCCGACGTCGCCGCCGCACTCGCCTGGATCGCCGAGCACACGTACAAGATGACAGAGGTCGCCCGATCGGACCGGCTGCGGACCGCCCTGGACGCCATCTCCGTGAAGCTCGACGGGAACCCCGCCGCCGACAACACGGTGAACCGCAAGCGCATGGTGCTGAGCAACGTGCTGCGGTACGCCGTAGAGCGAGCGATCCTGCCCGCGAACCCCCTGGGTGGGGTGGACTGGACGGCCCCGACGACGGACGACGAGGTCGACTTCCGGTACGTCCCCAACCCGAAGCAGGCCGCCTCCCTCATCGAGTCCGTGCGGCAGACCAGCGAGCGAGGAGAGCATCTGGCCGCGTTCTTCGGGTGCCTCTACTACGCCGCCATGCGCCCCTCGGAGATCGCGGCTCTGCGCGACGCGGACTGCACGCTGCCGGAGACCGGATGGGGCGAGCTGGTTCTCGCTGGCAGTCGCCCCGAGGTCGGCTCCGGCTGGACGGACGACGGGAAGTCGTACGACGAGCGGGGCCTGAAGCGGCGAGCGCGGAAGGCCACCCGTCCCGTGCCCATCCCCCCGGTCCTCACGGCGATGCTCCGCGAGCACAAGGAGCGGTATGGGGTGGCGGCCGACGGCACGCTGTTCCGGGCCGCCGAGGGGGGTCGCGTCAACTCCACGGAGTACTGCGCGATCTGGGACGCCGCCCGGCTCAAGGCACTCTCGGCGCGGGAGGCTGAGACACCCCTCGCGGACGTGCCGTACTCCCTCCGCCATGCCGGGGTGTCCCTCTGGATCAATTCCGGCGTGGACCCGGTGGAGGTCGCCCGGCGGGCCGGGCACAGTCTCACGGTCCTCTTCCGGTTCTACGCCAAGATCCTTCGGGGGCAGCAGGACAAGGCGAACGCCCTCATCGAGCAGGGACTCAACGGCGGCTGAGCCCGCGATCCTGGCCCACACATGGCCCACACGTACTGGTCAGGACCGGGATACGGGCGATTCAGGGTGAGACAAGAGTGCACGCGGAGGGCGGGCCCTGTACCCCGGGGCCCGCCCTCTGACCTGCCAACTCTCTGACCTGCAAGCGGTGGGTGTGGGATTTGAACCCACGGTGACTCGCGCCACGACGGTTTTCAAGACCGTTCCCTTAGGCCGCTCGGGCAACCCACCTCTGCCCGTCCCGCCTGGGGCAGGGCGGCTACAGCCTACCGGCCCTGTCGGTGGTGCGGGGGCCTCGGTCCGTGCCGGGGGCGCCGAGTACCACGCCGCGTTCGGCGTAGAAGCGCTCGAACTCGGGCCACGGGACCCGGGCGAACTCCTGCGACAGGCCGTGGAAGCCCGAGGGGTTGTGGATGATCACGTGGTCCTCGGTGGCTCCGACGGCCAGGACCAAGTGCCCTCCCCGCGCCGGGGGTACGAGGTGCGGCTCCCTGATGGAGGGGTGCACCGAGAGGATCGGCAGCCTTCCGGCGGCGAGCAGGGCCGGGATCTCGTCCGCCGGCAGTCGGGGGCGCGACTCGGCGTGAAGGCCCCAGCGGTTCGTCGCGTACGTGGCGAAGGGGGCGTAGATCAGACCGTCCAGCCCGTCCTCGCGCTTCACATAGGCTCCGGCCTCGACGCACTCGGCAGCGAGTTCGAGGGGTGCGGGGGCCGTATCGAGCCAGTACGTGAGCGCCATGCGGAGGCACGCGACGCCGCACAGGCGCCAGGACCACCACTCGTACTCCTCCGGCGTCTTCGCCCCGTATGCGGCCCACAGCGGGTCGTCCGCCGCCCGCAGCCCACCCGAGACGATCTCGCGCACCAGCCGGGGCGACGCCCACTGGGCGAAGTAGGGGACGGAACTGACGATCAGGGAGCCATCGGTCACAGTCCCTCAGTCTGCCGCACGCGCCCGCCGCCCCGCCGGTCGGCCAACGCCGGGGAAACGGCAGCCGGGTCGGCGCGCGAGGGTGGGGTCCGCGAGCCGGAAGGGGCGCCCCCGCTGCGGGTGCGCCCCTTCCGATCGGTACCTCTGCCGTCCGGACGGGCGGTCCACTGTCCGTACGAGCGGTCAGCTGTCCGGACGAGCGGTCGGCTGTCCGCTCGTACGCGCGGAGTCGGCCCTGTCGCGCGTACGCGCTGCTCAGCCGACGTCCGTACGCGCGCTCAGCCGATGCCCGTCCACACGCTCAGCCGCCGTCCGTACGCGCGCTCAGTCGGCGTCCGTACGCCGTCAGCTGTCGCCCGTGCGCTCGCCGAGGACCACCGTCGCCTTGGCCGTCTTGCCGTCGCGCTCGTAGGTGATCTCGACCGAGTCGCCCGGCTTGTGGGTCCAGATCTCGCTGATCAGCGTGGGACCGCTGTCGATCTGGCGGTCGCCGAAGCCCGTGATCACGTCGCCCGCCTTCAGGCCCGCCTTCGCCGCCGGGCCGTCGGGGGAGACCGAGGGCGAGCCGCCGGAGCCCTGCGGGGCGATCATGGCGCCGTCGCCCTTCTGGTTCATGTTCACCGTCGCGCCGATCACCGGATACACCGGCTTGCCCGTCTTGATCAGCTGCTGGGCCACGTTCTTCGCCTGGTTGACCGGGATCGCGAAACCGAGGCCGATCGAGCCCGCCTGCGACTGGCCGAAACCGCTGCTGGTCGACTGGATCGCCGAGTTGATGCCGATCACCGCGCCACTCGCGTCGAGCAGCGGACCGCCCGAGTTGCCCGGGTTGATCGACGCGTCCGTCTGCAACGCGCTCATGTACGAGTTGCTGCCGCCCGCGCCGTCGCCCGAGGCCACCGGGCGGTTCTTGGCGCTGATGATGCCCGTCGTCACCGTGTTGGACAGACCGAACGGGGCGCCGATCGCGATCGTCGAGTCGCCGACCGCCACCTTGTCCGAGTCGCCCAGCGGCAGCGGCTTCAGGCCCTTCGGCGCGTTCGTCAGCTTCAGTACGGCCACGTCGTACCCCTGCGCCCGGCCGACGACCTCCGCGTCGTACGACTTTCCGTCCGGGAACGTCACCGAGAGCGTGCCGCCGTCGGCCGCCGACGCCACCACGTGGTTGTTGGTGACGATGTGGCCCTCCTGGTCGTACACGAAGCCCGTGCCCGTGCCGCCCTCGCCCTGCGGACCGCCGGACTTCGCCTGGATCGTGACCACGCTCGGCAGCGCCTGCGCCGCGACCGCCGCGACCGTGCCCGGCTCCCGCTTGAAGGACGCCGGGGCCTCGCCGGAGGCGACCGTCGTCGAGCGGGAACCGGTGTCGCCCCGCTCCGCCGCCCAGTAGCCGATGCCGCCGCCGACACCGCCCGCGACGAGCACCGCGACGAGGGCCACCGCCACGAGGCCTCCGGTCCGCTTGCGC
>NZ_MSJP01000048.1 GCF_014596525.1 Streptomyces sp. CBMA291
GTCCCGGCGGCGCCGACGGCACCCGCACGGCGGCGCGGCAGTTGCGCGCGCTGCTTCCGGTACGGGTGCCGGTGGCCGTGGCGTACTGCTCGGCGGGTGCGCCGGGCCCGGCGGAGGAGGTCGCGCGGTTGCGGGCGGCCGGTTTCCGGCGGGTCGCGGTCGCCGCCCATCTGCTCGCCCCGGGCCGCTTCACCCGGACGCTCGCACGGCTCCCGGACACCTGGGCGGTGTCGGCCCCGCTCGCGGACCACACCCGACTGGCGACCCTGATAGCGACCCGCTACGCACAGGCGGAACCGGAGCCGTGCCCGCGGGGGAGCCGGGGCCGGTGACCGCAGGGGAAGCCCGCGCCGTGTCCGTAGGGAAGCCGGGGCCGGTGACCGCAGGGAAGCCGGGGCCGGTGACCGCAGGGAAGCCGGGGCCGGTGACCGCAGGGAAGCCGGGGCCGGTGACCGCAGGGGAAACCCTGCGGGAAGCCCCCGTAAGGGACGGCCCGGTAAGGGACACCCGTAAGGGAGAGCCCGGTGGGGACACCCGTAAGGGAGGGTCTGGCGAGAGAACCCCGTAAGGGAGACCCGGCACGGGCGCCCCCTAAGGGAAGCCCCGCACGAGGGCCCCACCCCAGGAGCCCCGCAAGGGAAGCCCCCGTCCCAGGGCCCCCGCAAGGGAAGCCCCCGCGAGGTTCCCCACCTCACCTCGCCCCCACCCCACCTCACCTCGCCCCACCCTCACCTCACCCCGCCGCGCCCCACCCCCGCCGCGCCCCTCTCACCCCGCCCCCGTCACGCGTGCCTCGGCACCCCGACGTGTCCGCTCTGGTGTGCTGGGGTCATGACACAACCGTTTCTGCCGTTGACCGCGCGGTCCCGCGCGGAGTCGCACCGGGTCTCCACCCCGCTCGAACTCTTCTTCGACCTGTGTTTCGTCGTCGCCATCGCCCAGGCGGGGGCCGAGCTGGTGCACGCGGTCGCCGGGGGCCACGCCGGGCAGGGCGTCCTCGACTACGCGATGGTCTTCTTCGCGATCTGGTGGGCCTGGATGAACTTCACCTGGTTCGCCTCGGCGTACGACAACGACGACGTGCTGTTCCGGCTCGTCACCCTGCTCCAGATCGCGGGCGTGCTCGTCCTCGCCGCCGGGGTCTCGCGCGCTTTCGAGACGCACGACTTCCTCGGCGTCTACCTCGGCTACGTCGTGATGCGGCTCGCGCTCGCCTCGCAGTGGCTGCGGGCCGCACGGCACGCCGTCGACCCGGTGGAGCGGACGATGTGCCTGCGGTACGCGACGGGGGTGGCCCTCGTCCAGATCGGCTGGCTCGCGCTCGTCCTGCTGCCCGAGCCCGCCCGGGGCTGGGTCTTCCTGGTCATGGTGCCGGCCGAGCTGGCCGTACCGCTGTTCGCGGAGAGGGACCTGCCGAGCGCCTGGCATCCGCACCACATCGCCGAGCGGTACGGCCTGTTCACCATCATCGTGCTCGGCGAGACCGTCGCCGCCGCGACGGTCGCCGTGAAGACCGGCATCGTCGAACACGACGCCCTCGACAGGCTCGTGCCGATCGCGGTGGGCGGTCTGCTGCTCGTCTTCGCCGCCTGGTGGATCTACTTCGTCGCGCCCGCGCACACCCTGCTGCGGTCCAGCCGCCAGGGCTTCCTGTGGGGATACGGCCATTATGTGATCTTCGCTTCGGTCGCCGCCGTCGGCGCGGGCCTGGAGATCGCCGTCGAACAGGCCGTGGGCAAGGCCCACATCGGCGCCCTCGCGGCAGCGGCGGCGGTGACCATCCCCACCGCCCTGTACCTGATGTCCGTATGGCTGCTCCACGCCCGCCACTTCAAGGTCGGTCTCGCCCAGCAGCTCGTCCTGCCCGTGGCGTCGCTCGCGGTGCTCCTGTGCTCCTTCGCGGGCCGCTGGGCGGTCCTGGCCACCGGTCTGGTCGCGACGGCCACGGTGGCGATCGGCGTGACCCTGACGGCGGGCAACCCGGCGACCCGGGACCGGCCGGAGACCGGCTGACCCCTGCGGGGAAGGGCCCGCCGCGCCCGTACGCGTGGTAGGCAGGGCCCATGACTCAGCCCGAACGTCCCGAACGTCCCGGACGCCCCGCCCGCGCCGACGCCCTCACCGACGTCCCCGGCGTACGCGTGGGCCACGCGCGCGTGGCCGGGTCCGGGGCGCTCAGCGGCACCACGGTGGTGCTGGCCCCGGTGGGCGGCGCGGTCGCCGCCGTGGACGTGCGGGGCGGCGGTCCCGGGACGCGGGAGACGGACGCGCTCGACCCGAGGAACGTCGTCGAGCGGATCGACGCGATCGTCCTGACCGGCGGCAGCGCGTACGGCCTCGACGCGGCTTCCGGGGTGATGGCCTGGCTTGAGGAGCGGCACCGGGGGGTCAGGGTGGGCCCCGATCCGGCGCACGTGGTGCCGGTGGTGCCCGCCGCCTGCGTCTTCGACCTGGGCCGTGGCGGGGACTTCGGGGCGCGGCCGGACGCGGCCACAGGGCGGGCTGCGGGGGGGGGGGGGGGGGGGGGGGGGGGGGGGGGGGGGAGGGGGGGGGGGGGGGGGGGGGGGAGGGGGGGGGGGGCGGGGGGGGGGGGGGGG